>JANXTF010000019.1 GCA_025352565.1 Rhodospirillales bacterium | reverse complement strand
GGCGTGCATGCCGAAGCTCTCGCGGTAGTTCACCGTCATCCAATGCGCATACAGCTTGGCGGCGGCGTAGGGGCTGCGCGGGTAGAACGGCGTGGTCTCGGATTGCACCGGCTCCTGGATTTTGCCGTACATCTCGGAGCTGGACGCCTGGTAGAAGCGTGCCGTGGGCTGCACGATGCGGACGGCTTCGAGCATGTTGACGGTGCCGAGGCCGGTCACGGTGCCGGTCAGCAGCGGCTGATGCCAGGAGGCGGCGACGAAGCTCTGGGCGCCGAGATTGTACACCTCGTCCGGCTTGACCTGCTGCATGATGCGGATAGTGCTGGACAGGTCGATCAGGTCGCCGTCGATGATCCGGACATGGTCGAGGATGCCGAGCCAGCGCAACCGCTCGCCGACGATGTCGGCGGACGCGGAGCGGCGCATGAGGCCATGCACCTCGTAGCCCTTGTTGAGCAGAAGCTGGGCGAGATAGGCACCGTCCTGGCCGGTGATGCCGGTTACGAGGGCTGTGGGCATGCTGTTGGATACTCTGAAAAGTTGGTGGGGAAGGCCGCGCGGTTCAGCTGCGGCCGTAGTGGTCCTCGATGCGGACGATATCGTCCTCGCCGAGATAGCTGCCGGACTGCACCTCGATCAAGGTGAGCGGAATGCGGCCGGGATTTTCGAGCCGGTGAACGCTGCCCAACGGCAGATATATGCTCTCGTTCTCGCGCACGAGCGTGACTTCGCCGTCGCGGGTCACCATGGCGCTCCCGGCGACCACCACCCAGTGCTCGGCACGGTGGAAATGCTTCTGCAGCGAGATCTTGTGGCCGGCATTGACCATGATGCGTTTGACCTGGAAGCGCTCGCCCGTGATGAGGCTGTCGGTGAAGCCCCACGGGCGGTAGGAGCGGTTATGCGCGACACCCTCGTGCCGCCCCGCCTGGCGCAGCCGCTCGACGACCTTCTTGACGTCCTGCGAGCGCGAACGGTGCATGGCCAGCACCGCGTCCTCGGTGACGACCACAATGGCGTCGCGCAGGCCGACCACGGCGGTAAGGACGCCGTCGCTGCGGACATAGCAGTCGCGCGACGATTCGAGCAGCACGTCGCCCACCGAGACGTTCCCGGCGGAATCCTGTGGTCCCATGTCCCACAGGGCGCTCCAACTGCCGACGTCGGACCAACCAAGATCGGAGGGCACGACCGCCGCGCGGGTGGTACGCTCGGCCACCGCGTAGTCGATGCTGATATCGGGGCAGGCGGCGAAGCCCGCTGGGTCGAGCCGGACGAAGTCGAGATCCTGGACGCGGTCGCGCACGGCGGGGCGAACGGCCGTCAACACGTCGGGCGCGTGCAGCGCCAGTTCGGCCAGCATGGTGGCCGCGGTGAACACGAACATGCCCGAGTTCCACAGATAGCGGCCGGTGGCGACCAAGCTGGCGGCAGTGGCGGCGTCGGGCTTCTCGACGAAGCGCGCCACCTCATTCACGCCTTCGAACCCGTCGAGCGCAGGGCCGACCTCGATGTAGCCATAGCCGGTCTCGGGCGTGGTCGGGCGCATGCCGAAGGTGGCGATGCGGCCGGCGCGCGCAGCCGCGACCGCGTGGGCGAGCGTCGCGTGCAGGCCGGAGAGGTCGGCGATGGCGCTGTCGGCGGCCATCACCCACATCACCGCCTCGGGGTCCGTCTCGGCGACCAGCAGGGCTGCGGCGGCGATGGCGGGGGCGGAGTTGCGGCCGACCGGCTCGAGCACGATGCGCGCGTCCAGAATGCCGGCATCGCGCAGTTGTTCGGCCACGATGAAGCGGTGCTCCTGGTTGCACACGATCACCGGGGGCGCGAAGCCCACGCCCACGCCGCGCTTGGCGGTCTCCACGATCATGGAGCGCTCGCCGATCAGCGGCCAGAACTGCTTGGGAAAGCTTTCGCGTGACACCGGCCACAGCCGGCTGCCCGAGCCGCCGGAGAGAATGACCGGGACCACCAAGGCCACCGCGTTTTCTGTCGCGTTCGCGGCGAACAGGGGCGCGGGCGTCACGGCGTTCATCATGGGGATGCTATAGGCAATGCCAGACTTCCCTGTCCAGCCGGGAAGCCCGGTTTCCGCTTTCCTGCTTCGGTCCATCCCTCCCCCAGGCGCGTGAGTTGCCGGAGGGGAGGGGCACCGCATGAGCGGCTATTTGTCGGACGGGTCGATCCAGCCGATATGCCCGTCGCTGCGGCGATACACCACGTTCAGCTCGCCATTGGCGCTGTTGCGGAACATCAGGATCTGCTGGTCGGCCAGGTCCATCCGCATCACGGCGTCGCTGACCGACAGTCGCGCGATCTCGGCCGCGACTTCGGCGATGACGGTTGCGTAGGTCGCGGCCTGAGCCACGCCGCCGCCGTTCGCGGCCGCGCCACCTTCCTCCTCCTGCCGTAGCGTGTATTGCCGCGCTGCCTCCGGACGTTCGCGGCTGGCGACGTCGCGGGAATGCTCGTTCACCCGCCGGCGATAGCGTCGCAGGCGCTTGGCGATGTGCTCGGCCGCGTCGTCGAACGCCGAATTCGCATCAGCCGCCTCGCCTTCGCCGCGCAACGTCAGCCCCCGTCCGGCATGGACGTTGATGTCGCAGGTGAAGAAGCTGCGGGCGCGGCTGAACGTGACGTTGGCTTCCAGCGCGTGGTCGAAATACTTGCCCGCGATCTGATCCAGCTGGTCGGAGACCCTCGTGCGAAGCGCGTCGGATAGTTCGACCTGCTTGCCCGATACCGTGATCTGCATGCGTTTGCCTCGTCGCCGTGATTCGGGACCGTCGTGCAGCCAGCTCCAGCCAGGGCGGCATGGGTCAGGCAGGCACGGCCTTCTCCCGTTTGCGCTGCACCGAGCTTGGAATGCGCAGCGCATCGCGGTATTTGGCCACGGTCCGGCGGGCGATGTCCACGCCTTCCCGTCGCAAAACTGCAACGATAGCGTCATCGGAGAGCACTTCATCGATAGGTTCGGCGCCCACGAGGAGGCGAATTCGATGCCGGACCGCCTCCGCGCTATGGCTTTCGCCCGAGGTGCCCGCGATCGCGGTGGTGAAAAAGTATTTCAGTTCGAAGATGCCGCGCGGCGTCGCAAGATACTTGTTCGCGGTCACCCGGCTGACGGTGCTCTCGTGCATCTCCACCGCGTCGGCGATGTCGCGCAGGATCAGCGGGCGCAGGTGTGCCACGCCGTGCCGAAAGAACGCGTCTTGCTGCGCGACGATCTCGGTCGCGACCTTGAGGATGGTCTGCGCCCGCTGTTGCAGCGATTTCACCAGCCAGTTGGCGGTTTGCAGCTTCTCTGCCAGGAACGCGCGGTCCGCCCGCGAGGCCTTCGGCAGCAGATGCGCGGTGAAACGCTGGTTCACCAACACGCGCGGCATGGTTTCGGGGTTCAACTCCAGCAGCCAGCCGCCATCCGGCGCCACCCGCAGCAGCACGTCGGGGATCACCGCGAGCGGGGGCGTCGCGTCCCACAAAGCGCCGGGCTTGGGGTCGAGCCTACGGATTTCGGCGATCATCTCGGCGAGGTCTTCGCCATCGACCTCGCAGACCGCCATGAGCCGGCGCAGATCGTGGCGGGCCAGCAGGTCGAGGTTGTCGAGCATGGCCTGGATCGCCGGGTCGAGCCGATTCTTTTCGGCCAGTTGCACGATCAGGCATTCACGCAGGTCGCGTGCGAACATGCCCACCGGATCGAGCCGCATCATCGCGTGGCGCACCCTCTCCACCCGGTCCAGGTCGGCGCCCATGGCGTAGGCCAGCGCCTCGGGCGTGGTCGATAGCCGCCCGCTCGGATCGAGCAGCGCGATCAGATAGGCGCCGATCAGCCGATCGGCCGGGTCGCGGAACGTGAGGCGCATCTGCTCGCCCAGGTGGTCCCTCAGCGAGCGGCGGCTTTCGGCATAGTCGTCGATACCGCGATCATCGCCATCGAAGCTGGACGAGGCACCGCTGCCCCGCGACAGCCCGCCATCGGCGGCGCCGCCCGGATCGTAGGTGTTGGAGAAATCGGCATCGAGGGGGGCGGCGGCCTCGCTGGGCAGGTTTTCTGACCCAACCCGATCCGCAACGTCCGTCGCGTCGCGCTCGGGCAGGGCCGTTTGGTCCAGCGCCGGACGCTCTGCCGGGGCAGCCTCGTCCGAAAAAATGTCGCCGCGTTCCAGCAGCGGGTTGCGTTCCAGCTCCTCGTCGATGAACGCGGTCACATCCTGGTTGGAGAATTGCAGCAGCTTGATCGCCTGGCGCAGCTGCGGCGTCATCACCAGGGACTGCGACTGCCGGAGGTCGAGACGCGGGCCGATCGCCATTTGCATCAAAACCCAGGTTGGCGAGCACGAACACAGGGACCGGATGGTCCTGCCGTCTCCGCTTCGCACTGCAACCCGAGTTTCGAACGGATGCAAGCAAGAATCGTGCTCAAATGTGCGACTGACCTCATGGAGGCCAGATTACAGGCTAAACCTTTCCCCAAGGTACACGCGCCGCACGTCCTCGTGCGCCACGACCTCGTGCGGGCGGCCTTCCATCAGCAACTGCCCGTCATGCATGATGTAGGCGCGGTCGATGATTTCGAGCGTCTCGCGGACGTTGTGGTCGGTGATCAGGACGCCGATGCCGCGATGCTTGAGGTGCGACACAAGATCGCGGATTTCGCCCACCGCGATCGGGTCGATGCCCGCGAGCGGCTCGTCCAGCAGGATATAGGAGGGCTGCGTCGCCAGCGCGCGGGCGATCTCCACCCGCCGCCGCTCGCCGCCCGACAAAGCGAGGGCCGGGGTGCGCCGCAGATGGCCGATGCCGAACTCGCTCAGCAACTCGTCCAGCATCTGCGCCCGCCGGTCGGGATCCGGCTCGGCCACCTCCAGCGCGGCCATGACGTTTTGCTCCACGTTGAGGCCACGAAACACGCTGGCCTCCTGCGGCAGGTAGCCGATGCCCATGCGCGCGCGCCGGTACATCGGCAGCATCGTGATGTCCTGGCCATCGAGGGTGATGAAGCCGGTATCGGGCCGCACCAACCCGACGATCATGTAGAACGTGGTCGTCTTGCCGGCGCCGTTGGGGCCGAGCAGCCCGACAGCCTCGCCGCGCCGCACCGAGACCGTGACGTTTCGTACCACAGGGCGCTTGTTGTAGATCTTGCCCACGCCGGTCGCGACCAGGCCGCCGGTCATCGGTCCCGTTGGCGCCGGGCTCGGTTCCGCAGCCCCGCCGGCCAGCACGCGAAGCTCGGCGATCACTTGGCCGCCTTCGCCGCAGGGTTCGCCTCGCCGGGGACGATCAGGCCGCTCACCCGTTCGCCCGGCGTGGAAGAGAGATGGGCGATGCCGGATTTCATGTCGATGTCGGCCGCGCGCCCGTTGAGCTGCGTCTGCCCGTGGGTGATGCGGACATGATCCACCAGCCGAGCCATGCCGGTTTCGGCGACATACACGCCCCGGTCGCCGCGCGCGATGTCCACGTTGGTGCGCACCTCGACATTGCCAAACGCCTCGATGCGCTGGATCTTGCCGGAAGCGGCCACTGGATCGGCCGGATCGGCCGGCTTGGCCGCTGGCCCGGCCACGCCCCCCGGCGCACGTGCGGCGGCCGGCGCGCCGGCATCGGTGTAACCCACGACGGTGTCACCCGAGAGGCGGCGGCCATCGGATGTTACCACCACGGCCTGGCCGCGTCCGACGGCCATGTGCTTCTGCGACCAATATTCCATGCTGTCCCGCGCGGTCATCACCTGCTGCGGCGTGGTCAGCTTCAGGTTCCGCCCGGTGATCACCAGCACGGCCTGATCGATGTCGTAGATGGCGCGGTCGCCCTGCGCCTCGTCGGTTGGCGTGAGGATACGGACGTGGCCATCGGCTTCCAGGCGGTAAACCTCGTTGTTGCCGCCGTCGAGGTCAGTACCCGCCGACGCTGCCCCTGATTTCGCGGCAGCGGGCGCCGCGCCCGGCTTCTTGCGATAGAACGCCACCAGCCGGTCGGCCATCACGGTGACGTTGTCGCGCACGGCGCGCGCATCGCCGCTGGCGACCACCTTCTGCTCGTTCTCGACCCATTCGAACCCGCCGCGCGCCGTCACATCCACCGGGCCGCCCTTGGAGAGATCCAGTTGCTGCGCCCGCGCGGAGCCGGGTCCCATGATCGGGGCCAGCAAGCCGGCGCCCAGGGCCAGAGCCAGAAACCGCTTCATGGCCAACCGCTTCAGGGCCAACCGCTTCATGGCCAACCGCTTCATGGCCGCCGGCCGTTCAGGATGAGGCGGCCTGGCCCAGTGAACTGGATCACGGCACCCCGATCGGTCAACGTGAAACCCTGGGCATCGAGTTGCCCGAACGGTCCCTCCGCATGAACCTTGTCGGCACTCGCGCCGGCACCCGCCTTGAGGTCGATCGCGGCCGAGTCGGTCAGCATCGTGGTCCCGTCCTCGCGATACAGGCGCACATCGCCGGACAGGTCGAGTTGGCCACCATGCTGGTTGTAGACGCCGGCCTTGGACTCGATCATCAGCCAACCCGGCGCACCCGCGCCCAGATCGGCTTTCACATCGGTCAGGTCGATCCGGTCCGGGGTTACCTGACGGGCGCGCGACGCGGTCATGGTGTAGGGCCGATCGCGTGCATCGACGCCGCTGTAATTGGCGTCCACCAATTGGCCGCCATCCACGGCAACGCCATGCGAGCGAAACGCCAGGCGCGCGGCGGCGTCGGTCTGGCGGCTCAACTCCGGCCAAAGCGCCAGGCTGCCGAGCAGCGCCAGGGCGGCCAGCGGCAGCAGGCGCTTGGCCCAGTTCACCGCGAAGCGCCGCCGCGCCATGGCGCGGGCCGATGGATTGGCACGGCCTGCCCGATTGCCGAACGGGCGCCCTCCGGCCGGCCCCGGCGCGGCTTTGAGCCAGGACGGCGCAGCGCGGCGCTGCATCGGCGCGATCGTCATGCCACCCCGCTCCGCAGCAGGTCGTGAATGTGCAGGATACCGACCGGGCGCCCATCGGGATCGACCACGAACAGGGTGGTGATCGGGCGGTCGCGCTCGGTCATATCGCGCAGCGCGTCGGCGGCCAGCATGTCTGGCGCGATGGTGCGCGGACGCGGCGTCATGATGTCTCCGGCGTGGCGCGCCAGAAGGTCTGGCCCCATCGCGCGGCGGAGGTCGCCATCGGTCAGGATGCCCGCGAGCCGGCCCTGGGCGTCGACCACGCCCAGGCAGCCGAAACGCTTTTCGGTCATCAGCAACAGGGCCGCGTGCATCGGCGTTTCCGGCGGAGCGAGCGGCAGGGCATCCCCGACATGCATGAAGTCCCGCACCCGCCGCAGCTTGGCGCCGAGGCGGCCGCCGGGATGGAATTTGCGGAAGTCGCTCGGCCCAAAGCCGCGCCGCGTCAGCAGCGCCACCGCGAGCGCGTCGCCGAGCGCCAGTTGCAGCGTGGTGCTGGTGGTGGGGGCCAGTCCCATCGGGCAGGCCTCGCGCGCCGGCGGCAGCACCAGCGCCACGGTGGCCGCCTGCGCCAATGAGCTCTCGGCACGTCCGGTGATCGCCACCATCGGGATGCCAAAGCGGTGGCCATGCGCCACCAGGTCCGCGAGTTCGGCGGTCTCGCCCGAGTTGGACAATGTCAGCAGCGCGTCGCCCGGCACGATCATGCCGAGATCGCCGTGGGAGGCCTCTCCCGGATGGACGAACAGGGCAGGGGTGCCGGTGGAGGCCAGCGTCGCCGCGATCTTGCGCGCGACCAGGCCCGACTTGCCCATCCCGGATACCACGACACGTCCGGCCACCGCTTGCAGGACATCCACGGCTGCGGCGAAGCTGCTATCGAGCGAGGTGGCCAAGGCCCGCAAGCCGTCGGCCTCGATCGCCAGCACCTGGCGGGCGACGTCGATATCGGTCTGCCGAAGGGCGACGGACGCGGTCATGCTGCTTCGTGTGGCTCCATTCAGGGGGGACGATGCTGTACGGGCGCGGCCCCCGCCGGTCAAATGAGACTTCCTTAAGAAGAGTTACAGGAGCCTAATGCGCGAAGATGTCGGGCGCCTCGTAACCCAGCAGATCGAGCTTGCCGCGTGCCGACAGGAACCCGAAGCACGCTTCCGCCAGCTCGGTGCGTCCCTCGCGGGCGAGCAGTCCGGCAAGGCGCGCCCAAAGCGCATGCAGGTGCAGCACGTCGGACGCGGCATAGGCCAATTGTTCGGGCGAGAGTTCTGGTGCGCCCCAGTCGGAGGATTGCTGCTGCTTGGACAGCTCGACGCCGAGCAATTCCTTGCACAGATCCTTCAGCCCGTGGCGATCGGTGAAGGTCCGCACCAGCCGTGCCGCGATCTTGGTGCATTTCACCGGCGCCACCGCGATGTCCAGCGCGTGCTCCAGCACCGCGACATCGAAGCGCGCGAAATGCATCAGCTTGGTTACGGCGGTGTCCGCCATCATCGCCTTGAGGTTCGGGCAATCGTAGCCGCGCCCGCCGAGCGCCACCGGGATCAACTGCACCATGTGCGCCTGCCCGTCGCCGGCCGAGAGCTGCACGAGGCAAAGCCGGTCGCGATGCGGGTTGAGGCCCATGGTCTCGGTGTCGACCGCCACGACGGGGCCGAGCGACAGGCCATCGGGCAAGTCATGCCGATGCAGATGGAGCGTGGCACTGGCCATGAACTGGGTGATATCCGCCATCAAGGGGTTCGCTTCGGACGCGGTGGTGCCCAGGAGAGGACTCGAACCTCCACAACCTTGCGGTCACAGATACCTGAAACCTGCGCGTCTACCAATTCCGCCACCTGGGCAGGCACGAGGTCGGGGCTGACGCCCGAACCCACGGAAGCGCTGCGATGTAGCGGCGGGTGCGGACGGCGTCAACTGGGGGGAGGACGCGCGGCTTGAGGATCGCGCGGGCAATGCATATCAAGGGTGCATCTGACAGGGGTTCGGCAATGGCGACGCGCAATGTGGCGACGGTTTTCGGCGGTTCGGGCTTCATCGGGCGCTACGTGGTCAAACGCCTCGCAGGCGCCGGTTACGTGGTGCGGGTGGCGGTGCAGGATCCGGAAGGCGCGCTGTTCCTCAAGCCGATGGGCGCCGTCGGTCAGGTGGTGCCACTGTTTGCCTCGCTGGCGAACCAGGCCACCGTGGATCGCGCGGTCGAGGGCGCCGAAGTGGTGGTGAACCTTGTCGGCATCCTGGCCGAGCGTCGCCCGGGCGACTTCCAGCGCGTTCAGGGCGAGGGGGCGGCCAACGTGGCCCGCGCCAGCGCCGCCGCCGGGGTTGTCCGGCTGGTGCATGTCTCCGCCATCGGCGCCGATGCGGCGAGCCCCAGTGCCTATGCCCGCGCCAAGGCGTTCGGCGAGGCCGCCATCCACGCCGCCATGCCAAGTGCCACGATCCTGCGTCCCTCGCTGGTGTTCGGTCCGGAGGACCAGTTCTTTAACCGCTTCGCCTCCATGGCACAGATGCTGCCCTTCATGCCGGTGATCTCCGGCGCCACGAAATTCCAACCGGTCTATGTCGTCGACGTGGCCGAGGCGGTGATGGCGGCTCTCACGCGGCCTGACGCCCGAGGCACCACCTACGAACTCGGCGGCCCGCAGGTGCTCACCTTTCGCGAGATCCTGGTATGGATTCTCGCGGAAACCCGGCGCGATCGCCGCCTTGTGACCATTCCGCCGGGACTCGCGCGTCTGCAGGCCAGCGTGATGGAGCGCATTCCCGGCAAGCCGTTCACCCGCGACCAACTCGTGCTGCTCTCGCGCGACAACATCGCGAACCCAGACCTCCCGGGCCTTGTGGCGCTCGGCGTCACGCCGACGCCGTTCGAGGTGATCGTGCCCGCCTATCTCGGCCGATACCGGCGCGGCGGCGACCGGCGCGCCAGGTACGCCGCATCATAGTCCCCGATCGGACCTAATCTTCGGAGCATGCGGCCGATCGCGTTATGCGAAGGTGGGAGAGACGTGAATATAGGACATCATTGCTGTCGTATGCCTCTCTTAGCGCTCGTATCGGGTCTTCGGCTGCTCTAATGCTGCGCGATCGGTCGAGCCCGGCCGCGCACGACGGAGCGCCTTCATGCCCGACCCCATGCTGCAATTCGTCCGCCTGGCCCAAGCGAGCCCGGAAAAACGCGACGTGCGGACCCGCCGTACCGACTTCGAGGAAATCTACCGGGATTTCGGAATTCCGCAGGCGCGCGCGCAGTCCAGCCGGTGCAGCCAATGCGGTGTGCCGTTCTGCTCGATCCATTGTCCACTCAGCAACAACATCCCGGACTGGCTGAAGCTGACGGCCGAAGGGCGGCTCGAGGAGGCCTACGAGGTCAGCAGCGCGACCAACAACTTCCCTGAAATCTGCGGACGCATCTGCCCGCAGGACCGGCTGTGCGAGGGCAACTGCGTCATCGAGAAGGGCTTCGAGAGCGTCACCATCGGCGCGGTCGAGCGGTTCATCACCGACACCGCGTTCGAACGAGGCTGGGTGAAGCCCAAGAAGCCACGGCGGGAACTCGGCATCTCGGTCGGCATCATCGGAGCCGGGCCCGCCGGGCTCGCCTGCGCGGAGGAGCTTCGCCGCATCGGTTACGAAGTGCATGTCTATGACCGCTACGACCGCGTGGGCGGCCTGATGATCTATGGCATCCCTGGCTTCAAGCTGGAAAAGGACATCGTGCTGCGCCGCTGGAGGCTGATGGAGGAGGCCGGGATCGTGTTCCATCTCGGCGCCGACATCGGTGGCGATCTGCCGTTCGCCGATCTGCGCGCGCGCCATGCGGCCGTGCTGGTGGCCACCGGCGTCTACAAATCGCGCGATCTCGGCGGCCCCGGAGTGGGCCTGCCCGGCATCGTGCCGGCGCTGGACTACCTCACCGTGTCGAACCGCGAGGGCCTTGGCGACGCCCCGGCGGAGTTTGCCTCGGGCGCGCTGAACGCCGCCGGGAAAAATGTCGTTGTCATCGGCGGCGGCGACACCGCCATGGATTGCGTCCGCACCGCCGTGCGGCAGGGCGCCCGCTCGGTGAAATGCCTGTATCGCCGCGACCGGCCCAACATGCCCGGCTCGATGCGCGAGGTGAAGAACGCGGAGGAGGAGGGCGTGGAATTCGTCTGGCTGTCGGGCCCCGAGGCCTTCCTGGGCGAGAGCCACGTGACCGGCGTGAGGGCTATCCACATGCATCTCGGCATGCCCGACGCCTCCGGCCGCCAGTCGGTCGAGCCGCTGGACGGCAGCCATTTCAACATCCCGGCGGACCTCGTCATCAAGGCGCTCGGCTTCGATCCCGAGGATCTGCCCAGCGCGTTCGGCGCCGAGGGGCTGGAGGTGAGCCGCTGGGGCACCCTGAAGGTGGATCACAAAAGCTTTATGACCAGCCTGCCCGGTGTGTTTGCCGCCGGCGACATCGTGCGCGGAGCGAGCCTCGTGGTCTGGGGCATCCGCGACGGGCGCGACGCCGCCGCCGCGATGCACGCCTACATGCTGCAACAGCAGACGGCGCTCGCCGTCGCCGCGGAGTAACCTCGATGAGCGAAGATTTCGTCGCCGCCTGGAACGCCAACGCGGCGCTTCTGTCCGACACGTATAATGCCAGCCAGGAACACGATGCCTGCGGCGTCGGCCTGGTCGCGGCCCTGGACGGCGTGGCACGGCGCGACGTGGTGCAGGCCGGCATCGACGCCTTGCGGGCCGTCTGGCATCGCGGCGCCGTGGACGCCGACGGCAAGACCGGCGACGGCGCCGGCATCCATATCGAGATCCCGCAGGACTTCTTCGCCGCCGCCGTCGAGCGCGGCGGCCATGTGACCCGTCCGGGCCGCATCGGCGTGGGCCAGGTGTTCCTGCCCAAGACCGACCTTTCGGCGCAGGAGCGTTGCCGCCAGATCGTCGAGACCGAAATCCTTGGCTTCGGCTATGGCATCTATGGCTGGCGGCAGGTGCCGATCAATGTGGAGTGCATCGGCGAGAAAGCCAACGCGACGCGCCCCGAGATCGAGCAGATCATGGTCTGGAACGCGCGCGGCTCCGACGAGGCGAGTTTCGAGCGCGACCTGTACGTGATCCGCCGCCGGATCGAGAAGCGCGCGATCGCGGCGCAGATACCGGAACTGTATTTCTGTTCGTTATCGTGTAGGTCGATCATCTACAAGGGCATGTTCCTGGCCGAGAGCCTGACCGACTTCTACCCGGACCTGCTCGACGCTCGGTTTGTCAGCCGCTTCGCGATCTACCATCAGCGTTACAGCACGAACACCTTCCCCACATGGCGGCTGGCGCAGCCGTTCCGCAAGCTCGCGCATAACGGCGAGATCAACACGGTCACCGGCAACATCAACTGGATGAAGAGCCACGAGACGCGGCTGTCCGACCCAAATCTCGACGAGTACATGGACGACATCAAGCCTGTCATCCAGGCCGGAGGCTCCGACACCGCGACGCTCGACAATGTGTTCGAGGTGCTGACGCAAGCGGGCCGCGATGCGCCGATGGTCAAGGCCCTGATGATCCCGGCCAGCATCGGGCAGAACGCGACCATGAAGGACGCGCATCGCGACCTTTTCCTGTACTGCTCCGCTGTCATGGAGCCGTGGGATGGGCCGGCCGCGATCGCGGCCACCGATGGCCGTTGGGTGATCGCGGGTCTCGACCGCAACGGGCTGCGCCCGCTGCGCTACACCATCACCGCCGACAACCTGCTCGTGGTCGGCTCCGAAGCCGGCATGGTGAAGTTCGACGAGAGCGAGATTCTGGAAAAGGGCCGCGTCGGCCCCGGCCAGACCATCGGCGTCGACCTCGACGCGGCGAAGTTCTATGGCGACGAGGCGGTGAAGGACATGCTGGCGGCGCGCCAGCCGTTCGGCGAATGGGCCAAGCGCATCCGCAAGATCGATCACATCGTCAAAACCGACGCGCCGGAGCCGGTCCTCTATGAGACCGAGGCGCTGCGGCGGCGCCAGCTCGCGGTCGGTTTCACGCTCGAAGACCTTGAGATGATCCTGCACCCGATGGTGGAAGATTCCGCCGAGGCGATCGGCAGCATGGGCGACGACACGCCCATCGCGGTGCTGTCCGACAAATATCGCGGCCTGCACCATTATTTCCGCCAGAATTTCAGCCAGGTCACCAACCCCCCGATCGACAGCCTGCGCGAAACCCGCGTGATGACGCTGAAGACGCGGCTTGGAAATCTTGGCAACGTGCTGGGCGAGGACAGCAGCCAATTCGATCTGTTGCAGCTGGAGAGCCCGGTTCTCTCGACAGCCGAGTTCGCGGCGATGCGCGCGACCATGGGTCAATCGGCCTGTGTGGTGGATTGCACTTTCGCGGGGAGCGGCGGTGAGACCGCCTTGCGCGACGCGCTCACCCGCATCTGCCGCGAGGCGGAGGAGGGTGTGCGTGCCGGTTGCACCCATGTGATTCTGACCGACGAGGCGCTCGGCCCCGATCATGCGCCGATCCCGATGATCCTGGCCACGTCCGGCGTGCATACGCATCTCGTGCGGTGCAGCTTGCGGACCTTCACCAGCCTCAACGTGCGCGCGGCGGAGTGCATGGACGTGCATTACTTCGCCGTTTTGATCGGCGTCGGCGCGACCACGGTCAACGCGTACCTCGCCCAGGAGAGCATCGCGGACCGCCAGCGGCGCGGGCTGTTCGGGCAGTTGTCGTTGAAGGAGGCCGTGCAGCACTACAAGAAGGCGATCGACAAGGGATTGCTCAAGATCATGTCAAAAATGGGCATCTCGGTCGTCTCGTCGTATCGCGGCGGCTGCAATTTCGAGGCGATCGGACTTTCCCGCGCGCTGGTGGCCGAGTTCTTTCCCGGCATGCAATCCCGCATCTCCGGCATGGGGCTGGTTGGCATTTCGAAGAAGGTGCAGGCGCTGCACAAGATCGCGTGGGACGCCGACGCGGTCACGCTTCCGGTCGGTGGCGTCTACAAGCTTCGCCGCCGGGGCGAGACGCATGCGTTCGACGGCGGCCTCATTCACATGCTCCAGGAGGCGGTCGGCAGCGACTCCTTCCAACTGTTCCGGAGATATGCCGACGCCGTGCGGAAGATGCCGCCGGTGGCGTTGCGCGACCTGCTGGACTTCCGCACCGATCTGCGCACGCCGATCGCGGTGGACGAGGTCGAGAGCATCACCGAAATCCGCAAGCGCCTGGTGGCGCCGGGCATCTCTCTGGGCGCCCTCAGCCCCGAGGCACACGAGACGCTGTCCATCGCGATGAACCGCATCGGCGCCCGCAGCGACAGCGGCGAGGGCGGCGAGGACCCCGAGCGCGCCAAGCCGCGCGCCAATGGCGACAATGCCTCCTCCGCGATCAAGCAGATCGCGTCGGGCCGGTTCGGCGTTACCGCGGAATACCTCAACAACTGCCGCGAAATAGAAATAAAGGTCGCACAGGGCGCGAAGCCGGGCGAGGGCGGGCAGCTGCCCGGCTTCAAGGTGACCGGCCTGATCGCTAAATTGCGCCATGCGACGCCGGGCGTGATGCTCATCAGCCCGCCGCCGCATCATGACATCTACTCGATCGAGGATCTCGCCCAGCTCATCTACGACCTCAAGCAGATCAACCCGATCGCCACCGTGTGTGTGAAGCTGGTGTCGCGCAGCGGCATCGGCACGATCGCCGCCGGCGTGGCGAAGGCCAAGGCCGACGTGATCCTGATCTCAGGCAATGTCGGCGGCACGGGCGCCTCGCCCCAGACCTCGATCAAATATGCCGGCGGTCCCTGGGAGATGGGTCTGTCCGAGGCCAACCAGGTGCTGACGCTGAACAACCTGCGCCACTCCGTCCGTCTACGGACGGATGGCGGAATCCGCACGGGCCGCGACGTGGTGATCGCCGCCATGCTGGGCGCGGAGGAGTTCGGCATCGGGACCGCGAGCCTGATCGCCATGGGCTGCATCATGGTGCGCCAGTGCCATTCCAACACCTGCCCGGTGGGGGTCTGCACCCAGGATCAGGCGCTGCGGGACAAGTTCGCCGGCAGCCCGGAGAAGGTCATCAACCTCTTCACCTTCATCGCGGAAGAGG
>JANXTF010000159.1 GCA_025352565.1 Rhodospirillales bacterium | reverse complement strand
ACCTCCGAGTCGGTTGCCGCCCTAGGAGTCAGACATTCCCCGCTTCGGGAATCCCCGTTCTCGTCAGCCGCTTCACTTTACTCCGCCTGTGTTGCAGCACAGACTCAGTTCAGCATATCCGGTAGCATTGAACAGCCTTGCCCCCCGAGATCGGCTAATGACCCGCGCTCATCGGCCCTGGAACGCAGATCCGACTGCTGGCGCACGAGGCTTTTGATCCAAAGTTGCTTACTCGAGAGCGCGACCGGTGCACCGAAGCGGAAATAGATGCCGTCTGGCATAAGCAAGTCGATGGTAGCTAATTGCAAGAATTCACCTCCTTCCCTCCTTCCTGCAAGCTGCGGAGCACTTCGCCAACGTACCTGTTGCAGCAGCAGAGGCCTAGCACTACGCACCCGAACGGGCTGCCGCTAAATTAGAAGGCAGGCGAGCCGGTGCATGTGACGGCATAGACTGGCTGGTCTTTTTCAGCGAGCTTATCGTCTGCATTTCGCGCGGGTGGAGGCCGTACACCCTGACGATCCAGACAACAGAAAGGGCGTCCACTATCAACATTCCGCGCGCGTGCGCGAGGCTACGCTTCAGGGCAGATACGCGGGTCATCTCGACTGATAGCCGCACCCGTCCACGCCCGTTCGCCGCCCATCGCGCGAATTCAAGGGGGATAGAAAGGGGGACGATAGACGGATGCAGCTATAAACCATTGATTTAGGCTAACCGTAGGCGGACACTCCCTCCGCCACCTCTAAGTGCTTGATTTCAATTGTAATTTTGACTTTACTCCGGGCCGCTATCAGTCTGACTTGTCCGGGACTTAACTCCTGGCTTGTCAAAGCGCCCGTCGAGGGAGACGTGTTCAGTCCCGCTTTATGTCGCCATTCCAGGCCCGCGTCTCTTAAGTCAATTAATTCGCTCATAGTTTTAATTTTTACTCGAACCAAGTATTAGTCTTGTTTGTCCGTTAGTTAGCTCCGTGCCAGTCCAAAGGCGGGTCGGGGGACTGGACTTCCGGCGACCTGGAGCCGGAATGAGAAACGGCGCCAGCGGCGCCGAGCCTCTTCCGGTTTGGATTGGCTGCTCCTTGGTGGTCGCGAGAGTGCCGGTCAGCAGCAGTTCGACCGCGACCTCGGCGATCCTGGTCTCCGCCCGCGCCACGACCCGGCAGACGATCGCGTGCCGCCGCTCGGTGACGAGCCGCTCAATGTCCTTGGCCGGTATCCGCCGCCCGGTCGGGTCCTTGGCCTTGCCGCCGGTCAGCAGCGCCTGCGAGACGTCGTGGCGATACCGCCGTCCCGCCCTGGTCGCATGCGTCGGCACCAGCCGCTTGCCCGCCTCGTCGAACCGCAGCCCGGTCAGCAGGCTGGCCGGCACCGCGGGGGCTTTGTCTTCCCGCTCCTGGCTGTGTTGCCCGCCAGCTTAGCCTGCACCGTCTCCCACAGGTCCGGCACAATGATGGCGCCGTGCGCCCCACCTGCCAGACCTTGTCAGCCTATGATTGCGGCTCGCCATGATCGCCCGGGCTTTTGACCCTCGTACTATTTGCCCACCGACCGCACAGTCGAGAAATCCACGCTCTGCTGGCCCAGCGTCAGTTGCAGGCTGTTGCCCGAGGCGGACACGCCGGTTGCGGTGCCGGTGACCGTGAACGGCAGCGCCGTGGCATGCCCCGCCGCGTCGGCGCCCATCACGGCCACCTTGTACGACCCGTCCGGGACCGTGTTGCCAGCGAGATTTGTGCCGTCCCAGTTCCAGCTATTGGCCCCCTTGGTTGCGAGCACCGTGGCGTTGGCGAGCTTGGTGCCGGCATCGCTATAGACGGCGATCGCGACGGGGCCGGCGGCTTGTGCCGTGAATTGCACGCCGCCCTTGCCGCTTTGCAGCGGCAAATGGTCGGATGCCACGGATACCTGGCGCCCCACCATGGCGGAGGATTGCAGCAAGGCGCCGCTTTGCGTCAGCTGGATCAGTTGGGTCAGGCTGGTGTTGGTGTTGATCTGTTGCTCGACGCTGGAATACTGCACGAGCTGACTGGTGAACTGGTTGGTGTCCAGCGGACTGGTCGGGTCCTGGTTCTGCAGCTGCGTCATGAGCAGCTTGAGGAAACTGCTGAAATTGCCGCTGAGCGAACCGAGCGCCGAACTGGAGGCGTTGGCGCCCGATGCCGGCGAAGCGGCGGCCGGACCGGCGGCGGAGGCGTTGGCGTTGGCGTTGGCCAGCGCGGATTGCTGTGCCGAGGTGGTCGCGAGGCTCATGGTCGGGGTTCCTTGCTTCAAGCGGTGATGTCGATGCCGGCGCGGAACCAGCCGCGCCGAGGCAGTGGAATGGTCGGCATGTCCGGGTCGTTGGTCGTCCGGTTCGCGCCTGGGAAAGCACGCGCGCCCTGCCCGCTTCCGCTTCCACCGCGATGATCGGGAGTGGGGTTCGCGCCAGCGCCGGACGGATCGGGCATCGAGGCGGTGGCAGCCGGCGGCGGCGGCTCGGCCATCTGCATGTGCAGCGATACCGTACGGCCGGTCTGCGCGACGCCCGCGAGGTCGAGCGCCGCATGCAGATGCGCCACGTCGTCGCGCAGCAATTGCATCGTCTCGGGCCGTTCGACCGCGAGCGTGATGTCGTGGGCGCCCTCGGCGTCCCGCTCCAGGGTGATGCGGATAGAGCCGAGTTCGCCGGGGTTGAGGTGCAGCGTCACCGCCGCCCCCCCAGGTCCGGCCACGACGCTCAGCATCGCGGGCACGACCTGCCGCGTGGCGGCCGACCCGGATGGTGCCGCAACCGGGTTGCCGGGCGGGGCCGCCAGCTCCCGCACCGGCGGGAGCGCGGCAGCCGAGGCGAAAACCGGCGCTTCGACGGGAGCCGGCGCCGGCGCCGCTTCACCGCCGAGAAGGGCTGGCGAAAGCGCCGGCAACGCCTTCGCGCCGGCCGTGGCGGTGGCTGGCCGGGGGCCGACGGGGTCTTGAACAAGCGGCACAGCCGCAGGCCGTCCGCCACCGATGCTCCCGGTCGCCGGCGAGGCGATTACAGGTGGCGCGATCGCAGGTGGCGCGATCATCGGCGCGGCATCGAGGCCGAGGAGCGTGGTGTTCTCCATTGGCAAGGCGCGATGCGAGGCCGCCGCCGGTTCGTCTTCCCGCCCCTCTCCCGACTCCCGGCTTCGCGCGGCTGTCCGCGGCCGGGATTCGCCTGCCGGCCCGATCGGCCGCGTCCCGCTCTGGCCGGCGAGCGCGAGCGTGGGGAACGCCGGTTGATCGGCGGCTTCATGCGAAAGCGGGACCGGCGCCGGGTCGGGTCCGGTCGGCGCGAGCAGCGAGGCCATCGGGTCGGCAACCGAAGCCGCCGCACCTGCCAGGGGCTGCGGCGCTCGATTGCTCGCGCCACTAGCCAAAGCCATTGTGTTTGCCGCCACGTCGGGCCTGCCTGGCACGAGCGACCGAGGTTCCTGTGACCCCTCCCCAGGGTCTGGCGCCGTCGCCTTCGCGGCCAGCTTCGTCGTGACCGGACTGGCCGTGACCGGACTGGCCGCGACCGGACTGGCCGGCGCGAGCATCGACGCGAGTTGCGCGGCGAACGGCGACGCCAAAGCGGCCAGGATCGGGGCCGGCCCCGCGACGGGTCCGGCGGATGGCGGCAAGGCGGCCATGATGGGTGTCGTCAACTCCATGCGACGCACTCAGCAAGTCGCGCGCCAGCCCCGAAAGCGGCACGGAGCGCCGTGAAGTTCGCCCTGCCCACGGCAAACATGACCCGCACCCGGCAATGATTGCCGGGTCGGATTTGTCCACGGCCAGGTCGCGCATGACACGCCGCCAGCGCCATCCCGCGAATTCGGCGTGGCACGAAAGATGCGCTGTGCCGAGCAGGCGGATCGCCGCGACACGACAAACCATCAGGAGTGCGATATGTCTCTCTTCGGCGCCATGGACACCGCCATCAGCGGGCTCAACGGTCAGGCGGCCGCGTTCAGCAATATCAGCGACAACGTCGCCAACGGGCAGACCGTGGGCTTCAAGCGGATCGACACCGCGTTCACCGATTACCTGACAACGAGCACCGCGTCGGTCAACGATTCCGGCGCGGTCGTGGCGCGGCCCGACTACGCCAACAACGTGCAGGGAACCGTGGCGCAGACCGGCAACCCGCTGGCCATGGCGATCACCGGCCAGGGCTTCTTCAGCGTCAGCGAATCATCCGGCGGCGGCCCGGCCGGCACGCAATTCCTGCCGCAGCAATTCTACACGCGCGCCGGCGATTTCTCGATGAACAAGGATGGCTATCTGGTCAACAGCGCCGGCAATTTCCTCGATGGCTGGAGCGTCGATCCCGCGACAGGGGCGGTCCAGCGCGGCAAGTTCGCCCCGATCCAGGTGAGCCAGAACGTCGATACGCCCGTCCCCACAACCTCGATGACGCTGTCGGCGAACCTGCCCGCGACACCCACCGGCAACGTGCCGATCTCGTCCCAGGCCAGCATCTACGATAGCCTCGGATCGCCGCATGCGCTGACCCTGTCATGGTCGCAGAACGCGGCGAACGACTGGACCGTGTCGGTCTCGTCGCCGGACACCAAGGGCGGCGCCACCATCGGCACTGCGCGGGTGAACTTCGGCAGCACCAGCGGCAACACGGTGCCCGAAGGCACGGTGGGCAGCGTGAGCGGCGCCACCGGCGGCATCGCCACGTCGGCCTTCGCGCCCGGCTCGTCGGCGAGCCTGTCCTTCACGACCGATTTCGGCAGCGGGCCGCAGACGATCGCGCTCGGCCTTGGCCAGTACGGCACCGCGACCGGGCTCACCCAGTATGCCGGCGCCGACTATACGTTGCACGGGCTCGACCAGAACGGCATTCCGCCGGGAAGCTTCAGCAGCGTCAGCACCACGGCGGCGGGCGACATCGTCATCAACTACGACAACGGCAAGTCGCGCACCGTGGCGCAGGTTCCGATCACGACGTTCAACGACCCGAACGCCCTGCAGCGCAAGAACGGCCAGGCCTTCGAGGAAACATCGACCTCGGGCGGCGCGCGGGTGCAGAGCGCCGGCAGCAATGGCGCGGGCGGCATCGTCACAAGTTCCGTCGAGCAGTCGAACGTGGACATCGCGACCGAGTTCACCAAGCTGATCGTGGCGCAGCGGGCCTATTCGGCAAGCACGAAGGTGATCACCACCGCCGAGGATTTGTTGCAGCAGACCATCGACATGAAACGCTAGGCGGCGGCCGGCGGATCGATCATGAGCCTTGAAAGCGCCCTCGGGATCGCCGGCAGCGGCGTCGCGAACGTCGCGCGCGAACTCGCCATCATCTCGCGCAACGTGGCCAACGCGAGCACACCCGATTACGCGCGCGAGATCGCGACCCAAACCAGCGTGACGGCGGATGGCGTCGGCATGGGCGTCGCGGCCGGGCCAGTCAGCCGCGCGATCGACCTCCAGCTGCAACGCCAGGTGCTCCGGCAGGGCGGCACGGTGGCCGGGCTGGCGACGAGCCAGAGCGCGCTCCAGGCGATCGACGCGGTGCAGGGCTCACCCGGCAAGGGCAACGATCTGTCGGGCCTGTTGGGCGCGTTGCAGGATGCGTTCGCCACCTTGGGCGGCGATCCGTCGAGCCCGGCGCAGCAGGCCAAGGTGGTGGATGCGGCGGCCACGCTGGCGCGGCAGGTGAACGCGCTGAGCATGGCCTATGGGTCCGCGCGCCAGGGCGCACAGGACGGCATCGTCGCCGACGTGAGGTCGGCGAATGGGAACATCGGCACGATTGGGCGGCTGAGCACGGAGATCGTCCAGCTGCGCGCCATCGCACAGGACACGGCGGATCTCGAGAATCAACGCGACGCGGCGATGCGCGGCCTCGCCACGACCACCGGGGTGCGCTTTCTTCAGCAACCGAGCGGCGATGTGCTGGCGGTGACCTCCGCCGGCCTGTCCCTGCCGCTGCACGCGGCGGCCCCCCTCGCCACCGGCAACGCCATCGCGGGCACCGGGGCGAGCTACCCGTCTGGCGGCCTGCCGCCGATCACGCTGCAGGGCAGCGACGTCACCACGCAACTGACCGGCGGCACCCTGGGCGCCCGCATCGCGTTGCGCGACACGACCTTGCCGACCTTCCAGGCACAGCTGGACCAGTTCGCGCAGACGCTGGCCTCGCGGTTCGACCAGCAGGGTCTCGCGCTGTTCACGGACCCGTCCGGCGCGGTGCCGACGGCGGGGGGCAGCCCCACGCAGGCTTCCTATGTCGGCTTCGCCGGCACGATCGGGGTGAACCCGGCGGTCGGCGCGAACCCGGCTTTGGTGCGCGACGGCACCCGCGCGGTGGCCGCCAATCCGGCCGGGGCGAGCGCGTTCTCGCCCAACCCCGCCGGCGGTCCGGCGGGCTTCAGCGACCTCGTCTCCCGCGTGCTCGATTTCACGCTGGGAAGCCAGATACAGAGCGGCATCGCACAGGCCGCCGTGCCGGTGAGCGGCCTGGGCCCCGCCGGCACGCTCGCGGCGGGTTTCGCCTCGCCGCCGGACCTCGCGCGCTTCGCGGCGACGCTCGTCTCGACGCAGTCGCAGGCGAGTGGCGACGTGTCGGCTCGGCTGGCCGACGAGACGGCGGTCCAGGGGAGCCTGCAATCGCGCCTGTCCGGCGGTAGCGCGGTGAGCATCGACACCGAAATGTCGAGCATGCTGCAGTTGCAGAACGCCTACGGCGCCAATGCGCGCATCCTGACCACGGTGCAGTCGATGTGGGCGCAGCTGTTGCAGGCCATCAACTAGATCGGGAGGACGGCGATGAGCGGCTCGATTTCCAGCCTGCAAGGGCTGCTCGGCACGTTGGTTCGGGACAGCACCCTGACCCGGGAACGGCTGAACACGCTCATCGCGCAGGCCGGCGACGGCAAGATCGCCGAGAGCTACGCGGGGCTTGCCGCCGGGGGTGCCACCTCGCTCGCGCTGGCGCCCGCCGTAGCCCACAACCAGACGTGGCGAAACAACATCGACGCCGCCGCGGGCCGCATGGCCGTGACGCAGACGGCGTTGAGCCAGATCAGCCAGATCGCGAGCGATTTCTACGCCAGGACCAATTCGCTGAACGGCCTGGACAGTGGCACCGTCGACAGCGTCGCGGCTGCGGCGCGCGATGCGTTGCGCCAGGTGGCCGGGTTGCTGAACAGCCGCGACGGCGATGTCTATGTGTTCGCCGGGAAGGACACGACCAATCCGCCGGTGCCCAACGCGGACCAGATCGGCGGCAGCGGCTTCGCGACCGGCATCGCCGCGGCCGTGGCGGCGCTCGGTACGGCGGGAGCAGCCGCGACCGCCGCCGCGACGCTGGGAGTGGCGCGTTCGGACGCGCGCGGGACGACGGTGTTCTCGCCCGCCCTCGCTCAGCCCGCCGCGGCTCTGGCCGGCGCGCGGCCCGCCATCCAGGTGGGGGAAGGACAGCGCGCGGCAGTGGGCATCCTCGCGAGCGCCAATGCCGATGTCGCCTCGCAAGGCGCCTCCACCACAGGCTCCTACATGCGCGATGTGCTGCGGGCGCTCGCGACCTTGGGGTCGCTGTCCAGCACGCAATCGGGGGTAGCCGGCTTCGCAGCCCTGGTGGGCGACACGCGCACGAGCCTCGGCGGCGCGATCACGGCGCTGAACCAGGATGCCGGCGTGTTGGGCGACCGCAAAACCGCGCTCGACGCCACCAGGGCCGGCCTCGCCGATGCGAGCGTGGCGTTGCAGGGCCAAATGTCGGGCGCCGAGGATGTCGACATGGCGGCGACGCTGTCGGCGATCACCCGCACCCAGACGCAGCTGCAGGCGTCGTATCAGCTGATCTCGGGGCTGCAATCGCTGTCGCTGACCAAATTCCTGGCGCCATGAGAAGAATTCCTGCCTGGATTCAGGGTTGCTTAATCTTCGAAGGTCATTCTGAGCCCGGCCCGCAAAAACATCGGGGCATGTCTCACACTTGGGCAAGCAGGAAAATTCACCATGTCCCTGAATTCGGTCAACACGAATATCGGCGCCACCGTGGCGCTGCAGTCTCTCCAGCTCACGCAAAGCCAGTTGCAGGCGACGCAGAAGGCGATCTCCACCGGCTATCGGGTTGCCGATGCGACCGATGACGGGGCCGCCTTCGCGGTGGCCCAGCGGGTGCGTTCCGATGTCGGCGCCCTGACCAGCGCAAACCAGCAGCTTGGCAACGTGAAGGGCCTGGTGTCGACCACGCTCACCGCGCTGACCGACGTGTCCAACTCGCTGAACACCGCGCGGGCGGTGTTGGTGAAACTGGCGGACACCACGGTGACGGGAACCCAGCGGGCGCAATACGCCACGCAATACACGTCGCTGGTGGCCAACATCAAGACGTTCTTCGCGGACGCCAAGTACAACAGCAAAAGCCTGGTGGGCAACATCGGCGGCACGGCGGGTTTCGGCAACGTGGCGGTGGTTCGCAACGAGGTCGGCGCCACCTACGGCATCGCGACGTTCGGCGGCTCGGCCGTGGTGGGTTCCATCGGCGCCTCAACGCTGACCGCCTCCAGCGGCGCCGTCGCCGCCATCACCGCCGGCGGGGTATTCACCAAGATCATCAACACGATCGGCAGCAAGCTGAACTACTTCGGCGCGGCGTCGAATTACGTTGATAACCAAGTGACCTACAACAACGACAAGATCGACAGTCTCAACAACGGGCTGGGGTCGTTGGTCGATGCCGATCTGGCCAAGGAGGCGGCGAAGCTTCAGGCCCTGCAAATTCGTCAGCAGCTCGGCACGCAGGCCTTGTCGCTGGCGAACCAGGCGCCGCAAAGCCTGCTCAGCCTCTTCAAGTAAGCGAGCCGGGACTCTGGACGGGCGATCCTGCATCGCCCGTCCAGCTTGGCTGACGCAGATCGAAAGTGACCCATGTCCAACTTGGTACTCGAATTGCGCGCCGGCGAGGTAATGATCGTGAATGGCGCTCCCATCCGCTTCCGCACCAAGTCTCGTATTGAGCTCACCGCCCATGCGCGGTTTCTGTTCGGCAAGCAGATCATGTCGCCAGACCAGGCGGACAGCCCCGCGCGGCGGATCTACTTCGCGTTGCAGCGCGCCTATATCGGCACCGAGGACGAGCGGCCGCAGGGGCTGGAGTCGGCGCGTGAGCTGACCGAGAACTTCAAGGCGGCGACGACATCCCTGCTCGCCCGTGAGATTCTCGATCGCGCGATCGCCGCGGCCGAGACGGATGACTGCTACTCGGCGCTGAAGCTCGCGCGCCGTATCGTTCGCCACGAAGATTCGGTTCTCGGCCGCATGTCGAACGCCATCGGGAGGGACCTCGCGTCCGGACAGGAGGCGGCCGAGGGCCAGGCCAAGATCTTCGCGAACTCCATCATGCACCCGGAGGCATCACGATGACAGCTCAACGCGGCGCGGTGCGTGCCTATCAGGCAGCCTCCGCGCATCGGAGCCTGCGCGAGCGGGAGGCGGAGGTATTCCTGCAAGTCAATGCCGGCCTGCAACGCATCCGTCAGGGCGGAACGATGCTGTCCCGCGTACGCGCGCTGGCCGATAACGACCGGCTCTGGCTCGCCCTGGTGGGCGCGCTGCGCGATCCGGCCAACCGCCTGCCCGACACGCTGCGCGGTTCGCTGATCTCGGTCGGCCTCGCGGTTCAGCGCGAGATGCGCGCGCGCGAGCCCGACCTCGAATTCCTGATCGAGGTGAACGCGAACGTCGCGGCCGGGCTGGCAGGCCACGCCTGACCGCCATGGCGTTCGACAACTTCGCCCTGACGCTGTTTCAGCCGCCGACCGGAAGTGCCGGGGGCGATCTGCTGAACACGCTCCAGGGGGGCGGCGGCAGTGCTTCCGTGTCCACCAATCCGCTGCCCGCCTTGAAGCTCGCGCTGGCCAACCGGGCAGTCGACATCACGCGCCAGAGTGCCGATCCACAGGTGAAACGCGATCTTGCCGCCTTCACCAAGGGGATCGCCAAAGCCAAGACGCCGGCCTCGGCGCTGGCTGATCCCGCCGTGCTCAAGGTGCTGCTGACCGCGAACGGACTGGGCGACCAGGCCGCTTACCCTGCATTGGCCCGGAAGGCCCTGCTTGCCGATCCGAGCCAGGCGGGCGCGCTGGTGAACAGGCTTTCGGACACACGCTGGAAAACGGTCGCGGCAACCTACCAGTTCGCGGCGCGCGGTCTCGCCGTGATCCAGACCGCGAGCGTGCAACAGACGCTCAGCAATGCCTACGCGGAAGTGCTTTGGCGCCAATCGCTGGACGCCACCACGCCGGGGCTGTCGAACGCGATCAGCTTCCGCGATCAGGCGGCGAAAATCACGTCGGTCGATCAGATTCTAGGTGACAAGACCCTCCGGGCCGTCGTGACGACAGCGCTGGGGATTCCGCAGCAAATCGCCTTCCAGGAGATCGGCGCGCAGGAAAAGTCGATCACGTCGCGTCTTGACCTCAAAAGACTTGGCGACCCGCGTTTCGTGGACGCGTTCACGCAACGGTATCTGCTCGCGACGCAAAACGCATCGTCCGCCACGCAAAACCCATCCCTCGACAGCTTGGCCGTCCATTCCGCCGGCTTGATCGTCTGACCGCCGGAAGACCTTGAAAGGAGTCCACCATGCTCGAGATTTCGTCGCGCCGAGCCCCCGCCAATCGCGGCGCGTTGCTCCATCTTGCCCAGGACATGCTCGGGGCCGGCCGGCTGGTCGCCGCACGGGCGAGCACCGATGCGCTGCGATCGCTGATCGGCGACGAAATTGAGTTTGTCGAGCTGGAGATCCGGTTGCTCGTGAGCGAGGGACGCGCGGCGGAGGCGGCCGAGCGGCTGGACGCCGCTATCATCCGCATGCCGCGGGCGGCCCCGCTGCGGATTTGCCGGGCGGAGAGGTTGCTGCGCGACGGCGACGCGCCGGGTGCCGCGGCCGAGGCCGCCGAGGCCGTAACGCTCGATCCTGACCATGTCGGCGCAAAAGCCCTGCTGGGCGCGGCGCTGCTCGACGTGGGATGGGTACAGGACGCCGCCGCGTGCCTGCGCGAGGCGGTACGTGCGGACCCTGGGCAAACGACCTATCGCGTGGCGCTCGCCAGCGCGCTGGAGCGCGACGATCGGCGGGACGAGGCAATTGCCGTGCTGGAGCAGGGTTTCGCGCATTCGCCGGCCGAACCGATGCTCCGCATCGCGGCCATCACCGGCGAGATGCGCGCCTTGCGTTTCGAGCGCGCCGCCGCGCTTGCCAACGATGCGCGCCAGGCCGGCGTCGCCGACGCCTGCGTGTTCGGCCTGCTGGGGCACGCCCTGTCCAGCCTGGAACGCCACGGGGAGGCGGCCGATGCGTATGTCGAGGCGCTCAAGCTGGCGCCCGACGATCCCTATGTTCGCCATCTCGTCATGGCCTCGGGCATTCTCCCCTGCGCCAGCCGCGCACCGGCGGAATACGTCGAGACCATCTTCGACGGCTATGCCGACCGGTTCGACGATCACCTGATCTCCTTGGGTTACCGCGTGCCAGGCCTGGTGCGCGCGATGCTGCTCGCCGATGATGCCGGCGCCCGCGACGGCGAAGGATTCGGCCCGGTGCTCGATCTCGGCTGCGGCACCGGGCTGATCGGCGTCGTGCTGTCGGACCTGCGGATCGAGGGCCTGGTCGGAGTCGACCTGTCATCCGGCATGCTCGCCCGGGCCGGCGAGCGGACGCTGTACGCCGAATTGCATCATCGCGACATCGAACGGTTCCTGACGGAGGACGCGCGCAGCTGGCCCGTCATCATCGCGGCCGATGTCCTGTGCTATCTCGGAGCGCTCGACACCCTGTTCGCACGGGTGCGCGAGCGGCTCCGGCCGGGCGGCGTTTTCGTGTTCTCGGTCGAGGTCGCAGCCGCGTCCAGCGCCGATGGCCCGCCAACCGCCGACTGGCGCCTGCAGCGGCTTGGGCGCTATGTCCACTCCGAACACTACATCCGCCGCTGCGCCCTCGACAACGGGCTCGATATCCAAACGATGGATCGCCAAGTGGTTCGCCTGGAGGCGGGGTCCCCGGTGGCGGGATTGCTGGTGCGGCTGGGGCTCGCTTCTCTTGACGCCTGAGCCGCGGAAGGCGGATCGCGTCCGTCCGCGCGGTATCGGCGCCGCCGCAATGAACGCCGCCATCTTGCGGGCAGCCCAATTGCTCCGTGCCGGCGACGTCGCGGGCGCGGAAGCCGGGTTTGGCACCGTTCTGCTGAGCGCGCCGGACGACGCCGATGCGCTGCTTGGGTTTGGGATCGCGCTGGGACGGCGTGGCGAACTCGCGCGGGCATCCGATATCCTGCGTCGTTGCTGCGCGGTGGCACCCGAGCGCGCCGAGATGTGGGACTCGCTCGGGCTGATCCATACGGCGGCCGGCGAGCATGCCGCGGCCGAGGTCGCCTATGCCACGGCCCAGCGTCGAGCGCCCGAGGTACTCGACATAGCACTGCGCCGGATTGGCGCCGCATGCGGTGCCGGGACCGCCAAGGCGGAGCTCGTCCGCCTCGAGGCCGCGATCGCGCATGATCCGCTCGACGTGGTGCAGCTCACCGCGCGCGGTGCCCTGCTCCGCCGGCTCGGGCGGCAGGACGAGGCGATCGACATCCTCGCCGTCGCCACCACGCTGGACCCGGACATGCCCGGTGCCGCTTTGGAATACGCGGTCGCGGTGACCGATCGGGATCCGCCAGCTATGGCCGAGGCGGCGCTGCGCCGGGCGATCATGCTCGTGCCGGAGCAGACGAGCCTGCGCAACAACCTCGCCGTCGTGCTGATGCGGCTGCACAAGTATCGCGAGGCGCGCGAGATGCTCGAGGCGTTGATCGCGGACCTCGGCCCCGAGCCGGGAACGCTGTGCAATCTCAGTAACACCTTGACGTCGCTCGGCCTGCAGTCAGCCGCGCTCGATGCGGCACGCCGCGCCGCGGTGATGGCGCCGCGCATGCAGCTGCCCTGGCGGGCGCTGTGCAACGCGCTGGCCTATGCCCCGGAGACGAGCGGCGCCGCGATGCTCGCGGCCGCGTCGCGCGCCTCGGACTGCATCGTACGTGTCTTGCGCCTGGCCCCGTCCCGCGCGGCGGAGCCGGAGCGGCGGCTGCGGATCGGGCTGCTATCGGCGATGCTGAAAACCCACCCGGTGGGCTGGCTCACCATCGCCGGTTTCGAACATCTGGACCCTGCCGCCTTCGAGATCGTGTGTATCGCGCAGAAGCCGTCAGGCGACCCGATCGCCAGGCGGTTTCATGCCATCGCGTCCGAATGGCACGTGATCGCCGATGGCGGCGCCGAGGCGGTGGCGATCCAGGCACGGGCGCTCGACCTCGACATGCTGATCGATCTCGGCGGCTACGGCGACCGGGGCTGGATGACCGCGTGCGCGCACCGGCTGGCGCCCGTTCAGCTCAAATGGGTCGGCATGCAGAACCACAGCACCGGTTTGCCGGAAATGGACTGGTTCATCAGCGACCGCTGGGAGACCCCGGCCGGCTTCGAGGGTTTCTATTCGGAGCGGCTGCTCCGCCTGGACGACGGGTATGTCTGCTACAGCCCGCCCTCCTACGCGCCGGAGGTGGCGCCTTCCCCGGCGCGCGCGCGGGGCCGCGTGAGCTTCGGCTGCTTCAACAACCTGGCCAAGATCACGCCGGTTGTGATCGCAAGCTGGTCACGCATCCTGGGGCGTGTCCCCGGCGCGCGCATCATCCTCAAAACGCATCAGCTGAGCGACCCCGTCACTTGCGGGCGCGTCACGGCGGCGTTCCTCGCTCACGGCATCGCCCCCGAACGCGTCATCATGCGCGGCGGCTCCAGTCACCGGGCGCTTCTCGCGGAGTATGGCGATATCGATATGGTACTCGACCCGTTCCCGTATACCGGCGGCCTCACCACCTGCGAGGCGCTTTGGATGGGCGTGCCGACGGTCACCCTCGCCGGCGAGATTTTCGCGTCCCGCCACGCCACGAGCCATATGAGCAATGTCGGCCTGTCCGATTGGGTGGCAACCGACCTCGCTTCCTATGAGGCGCTCGCGATTGCCCGGGCGAGCGATATCGAGGCCCTCGCGGGGCTGCGCGCGGGGCTGCGCGAACGGGTGCGCGGGTCCGCGCTATGCGACGCGCGACGTTTCGGCCGCTCGCTGGCATCCGGACTGCGCCACGCCTGGCGGGCTTGGTGCGGCGAGCCGTCCGCGCGGCGCGGGTGAGCGCGGCCTAACTGTCGTAGGCGAGCAGGGAATCGAACGGCACATCCAGCTTGTCGCGACCGCGCAGGAAGGTCAGCTCGATCAGGGCCGCCGCCGCCGGGACGTCCGCGCCCAACTTGCGCAGCAGCGCGATCCCGGCCGCCATCGTGCCGCCGGTCGCGAGCAGGTCGTCCACCACCATCACCCGTTGGCCAGGCTCGATCGCGTCGGCCTGCACCTCGATCCGGTCGGTGCCGTATTCCAGCGCGTAGTCGAGCGCCACGGTCGGCCCGGGCAGCTTGCCCGGCTTGCGCAGCATAACGAATCCGCAGCCAAGCTTCAGCGCCAGGGGAGCCGCCAGCAGGAAACCGCGCGACTCGATGCCCGCGAGCACGTCCGGCCGGTGCGCCCGCACCATGCTGGCGAGCCGCCCCATGGCCACCTGCCAGGCGTCCGCATGCCGCAGCAGCGTCGAGATGTCATAGAACACGATGCCCGGCTTGGGGAAATCCGGGATCGACCGGATGTGATCCTTGAGGTCCATGGCGACGCCCTTGAAATTTGGCCAGCCATGGTGGCCGGCCCTCCCCTGGCGCGCAAGCCTCGGTGGCGCTACGCATCCGCCCATGCCACGCATCCTCTTCGCTACGATCGGGGGCCTGCTCGGGTTCGCGCTCTACGTCGTCGCCATTCTCGCCTTGGCCGACGCCCTGTATCCACTGCACTGGGCGCTCCAGGGGCTGTTCTTTCTTGCCGCCGGAACGCTTTGGGTGTTCCCCGCCAAATGGCTTTTGTTCTGGGCCGCCCGCTATCGACCCGGACGAGCTTCACGGAAGTGACATAGTTCTGTCATGGTGGCGAAACGGCGAACCGCTACGCCCGAGAAAATGAAGACCGGAGAGGAAGTCCCGATGAACCGTCGCACCCTGCTGGCCGGCGCCGCAGCACTTGCCGCGTCCCCCGCCATCGTCCACGCCCAGGATACCGCCAAGACCAAGATCGTGTTCTGGCACGCCATGACCGGCGCCAACAACGACGAGATCAACCGCATCGCGCGGGATTTCAACGCGAGCCAGTCCGAGGTCGACCTCCAGGCGATCTTCAAGGGCAGCTACGCCGACACGCTGACGGCCGCCATCGCCGCGTGGCGCGCGGGCCAGGCGCCGCATGTCGTGCAGATATTCGAGGTCGGCACCGGCTCCATGCTCGCCGCCGGGCCTGCCGTGAAGCAGGTATGGCAGCTGGCGCAGGAGACCGGCGCCAAGATCGATCCGGCCGCCTACATCCCGGCTGTGCGCGGATATTACAGCCTGCCGGACGGGCGCATGGCCTCGATGCCGCTGAACTCGTCCACCGCGCTCATGTGGTACAACAAGGACGCCTTCGAGATGGCCGGGCTCGACCCGGAAAGCCCGCCGGACACCTGGGACAAGCTGGTGGTCGCCGCCCGCGCGCTGAAGGAAAAATGGGCCAGGCCGATGGCGGCCAAGGGCGGCGCGGATGTGATGCCGGTCACCTCGTCCTGGTTTGCCTGGATCCAGCTGGAGGAATTCAGCGCCATCCACAACCTGCCTTTCGCGAGCCTCGCGGACGGCTTCGGCGGCCTCGGGGCCGAGCTGAAATTCAACAGCCCGGCGCATGTGAAGCAACTCGCCCGCCTGCTCGACATGTCGAAGGAAGGCACCTTCAAATACACCGGCCGCGACAACACGCCTGACCCGCTGTTCTACGCGGGCCAGGCAGCGATTGGCTTCGGCTCGTCCGCCGGGCGCGGCGACATCGTGCGCAACGCCAAGTTCAAATGGGCGCCCGCCCTGGTGCCCTACGAGCCGGAGCTGACCAAGACGCCGAACAACACCATCATCGGTGGCGCCAGCTTGTGGACGATGACCGCGCCGAGCCGCACACCGGCCGAATACAAGGGCGTGGCGCGCTTCCTGGAGTTCATTGGCCAGCCGGAGATGGACGCGAAATATCACCAAAGCACCGGCTACGTGCCGGTGACGCTGGCCGGCGCCACGTTGTCGGAAAAGCAGGGCTACTACGTCAAAAACCCCGGTGCCGACATGGCGGTGAAGTCGTTGACGCGCGGCACCATCACCGAAAACTCCAAAGGCCTGCGTCTCGGCCGCCTGCCGGAAATCCGCAACATCGTCTACGAGGAAGTCGAGAAGGCGCTGCAGGGCCAGCAAACCGCTCAGGCGGCGCTGGACAGCGCGGTCACGCGCGGCAACCGGGTGCTTCGCGAGTTCGAGAAGGCGGTCAAGGCCTGAGTTAGCGACCCGGAGCCGCCGCGCTCGTGGAACGGCGGACGATCTTTCCGGGCTGGGGCCTGCCGGTTCTGCTGGTGATGCCCCAGCTCGCCTTGACGGCCGTGTTCTTCCTGTGGCCGGCGGGACAGGCGATCTGGTCGAGCATGACGCGGGCGGACCCGTTCGGCATCCGCACCACCTTCGTGGGCCTGGAGAACTTCGCGGATCTGTTTTCCGATCCGCTGTATCTGGACTCCGCCGGCCGCACGGTGGTGTTCTGCGCCGCGGTCTCGGCAATCTCGCTGCTGCTGGCGCTCGCCCTGGCGACAGCGGCGGACCGGGAAATCCGCGGCCGCGCGCTGTATCGCTTCATGCTGATCTGGCCCTACGCGGTAGCCCCCGCGATCTCGGCGGTACTGTGGATATTGCTGCTGCACCCGCAGATCGGCCTCGTTGGCCACTGGCTGAACCGCATCGGCATCGTGTGGGACTACAAGCTGAACGGCACCCAGGCGATGCTGATGGTCATCCTCGCCAGCGCCTGGAAGCAGATCAGCTACAACTTCATCTTCCTGCTGGCCGGGTTGCAGTCGATCCCGAAATCCATCGTCGAGGCCGCGCGGCTCGATGGCGCCAAAGGCTTCTTCCGCTTCCGCACGATCATTCTCCCTCTCCTGATGCCGACCGTCTTTTTCCTGGTGATCGTGAACCTGGTTTACGCCGCGTTCGAGACGTTCCCCACCGTGCTGGCACTGACGCAAGGCGGCCCCGGGAAGGCGACCGAGACGCTGGTGGTGAAGGTGTACCGCGATGGCGTCATCAACCTCGATGTCGGCTCCTCCTCCGCGCAATCGGTGGTCCTGATGGCCGCCGTCATCGTGCTGACGGCGGTGCAGTTCCGCTTCCTGGGCAAAAGGGGCGGCGAATGAGCGGCCGCGCCGACTGGCCGGCGCATACGGTGCTGGCGCTGGGCGTGCTGCTGTTCCTGGTGCCGGTGTGGCTGCTGCTGGCCGGCTCCACGCTCGACCCGGCCGCGATCTCGCGCGGCGAATTGTCGATGGTCCCGGATCTGCGCAACCTCGGTGTCTATGGCACCGTGCTGACCGAGGGGGCGCCCGGCGTGGGGCCGGTCTGGCGGATGATGCTGGTCTCGGCAGGGATGGCGCTGGCGATCGCGTTCGGCAAGATCGCGATCTCGATCCTGTCGGCCTACGCGGTCACGTTCTTCCGCTTTCCGCTGCGCATGGTGGCGTTCTGGATCATCTTCATCACGTTGATGCTGCCGGTGGAGGTCCGGATCATCCCGACCTATTCGGTGATGTCCGATCTTCATCTCATCAACACCTTCCCCGGCCTGACCATCCCGCTGATCGCATCGGCCACCGCCACGCTGCTGTTCCGCCAGACGTTCCTGGCCATCCCGGACGAACTGGTGGAGGCCGCGCGCATGGATGGCGCCGGGCCGTGGCGGTTCCTGAAAGACATCCTGATCCCGGTCTCTGCGGCCAACCTCGCCGCCCTGTTCGTGATCCTGTTCGTCTATGGCTGGAACCAGTACCTGTGGCCGCTGCTGGTGGCGACCGATCCGAGCCTCGACACCATCGTCATCGGCATCGTGAAGATGATCGGCACCGAGACGCAGACCGAGTGGAACAAGGTGATGGCGGCGGCGGTTCTGGCGCTGCTGCCACCGATTCTGGTGGTGGTTCTGATGCAGCGCTGGTTCGTCAAGGGCCTCACGGAAGGCGACAAGTAGATGGCGACACTCGTGATCGAGAACCTGCGCAAGAGCTTCGGCCCGGTGGCGGTGCTGCACGGGGTCGATCTGGCGCTTGCCTCGGGCGAGATGTTGGTGATCGTGGGCGCGTCGGGCTGCGGCAAATCGACGCTGCTGCGGCTGGTGGCCGGACTCGATGCGCCGACATCGGGGCGGATCGTGCTGGATGGGCGGGACGTGGCGAGGCTGGACCCTTCAGCGCGGGACATCGCGATGGTGTTCCAGAACTACGCGCTCTATCCGCATATGAGCGTGTTCGACAACATGGCCTACGGGCTGCGTATCCGGGGCCTCGCCAAGCCGGACATCGAGCGGCGCGTGCATGAGGCGGCCGACATTCTCGGCCTCCGGCCATTGCTGACCCGCAAGCCGCGCCAGCTTTCGGGCGGCCAGCGGCAGCGCGTGGCCATGGGACGGGCCATCGTGCGGGAGCCGAAGCTGTTCCTGTTCGACGAGCCGCTGTCGAACCTCGACGCCACGCTGCGGGTACAGATGCGAGCGGAGATCCGCCGCCTGCAACGCCGCATGGGGGTGACGAGCCTGTATGTGACGCACGATCAGGTGGAGGCGATGACGCTGGGCGACCGGCTGCTGGTGCTCCATCAGGGCGTTCCGGTGCAATTGGCGACACCGATGGAGGTGTTCGGGCGGCCCGCCAACACCTACGTGGCCGGCTTCATCGGCGCGCCCGCGATGAATTTCCTGCCGGCGACGCTGGCATCGCAAGGAACCGCCGCGCGCTTCGCCGACGGCACCATCCAGCGTTTCGCCGATGGACGCAGGGCCGGCGCCGATGGCCACAAGCTGACCATCGGCATCCGCCCGGAGCACGTGGAGTTCGAGCCGGGCGGGCAGAATTTCCAGGTGGATCTGGTGGAGCCGCTGGGTTCGGAGACGGTGCTGATCGGGCGGCTCGCAAGCGGGCAGCTGATCTCGGTCAAGGTGGCCGGCGCGGGACCGCGGGACGAGACGCTGATGGTGAGCTTCCCGGCATCCGCGTTCCATGTGTTCGACGGCACCACGGGGCTGCGGATCGACCCTGTCGTGAATTAACCCGGCGTTTACCGAGGCGCGTCAGGATACGGCATGATCTCGGCCAGTTCCCTCGCCGCCTTCTCGTCCCCTGTCGCCCCTCGGGCACCCGCCGAGCCAACGCTCACGGCGCGGGCGCAGAATGCGGCGGCATCGCAGCAAGCACCCGCGCAAGCGCCGAATGGGCCGCCTGGCTTGCCTGGCGGCAGACTGCCGCGCGGCAGTCTGCTGAATTTGTCGGTCTGACCAAGGGCGGCAGGCCAAAGGGAGGCAGGAACGCCACATCGACCAAGGAAAGCATGATGGCGGCATTTTGGGATTGAACCGCGCGGCGCGTTGGCGCATTTCTTGGCGATGGCAGAACTCGTCCGCTACGGATCGGCCCGTGCCGGTATCACAGCAGCGACAATCATCGTCGGTGCGTGTGCATGAGCCGTCGTTCCCGACTCGCCCTGGCGCTGGCATTGCTGACCATCGCCTCCGTCCCGCCGGCGATGGCTGCGGCGCCGGCTCCGTCGGGCACCATGATGCCGACGGGCACGTTCACGCTGGCCAACATTGGCCGCGTGACGACATCGAATGGGGCGCCTGGGGCCGGGTACACCACGGCGCCGGTGCCGAACGGCTCGCTTTCGGCACCGTTGCCAGCCAATGCGAACAGCAAGTCGCCGGAATTTTCCCCGAGCCTTTTTCGCCCAAAAAGCACCTATCGCGGCGAAGGGTATATTGCTGGCTCCAGCGCACAGGAACAACAGCAGCGCAAGGTCGGGCCCGCGCCTGGGATAAAACTGAAAGTTCCGCTCGACTGACCCGGCTGTGCTGAGGAGCCTGACGTTACTGGTGATCTGCCAGTTCGTCGGTGAGGTCATGGCGCGTGCCTTGTCGCTTCCGCTGCCTGGCCCTGTCGTGGGATTGCTGCTGCTGTTCGCGGGCCTGGCAATGCGCTACCCGCGCGGCAGCGACGTGCCGGCCCCCCTGCGATCAACCGCCCAATCGCTGCTCGGCCATTTGTCGCTGCTGTTCGTTCCGGCGGGCGTGGGGGTGATGACCCAGCTCGATCTGTTGTCGGCCAACATCGTGCCGGTGGTTGGCTCGATCCTGTGTTCGACCCTTGCGGGAGTCTGGGTGACGGGCTGGGTGATGCAGCGCCTCGCCCGGCCGGACGTGGCGCCGCCGGCCGCGTGACCCAACTTTTCCATGTATGGGTTTATCTTGAGACCACGCCGCTGCTGGGCCTGGTGGCGACGTTGTGCGCCTGGCAGCTTGCGTTGCGGATCACCGCGATCGCGCACGGCCATGCGCTCGCGCACCCCGTGCCGATCGCCATCGCATTGCTGGTGGTGGTGCTGCTGGCGACCGGAACACCCTACGCGGCATATTTCCAGGGCGCCCAATACATCCACTTCCTCCTGGGACCCGCAACCGTGGCGCTGGCGATCCCGATGCACGCGAACCTGTCGCGTATCCGGGCCAGCGCGGGCGCCATTCTCCCGGCCATCCTGGCCGGCTCCGTCACGGCGGCCGTCAGCGCCATGCTGCTGGCGCGCCTGTTCGGGGCGCCGCGCGCCGTGATCCTGTCGCTGGCGCCCAAATCGGTGACGACGCCGATCGCCATGGGCATCGCCGAACAAATCGGCGGCAACCCCTCGCTGGCGGCCGTGTTCGTCCTGTTCACCGGCGTGGTCGCAGGCCTGATCGGCGTGCCGGCGCTGCGACTGATCGGGGTGCGGGACTGGCGCGCGATCGGCCTCGCCGCCGGCACCGCCGGGCACGGGCTGGCGACGGCACGGGTGCTGGTGGTGTCAGAAACGGCAGGAGCATTCGGCGGCCTGGCGATCGGGCTGAACGGGGTGATCACCGCGATGCTGGTGCCGTTACTGGCGACCCTTCTCGTGCGATAGGCCGTAATTCACCAAATCTTTACCTCGCGGGCGGATCATTGTTGCAGTGCAGCGCGTTTGCGCTGGGCATGCATAGGAGCCCTCGATGCCCACGCCAGACCGACACAGACAGCCCCGCTCGTTGGCCAGGGCCGATGTCCAGCCTTTCGGGCCGGCGGCGATCGGGCTGGCAGGCTGGCTCGCCATGATGGTTATGATGCGCTTCGTTCAGATCATGCCGGCCTCTGCGGCAGGTGCCGCGATGGCGGCCGGGCAAATCTGGACGAGGGCGGCATGGGGCGGCTGAACCCGCGTCTAGAGACCTACGAGGCCGCGGGCGAAATCCCCCGCGTCGAAGGCACGAAGGTCGCCGGCCTGCTCGCCGACGCCGACCGCGTGAACCGGCATGGCGAAAGCCTCCGCCAACGCCACCACGATGCCGCCCCGCGCGCTGCCGTCGAGCTTGGTGACGGCCAGCCCCGTCACATCGACCATCTCCTTGAACACGTTGACCTGTTGCAGCGCGTTCTGGCCGGTGGTGGCGTCCAGCACCAGCAGCACCGAATGGGGTGCTGACGGGTCCTGCTTGCGGAGCACGCGGATGATCTTCTGGAGTTCACCCATGAGCGCCGCCTTGTTGTGGAGGCGTCCGGCGGTGTCGATCAGCAACACGTCGAAGCCCTCCGCGCGCGCGCGCGTCAGCGCATCGAAGGCGAGGCCGGCTGCATCGGAATTGGCCGGGGCAGCCATCACGGGTGCGCCTGTGCGCTGACCCCAGACCTGAAGTTGCTCGACGGCGGCGGCGCGGAACGTGTCGCAGGCCGCCAACATCGGGCGCATCCCCTGCTCGGTGTAGCTTTGCGCCAGCTTGCCGACCGTTGTGGTCTTGCCGGTGCCGTTTACGCCGACCACCAGCACGACATGGGGTTTCAGCGCACGGTCGATGACCAAGGGGATGGCGACGGGGCGCAGGATCGCCGCGATCTCCTCGGCCAACGATTCCCTGATCTCATGCTCGCTCACCTCGCGCCCGAAGCGGCTGCGGCGGAAGGCTGCTATGACCCGGCGGGCGACATCCGTGCCCAGATCGGCGCCGATCAGCAGATCCTCCAATTCCTCCAGCGCCGCGTCGTCCAGCTTGCGCTTGACGAACACCGTGCCGAGGCCCTCCGACAGCTTGGCGGTGCTGCGCGCGAGCCCCTGTTTGAGCCGCGAGAAGAAGCCCCCGAGCGCCATCAGGCGGCTTCCGCGATAAGGCCGCGATCGTCCGAGCCGGTGACATGGGCACGCAGCACATGGCCGGCGGTGCCGGGGACGCGCACCGGCGCGAAATGCTCGGTGTGGCCGGCCGCTTCGGTTTCCGAGAGCACCGAGGCGCAACGGCCGACCTGGGATGCGTAGAAGCGCAGCGCCGCCTGCCGGCCAGCTTCCCGCAGGCGGCCGGCACGTTCCTTGCGCAGCGGGCGCGGGACGGAAGGCATGCGCGTGGCGGGCGTTCCGGGGCGCTCGCTGTACGGGAAGACATGGAGGAACGGGATGTCCGCCTCCTCCACCAGCGCGAGGGTTTCCGCGAACAATGCCTCATCCTCGGTCGGGAAGCCGGCAATGAGGTCGGCGCCAACGGCCAGGCCGGGACGCAGTACGCGGGCACGCGCGATGGTCGCGAGCGACCCGGCGCGGGTATGCCGGCGCTTCATGCGCTTGAGGATGAGGTCCGACCCGGCCTGCAGGCTCAGATGGAGATGCGGCATCAGGCGCGGCTCCTCGGCGATCAATCGCCAGAGGTCGTCGTCCACCTCCTCGGGGTCCAGCGATGAGAGCCGTAGGCGCATCAGGTCCGGCACCAGCGCGAGGAGGCGGCGGATCATCTGGCCCAGCGTCGGCGCGCCGGGGAGGTCCGGCCCATAGCTGGTGATATCGACGCCGGTGAGCACGATTTCCTGGAAGCCCGACTCCACCAAGGAACGGACCTGCTGAACGAGCACGCCGATCGGCACGCTGCGGCTGGGGCCTCTCCCGAAGGGGATGATGCAGAAGGTGCAGCGATGGTCGCAGCCTTGCTGCACCTGAAGGAATGCGCGGGCGCGGCCGGCGAATTCGGTGACCAGATGGGCGGCCGTGTCGCGCGCGCCCATGATGTCGGAAACGGCGGACATGGCGCCTGGCGCCCAGCTTTCGACGTGCAGCTTCTCCTGGTTGCCCAGCACGCGGGTGACGCCGGGGAGCGCCGCCCACAGGTCGGGCGCGATCTGGGCGGCGCAACCGGTGACGACGATGCGCGCCTCGGGCCGCTCGCGGTGGGCACGGCGGATCGCCTGTCGCGCCTGGCGCTCGGCCTCGGCGGTGACGGCGCAGGTGTTGATCACGATGGTGTCGTCGAGGGCCGCCGCGTGCCCGCGGATGACCTCGCTCTCGTAGGCGTTCAGGCGGCAGCCGAAGGTGAGGATATCGACGGTCACGCGGGGAACGCCCCGAGATCGACGGTGCCGTGGAACGCGGTGGCGACCGGGCCTGTCATCAGGACGTGGCCGTCATCGCGCCAGAAGATCTCCAGTTCGCCACCATCGACGACGACGGTGGCGCGGCGTCCGGTCAGGTCGCGGCGCACGGCATTGACCAGGGCGGCGCAGGCGCCCGAGCCGCAGGCCAGCGTGAGGCCGGCGCCGCGCTCCCACACGCGCAGGCGCAGGCGGTCGGGTGCCAGCACCTGCGCGAAACCGATATTGGCGCTCTCGGGAAAGATGGACGCATGTTCCAGGCGCGAGCCCAGCGCCTCGACCGCGACCGCGTCGAGGTCGTCCACGAAAAAAGTCGCATGCGGGTTGCCCATCGACAGCGCGGCCGGATCGGACATGGCATTTTCACCGACATCCAGATGCAGGGTGTCGGCGGCATGCGCCAGGGGCACCTCCTGCCAGTGCAGCCTGGGCTGCCCCATGTCCACCGTGACGCGGCCGTCTTCGAGGACGACGCTCGGCAGATCGCCCGTGATCGTGCGGATGACCTGGGCACGCCATCCGGTCTCGGCGTGGAGCAGGGACACCACGCAGCGCGTGGCGTTGCCGCAGGCGCCGGCCTCCGTGCCATCGGGGTTGCGGATGCGCATGAAGGCATCGGCACCGGGGCTGGCCTCGATCACGATGAACTGGTCGCAGCCGATGCCGGTGCGGCGGTTGGCGAGGGCAGCGACGCGCGACGGCGTCAAGCCAAGCGGGCCGGCGCGTTCATCGAGGATGATGAAATCATTCCCGCAACCATGCATCTTGACGAAGCGTGCTTCCATCGCGCGTTTATAGCGTGGCGGGGAGCCGGTTCAACGTCATGGCAGGCCTGCGGGCGCGTTTTCCATCCGCCGCCGCTTTACCCTGCGCCGCTCTACCCTGCGCCGCTCTACCCGCGCGCGCCTGAGGTTTGGCGCCCGCCTCCCAGGAAGGCGGTTCGGGTCGGCGTCAGCCCGGCGCGTCCGGCTCACCCAGCGAGAGCATCAGGCGGTTCGCCCAGTTGAAGAACGCGGTGCTGTTGATGGCGTCCACGATGGAAAGGTCATCCAGCCCCGCCGCGCGAAGGCGGTCGACATGCTCCGTGCCGAACGTGATCGGCGTGGCCGACAAGGCCACGGCGGCGGCGACGATGGCATTCCAGCGTTCGCCGATATCCACCCCCACGCCGTCATCCAGCAGATGCTGCACATCCTGCGTGCGCTTGGAGAAATGCGAGGCGAAGCGCGCATGCACCGACGCGCAATAGATGCAGCCATTGTAGCGCGAGGTTGCCGCCGCCGAGAGTTCGCGCTCCGGGCGTGGCAGGCCGGCGGCGACGTTGTAGAAGATGTCCTTGTCGGTGCGCGTGCGCGCGCCGAGGATATCCGGGTCGCGTGCCAGCAGCATGAAATACGGCGATTTCGCGCGCGACGCGTCCACCAGCCCCGCCATGTGCCGATCGGTCAGCTCGGCCGCCGGCAACGGCTCCAGCCATGGCAGCCAGGCAAGTTCCTTCTGCGTGAACACAACCGGCTTTGCATGCGCGCCTGGGGAAATCACGTGGTCGGTCATGCGGAAACCCCCTGCATCACGCGCAATCCATGCACGACGCGCACCTGAAACGACAAGAATGCCACAAGCTGCGACAGCGTCACGATGCCGGTGGTGGACCAGCCCGCATCCAGCAGCGATTGCAGCCACGCGGGGCTCGAATCGCGCGGATGAAACACCAGCATGTGCGCGTGCTCGAACGCCGCCGACAGACGCGGGCCAAGTATCGGGCGTTGCGGATCGCCCACCTTGTAGGTGGGTCCGTGGGTGTCCTCGACGCTCAACGGTCCCGCGGGGAAACCGCCATACGGACCCGCCGAAGTCGCCCGCTCGATCTCCAGGGCCAGTGTGTCCGCCAGTCCAGGCGCCGAGGACGCATAAAACGACGCCACCGACGGATCGCGATGCACGCCCGCGACGAAGCTCGCCAGCGCGTGGCGCTCCGCCTTCGTCATGTCCGCCTCGGTATCCGGCGCGAACAGCGCGGCGTAGCTCGCCTGCGTGTTGTCCCGCGCCACCGCCCGCGCGCGGCGGATCATGTCGAGATGCCCGCCGGGCTCCAGCCCGACCAGATGGTCGATCACGTCCGCCACGCTCATGGTACCACTCCTCGTTCGGTCATCCGGCCATCGCCACGCGCGGCCGGGTCTCGGCGGCACGCCCCGGCCAGCCAAGCGCCGGCGCGACCTTGGCCGCGATCAGCTCCATCGACCGCAGGATAAGCGCATGCGGAGGGTCGATGGGATGCACCTGGAACGCCAGATCGGTCACCCGCGCCAGCGTCGCGTCGGCGCGCAGCGAGGCGATCACCTCGTCGGGCGTGCCGACATGCATGTCGAAATCGGCGATCATCCGGTCGAGCGAGCGGCCCGCGACATCGCGGCCGAGCGACTGAAGCCGCGCCGCGAAGCGCGCGACACCGATCCCCGCCAGTTGCCGCGCCCGCGTGCGGTCCTCATGCACGAACACGCTGCGCGACCCCAGGATGCGCGGCATCGAGCCGGGCGGGAGTGCCGCCAGATAGGCATCGATGATCGGATCCTGGATGTCGGCCAGGGTCGCCCCGGGCGCCTGCTCCGTGCGCGGCTGCGTGCGGGACAGCAGAAGGCCGTCCCCCGCCGCCCCCGCCCGCGCGCCACCCGCCACCGAGAAGGTCGCCTGCCAAACGCGCCCCACCAGCTGGGGCGCCGCCGGGTACAGGCGATTATCTCCGCCCCCCAGAATCTTGCCCCGCCAGGCATCCAGCACGATCCGCAAATGCCGATCCAGAATCTCGCCTCTCTCGGCGCTGTCCTGCCCGAATGCCACGAAGGCCGACGGCGTGCCGCCGGGACCCACGCCAACCTCGAGCCGCCCGCCGGACAGGAGATCCAGCACCGCCGCATCCTCCGCCACACGCAGCGGCGCCTCCAGCGGCAGCGTCACGATACCTGTGCCGAGGCGAATGACCGAGGTGTGGGCGGCCACATGGGCCAGGAACACGAAGGGCGCCGGCAGACCGCCCTCATCGGCCTGGAAGTGATGCTGCGCGACCCAGGCGGATTGAAACCCCAGCCGCTCGGCCGTCACGATCTGCTCGGTGCCGAGCCGATAGCGGTCAGCCGGCCCCACATCGTCCAGCAACCTGCTGAAAAACCCGAGCCGTATCGGCGGTGATGGCCCCATCGCGTCGTGCCTCCGAGAATGCTGCACTGCATATAGCGTGCCCGGAAGCGGCTACTGGGGCAAGGCAGCCCTTCGCACGCTCCCGCGCGGCCAGCGGAGGCCTATTTCCGCGCCTTCAACCACGCCTCGTATTCTGGCCGCGCCGCGTCCGACAGCGGATAATAGGTCCGTAAATCGCCGCCCTGGCTCAGCCGCTCGCGGGAGAACTCCTCCCACTCATGATGCGTGCTGGAGCGCGCCAGCAGCGCCTCCGCCATCTTCACCGGCACCACCACCACGCCGTCATCGTCGGCCACGATGATGTCGCCCG
>JANXTF010000137.1 GCA_025352565.1 Rhodospirillales bacterium | reverse complement strand
TGGTAGAGCAAGCCCTGCTGGGCAGCACACGCCTGGCGGGCCAGCCTGTCGAGATCTGGTTTCAGGACGAGGCCAGGGTCGGGCAGAAGGGCGGCCACGCCTACATTTGGGCCGAGATCGGCTCGCGACCGTTGATGGTGCGGGACAACCGCCATGATTCGGCACACCTGTTCGGTGCGATGTGCCCCGCACGTGGGGTGGGCGCGGCGATCATCATGCCCTCGGTCAATACCGAGGCGATGAACGAACATCTCGAGGAAATCAGCACCCAGGTCGTCAACGGCGCGCATGCGGTGCTGGTTCTCGACGGCGCCGGCTGGCACCAGACCGGCGGACAGCTGCGCGTGCCGGGCAACATCACACTGCTGCGGCTGCCGCCCTATGCACCGGAACTGAACCCGATGGAGAACGTCTGGGAGTATCTGCGCGCCAACAAACTCTGCGCCCTTGTCTGGGACAGCTACGACGCCATCGTCGGCGCCTGCCGGGATGCCTGGACGTTTCTAATCAACGACCCAGCCCGTATCCAATCAATCGGAACCCGTGACTGGGCATGGGTCAATGTTTAGGAGAGTTGGTATTAGCGCGCGGTTTGGAACCAAAAGGTCAGGTGACCCCATCTTCTCGTAACGCGAATGTCTGCTGTTTGTCGGCCGAGTGGGTGACGCGCCGAAGCCGGCCGCCTGTGCATTGGCTGCGGAGCAAGCACGCCTGGCAGTCCGACGCCCGGGCGATGTAGATGTGAGCCTCGGTCCGCTGGTCGAAGCCGCCGTGGCCCAGCCCCTTGCCAGCCGGGCAGGTGTAGCGGTCCCGCTCCAGGTCGTAGGTGAACGCGGCCCGTGGGAACTTGCCCGTGGCCTGCTCGGACCGCTCCATGACGGGGATGTGCGCGATCGTGTCCCGGTCGCGCAAGAAAGCAAGGAATGCGGCGCTGCCGTAGGCCGTGTCGGCCGCGACGCGCTTGGGCCGGTAGCCGAACCGCTCCGCGGCGCGCGTCAGCATGTCGCGCCCGGCGTCCACCTCGGCCGCGAAGCGGGCCGGGGTCGCCTTCACGTCCAGCGCGACGCCGCTCGGGGTGTCAATCAGGACATTGATGGCATAGCCGAAGCGGCCGCGCACGGTGCGGGACGTCCATGCTGCAGCAGGATCGGTGCGCGACAGTTCAGCCGGCGAAGAGCGGCGCGGGTTGGCAGGCGCGTCCGGACCAGCGTCCCGGTCAGCAAGCCAGTCCCGCACCGGGCGGGGTAGCGCCGCGCCGGTCAAGTCGCCATCGCGCATCTTGCGCTGCCAGCTCGCGTCCGCGCCAACGAAGGACGCATCGATCGCCGCATCCTTCGTGCTGACCAGCCCGGCGGCGATGCAGCGGCGGACGGTGTTCTCGAACACGAGCCGGAACACCCCGGCGTCGCGGAAACGGCCGGCGGCGTGCTCGGGCCCTGCAATGCGATGCCAGACATCGACACCGTGTTCCGCATGGTGGCGGAAGCCGGCGTGTTCGACCACATCGAGCGCTCGCCGCCGCCGGCCGAAGTCGATGCGTACGCGGCGGCGAGCGCCCGGCACAAGATCCCGATCCGCTCAGGCAGCTTCTATTACCGCATGGGCCGCGACGAGGAACTGTTGCGCTGGCACATGCGGATCGGGAAGGACCTGGGCAGCCTCACGCAGAACGTGCAATTGCTGACGCACCATGCCGACGGCCACGCGATCGGCAACGACGAAGTGCTGGCCTTCTACCTCGATGCCTGCGAGACGGGCGCGCGCTTCGGCGTCGATCCGTGCCTGGAGCTGCATGTGAACATGTGGTCCGAGCATCCCGGCCGCATCCGCGAGGTGGGCGAGGCGGCCGAGCGGAGCGGCGCCGCGTTTCGCATGACGCTCGACCACTCGCATCTGATCGTGAAGATCGACAACCCGAAGGAACAGGCGGTGCAAAACCTTGCTGCCGATGTCGCGAGCGGCGCCGTGGTGCTCGATCCGGCGAACCCCGCCTGCATTGCGTATGAGTGGCTGGAGCGGAACTGGGTGCGCCATGCCCATGCGCGCGCCGCCGTGCCGAACAGGCCGCGCAACGCCTGGATGGATGGCCCGGACGGGCAGCCTGGCCGCGCCATCCAATACCCGTTCGTGCAACCGGTCGAGGGCGAGTGGCATTCGGCCTGGGAGAGCGCGCGGCTCGCGCCGTGGAAGCGCCTCACCCGCGCCATCCTGGCCCACCACGCGCAGGATGCGGCGAGCCCGCTTGCGCATGTCTCGACCGAGTTCATCCCGTTCCCGGACTATGGCGGCGGCGCAAGATACTCGACTTTCGCGCAAAACGTCGCCTGCGCGCGATGGCTGCGGCAGATGTGGAACGAGGTGGCGGCATGAGCGAATGGTGGCGCAGCGCGGTGATCTATCAAATCTACCCCCGCAGCTTCGCTGACAGCGACGGCGACGGCATCGGCGACCTCGCCGGCATCCTTGACCGTCTCGATCACATCGCGGAACTCGGTGTCGACGGCATCTGGCTGAGCCCGTTCTTCACCTCGCCGATGGCCGACTACGGCTACGACGTGGCCGATTACTGCGACGTGGACCCGATGTTCGGCACGCTGGCGGATTTCCGCGCTTTGCTGGCGGCCGCCCATGCGCGCGGGCTGAAGGTGGTGATCGACCAGGTCTATTCGCACACGTCCAAGGAGCATCCGTGGTTCGTCGAAAGCCGGCGCGACCGCGGCAATGCGCGGGCGGACTGGTATGTCTGGGCCGATGCAAAAGCCGACGGCACCGCGCCGAACAACTGGCTGGCGGCGTTCGGTGGCGTCGCATGGACATGGGACACCGGGCGGAACCAGTATTACTTCCACAATTTCCTGCCCGAGCAACCCGATCTCGACGTGCGCCATCCGGCGGTCCAGGACGCGCTGCTGGAGGTCGCGCGGTTCTGGCTCGACCTCGGCGTGGACGGCTTCCGGCTCGATGTCGCCAACTACTTCATGCAGGACGCCCACCTCCGCGACAATCCGCCGCGTGCGACGCATGACGGCACGAAGCCGCTGAACTTCCAGCAGCATGTCTACAACAAATCCCAGCCGGAGAATCTCGCGTTCATCGAGCGGCTGCGCGCGGTCACGGGTGCGTATCCCGACCGCATGACGGTGGCGGAGATCAAATGCGACCGCAATGTCGAACGCATGGCGGAATACACTGCCCATGACCGCCGCCTGAGCTGCGCCTACAGCTTCCATCTGCTTGGCCGCGACTTCTCCGCGCGGTTCGTGCGCGAGACGGTGGAGGCGTTCTATGCCCAGCCGGGCTCGCCATGGCCGGCCTGGGCGTTCAGCAACCACGACGTGCCGCGCGCGCCCTCGCGCTGGGGCGACGGCTCGGCGGCGTTCGCCATTCAGCTCAACGCCCTGCTGCTGTCGCTGCCCGGGACGTTGTTTCTCTATCAGGGCGAGGAACTGGGATTGCCGCAGGCGACTTTGCCTCGGGAGGCCCTGCGCGACCCGGAGGCGATCAACAACTGGCCCAATCACCGCAACCGCGACGGCGCACGCACCCCGATGCCGTGGCAGGAGACGGCGCCGCACGCAGGCTTCTCGTCCGGATCGCCGTGGCTGCCGGTCGTGGCACCCCATCTGAAGCTGGCCGTCGATCGCCAGGCAGGTCACGCAGGGTCGGTGCTCGCCGCCACCAAGGCGCTGCTTGCCTGGCGCGGAGCCTATGGCGCGCTGCGCCAGGGCGGCTGGTCGTTCCTCGATCTGCCGGAGCCGTTGCTCGGCCTTGTGCGGGGGGGCGAGGTGGCCTGCGTGTTCAATCTCGGCGACGAGCCGGCGGCCCTGGACATGCCGGGTGAGCTCGCCCCGCCCTCCCATGCACGGCTCGAGGGATCGGCCCTGCATCTGCCCCGCCATGGCTTTGCATGGGTGAGGCAGGCAGGCCGCTCTAAAGCGTCTTGAGATACTCCAGCAGCGCCAGCTTCTCCGCCTCGGTCAGCGTCGTGCCGTAGGTGTGCCCCGCGTTCGAATTGCCCGGCAGCGCGGTGTCCAGCACCCAGCCGGGGCCATTGGCGTCGGCGGGGTAGCCCACCACCGCCGGGTCGTAGTCCCGTGCGCCGGTGGCGAACCGCAGCGCCCGTTCGGACGGTGCGGTGAGGAGCTGGCTGAGATTGGCGACCGAGCCGTTGTGCAGATAGGGCGCCCCGGCCCACACGCCTGCGAGCGGCACGGCCTTGTAGCTGTCGAGCTTGGCCGCATCGGCGATGGTGGCGGTGCGGTAGGCGGCGAGGCCGGCCTGGAGTTGCTCCTTCGGCACCTGCACCGCGACCGCGGTGCTGACATGGCCCACGATGGTGGCGGCCCCGGCGCGGGGGCCGAAGGGCGCGCCGCCGAACACGGCCACGGGGCGGCCCTCCAGGATGCCGGTCTCGGCGGGACGGGTCATGAAGTTCCGGGCCGCGCGCGGGTCGGTGCCCACCTTGTCGAGCGCCACCAGCGTGACCGGCACCAGGCCTGCCGCATTGCGCTCGCCGCCCTGGTGGCATGAGGCGCAATTCTGGGCGAACACGGCCGAGCCCTGCTGCGCCTTTGCGGCGTCGATCGGCGGCAGGATGTCGGCGGGCCATTTCGGCGGCTCGAGCCGGCGCAGCAGCGCCTCCAACGTGTCGAGTTCGGCGATCTTCACGCTGCTGGCATAGCCCGTCATGGGCGACTTGGTGAGATCGACCGTGCCGTACACGCCGAGCGTCTGGCCGATGTTGCGCAGCAGCGGGCCGAGGCCTGCGTTGGAGATGCTGCCGTTGTACTGAACTCGGGTGTAGCTCGGAGACCCCCACACCCAGGGCAGGCGCACCGGCGCATCCGGCGCCCTTGCGTTGGCGGGATTGTTCAGCGCGGTGGCGGCCAGCGCGTTCATGATCACGCCCAGCGCATCCACCCGGCCCGGCCCATGGTCGTGCGGCGGGGTGTTCATCGCGGTGAAGGCGGCACGGGTCGCGGCGACGCGGGCGAGGGCCTCGTGCAGCGCCGGGCGGCCGGCCTCGGGCGTCGCCAGCCGGTCGGCGAAGCGGGCGAACAGCGCGAGCCCGGCCGGATCATCGGCCACGGTCGCCGCGAGAGCGGCCGAAAGATCGCGGTCGAAGCTCTGGGTGTCGACCATGCCGCCGCCGCCCTCGATCATCAGCGCGTGGCCCTTGTAGGGGATCGAGCCCACATGGCAGGCGCCGCAGGTCATGCCGACCCAGGCGGCGCCGGCGCGGTCCCGCTCCCGGGAGAAGCCGATCGGCAGCGCGTCGGGGTTCACCGTGGTGGCGCCCGAGGGCAGGTAGCCGTAGCGTGCCATGTTGGCGGGGGATGCGAACAACACCGGCGCGGCGGTGCCCGGCTGCTCAAGCTTGAGGAACCAGTCGTAGGGCATGATCTGCGAGCCCTGCGCGCCGTTCCACCACAGCTCCCGCTCCGCCTGGGTCCAGCCCTGGGGGAGTGCCACGGGCTGCGCGCGCGCCGCGAGCGGCACGGCCAGCAGGGCGGCGGCGAGAAGCAATCTGGAGCGGGCGATCATGGAATTCCCCCTGGATGGCCGTGAGACGGCGCGGCGCGCGAGTGCAGCCTGGATCAAACAGACCGCCTATGCCACAGTCGTTCAACAAAATCAGCAGGTGCGTCGTGCTGCCATGGCTTCTGCTCAACACCATCACGCGGGCTCGCTGGATGAAGTTCGCGGGGATGAACCGTGCCCTGCGTGCCTCCCAGGAAGGCCTGCTGCTGCAAATGGTGTCTGCGGCTGCCGACACCGCGTTCGGCCGCGCGCACGGCTTCGCCTCCATCCGTACGCGGGCCGATTTCCAGGCCCGGGTGCCGATCGGCACGTGGGATGATTTCGAGCCCTATATCGACCGCGTCGTCGCCGGCGAGCACGGCGTGCTGACCAACGAGCCGCCGCCGGCGATGTACAACCGCACCAGCGGCACCACCAGCAAACCGAAGCTGATCCCGGTGGCCGCGCGCACCATCCAGGGCAACCAGCTGACGCAGAAGATCTGGGCGTACCAGGCCATCCGCCGCCACCCGCACTTCCTCGACGGCAAGGCGATCCCGATGGTCAACAAGGCGGTCGAGGGCCATACCGAGGCGACCGGCACGCCCTATGGCAGCGTGTCCGGCCTGATGTTCCGCGACGCGCATCCGATCGGCAAGAAACGCTATGCCTATCCATACGACGTGGTGGAGGTCGCCGATTACCGGGCGCGGCGCTATGCGCTGATGCGGCTCGCGGTGCCGGAGAACGTCACGTTCATCCCCGGCAGCAACCCCAACAGCATCGTCAAGCTGTTCGAGGTGGCCGAGGAGATGAAGGCCGAACTGGTCCGCGACGTCCATGACGGCACGATGTCGGACACGGTCGATATCCCGGCCCCGATCCGCGCCGCCCTGGCCCCCCGGCTGGCGCCCAACCCGGCGCGGGCACGGGCGCTCGAGCGGTTGGCGTCGGCGGGCACGCTGCGGCCTGCTGGCTACTGGCCCGGCCTCAAGCTGATCGGCTGCTGGAAGGGCGGCACCGTCGGGCAGTTCACCCGGCAGTTGCACGATTGGTGCGCCCCCGGCCTCGTGCTGCGCGACACCGGCTACATGAGCAGCGAGGCCCATGTCAGCATCCCGATCGCCGACGATGGCAGCGAGGGGCTGCTGACCATCCACATCAACGTGTTCGAGTTCGTCCCCGAGGACGAGTGGGGCCAGCCCGGGGCGCGGGCGCTGTTCGCCGACGAGATCGAGGTGGGGGGCACCTACCAGATCCTGCTCACCACGCCGTCGGGCCTGTACCGCTACGCCATCAACGACGTGATCGAGGTGGTGGGGATGCATGGCGGGGCGCCGCTGATCCGCTTCCTGCGCAAGGGCCGCGACGTCATCAACATCCATGGCGAGAAGATCAGCGCCAACCAGGTGATCGAATCGATGTCCGCCGCCGCCGCCGAGACGGGCAGCGCGATCCGCCACTACATGTTCGTGCCGAACCTCGAGGGCTCGTACTACACGCTGCATGTGGAGGGCGAGGGTGCGGTGCCGCCCACGCTGGCGGCGGCGTTCGACCGGCATCTGGGCGGGCTCAACCACCTGTTCCGTGGGGCGCTCGCCACCGCCACGCTGGGGCCGACGAGGCTGGCGCCGATGCGGGCCGGCTGGTTCGACGCGATCACCGACGCCCAGCTCGCCGCCGGGATGCGCGACACGCAGTTCAAGCCGCAGGTGCTCGGCGCGGAGGTGGTGTGCGGCGAGCACGCAATGCCGGAGGCGGGCCACGCGGCTTGATGCGAGACACGTCCCCCGGGCTGCGCGTGGCCCTGCTGTCGCTGGCCATCGCGGTCAGCCAGCTCGCCACCAGCCTGTATCTCCCGTCGCTGCCGGCCATGGCGGCCGACCTCCAAGTCGGCCCGGCCGCGGCGAGCTGGACACTGACGGCGTTCTATATCGGGTTTGCCGCGTGCAACCTGGTCGCGGGTCCGCTGGCCGATGGCTGGGGGCGGCGGCCGGTGCTGTTGGGCGGGTTGGGGCTGTATGTGGCCGGCACGCTGGTCTGCGCGGCTTCTCCCACGATCGGCCTGTTCCTGGCCGGGCGGCTGATCCAGGCGGCCGGCGCCAGTGCCGCCCCGGTGGTCGGGCGGGCGATGCTGCGCGATGTCCAGGGACCGGGAAGCGGCACCCGGGCGATGATCTGGGTCAGCATCGCCATGGCGGCCTCGCCGGCACTCGGGCCGCCGCTCGGCGGAATGATCCTGCAGACGCTCGGCTGGCGCGCGACGTTCTGGCTGCTGGCGTTGGCAGGGCTTGCGATGCTGGCGGTGATCTTCGTGGCACTGGGCGAGACGCTGGCGGCCTCCGCACGCACCCGGCCCCACGGGCTCGCCCGGCGCTACCTGGCCCTCCTGGGTGACGGGCCGTATTGCCGGTTCGTGGGCGCGCTCAGCTTTTTGTTCGCAGGGCTCGGCGTGTTCTTCGCGACCGGGCCGTTCCTGTTCATCGCCATGCTCGGCTTCTCGCCGGTGGCCTATGGGCTGCTGAACATCTTCAACGTCGTGGGCTATCTTGCGGGCAGTATCGTGGCAGGACGGCTTGCGCGCCGGATGAACCCCCCGGCCTTGGTGCGCCTCGGTGCTGGCGTGGCGCTGGCGGGCGGGGTGGCAATGGTCGCACTCGCCGCCGCAGGGCTGTTCACCGCGTGGTCGGTGCTGGCGCCGGTGGTGGTGCTGACCCTGGGCTTCGGCATGGTGCTGCCCTCCGGCACGGCGGGGGCGCTCGACCGGCATCCGGCGCAGGCGGGCCTCGCGTCGGCGCTGCTCGGCTTCATCCAGGTGGGGGCGGCGGCGGCGGGCACGGCGGTGGCCGGCGCCGTGCTGGGATATGGCGTGGTGCCGGTGGCGTGCGTGTTCCTGGCGTTGACGGCTTCGGCCTGGCTGTGCGCGCGGGGGGTGCGATGACGCGGATCGAGCAATCCGGCGGCGAGGCCCATTGGCTCGACCGGCCGGGCGGCATCCGGGTGCGGGCTGCCTCATGGAACGAGGGGCGGCGCGGCGTGGTGCTGCTGCTGAACGGGCGCGGCGAGTATATCGAGAAGCATCTGGAGACCATCGGCGACCTGCGCACGCGGGGCTTCGCGGTCTGGACACTCGATTGGCGCGGCCAGGGTTTCAGCACGCGGTTGCTGCCCGACCGCTTCCGCCACCATGTCGAGCGTTTCGACGACTACTCGGACGATCTCGACGCGCTGATCGACACGGCGATTGTGCCGGCGCTCGACGGCCGCCCCTTCGTGCTGCTGGCCCACTCGATGGGCGGCCATATGGGCGCGCTGCTGCTGGCACGACGGGGCAGCCTGTTCGCGCGCGCCATCCTGTCCGCGCCCATGATCGACTTCCTGCGTGGCGGGGCGTTTGCGCGGATGGCCGCGCGGACGGTGATGCGGCTGGCCTGCCTGTCGCGCACCCGCCGGGAGCAGTTCGGGCCCGGCACCGTGCGCGCGCCCCGGCTGACCCGCGCGTTCGAGGGCAACAACCTCACGAGCTGCCCCGAGCGGTTCGCGCACGACCTGGCATTGCTGAATGCGACGCCCGAGGCCCATCTCGGCGGCTGTACCTGGGGCTGGCTGCGCGCCGCCACCGCCAGCAGCAAACAGATGCACCGCCCGGCCTTCGCGCGACGTATAGAGCTGCCGGTGCTGGTCATCCTGGCCGGCGGCGACAATGTGGTGAGCAACAGCGCGATGCGCCGCTTCGCCTCCTGGCTGCGTGACGGCGAACTGGTCGAGCTGCCGGGTGCCCGGCACGAATTGCTGCGCGAGCACGACCGCCACCGGCTGCCCCTCTGGGCTGCGGTCGATCGCTTTCTGGCGGTGCTGCCGTGAGCGGCCCGACCCAGTTCACACGAGACGACACGCTGCTCTGGCTGCAGCATCTCGACATATTCAGCGATGTGCCGGAGGACGAGCTTTCGCTGCTGCTCGACGGCATGGAGTGGATGGAGCTGCGCAGCGGCGACCCGATCGGGGCCGGCGATGCGGGCGGGCACGTGTATGTCGTGCGCTATGGCAGCCTGGGCAGCACGCTCGCGGGCCCGGGCGGCGTCGCGGTCGAGATCGCCGCGATCGGCCCGGGCGAGATCCTCGGCCAGATCAGCGTGATCGCCAGCGTGGCGCGCCCGACCAACGTGGTGGCGCTGCGCCATTCCGGCCTGCTGCGGGTGGAGGGCGCCGCCTTTCGCGCCTTCCTCGCCCGCTCCCATCGCGGCACGCTCCAGGTGATGCAGCATCTGGCGGAAAGCCTGGTGCGCAACCTCAAGCCCAAGGCCCGCGCAATTCGGCCCGGCAGCATCGCGCTGGTGGCGGTGGCCCAGGGCGTGGACCTGATGGCGATCGCGCGGGCGCTGGTGGCCGATGCCGGGCGGCAGGGCCTGGCGGCCGAGGTGCTGTCCAACATCGATCTCGGCCTGACGGCGGCCGAGGTGTCGGCGGCCCAGATGCTGAACGACCTCACGATCATGGTGACCTGCCATGACGACCTCTTCTGGAACGAGCTGTGCATCGCCAACGCCGACCGGCTGCTCTATGTCGATGCGGCGGGGCACGGGCCGATGCCCGAACCCAGGCTCGACCGCATCCTCGGCGCCGGGCGGCGGGTGCAGATCGATGTCGCGACTTTGTGCCCGCAGAACAGCCCGCCCCAGCCCGTGCCCGCGCGCTGGCAGGGCCGCGCCGATATCTCGATGCACCTGCATGTGCGCGAAGGCCGCGTGGCCGACCTGGAGTTTCTGGGCCGTGTGGTGGGCGGGCGTGCCGTGGGCCTCGTGCTGGCCGGCGGCGGCGCGCGGGGGTTCGCCCATCTGGGCGTGATCCGCGCGCTGCGGGAGGCCGGCATCCCGATCGACCTGCTCGGCGGCACCAGCATGGGCGCCATCATCGCCGCCGGTGCCGCGTTCGAGTGGGACAATGCCGAGTTGATGGAGCGGATGCGCCAGGTGTTCGTCATCAACAGCCCGGTGAACGACTACACCCTGCCGCTGATCGCGCTCACACGCGGCAACAAGGTGGCGGTCCGCCTGCGCCAGCATTTCGGCGAGCTGGCGATCGAGAATGCGTGGCGGCCGTTCTTCGCCGTCTCGACCAATCTCTCGACCTGCCGTCCCCACGTGCACACCCACGGGCCGGTCTGGCGGGCGCTGCGGGCCACCTCCGCCCTGCCGGGCATATTGCCGCCCGTGGTCGAGCAGGGCGACGTGCTGGTGGACGGCGCCATCATGAACAACTTCCCTGTGGACGTGATGTCCGGCCTGCGGCGCGGCCCGGTGGTGGGCGTGGACATACAGGCCGATGCGCGCTTCGCCTCCGAGATCGGCGAGTTCGAGGCGATGAACATGTATCGCCGCATCCGCGCACGCTCGGATCACCCGGTGAACGTGTTCAGCGTCATCAGCCGCACGGCCACCGCCAGCAGCCTCACCCACGGCAAGCATTGCCGCACGCTGGCCGATTTGGTGATCGACCCGGAGGTGCGCCATGTCGGTCTGCTCAACTGGCGCAGCCTCGTGGACACCGCCGAGAGCGCCTATGCCTCGACGATGGCGCGGATCGAGGCGGAGGGGGTGAGCTATGCGAGCCTGCTCGCGGCGGCGGCGCCGCCGGGATAGCGATTTGCAGTTCGACCGGGACTTGGTGGATAAACGGTTCACCGTGTACCAGACTGCATAATGAATGACCCCTCTTTTGGTCATTGCTTCGGCCAAGCATCCTCGCAACGACGGTTCCATAAGTTTGGCTCAACGTCGTCTGTCATATAAACTTAGCCGATTCAGTTGTTCGCTGGCGATTCCGTCGCTTCATCCCAGTTCCGTCCGTACCCTTCCCGCCGCGCGCAACGCCAGCGCCGCAATCGTGAGCGTCGGCGGCGAGATGCCCATGGTGGGGAACGCCGCCGAGCCCACCAGGAACAAATTCGGATGGTCGTGGGCGCGCAAATCCGTGTCCACGACGGAGGTTTTCGCATCGGTGCCCATGCGCGCCGTGCCGCCGATGATGCTGGTGTTCACGCGGGGGCCGCCATCGAGGATGCTGGTGCAGCCGAGCGCCTCCATGATGGCGCGGTGGCGAAGCTGGCCGAGGTCGAGTGCCCGGCGCGTGTAGTCGTCGATGCCGAAATGGATGTGCGGGCGGGGCAGGCCCAGCGCGTCCTTCAGTGGGTCGAGCGTCACGCGGTTGTCCGGGTTGGGCAGGATTTCGGCCGAGCCGCCGATGGCCACTTCGCGGATGGTCTGTTCGCGCAGCGCGTGGCGCAACGAGGTTCCGACCAGGCCAGCCTTGGCGACCAGTTCGCCCGCGCGGAACTGCGGGCCGATGGCGCGTGCCCAGCCCTGGTTGCTGCTGCCGGAACCCATCGCCGCGTGCTGGGCCCTGAACGGCCCGTCGCGCCATTCGGCGAAGCCCGAGGTCTCGACCGGGCCGCGATAGGAATAGACCGGGTCTTTCGCCAGGCCCACGAAGCCGGTCTGGATATGGGCCATGAGGTTGCGCCCGACCTGACCCGAGGCATTGGCCACCCCGTCGGGTGCGGCCTCGGAGGCCGACATCAGCAGCAGCTTCGGCGTCTCGATGGCGTGGGCCGCCAGCACGAACACCCGGGCCGTGGCCAGCCCGTCCGTGCCGTCGGGGCGGAGGAAGCGGATGCCGGTGACCTTGCGGTCCGGACCCAGTTCGATGCGATGCGCCACCGCGTTCTCGACCAGCCGCGCGCCGCTCGCCTCGGCCTTGGCGACATGCACGCTCGCGTCGTATTTCGCCCCCACCGGGCACATCGGCACGCACATCGCACTGCCGCAGCAGGGCGGGCGGTCGTCGTACAGCACCGAGTTGCGGGCCTGCGGGGTGGCCTTCAGCGTCATGCCCAGCGGGGCCGCCGCACGCGCCACCACACGATCGTTGTAGGTCTGCGGAATCGGCGGCATCGGGAAGGCGCCGCGTGCGGCCGGGACGAGGCTGGTCTCGGGGTCCCCGGCCACGCCGAGTTCGCGTTCGGCGGCGTCGTAATGCGGGAGCAGCGACGCGTATTCCAGCGGCCAGTCGAGTCCCACGCCGTATTGCGTCCGCATCCGGAAATCGTTGGGATGCAGGCGGGACGCGTTGCCGCCCCAGTGCCAGGTGCTGCCGCCGACGGCGCGCAGATACAGGCCCTCGAACACCGTCGGGCCGCTCTGGACGTAGTAGTCCTTCAGGCGGTCGGTGTCGGGCGAGGGCGCGTGGGCCACGATGGGGTAGGGCGAGAGCGTGGTCTTGAGCCGCGACTTCTGGAACCGCTCCAGCCCGTCACCCCGGTCGATGCGGGGGCCGGCCTCCAGGATCAGCACCTTGATGCCGGACGCGGCGAGGCTGGCCGCCAGCAGGGCGCCCGCGACGCCCGAGCCCACCACCACGACATCGGCCTGCATCGTCTCGGTCATGCGGCTCAGTCCTTCACGGCGGGAGGTTCGGCCCAGAAGCCGAATTCGCCCGCGCAGATTCCGGGCGTGGCCTCGAACCCGATCGCCTTCCAGGCCAGGGCGTCCTCGTAGGAGAGCAGCCTCGCGGCCGGGCCGCTGCCCACCGTGCCGGTGTACCAGGCGGCCGCCAGTGCGCGGGCAGCGGGTTCCATCGGCGTGCCCTTGATCGCGGCCGCAAGGTCCGCAGGCGGGGTGGCGCGGGCGAGGGCGGCGAGTTGCAGCAGGGCCGGACCCTGCGTCTGGAAGGCCGCGAACAACGCATCGCCCAGCCCGGTCAGCTTGTCCGGCTCCATGCCGGTGGCGAGGCTCGAGGCCGCGATGAAATCGGCCTTGGACAGTGTCGCCTGCGTCGCCGCCAGGCCGGGCGGGAGCGCCATGAGGCCCGCAAGCAGCCCAAGTGCATCGCGCCGGCCCAGGAGGTTCGGCGGTGGCGGTGACTGGCGCATTTCGGACCTCTCGTGCATGGGTTGACGCTAGCGTCGGCACGCGGACCAGTCGACTCTCTCGCGATGGCGGAACAAGACTGTATCGTCGCCCAGGGCACATGATCTTCAGGGGGGAGCCCGGATGCGTATCGCGGTCTGCACGAAAAACGACCTGTTCGGGGCCATCGTCCTGAACCATGTCCTGCCGCGCCTGTCGGGGCACACATTGGCGGTGTTCATGAGCGTGCGGGAGCGCGTGGAGCTGGATGACAGCGTGCCCGAGCTGGACCTGATGCGGATGCTCGAACGCCAGATCCCGCTCGACATCCTGTTCCCCGCGCTCGACGGCGCGCCGCCGGTTGCGGGCCGCTTCCTCACGCCGCGCCAGGCCGCCGCGCGGGCCGGCTGCGGCATGACGCTGGTGCATGACATGCGGCCCGAGGGCGGCATGGCGGCCATCGAGGCGTTCGGCGCCGACCTCATCCTGTCGGTGCGGTTCTCCTACCTGTTCCGCCGCAGCACCATCGCCCAGGCCGGTGCCGGGATCATCAACGTCCACCCCGGCCCGCTGCCCGGCTATCGCGGGCTCTACGCGCCGTTCTGGCAGATGCTGCGCGGGCATGACACGCTGCGCTGCACGGTCCATCTGGTGGACAAGGGCATCGACACCGGGCCGGTGCTGTCGATCGAGGAGGTGAGGCTGGTGGCCGGGCGTTCGATGGTGTGGCACGCGACGCAGCTCTACATTGCCGGAGCACTCCGGGCGGTGGCGTATATCCAGGGCGGCCTGCCGCCGGCCACGCCGCAGGACCCGGCGCTCGCGGGCAGCAACCCGTTCCCGAACGAGGCCGAGTTCGCCGCATTCCACGCCAAGGGGTTCAGCCTGGTGCGCGGCGGCGATTACCGCGACCTGCTGCGGCCATTCGTCGAACCGGCTGCCGGGCCGCCATGAGCGCCATCCCGTTCGCGGCACGGCTGGTGGCCGTGATGGTGGCCGTGGTGCTGGCGGCCTCGGTGCTGACCGTGTCGGTCAACTACCTGAAGTTCCGCCGGGTGCTGCGGGCGCAGGAGGACCTTGTGTATCACTTCGTGGGCAACGACCTTGCGAGCACGATCGAGGACAGCATGAATCTGGGCCTGCCGCTGGCGGCCTTGCAGACCACCGACCAGTTGATCCAGCGCCGGCGGGCGGCCGAGACCGGAACCGCAGGCATTACCGTGTTCGACGCTGCCGGGACCGTGCTGTTCGACACCGACCGGTTCCGCGTCGGCAGCCGGCTGCCCGCGTTCTGGAAGCCGCTGGCATTGCCCCCCGACGGCACGTGGCAAGGGGAGATCGAGGGTGCCAACCTGGTCGGCGCCACGATCATCAACAGCTTCGGCCAGCCGGCCGGCGGCCTCGTGGTGCGCTACGACCCCGCACCGCTGGAGGCGCGGCTGAACGTGATCTTGCTGGAGATGACCGAGGCCGCGATCGGGATGGTGGCGCTGTGCGCGGCGCTGGCCGTGGCGGCGGCGGCCTGGCTCACGCGGGGGCACAATGCCTGGTTCAATGCCGCGACCGCGCAGATATCGGCACAAGGCGGCCCTCCCGCCACCTCGCCTGCGGCCGGCTCGGAGGCGCTGATGGCGAGCGTCCGGCGCACGGGGGACGCGCTCGACGACGCCGAGGCGGAGCTGATCCGGCTGGGAAGTGCGGACGAGGAGCCGGCTCGTGCCGCATAGCCCACCCGGGCCGCACAGCGTGGCCGGCTTCGCCGCCGTGGCCGCACTCGAGCGGCGGCTGATCGCGGGCGTGATCGCGGTGACGCTCGTGCTCCTGGTGGCTGCCACAGGGGTGATCTCGCAGGTGGCGCTCGGCGCGTTCCGCCGCGTGGTGCTGCCCGAGATGGGCCGCGAGGCGACGGCGGTGGGCACGGCGCTGGCGGGCCAGATCGGGCGCGCCGTGGCACTCGGCGTGCCGGCCGACCGGCTGGTGGGGCTCGAGCCATTCTTCCAGCAGACCCTGGCCAGCCGCCCCGCACTGGACAGCATCCGTCTCGACATGCCCGGGCTCCAGGCGCAGGCGGCCCGCGCGGCGGGGCCTGCGCGCGCCGCGCGCGATGTGCAGGACGTGGCGGTGGCCGTGCCGGGGCCTGCGGGCCCGCTCGGCACGCTGCGCCTGGGCGTGAATCCGAGCAGGCTGGAACGGTCGGCCGCCGACAGCACCTGGGACATCGCGATCGTGCTGCTGGTGGCGGTGCTGGCGACGGTCGAGGCGCTGATGTTCCTGACCGACCGCTTCGTGAGCACGCCGTTGCGCCTCGTGGACCGGCTCGCCTCGCGGGTCGCCGCCGGGGACTGGACCGTGCGGGCGCAGCAGATGGGCCTCGATGCCGCCGGGCGGTTCCTCTCGCGCATGAACGCGCTGGTCCGCCGCATGAACGAGCGGCGGCGGCATGTGGACTGGCTGGCGGCCGAGGTTGCGCGCGAGGCGCCGCACGCACGCGGCGCGGCCGCACGGGTGGTGGCGGGGCTGGCCGCGATGCGGTTCGCCCCCGCCGCCCTGGGCGTGGAGGCGATACCGCGCAGCGTGGCGATCGCGCGGGCGCCGCTGTTCCTCTATGTGTTCGCCGAGCAGCTCTCGACCTCGTTCATCCCGCTGTTTGCCAAGACCCTGGCGCAGCCCCGCGGCTGGGTGCCGGCGACGCTTGCGGTCAGCCTGCCGATCACGGCGTTCGCGGGCGTGATCGCGCTCGCCTCCCCGTTCGGCGCGAGGCTCGCCGGCCGGCTCGGCACGCGGGGCGTGCTGGCCTTGGGCGTCGTGCCCGCGATCCTGGGCTATGCGATGACCGCGCAGGCGCAGTCCGTCGAGGCGTTCACGCTGTGGCGGGCGGTGACGGCGGTGGGCTACGCGCTCATCACCATCGCCTGCCAGTCCTACCTGGTGGCCGCCTCCGAGGAAGCGGGCGTGGCGTCGTCCGGCGGGCGGGGGCGCACCATGGCGGTGTTCGTGTATGCCGCCATGACCGGCGCGCTGTGCGGCACGGCGATCGGGGCGGTGCTGGCCGACCGGATCGGGTTTCGCGGCACCTTCATCGCCAGCGCCGCGCTGACGGCATGCGCGGGCTTGCTCGCGTGGCAGACGATGGACCGTGGAGCCGGGCGGCGCGCCGTGCGGCCGTCCGTTTCCGCGGCCGCCGGGGCGCGTGGGATCGCGTGGCGGAACCCGGGCTTCGTGGCGCTGGTGCTGCTGGGGGCGGTGCCCGCCAAGCTGGTGCTGAGCGGCTTCATCTTCACCATCGCGCCGCTGTTCCTCCAGTCGCTGGGCGACAGCCAGCCGGAGATCGGGCGGCAGGTTATGCTGTATGCCGGCACGATGCTGCTGACGATCCGGCTGGGCGCGTTCGCGGCCGACCGGCTGGGTGCCGCCTTGCACAGCATCGGCTTCGCGGGCGTGGCGACCGGCGTGGGATTGCTGCTCGCGACCGTGCTGCCGCCCGGACTGGGACTGCCGCTGGCGATCGCGGCGGTGGGCCTGTCCCAGGGTCTGGCCTCGGCGCCGATGCTGGCGGTGGTGCCGGAACTGTGCCCCGAACTCGCGGCCCGGCTCGGGGTGGCGACCCTGTATGGCTATCTGCGGCTGGCCGAGCGCATCGGCAGCATCGTGGGGCCGGCGCTGGCGGCCCTCCTGGCCGGGCTGTTCGGCTTCACCGCCGCGATCGGCGCGATCGGCGCGGTCTCGCTCGTGACCGCCATCGGCTACTGGGCCGCGAGCGCGCTCATCGAGCGCCGGCTGGCGGCCGGCGCATGAGGCGCCGCGCCCTCATCGGTGCCGCCGCCGGGCTCGCGTTGTCCGCGCCGCATGTCGTCCGTGCCGCGACGAAGCCGCGCATCGTGATGCTGCTGTGGCGCGGCTGGGAGCAGGCGTGCGACGGTTTCCGCGACTATCTCGCCGGGCGCGGCATCGACGCCGAGTTCATCGTGCGCGACGCCGGGCAGACCACGGCGCCGATCGCGGGCTATGTGGCCGAGATCAACGCGATGCGCCCCGACCTCGTGTTCATCTGGGGCGGCTCGACGGCGCTGGCTGCCCTGGGACGATACGATGCGGCGAACACGCAGGCTTTCATCCGCGACATCCCGGTGGTGCTGGCGATCGTGGCCGACCCGCTCGGCAGCGGGCTGGTGCCCAGCCTGGACGTGCCGCGCCGGCCGGTGACGGGCACGATCTATGTGGCGCCGGTGGAGGTCCAGTTGCGGGCGATCCAGGCCTACCGGCCGTTCAGCCGCATCGGCACGATGTTCAACCCGCTGGAACAGAGCAGCACCGCCGCCGTGCAGCAACTGGCAGGCCTCGCCGGCCGCGAGAAGTTCGAGCTGCTGCGGCGCCCGGTGCCGCTCGAAGGCGGCCAGCCGCAGGCCGAAGCGGTGGCGGGACTGGTGCGCGAGATCAAGGCGGCGGGAGCGGAGTGGCTGTACATCCCGCCCGACACCTTCCTGAACGACCAGCGCGCCGCGCTGACGGCCACCGCACTGACCGAGCGCCTGCCCGCCTTCTCGGCCACCGAGCGTTTCGTGACCTACGCCAACGGGCTCGCGGGCCTCGTGTGCCGCTATTACAACATCGGCCAGTTCACCGGCTTCAAGGCGGCACAGATCCTGGGCGGCACGCCGGCTGGGACCATCCCGATCCAGACGCTGACCCGGTTCAGCCTGCTGATCCGCATGGCCACCGCGCAGCGGCTGGATTTCTACCCGCCGATGAGCCTGCTGCGCTACGCCGAGGCGGTCTGACCTCATGCTGCTCCGTACCCGCATCGTGCTCATCTTCGGCATCGCGGCCCTGGTGCTGCTGGCCGCCGTGCTGGTGCCGCTCTGGACGGTGCAGGGCCTGTCCGAGCAGGCGCTGGACGAAGCGCGCCAGACCGAGCTGGAGGCCGCCTGGAGTGCGGCCTTGTCCGACGCCGCGACCCCCACGCAGCTCGTGGCGGCACAGCTCGTGGCCGACCCGGCGCTGGCGGAGGCGATCCGGCGGGACGATGCCGCAGGTGCCAACCGGATTCTGGCGGCGGCCCAGCTGCATGCCGGCCTCGTGCGCGTCGATGTGCTAGCGGGCGAAGGCCGGGTGTTCGCGTCCTCCGCCGGCTACGCGGCCGACTCGCCGCTGCTCGACACCGCCAATCTGCGGACGAGGCTGCAACTGGACCCGTGGCTGGAAGGGATCGAGGCGGGGCCGGACGGGAAGATGCTCCTTGTGGTCACCACCGGGCTGCAGGCCGGCCAGCTCCTGTCGGTGGCGGCGCGGGCGGAGCCGGTGTTGCAGGCGCTCGCGCGGGACGGGGCGCGAGACGGGGGACGCAGCGTGTTCCTGGTCGATCCGGCCGGCCGGCTGCTGCTCGCGACCCAGCAAGATGCGTGGCCGCCGGTGGCAGAGGCGATGGCGATGGCGGGGGCCAGGAAGGACATGCGGGGCGGGGGTACCGCCACGCTCCAGCGCGACGGCCGCACCCTGGCCGCCTTGTCCACGGCCCTATCCAACACCGCAGGCCAGCCGATCGCCACGCTGGTCGCCGTGAGCGACGTGACGGGGGCGGCGCAGCGGCGGCAATTGGTGATCATGGCAAGCTTCAGCGCCGCCGCCCTGGTGTTCGCGACGCTTCTGCTGGCCCTCTACGGCTTTACCAAGGGCGCGCTCGATCCCCTGTCCGAGATCACCCGCGTGATCCGCGCGATGGCGGCGGGCGATGCGATGGTGAGTGCCGACATCGTCGACCGAGCCGACGAGGTGGGGGCCATCGCGCGGGCCGTGGAGGTGTTCCGCCGCGACATCGTTGCACTCGCCCGCACGAAGCTCACCGAGACGCTGCGGCAGGCGCAGCAGCAGGTGCTGATCCGCCGCGAGATGGGGAAACTCGCCGAGATGCTCGACGAGGAGGCGCGGGTGGAACTGCTGGCCGATCTGCGCGGGATCGAGACCAATGCGGGCGAAGGCGGCTCCGCCCTCGCCGAGGGGTTCAAGAGCATGGCTGCCCGCGTTGTGGCCCAGCACGGCAAGCTCGCGAGCCTGCTGGCCGAGCGCACGCGGGACCTCGAGATCGTCCGCGTGGCCCTGGCCGACCGTGCCCAGCTCAGCCGGCTGCGGCAGGAGCTGGAGGTCGCCCGCCACCTCCAGCTCAGCAGCCTGCCGCAAATTTTTCCGCCCTTCCCCGACCGCCGCGATTTCGAGATCCACGCGGCGATGGAGCCGGCAAAGGAGGTCGGCGGCGATTTCTACGATTTCGCGCTGATCGGCGGTGACCGCCTCGCGCTCATGATCGGCGACGCATCGGGCAAGGGCGTGTCGGCGGCGATCTTCATTGCCATGGGGCGCTCGATGGTGCGCTCGGCGGTGGTGCGCGGCGCGTCTCCCGCGCAGGCGCTGAAGCTCGCCAACGGCACGCTCGCGGTCGAGAACCACACGATGATGTTCGCCACGGTGTTCGTGGCCGTGCTCGATCTCGCGACGGGCTGGGCGACCTATGCGAGTGCCGGCCACAACCCCCCCTATCTGCTGACCCCTGGCCGCGAGGCGGGCGTGGTGCGGGCGTTGCCCGGGCAGCCCGGCATCGCGCTCGGCATCATGGAGGACGCGGAGTACGACGACGAGGAAATCCAGGTGCCGGCGGGCGGCAGCCTCGTGCTGTTCACCGATGGCGTGACGGAGGCCCACGACCCCGGCTTCGCCATGTTCGACGAGGCGCGGCTGGAGGCGGCGCTCGCGGAGCTTTCGCAGGCGACGCCGGAGGGCTCGGTGGCGGCGATCCAGGGCGCGGTGCGCCGTTTCGCCGGCGGCGCGGAGCAGGCCGACGACATCACCGTGCTGGTGGCGCGCTATCTCGGCCCCGTCGCGGCCAGGCTGGCGCCGGTCGCCGAGAGGCTACCCGCCGCGCGTGAAGTTTGATAACGCAGGGGCACGGTTGGGTTGAGGTGCGCCATGGACGTCGAACGGGTCAGCATGGGCGAGGTGCAGGTGTTCCGCATCACCGGGCGCCTGGACAGCGGGACGAGCCCCGCCTTCGAGGCCGAGGTGCTGAAGACCATCCGCCCGGGCGCAAACCGCGTGGTGCTGGATTTCACGAAGCTGGACTACGTGTCCTCCGCCGGGTTGCGCGTGGTGCTGCTGGCGGCCAAGCAGACGCGGGCGACGCAGGGCGCGTTCGCGATCTTCGGCATGGCCAAGCCGATCCTGCACGTGTTCCAGATGTCCGGCTTCGCCCGGATCATCGCGCTGTTCGACACCGAGGCGGAGGCGCTCGCTTCCGCCGGCGGATGACCGCCCGGCCGTGACGACCCAAGGCCCCTCGCGGCATCTGACGATTGGCAACCGGCCAGCCGATCTGGCCGCCGCCATGGATGCGGCCGAGGCTCTCCTGGGGGAATGGGCGATCGATCCGGCCGATGCGATGCAGGTCATGGTCATCATCGACGAGATCGGGTCCAACATCATCAAGGCCGCCTGGCCCGGGGGCGGCGAGCATCACTTCGGCCTTGACCTGCATATCGAGGAAGCGGAAGGCGGCCTACATCTGAGACTGGTGGCAAGCGACGACGGCGTGGCGTTCGACCCCACCACGGTCCCGCCGCCCGATGTGGAAGCGGACCTCGACGACCGCGAACCGGGCGGGCTCGGGCTGTTCCTGGTGGGCGAGATGAGCGACAGCGTGAGCTATGCGCGCGTGGCTGGGCACAACCGCCTGACCGTGACGAAAAGGTTGCAGCGCGTGACGGCGCAGCCGGCATGAGGGCGGCGTGGGTTCTGCCCACTCTGCTCGCACTCGCCATGCCGGCGATGGCGGAGGAACCCGTACCCGATTTGGGCACCGTGATCGTGCGGCTGCGCGCGGACGGCGTCGCGCCGCAGGACAGCGCCAGCAACATCACGAAGCTCGGCGGCACCTGGCGCAGCACCACCGAGGCGGGATTGGACGCCGACGCCTCGGTGTTCCTCACGCCGCATCTCGCCGTGGGGCTCGGCGCCGCCACGACCCGCCACCGCTTCAGGCTCGACGGCACCCAGTTCGGCACGGTGCCGGTGGGAACCGCCCGGCTGATCGTGCCGAGTGTGACGCTGCAATGGCATTTCACCCCGATCGACCGCTTCCGCCCCTATCTCGGCCTGGGACCTGCCGCCGCCGTGCTGGTGAGCCCGACGCCGGCGGGAACGCTGGTGGACGACCTGTATTTCAAAAGCCGCGTCGGCGCCGTGTTCCAGGCCGGTGTCGATGTGGCGCTGGGCGGACCGTTCGTGCTCAATGCGGACCTCAAGCAGATGCTCGTGCGCACGACGGCGTTCTCGCCTCATCCCGGGCGAACCCCGGTGAAGGCGAACGTCAAGTTGAACCCGACGATCTTCGGTGTCGGTGTCGGATATCGTTTCTAGCGGGGTCGTGTCAGAACAGCGCGAGCTGCGTAGGATGGGTGAAACCCATCATGCCGCCGACGCAAAACGGTGGGTTTCACCCACCCTACGGCTGGGTCGGCTGAAATATGTCTGTCGAGGAAGGCGGCGCAGGCCGTCCAGGGAGTGCCGCCGATGTTCATCATGCGCAAGGGCTGCCGCGTGACGCGCGGGGCTGCCGCCGCGGCCGTGCTGCTGAGCATCGCGGGCTGCAAGGAGGAGAACACGTTCCGCCCGCCGCCCGCGCCGCGTGTGGGCGTGTCGGTGCCGGCCAAGCAGAGCTTCACCCGCTATTTCGAGGCCACCGGCACCGTCAGCCCGGTGAACACGATCGATCTCGTGGCCCGTGTGCCCGGCTACGTCTACGAGGTGAAATACACCGACGGGCAGCCGGTCCGGAAGGGTGACGAGCTGTTCGTGATCGAGCCCGCGCCGTACCAGGCCAAGCTGCAGCAGGCGCAGGCGTCGCTCGCGAGTGCGACGGCCAACCTCTTGCAGAGCGACGCCGAACTGGGGCGGCAGTCGCAGCTCGGCGCCAGCCAGTTCTCGTCGCGCTCCACCGTCGATCAGGCGCGCGCCAAGCGCGACATGGCGGCGGCCGATGTGGACAAGGCGAAGGGCGACCTCCAGCTCGCAGCCATCAACCTGTCCTACACCCATGTGAACGCGCCCTTCGCGGGCGTGGCATCGGCCAAGCTGGTCTCGGTCAGCGACCTCGTGGGGGCGGCAGGCGCCACGAAGCTCGCGAGCGTGGTGCAGCTCGACCCGATCTACGTCACCTTCAACGTGGGGGAAGGCGACGTGCTGCAAATCCGCGCGGCCATGGCGCGGGGCGGCAAGTCCGATGTCGATCTGACGCAGGTGCCGATCGAGGTCGGGCTCGCCAACGAGCAGGGCTATCCGCATCGCGGCACGCTCGACTACGTCTCGCCGGGCATGGACGCCACCACCGGCACGCTGATGATCCGCGGCCTGCTCGGCAACGCGGACCGCGTGATGCTGCCCGGCATGTTCGCCCGGATGCGCGTGCCGCTGCGGCGCGAGGCCGACGCCCTGCTTGTGCCTGACACGGCCCTCGGCACCGATCTCGGCGGCCGCTACGCCCTCGTGGTCAACAAGGACGACGTGGTCGAGCAGCGCCGCGTCCGCATCGGGCCGCTGGTGGGCGGATTGCGGGTGGTCGAGGAGGGGCTGGCGGCCGATTCCCGCGTCGTGGTTTCAGGCAACCAGCGTGCCGTGCCGAACCTGAAGGTGGCGCCCGAAGCGGCCCCGATCGCGCCGCCCGCATGATCGCCGCGTTCTTCATCGACCGCCCGGTGCTGGCCAACGTGCTCAGCATCGTGCTGGTGCTGCTGGGCGGGGTGGCGCTGTTCAAGCTGCCGGTGGCGCAATACCCCGACGTGGTGCCGCCCACCGTGCAGGTGACGGCGCGCTATCCGGGTGCCAGTGCCCAGACCGTGATCGACACCGTGGCCCTGCCGATCGAGCAGCAGGTCAACGGCGTCGAGGGCATGATCTACATGCAGTCGGTCAGCAGCAGCGACGGCAGCTACACGCTGACGGTGACGTTCGACATCGGCACCAACCTCGATACCGCGCAGGTGCTGGTGCAGAACCGGGTGGCGGCCGCCACGAGCCAGTTGCCGCAGGGCGTGCAGGCCCAGGGCGTGACGGTGCAGAAGAAGAGCACCGCGATCTTGCAGATCGTGACGCTGACCTCGCCGGGCGGGGTGAATGACGGGCTGTTCCTGAGCAACTACGCCACCATCAGCCTGCGCGACGAACTGGCGCGGGTGCCGGGCGTGGGCAGCGTGGCGGTGTTCGGCGCCGGGTCCTACGCGATGCGGATCTGGATGGACCCCTCGCTGCTCCAGGCGCGCGGCCTCGTGCCGAACGACGTGGTCTCGGCGATCCAGGCGCAGAGCCGGCAGGTGACGGCGGGCCAGATCGGGATGCCGCCGACCAATGGCGCGCAGGATTTCCAGTACACCGTCAACGTCGCGGGCCGGCTCGACGAGGTGAGCGAGTTCGGCGACATCGTGGTGCGGGCCGCGAGCGGCGCGGGCGGGCGGCTGACGCGCGTGCGGGACGTGGCGCGCGTGGAGCTGGGGGCGAAAAGCTACAGCCAGACCTTCACCGCCAACGGCACGCCCTCGGCGGGCCTCGCGATCTTTCAGTCTCCCGGCGCCAACGCGCTCGATGTGGCGGCGCTCGTCGCCAAGAAGATGACGGCGCTGTCGGCGGCGTTCCCGCCCGGCGTGGCTTACTCCATCCCGTTCGACACCACGGGGTTCGTCAGCGCCTCGATCACCGAGGTGTATCACACGCTGGTCGAGGCCGCCGTGCTCGTGCTGCTGGTGATCCTGGTGTTCCTGCAAGACTGGCGTGCCACGCTGGTGCCCGCGACCACGGTGCCGGTGACCATCATCGGCACCTTCGCGGCCATGGCGGCGCTGGGATTCAGCATCAACCTGTCCACGCTGTTCGCCATCATCCTGGCCATCGGCATCGTGGTGGACGACGCGATCGTGGTGGTGGAGGGCGTGATCCACCACCTCGAGCACGGCCTGACGGCGCGCGACGCGTCGGTAAAGGCGATGGGCGAGTTGCTGGGGCCGATCATGGGCATCACGCTGGTGTTGATGGCGGTGTTCGTGCCGGCGGCGTTCCTGCCGGGCCTGACCGGGCGGATGTATGCGCAGTTCGCGCTGGTGATCGCCGCGACCGCCATCATCAGCGCGGTGAACGCGGCGACGCTGAAGCCCACGCAATGCGCGTTGTGGCTGCGCCCGCTGACGCCGCCCGGGAAGCGCAACTTCTTCTACCGTGGGTTCAACCGGGTGTACGACCCGATCGAACGCGGCTATGCGCGGCTCATCGGCCGGATGGCGCGCGCGAGCTGGCTGATGGCGGCCATCAGCCTCGTGCTAATCGGGCTGGGAGCCGCCGGCATCGCCCGCCTGCCGACCGCGTTCCTGCCGATCGAGGACCAGGGATACCTGCTGGTCGCGGTGCAGTTGCCCGATGGCGCGGCGCTGGAGCGCACGCAGCGCGTGATGGACGAGGTGACCCGCATCGCGCGCGGAGTGGATGGCGTGGAGACGGTGATCTCCATCGGCGGGGTGTCGGCGCTGGACAACAACGTGCCGCTGTCCAACGCGGGCGTCGCCTATGTGGTGCTGAAGGACTGGAGCCGCCGCCCGCCGGCCCAGGCAGCGCGTTTCATCAATGTCGAACTCGGCCGCCGCCTGGCGGCCCTGCGCGACGCGGAAGCCTTCGTGCTGGTGCCGCCGCCGATCCAGGGCATCGGCAATGCCGGCGGCTTCACCATGCAGCTCGAACTGCGCGACGGCACGTTCGACTATGCAAGGCTGCAGGCCATGGCTGCCAACGTGATCGAGACGGGCGCCACGCAATCGGGCCTGCAACGCCTGCGCACCTCGTTCCGCTCCACCTCGCCGCAGCTCGATGTGAGCGTGGACCGCGTGAAGGCGGAGAGCCTGCGCGTGAGCGTGGGCGACGTGTTCGGCGTGCTCGGCAGCTATCTCGGCTCGGGCTATGTGGACCAGTTCAGCAAGTTCGGCCGCGTGTTCCAGATCTACGTGCAGGCCGATGCCGCGTTCCGGCTGCGGCCGGAGGACATCGCCCGCCTGAGCGTGCGCAGCAGAGATGGGGCGATGGTGCCGTTGAGCGCGCTGGTGACGGTGGCACCGGCGGTGGGGCCCTCGCTCATCACGCTGTACAACCTCTATCCCAGCGCGGCGATCGTGGGCTCGCCGGCCGGGAACACGAGTTCGGGCCAGGCGCTCGGCCTGATGGAGCAGATGGCGGCCCAGAGCCTGCCGCCCGGCACCGGCTATGACTGGACGGCGATGTCGTTCCAGGAGAAGGCCGTGGGGTCGCAGATCTACGCGGTGTTCGGGCTGGCGATGCTGCTGGTGTATCTCGTGCTCGCCGGGCAGTACGGAAGCTGGATCGCGCCGCTCGCGGTGATATTTTCAGTGCCGCTGTCGCTGCTGGGCCCGGTGATCGGGCTCGGCGTGTCGGGCATCGCCAACAACCTCTATGTGCAGATCGGCCTCGTGCTGCTGATCGCGCTGTCGGCCAAGAACGCCATATTGATCGTGGAGGCGGCCCGTGAGCGCCGGGCGCATGGCATGACGGTGCTGGAGGCCGCGATCGAGGCGGCGCGCAACCGGTTCCGCCCGATCGTGATGACCTCGTTCGCGTTCATCCTGGGCGTGGTGCCGCTGGTGATCGCGACCGGGGCCGGCGCCAATGCGCGGCGCAGCCTGGGCATGACGGTGTTCAGCGGTATGCTGGCGAGCACGCTGCTCGCGGTGCTGTTCGTGCCGAGCTTCTTTGTGCTGATGCAGCGGCTCGAGGAGCGGATGGCACGGCCGAAGGCGGCGGTGCTGAAGGCGGCTGAGTGAGGATGGGAAACATCGTGGAAAGGGTTGGCGGGATGATGCGATTCGTGGCGGTTGCGGCACTGGTGCTTGGGTCGGCCAACGCCTTGGCACAGGAGCCGCCGCCGGGGCAGCGCGTGTTCAACCAGTGCCGCTCGTGCCATCAAGTCGGGACGACCGCGAAGAACGGCGTGGGGCCGCAGCTGAACGGCCTGTTCGGCCGCGCCGCCGGCAGCGTTCCGGGCTACGCCTATTCCGAGGCGAACAAGACCAGCGGACTCATGTGGGACGAGGCGGTGTTCGCCGAGTATATCCGCAACCCGAAGGCGAAGATCCCCAACACCAAGATGGCCTATGCCGGCCTCAAGGACGACAAGCAGATCGCGGACCTCGCGAAGTATCTGGGCGGCTTCGCCGCGGATGGTTCGCCGCGGCCCTGAATGCCTCCGCCGAAGGCTCGATCGGGGACCGGCGGCGGTCTGCGGTAAGATTGAGTCGCGGGCGGTTGGTCAGCTTCTCTCAATCAGCCGGCATGCACACATGCCGCCGGCCAATCACGGATGTTTGCGATGAACGACATGCAGGATTACGCGCCGCCGGATGTCTGGACGTGGAAGCAGGGGAGCGGAGGCAGGTTCGCCTCCATCAACCGCCCGGTCGCCGGCGCCACGCATGACAAGGAGCTGCCGGTCGGGCGGCATCCGTTGCAGCTCTATTCGCTGGCGACGCCGAACGGCGTGAAGGTGACGGTGCTGCTCGAGGAGTTGCTGGCGGCGGGCCATGCGGGCGCGGAATACGATGCCTGGCTGATCCGCATCAGCGACGGGGACCAGTTCGGCAGCGGGTTCGTGGCGGTGAACCCGAACTCCAAGATCCCTGCCTTGCTCGACCGCAGCGGACCGGTGCCGGTGCGGGTGTTCGAGTCGGGCGCTATCCTGCTTCACCTGGCCGAGACGTTCGGGGCCTTCCTGCCTACCTCGGGGGCCGTGCGGGCCGAGTGCCTGTCATGGCTGTTCTGGCAGATGGGCAGCGCCCCCTATCTCGGCGGCGGGTTCGGGCATTTCTACGCCTATGCGCCGAGCAAGATCGAATACGCGATCGACCGCTTCGCCATGGAGACCAAGCGCCAGCTCGACGTGCTGGACCGGAGGCTGGCGGAGAGCGAATATCTGGGCGGGCCGGACTACACGATCGCCGATATCGCGGTGTGGCCGTGGTACGGCAACCTGGTGCAGGGCGGGCTGTACGGCGCGTCGGCGACGTTCCTTCAGGTGCAGGACTACACGCATGTGCAGCGCTGGGCGGCCCAGATCGGCGCGCGGCCGGCGGTGCAGCGCGGGCGGATGGTCAACCGCGTGATGGGCGAGCCGTCCAGCCAGTTGCACGAACGCCATGACAGCACCGATTTCGCGACCAAGACGCAGGACAAGCTGGTGGCGGAGACGAAGGCGGACTGACGCGCAAGCAGGGTCCGCAATCCGCTCGTCGCCGGACTTGTTCCGGCGATGCCCGCCTTGTACCGACACGTCGGTGGATCGACTTTCGCCGCCCCCCACCCCGGCCCTTCCCACGAGGGGGAAGGAGAAGGATTACTCTCCCTCCCTCCCAGCGGGAGTCCGGCTCACTGCCGATCCCGCCGCGTCGCTTCCAGACCGTCGGCCACGAAGGCTCGCACCACCGCCTCCAGAGTCTCATGCGCGGCAAATCCCAGTGCCAGGGCACGGGCCGGCACGAAGGCGGCGGGCCAGGCGCCGACGATGGCGGCGATGAGCGGGTCGGGCGCCTCGCGCACCAGGGCGGAGGCGCCGGGGGAGATGGCGTCCAGCGCCGCCAGCATCTCGGCCACAGTCACGCTGAGGCCGGGCGGCGTGAGGCTGCGGTCCAGGCCCAAGGCCGCGCCGTCGAGGGTCGCCGCGTGGAGCAGCCAGTCCACGGCGCGGCGCGGGCTGGCCACCCACACGGCGAAGTCGCGCGGAACGGGCAGGGTGGTCGCGAGGCCCAGCAGGGGCTCGCGGATGATGGCGGAGACGAAGCTGCTGGCGGCCTTGTTGGGGCGGCCGGGGCGGACCACGATGGTCGGCAGCCGCAGCGTGACCGCGTCGAGGAAGCCGCGCCGGGAGGCGTCGGCGAGAATGAGTTCGGCGGCGGCCTTCTGGGCGCCGTAGCTGTTGGCGGGGATCTGGCGCGCATCGTCCGTGAGTGCGGCGCCCTGGCCGCCGCTGAAGCTGGCGACGCTGCTGGTGAACACCAGGCGGGGCGGACGGGACAGCTTGCGGCAGGCGTCGATGACCGCGTCGGTGCCGCGCAGGTTGACCCGGCGGCCGAGGTCGTAATCGGCTTCGGCCGCCGCACTCACCACGGCGGCGAGGTGGACCACGATGGCGGTGCCGTCCGGTATGGCGGCGTCGGGCAGATCGGCGAGGTCGCCGGCCAAGGCATGGACCGGGAAATCCGCCTCGGGCACGGCAGGGGCCGCGAGGTCGAACAGGGTGAGCGAGGTGACGCGCCTGCCGCCCGGCAAGCCCTCATGCGCGAGCCGGGCCGCGAGTTTCTGGCCGAGGAAGCCGCCGCCCCCCAGGATCGTGACGCGCATGGTGGTTTCCTCCGGGGGCGAAACTGGCTACCCACATCGTGCCAGCGCGGCGATGCCGCACGCCACGGGAGCAAGAATGCCGGCCGCCGACAAGGTGCGATGGAGCGAATTGGTGCGCGGCGGCAATGCCGCCCGCGTCGGCGTGGTGGGCGGCGGCATGGCGATGCATGCGCTCAACACCTTCATCGTCACCACCATCCTGCCCAGCATCGTGCGCGACATCGGCGGGCTCGAATATCTCGCATGGAACACCACGCTGTAGATCGCGGCCTCGCTGCTGGGCGGCGCCTGCTGCTCGCGCGCCCAGGCCCGCATCGGGCCGCGCGCGCTGTACCGGGCGGCGCTCGGGCTGTTCGCGGTGGGCACGCTGGTCTGTGCGCTCGCACCCGCCATGGGGGTGCTGCTGGCCGGGCGCTTCGTGCAGGGCTTGGGGGCTGGCACGCTGTCCGGCCTGTCGTTCAGCCTGGTGCGGGTGCTGTTCCCGGCCCGGCTGTGGCCGCGCGCGATCGCGGTGGTTTCGACGGTGTGGGGGGTGGCGACGCTGCTGGGGCCGGCGGTGGGGGGCGTGTTCGCCGAATGGGGCGCCTGGCGGGCGGCGTTCTGGACGCTGCTGGTGGCGACGCCGCTGTTCGCGGTGCTGGTGGAACGCTGCCTGGCGCGCCAGCCCGCCCCGGCCCCCCGGCCCGCCACGCCCTTGCCGGTGGCGAGCCTGGGGTTGCTGCTGGCCAGCGTGATGGCGGTTTCGCTCGCGGGCACCGCGGCGCGCCCGCTGGGCAACGCGGCCGGCGTGGCGGTGGCGCTGGCGCTGTTCGCCTGGTTCGTGCGGCGGGAGCAGAGCGGGCGGTCGCGGCTGCTGCCATCGGGTGCCTGCGACCCGCGCACGCCGATCGGCGCCGTGTTCGCGACCCAGTTCCTGCTGCTGGTGGGCATCACGAACGAGATTTTCGTGCCGTATTTCCTCCAGACGCTGCACGGCATGACGCCGCTGCATGCGGGATACCTGTCGGCCGCCATGTCGCTCGGCTGGTCGATCGGCTCGGTGGGATCGTCCGGCGTGTCGGAGCGCGGCTCGCGCCGGGCGATGGTGGCGGGGCCGCTGATCGAGGCGGCGGGGCTCGCTTTGCTGTTCGTGCTGATGCCGGTGGTGGGAGGGGTGTTCGCGATGGGGGTGGCGCTGGCCGCGATCGGGCTCGGCATGGGCACCGGCTGGCCGCATCTGTGCGCGCGGGTGTACCGGTTTGCCGAGGAGGCGGAGCGCGACCTCGCCTCGGCGTCGCTCAGCGTGATCGTGATGATCGGCAACGCCTTCGGCTCCGCGTTCGCGGGCCTGATCACCAACATGGCGGGGCTGACAGTGCCCGGCGGGGTGGCGGGTGCGGCCCATGCGGCCGGGTGGCTGTATGGCCTGTTCACGCTGGCGCCGCTGCTGGCGCTGGCCTGCGCCGCGCGGGTTCGCCGGTTCTCGCGCGTGACGGTGCCCGCGTGATGGGGCCCGCGTGATGGGGCCCGCGTGATGCGGCTGGTGGTGAACCCGAACCAGGGGACGCCCGGCCTCGTGGTGCTGCCGGCCTCGGGGTTCCGCCGCGCGAAGGCCGCGATCATGGCGTGGCCGGGTTATGCGCCGACGCCGCTGGCCGATCTGCCCGACATCGCCCTCGAGGCGGGGGTAGCCGCAGTCCGCTACAAGGACGAGTCTGGCCGGTTCGGCCTGGGCAGCTTCAAGGCGCTCGGCGGCGGCTATGCGGTGGAGCGGCTGGTGGCGGCCGCCTGCGGCGCGCTGCCGGTGTTCACGACCGCCACCGACGGCAACCATGGCCGAGCCGTGGCGTGGGGCGCCCGGCGCTTCGGGGCGCGCTGCGTGGTGTTCGTGCATGACGGCGTGAGCCAGGGGCGTGTGGACGCCATCGCGGCCTATGGCGCGGAGATTCGCCGCGAGGGCGAGACCTACGACGACTCGGTGCGCGCCTGCACTGAAACCGCCGCACGCGAGGGCTGGCAGGTGGTGAGCGACACCTCCTGGCCGGGGTACACGGCGGTGCCGATCGACGTGATGCAAGGCTACCGGCTGATGGCCGACGAGGCCGCCGATGCCTGGGAGGGCGCGCCGCCGACCCATGTGTTCATCCAGGCCGGGGTGGGCGGGGTTGCGGCTGCCGTCTCGGTGCAGATGCGCGCGCGCTTCACGCCGCATCCGGCATTGGTGGTGGTGGAGCCGGAGCGGGCCGCGTGCCTGCTGGAGAGCTGCCTGGCGGGGCGGAAGGTGGGCGTGGGCGGCGGGCTGCAGACGGTGATGGCGGGGCTGGCCTGCGGGGAGCCGAGCCTGCTCGCGTGGCAGGAACTGGAGCGGGCGGCTTCGGCGTTCATGGCGATCCCGGACGCGGTGGTGGCGCCGGCGATGCGGAGGCTGGCGGGGCTGGGGATCGTGGCCGGAGAGTCGGGGGTGGCCGGGCTGGCGGCGTTGCTGCTGGCGGCGGGGGATGCGGTGGCGCTGCGGGCGCTGGGGCTGGAGGCGGAGAGCCGGGTGCTGCTGTTCGGGACGGAGGGGGCGACGGATGCGGCGGTTTATGCGGGGATGGTGGGGTGATGGCGGGTGGGCTGGGGGGTAACCCCAACCTCTGTCGGGGTTGACGCTCCGCAACGGGCTGCCGCCTCGTAGGTGTTAAGTCAGCTGATCGGGAGGCGTGCTTTCTTCCCCCCTCCCCTTGTGGGTGGGGCCGGGGGTGGGGTTCGGCATCGGCACCATACGACGGAAGAGCTTCCTG
>JANXTF010000131.1 GCA_025352565.1 Rhodospirillales bacterium | reverse complement strand
AACCCCGGCGTGTTCGCACGCCTGCGCAGTTTCGGGTTCAACATCCTCAAGGCCAACAAGACCGGCACAATCAGCCAGGACCGCTACCGCGCCGCTCTCGCAGGCATCGGGAACCTGCTCAAAATACTCGCGATCTCATAGCGTTGAACAGCCTTGGCCTATAGCGGGTCGTTCATCCACAGGCCTGGCGTCGCCACCTCCAGCGAATGCCCGTCCGGATCGCGGAAATACAGGCTGCGGCCGCCCTTCGGCCACACCAGCCGGCTCTCGATCGCGACCCCCTCGGCCGCGAGATGCGCCGCCCATTCGTCGAACGAATCGGCGGGGATGCCGAAGCATAGATGCTGGATGCCCTGGGCATCGTGCCCGGGAATGTCGCCGGCCGGACTGGGGCTGGCCTGCGCCGAACCGCCGCGCCGGAACAGCAGCAGCACATGGCGTCCCGGCACCGCCATCGCGCACATCCGCCCATCCCGCAGCATGGTCGTGAAGCCGCAGAACCGGCGATAGAACGCCTCGCTGCGGTCCAGGTCGGCGACATAAAGCGAGGTTTCGAGCGTGTGGGTGATTTCGGGCATGGCGTTGGAGTCTAGGCGAGGCGGTTGCCGGTCGCCAAGCCGGCCCGTAGCCTTGCGCGAAAATCCGGGAGACCGCCATGCCGAGCTTCACCGATGCCCTGCTCCCCGCCTTGCCGGACGACGCGGCAATGGCGGCTCTCGCGGGCAGGGTCTGGCGGCCGGATCGCGCCGGCCCCTCGGTGGTCGCGATCCGTGACGGCGGCGTGTTCGACATTTCGCCCGTCTTCGCCACGATGCGCGATCTGTGCGAGGCGGGCGATCCCGCCCACGCCCTCCGTGAGGCTCCGGGCGAGCATCTCGGCCCGCTCGCGAAGCTGCTGCACAACACGGTCGCGGGCACGCGCGACGCGGCGAAGCCCTGGCTGCTCGCGCCGATCGACCTTCAGGCGATCAAGGCCGCCGGCGTCACCTTCGCCGTCTCGATGCTGGAGCGGGTGATCGAGGAGCGCGCGCGCGGCGACCTCGCTGCCGCCGCGCGGCTGCGCGACGAGGTGCATGGGCTGATCGGGGACGACCTGGCCAAGCTGCGCCCCGGCTCGCCCGAGGCCATGCGGCTCAAGGACGTGCTGATCGCGCAGGGGGCCTGGAGCCAGTATCTCGAGGTGGGCATCGGGCCGGATGCCGAGATCTTCACCAAGTCCCAGCCGATGACGGCCGTGGGCACCGGCGCCGATGCCGGCATCCATCCCGCGTCCAGTTGGAACAACCCCGAGCCGGAGATTGTGCTGGCGGTCGCCTCGACCGGGCGGATCGTGGGCGCGGCGCTGGGCAACGACGTCAATCTGCGCGACGTCGAGGGGCGCTCGGCGCTGCTGCTGGGCAAGGCCAAGGACAACAACGCCGCCACCGCCATCGGCCCGTTCCTCCGTTTCTTCGACGCCGGCTACGCGCTCGATGACGTGCGCGCGGCCGACGTGTCGCTGACCGTGGCCGGGGAGGACGGGTTCGTGCTGGAAGGCGGCTCGTCCATGTCGCGCATCAGCCGCGACCCGGCCGATCTCGTGGCCCAGATGCTGAACGCGCATCACGCCTACCCCGATGGGGCGGTGCTGTTCCTCGGCACGATGTTCGCGCCGATCAAGGACCGGGAGGCGCCGGGCAAGGGGTTCACGCATCGCACCGGCGATATCGTGACCGTGGCCTCGCCCCGGCTGGGTCGGCTGGTGAACCGGATGCGGCCGACCGATCAATGCGAACGATGGACCTTCGGCACGGCGGCGTTGATGCGCAACCTCGCCGCCCGCGGGCTGCTTCAGCCGGCGTAGCGTGGCTCGGGCAGGCCGCGCACGCCGACCTCGATCGCCACCAGCGCACCGTCCATGGGCTGGGGCGCCGCGAGGTTCTGGGTGGCGCTGCTGACGAACAGGGTCGCGAGGTCCGGCCCGCCGAAGGCGCAGCAGGTGGGCTGCGTCATCGGCAGGGGGATGGTCAGCACCACCCGCCCGGCCGGATCGCTGCGAGTGACGCACGCGCCGAGATATTGCGCGGTCCAGACATGGCCTGCCGCATCGACCGTCGCGCCGTCGGGCGCGCCCGCGTTTTCCACCGTGCGGAACACGCGGCCCGCGCCGATCTCGCCGGTCCGCGGATCGTAGTCGAACGCCTGCTGGGCGTAGGTCAGGCTGTCGGCGAAATACATGGTGCGGCCGTCGGGCGACCAGCACAGGCTGTTCGGGATGCCGATGCCGTCGAGCATCGCGACACAGCCGCGCGCATCCAGCCGGTACAGCCGCCCGCGTTTGGCGTGGTCCGTGTCCGCCATGGTGCCGACCCAGAAGCGGCCCTGGCGGTCGCATTTGCCGTCGTTGAACCGCATGTCGGGGCCGTCGCCCGCTGGCCGGCCGACATGCTCGATGCGGCTGGTTTCCGGGTCGAAGAAACTGATCGAGGACCGCAGCGCCACCAGCAGCCCGCCATCGCGCCGCAACGCGAGCGAGCCGACCGATTCCGGCATGTCCCAGGTGGCGACCGCGCCTGTCGCCATGGTCCAGCGACGCACGTGGGGGCCTTTGATGTCGACCCAGTACAGCGCCTGCTCCTCGGGGCACCAGACGGTGCCTTCGCCCAGGATGTCGATGGTGGACCCGATCCGCTTGACCTCGAACATCCGGGGCGCTCCCTGTTGGCGCCACCTTGCCGGGGCGTGGCTCATGCAACAAGATCGCCCTGGCTCAGGAGACGCTGAATGCGCAACGACACCGACCCCGAATTCGCCACGCTGCACGAGTTCGTCAAAAAAGCCCGGCTCAACCTCAACCAGAACATCTGGGACTACCTGATCGGCGGCACCGAGACCGAGACCACGGTGGCCCGCAACCGGCAGGCCCTCGACAGCGTGGCGTTCCGCCCGCGCGTGCTGCGGAATGTGTCCCGCATCGACCCAACCGGCGATTTCTTTGGCGTCAAGACCCGGCTGCCGGTGCTGCTCGCGCCGGTGGGATCGCTCGAATCGTTCGATCCGGCGGGTGGGGCGGCGGTGGCGGAGGCGGCCGCGCGGTATGGCGTGCCGATGTTCGCGAGTTCCGTCACCCAGCCCGGCCTGGAGCAGATCGCGGCGACCGGCGCTGGCCTCAAGGTGTTCCAGCTTTACGTGCGCGGCGACGCAATGTTCGTGGACGACCACGCCCAACGCGCGATCGACGCGGGCTATGACGCGTTCTGCATCACGGTCGACACCGCCGTGTACAGCAGACGGGAACGCGACCTTGCCAAGCGTTTCAAGAAATACTGGCGCGCGCATGAGGAGGTCGCGATGCAGTTCCAGTCCGCTCTGGACTGGGACGATATCGCGCGGTTCAAGGCGAAACACCGCATCAAGCTCATCCTGAAAGGCATCGCCTCGACCGAGGACGCGGAGCGCGCCTGCGAGCTGGGCGTGGAGGGCATCTACGTCTCCAACCATGGCGGCCGCCAGCTCGACCACGGGCGCGGCTGCCTCGAGATGCTGCCCGAGATCGTGGCCGCTGTGGCAGGCCGCGCCAAGGTGCTCGTCGATGGCGGGTTCAGCCGGGGCACCGATGTGGTGAAGGCGATGGCGATGGGCGCCCATGCGGTGGGCCTGGGGCGGCTGTACGTGTACGGCCTCGCCGCCGCCGGAGTGGAGGGCGTGGTGCGGGTGCTGGAGTTGCTGGAGGCCGAGATCGTGGAGACGCTGGGGCTGCTGGGCGTGACCACCATCGCCGAATTGCGGCCGGAGCATCTGCGGCCCGCCCACCCGGTGACGGCGCCGCATGTCCACAGCGCGTTCCCGCTGCTGAATTTGCGGGATTCCGGGTACTGAGCCCGAGGCGGGCTTGCTTCCCCCTTCGCCTCGTGGGGAAGGGGAAGCAAGCGCGATCGGTCCCTTCCGCTGCGGGAGGCGGGCAGAAATGCCGCTAGACCAGTACCGTGGCGCGCTCGGCATCGCCGCCATCCTGTTGCTCGCGTGGTCGATCGGTGAGAACCGCCGCGCGATCTCGCCCCGCACGGTCATCGGGGGTGTCGTCCTGCAAATCCTGCTTGCGCTGCTGCTGATCCGCTTTCCGCCCGCAACCCGCGCGATCCTGCTGCTGAACGATGTGGCCGACGCGTTGCAGCGCGCGACCGATGCCGGCACCGCCTTCGTGTTCGGCTACCTCGCCGGGCCGCCTCTGCCGTTCGTGGAAACCCATCCCGGCGCCAGCTTCATCCTGGCGTTCAAGGCGCTGCCGCTGTTCCTGACCATCAGCGCGCTGGCCTCGCTGCTGGTGTATCTGGGTGTGCTGCAACGGGTGACCTCCGTGTTCGCGTGGCTGCTGCGCGGCACGCTGGGCATCGGCGGCCCGCTGGCATTGGGCGCGGCGGTGCATGTGTTCATCGGCATGATCGAGGCGCCGCTGCTGATCCGGCCGTGGCTTGAGCGCATGTCGCGCGGCGAGCTGTTCGCGCTGATGACCTGCGGCATGGCGGGCGTGGCGGGCACCGTGATGGTGATCTATGCCAGCGTGCTCGGCCCGGTGATCCCGAACGCGCTCGGCAACATCCTGATCGCCTCGGTGGTCAGCACGCCCGCCGCCCTGGCGATCGCCGCCCTGATGGTGCCGTTCGGCGTCGGTGGCGCCGAGAAGGGCGCCCTCGTGGCCCATCCCGCGCGGGGACCGATCGACGCCATCATCCGCGGCACCGCCGACGGCATCGGCCCCCTGGTCAGCATCGCCGCCGTGCTGCTGGTGGCGGTGTCATTGGTGACGCTGGTGAACATGGCGCTCGGGCTGCTGCCCGCCTGGGGTGGGCATCCCATCACCGCGCAGGCCATCCTGGCGTTGCCGTTCCGTCCGCTGATGTGGCTGATCGGCATTCCATGGGCCGAGACGCCGGCGGCGGCGGCGCTGATGGGCACGAAAACGGTGCTGAACGAGTTCGTCGCCTATCTCAACCTCGCGGGCCTGCCGCCCGAGGCATTGTCGCCCCGCTCGCGCCTCATCGTGACCTTCGCGCTGTGCGGCTTCGCCAATCTCGGCAGCCTCGGCATCCTGGTGGGCGGCATGGGGGCGATGGTCCCGGCGCGGCGGGACGAGATCGTGAGCCTGGGGATGCGCTCGGTGCTGTCCGGCACCCTGGCCACCTGCAGCAGCGCCGCCATCGCCGGGATGCTCACGCTGCCTTGAGCGGCCGCCATGCCCGCAATTCCTCGACGCCCTCGTGGAGCATGGCCTGCAATGCGTCCATCCGCTCGGGTCCGGCGCCGTCGGCTTCCAGTGCCCCCGCCGCCCGCGCGACCCGCATCAGCCCGACGCTGCGGGCGGTGTTGCCGAGCGAGTGCGCCATCCGCGCCATCTCGCGCGGGCGCCGCTGGTCCGCCATGGCGCGCAGCTCGGTCATTTGCTGGCTCGATCCGCCGACGAACATCTTCACGATCTCGCCCGAGGCTTCCGCGCCGATGTCGCCGACCAGGGCGTCGAGCACCGCCGGATCGAACACCCGGCCCTCGGCGCGGCCATGCGCCGAGGTGGGCTCGGCCGCCGCGCGGTGGCTTTCGGTCACCCGCGCCACCGCCTGGGCCAAGGCGCTGGCGTCGATCGGCTTGCGCGCGAAATAATCCATGCCCGCCGCAAGGCACGCCGCGGCGTCCGCCTGGGCGGCGGCGGCCGTCAGCCCGATCACCGGGATGGTGCCGCGCGGCGCCGGCAGCAGGCGGATCGCCCGCGTCGCCTCCATGCCGTCCATCTCGGGCATCATCACGTCCATCAGCACGAGGTCGTAAGCGCCGTCGCGCACCGCGGCGAGCGCCTGGCGGCCATCGGCGACGCAGGCGACCACGTGCCCCATGCGCTCCAGCATCCGGGTCGCCACCAGCCGGTTGGTGGCGTTGTCCTCGGCCACCAGAACGCGCAACCCGGCCGGTGCCGCCCGGAGGGGCGCGCGGGGCGCGGCCCCCTCGTCGCTGGCACGGCGGGCCAGCAGCAGGACGTCGAAACGGAAGGCGCTGCCTTCGCCCGGCTTGCTCTGCACCCGGATGCTGCCGCCCATGCGTTCCACCAGCCGCTGGCTGATCGCGAGTCCCAGGCCGGTGCCCCCGAAGCGGCGGGCGACGTTGCGTTCGGCCTGGCGGAATGCCGCGAACAGCATCGGCATGGTCTCGGGCGCGATCCCGATGCCGGTGTCGCGCACGCAGAACTCCAGCCGCACCCGCCCGGCCTCGCCGCCGACGCGCCGCGCGCCCACCATGACCGAGCCCTCATGAGTGAACTTGATCGCGTTGCCGATGAGGTTGAGCAGCACCTGCCGCAGACGCTGCGGGTCGCCGCCGACGCGGCGCGGCACGTCGGGCTCGACATGCAGCGTGAGGGCCAGCCCCTTTGCCCGGGCCTGCGTCTCCAGCAGTTCGACCGCATCGCCCAGCAGCGCGCGCATGTCGAACGCGGTCTCCTCCAGCTCCAGCCGATCGGCGTCGAGCCGGGCGAAATCCAGCACATCGTTGATGAGATGCAGCAATGTGTGCCCGGAATCCTGGATCACCCGCACGTAGTTCCGCTCGGGCGCACCGAGATCGTGGGTCAGCAACTCGCCCGCGATGCCCAGGATTCCGTTCAGCGGCGTGCGCATCTCGTGGCTGACCATGGCGAGGAACTCGGTGCGCGCCCGCCCGGTCTCCTCGGCGGCGTCGCGTTCCGCCCGCGTGCTGGCCGTGCGGCGACGCTGGAGGCCCAGCAATGTCGCCAGCGCCACCACCACGATCACCAGCAGCCCGCCGATGATGGCGCCCTCGATCCGATCGCTGAAAACCACCCGCGCTCCTCCGCCTGATCGCACCCAGTCTGGACGGCGGGACCGATGCCGCCAATGACGGGCCGACGCACGCCTGTCGATACGCCGCCGGCAGTTAACCTTGTACTCATCCCTTGGTGCTGTAGTCAGCCCATGCGAACCAGCACCATCGGCGGCCGATTGCTTACCACGAGCTTTCTCGCCGCCTGCGCGGTTGTCTTGCTCGACCTGACCGGACAGATCGGGGCTGCCTGGGGCGATGTTCTGAGCTAGGCTCGCCGCGTGTTCAAGGAACGGGAACCGCGATGCGAATCCGGATTGGCCTGAAGCGCCGGACCATCATGGCCGGCGTGGCGCTCGCCGCCGCCCTGCCGGCGCCCGCGATGGCCTCCGGAGACACGTCGGCCATCGTGGCGGAGGAATTTTGGGTCCAGAAAGACGCCGTGCGGCTCTATGTCTATCGCAAACTGCTCCGCGCGGCCTCGGCCGGCGCGCCGGTGCTGTTCCTGGTCCATGGCTCGTCGTTCTCGGGGCGCGGCGGGTTCGACCTACAGGTGCCGGGCCACCCCGGCTACTCCATGATGGACACGTTCGCGAGCCTCGGTTTCGACGTCTGGACCATGGATCATGAGGGCTATGGCCGCTCCTCCCGCACCGCGAGCAATTCGGATGTCGCGTCCGGCGTGGCGGACCTCGCGGCGGCGTTTCCCCTTGTCGAGCGGGTCACCGGCATTCGCGGGCTGATGGTGTATGGCCAGTCCTCGGGCGCGCTGCGCGCAGGCGCCTATGCGATGCGGGCGCCGGAACGGTTCGACCGGCTGGTGCTCGACGCCTTCACCCACACCGGTGAAGGCGCGCCTGAGATCATGCGCCGCCGCGCCCAGGTGGCGACCTATCGCGACAACGCGCACCGACCGATGAATCGCGACAGCTTCACGTCCATCTTCAGCCGCGACGACCCTGCCACCTTCGAGCCCGCGATGGCGATGGCGCTCGCGGATTACGAACTTGCCTTGGGAAACACCGCGCCGAGCGGCACCTATCTCGACATGGCGGTCAATCTGCCCAAGGTGGACCCCGAGCGTCTTGCGTGCCCCGTGCTCATGACCCGCGCCGAAACGGACGGCAATGCCACCGAGGCCGAGCTGTTCGCCTTTTTTGCGCGACTGCCCAACCGGGACAAGCAGTTCGCGATGATGCGCGGCGTTGCCCACGTGGCGGTGCTTGGCACCAACCGTGCCCGCATCTTCCATGTCATGCGCGAATTCCTCAGCTACCCGCCGCTCCGCGTGGCTTAGGCTCACCCGGCCGCGACGGGCTGTTTGGCCGCTGCCTGCTGGTTGTGCCCATGCCCATGGGCATGGGGGGAGTGGTGCGGCATGCCGGGCGCTGCCTGGGTCGGGTTGCCCGCCTCGCTTACGCCGCCGCCCGATCCGCCCGACTGCAGTTGCAGCAGCAGGCTCCGCAAATCGGAGCTGAGGCTTTGCGTCGATCCGGAGGCGGCGGCCGTGGAACTGGCGCGCGCAGCGGCCGCGGGGGCGAAGGGCGACGCGGCGCCGTTCGCCGTATTGGCGTTAACGGCGGTCGCGCCATAGCTGCGGATGCTGGACGAGATGGTGTCGATGGACATGGCGGATTCTCCTGCTTGCCTGCGCGGAGGCAGCGCAAGGCCCGTGCCAGTCCTCTGCGTTCGAGACCGCCTCGAAACACGCGTGCCGCGCTCGGCTTTGTGTGCCGGGCGCGGCAAATCCTGCCGGGTCGAACCTTCTCCCGCCTCGCCAAGCGGGAGGCATCCGAACATCCGGGCGAAGCAAACAATGTCTGAATTCGGTGCCCGGGAGGGTAGCGGTGGAGAAAGTCAGCCCTTCGCCGCGTCCAGCGCCTGTTCGATGTCGGCGACGATGTCGTCGACATGCTCGATGCCGATGGAGAGCCGCACGTAACCCGGCGACGCGCCGGTCGCGAGCTGTTCGGTCTCGCTCAACTGCGAATGCGTGGTGCTGGCCGGGTGGATCGCGAGGCTGCGGGCGTCGCCGATGTTGGCCACGTGGTACAGCATCTTCAGCGCGTCGATGAAGCGCCGCCCGGCAGCCGCGCCGCCCGCGAGCTCCATGCCGAGCAATCCGCCCTGGCCATGCGGCAGGTATTTCGCCACCAGTGCCGCCTCTTCGCCCGTCGCCGTGGAAGGATGGATCACCTTCGTCACATCCGCGCGGCCGCCCAGGAATTTCGCCACCGCCAGTGCGTTCGCGCAATGCGCCTTCATCCGCAGCGCCACCGTCTCGACGCCCTGGAGGATGAGGAACGCGTTGAATGGGCTGAGTGCCGGCCCCACGTCGCGCAGCAGCGTCACGCGCGCCTTCAGAATGTAGGCGATCGGCCCCATCGGCTTGGCCGCCTGCGCCCAGACGGCGCCGTGGTAGCTCGGGTCGGGCGTGTTCAGCGCCGGTTGGCGCTCGGCATTGGCCTCCCAGTCGAAATTGCCGCCATCGACGATCATGCCGCCGATCGAGGTGCCGTGCCCGCCGAGATACTTGGTGAGCGAATAAACCACCACGGCCGCGCCATGGTCGAACGGGCGCACCAGCAGCGGGGCCGCCGTGTTGTCCATGATCAGCGGGATGCCGTGGCGGCGGCCGATGGCGGCGACCTCGGCGATCGGGAACACCCGCAGCTTCGGGTTGGGCAGCGTCTCGGCGTAATAGGCCCGCGTGCGGCTGTCGGTGGCGCGGGCGAACGCCTCCGGGTCCGCCGGATCGACGAAGCGGGTCTCGATCCCCATGTCCTTGAAGGTGTTGGCGAACAGGTTCCACGTCCCGCCGTACAGGTCGGTCGAGGAGACGATGTTGTCGCCGGCGCGGGCGAGGTT
>JANXTF010000125.1 GCA_025352565.1 Rhodospirillales bacterium | reverse complement strand
GGTGACGATGGTCGAGCCACGCTCGTAGCGCTGGCTGAACACCTCGAACAGCAACTCGGCGCCGGTTTGCGACAGCGGCACATACCCGAGCTCGTCGATCACCAGCAGCTTGTAGGCGGCGAGCTGGCGCTGAAGCCTCAGATTTCAACCACTAAGCGTCGGTTGGTAAATACCTGAATCAGTTGGAGTCGCGTACGAACTCCGCCACGTCGTGGTCCGCGAAGGCGGACCATCCACGGCTTGCGGCGCGGGTCTCGGAAAGTCGTGGATGGTCGGCCTCCGCCGACCATGACGGGATGATAGGGCTGTGCGAATTTTGAAGCGATTAATTGCCGTCAAACCCTAACGCGACTTCCGCCCCCCGGCGCTTGCACAGCAGGGCGATCTCGCCGGTGGCGACGCACTCGCGGCGTTGATTCTCGACCTCGTATCGGCGCTCCACGATGCCGTGCGCGGGATGGGATTTGGAGCCGCGCCGGCCGGTGAGGACGATCCGCACCGTGATCGTGTCGCCGATCATCACCGGACGCCCGAACCTCCAGTTGATTTGCAGCAGGGCATAGGCCGTTCCCTCGTCGAGGCCGACCCGGTATGCAAGCCCGGCCGCGATGGAGGCGGTCAGGTAGCCGTGTGCGATCCGCTCGCCATAGCCGCTCGCGCGCGCGGCCTCGGCGTCGGTGTGCAGCGGATGGAAGTCGCCGGTCATCCCGGCGAAGGTCAGGATGTCGCTCTCGCCGATGGTCCTGCCGACGCTGGTCCAGGAATGGCCGAGTTCGACCGCCTCGTAATCCTCGTAATGGAACGCCACCGCCATGCTCCCTGCCTTTTTACCAACCGCCGAAGGAGAGGCCGCCATTGATGCTGAGCGTCTGTCCCGTGACCTGCGCGGATTGGTCGGACGCGAAGAACAAGGCGACGCGCGCAACCTCCTCCGCGTTGGGCGGCCGGCCGAACGGGAACCGTTTGACGGCCTTGCTGAACAGCCGCTTCGTAAAGTCGTCGCGCGCGAAGATGGCGTCGAAGGCTTCGGTCCCCGAGGTGATCGTCAGCGCGATGCAGTTGACCCGGATCTGAAACCGCGAGAACTCGCGTGCAAGCGTCTTGGTCAGCATGATCTTCGCAGCGCCCATGCCGCCATGCAGCGTCTCGCCAACCGTTGCGTATCGGCCAGCATCCGTGCCCACGATGATGATGCTGCCGCCGCTGGCCTGCATGTGGGGAAGCGCCGCGCGGATCGGGAATACCCGGTTGAGAAACTGCGTCTGGAACACCGTTGTAAACGCATCGTCGGTCAACTCGTGGAACAGGGCCGGCGGCAGGGCCGCGGCGCCGCCGCTGGCGACGAGGATCGTGAGCCGGCCATGGACGGCGACCACACGGTCCACGACGGCCCTGGCTTCGGCGGCGACCGAGCAGTCCCCGGCCTCGAAAGAGGCGCGCGGATGTGCCAGCGCGCTCACCGCCGAGGCGCCGCGCTCCTCGTCGCGGCCATTGACGACAACCGTGGCCCCGGCGTCGAGGAACGCCCTCGCGATCGCAAGACCGATGCCGGACGTGCCGCCGGTAATGAGGGCCACGGCCTGGTCCAGCGAACCCATGCTTTCCCCGGTGCCAGTGTCTTCCCCGGTGCCAGCGTCTTCGGTGCCAGCGTCTTCAGTGCCAGCGTCTTCGGTGTTCATGCGACAATCCTTATCCGGCTGACATCCGGCGCAAGCGGCCGCTCGGTTTCGGTCGAGAGCATCCGGTCCAACATCTCGGTCACCGCGTAAGCGAGCTGTCCGCTGGTCCACCGACCTTTGGGCGAATACCACTTGGGCACCCAGTTGACCGCGCCGAGCAGCAGGAACACGGCGAGCTTGCGGTCGCACCGGACGATGCTGCCGTCCTTGATGCCGTCCGTCACGAACTTGCGCAACTGCCGCTCGATCGCGTCGCGTTGCTTGATCAGCCTGGCGCGTTGCGCGGCATCGAGGGCGTGATCCTCGGTCAGGAGGAAAAACCCCTCGTGCTGGGCGGCCATGTTCTCGAGATAGAAGCGGAAGAAGCCGATGATGTGCTCGCGCCCGTTGCTGCCGACCAGCCGGCTCTGGGCCAGGCTGCGCCGGGATACGTCCATGGCCTGATCGAAGCACGTCGCCAGCAGCGCGGCCTTGCTGGGGAAATAGTAATACAGCGCCGCCTTCGTGATGCCGAGCTGCTCGCCGATCTCCTCCAACGACGTCTGATGGTATCCCTGACGATTGAATGCGGCGACGGCAGCCTTCAGCAACACCTCGCGCTTGAGCGCGCGGCGCAGCGACGGCTTGGAACCCACGCGGGTCGCGGAACCTGCTTCGGACGCGGCGGCGTCGCGCGCTGCCCGTTTCGTTCGCCCGGCCTGCACGCGGTCAGGTCGGCTTGACGTAGCGAATGACATCGCGGCCGGTGCGGCGGGCATCCGTCCAGCGCCGGACCTTGAACTCGTACCGCGGAAGGCTGAGATACGCGGCCGGCCGAACGTCCATGCGGAGATTGAGTTTGGCCTGGATCGTGCCGGTGAGTTCCTGCGCCCGCCGCGTCTGCTCCTCGGCCGACAAACCGGATTGCGGCCGGAACTCGACCGCGATCATGATGCTTTCACGGCCAGCCTCGATGGACACGGTCCCGGCATACTCCTCGATGTCGCCATGCGCGAACACGATCCGATCGACTGCCTCGGGCCACAAATTCTGGCCACGGATCTTCATCATGTCGTCGTAACGCGCGACCGTTCCGGCCTCGATGCCCGCGAACGGGCGGCCGCACGGGCAGGACGCACCCAGGAAGCGGACGCGGTCGCCGGTGCGGAACCGGATCACCGGAAACGCCTCGCGGTAGAGGGCAGAGATCACCAACTCGCCTTCCTCGCCGGGCAGGACCGGCTCATTCGTATCTGGATTCAGCACTTCGCAGAGCATCCGGTGCTCCATCGAATGCAGCACGCCACGCCGGCCGCCCGGCGCCACGCCGTGCTCGCACGAGATCGCCTGATTGAGTCCGCCCTGCATGCAGCCGTACCATTCCGAGATATTGGCGTCCCAGAACGCGAGCGAGCGTGCCGCCCAATCCAGCGTGTAGCTTTCGCCCGCGATGAAGATGGCCTTGAGGTTCGGGAGTTCCACGCGGGGATCGACCCCTCGCCGCTCCAGCACCGCCTGCAACTGCGTGAGATACGCCGGCGAGGCAATCAGGCCGTGCGGGCGGAAGCGGAGCATGTAGTCGACCTTCCGCTCCGTCGAGTATGGTCCCATGTGAAAGCCCATGGACGCCATCCTGTCGCTGGCATGGCTGGACCAGAGCCCGCCGGTCTGCATCCCGACCGGGAAGGTATAGAAAACCGAGTCGCCCAGCTCGAGGCCGGCCCAACGTGCCTGATACACCCAGGTGGAGGCCGAGCCCTCCTGGTCGAAACGGGTGAGCGGATGCACCTCCTGCCCCAGGCCCGTGGTGCCCGAGGTGAGGTGGAGCGCATAGGGACGCGAACCCGGACGCGCCAGCCGGTCCGCGTACATCTGCTCCTCGCTGCCCAGGAAATCCGGCTTCGACGTGAACGGCACGACATCGCGGAACTGTTCGTACGAGGTAATGTTCGCGGCCGCTTGCGGCCAGCGCTTGCGGTAGAACGGGATGCGTTCGTAGCAGCGGCGGGCCTGCGCCGAGAGTCGCCTTGTCTGCAGGCGCAACAGATCCTGCCGGCTGGCCAGCTCCAGGGCGGCGTTGGCGATGCGACGCTCCGGCGCGGCGCTCATCGGGCGTCCGCGTTCGTCGAAGGCAGGGCATCCCAGGGATCGGTCATGTCGAGATCGAGTTCCAGCAGGGCATCGACGAGGATCACGCCGATCCGTTCGCCGGACACCTTGGCGAAGATGTTGTCGGAACGGCTGAGCGTTTTGGAGCCCTCCAGCAGATCGTGCATCAGCTTGATCGTATCATCCTCCATGGACGTCTCGCTGGGCTGAAAGAATTTCCGCGCCCGGCGACTCTGCAAAGGCGGGGCCGAGTTCCGGGGGCATCTCGTCGGTGTCGGTTTCGCCGAGGAAGTTTTCCAGGATGCGCTCTCGATGGATCACGTCCTCCGGAGCGCCCTCGGCGATGAACTTGCCCGATTCGAGCAGATAGGCCCGTTGCGCGAGTGGCGCGACCCACCAGACGTTCTGCTCGGCGACGATCACGGAAATGCCGTCGCGGCAGATGTCGGCCACCATTCCAGCCAGCGCCTCGACGATGGTCGGCGCGAGACCGATCGAAGGTTCGTCGAGCACGAGCAGCTTTGGCCTGCGGATCAGCGCCTTCGCCAGCGCCAGCATCTGCCGCTCGCCGCCGCTGAGCGTGCCGGCGATCTGCGTCCGGCGCTCCCAGAGCTTCGGAAAACGTTCCATCAGGCTGTCCCGGCGCGCGCGATACTCGGCGCGACGGAGCCGAAGCCCGATGGTCGAGAGCTTCAGGTTTGCTTCCACGGATTGTTCGGAGATGATCCCGCGTTCCTGCGGAACCAGCGCCAGGCCCTTGCGGACGATCTGGCTCACGGACAATCCGTCGATGCGCTCGCCGAACCACAGCACCTGGCCACCCAGCACGCGCGGCTGCCCGACAAGCGCGTTGAGCAGCGTGGACTTGCCGGCCCCGTTGCGCCCGCAGATGACGATCAGCTCCCCCGCGCCGACCTTGAGGTCGATGCCGCGGATCACCTTGACGCGGCCGTACCCGGCCTCGACCTGACGCATCTCCAGGACAGGGGGCGTGCCCTCCGCCAGATGCGTCTCGCCGCGCCTGGGGACGGCCTGAGGTTCGGCTGCGCCTTCGTTGCCGAGATAGGATTGGATCACGCCGCCATGCCGCCGGATTTCGGCCGGCGACCCGCTTACGATGGTGGCGCCCTTGTCCACGGCCGTCACGCGGTCGCACAGGGAGAAGATGAACGGGACGTTGTGCTCCACCAGCAGGATCGAAAGCGGGTGGGCGCTGTCGGACCGGAGCGCCTTGAGCAGGCGACCGACCAGATGCACCTCCGTCGGCGTGAGGCCGGCGGTCGGCTCGTCGAGCAGCAACAGGCGCGGCTTGCCCATCAGCGCCCGGGCGATCTCCATTTTCCGGTGCTCGCCGAATGGCAGCGCGCGGACCGGCGCCTCGTGCGGGAACTGGAACCCGACCCGCTCCAGCCACACCGAGGCCATCCGCCTCAGTTCCGCCTCCTCGGCTCGGGCCACCTTGGAGCGGACCATGCAGCCGAACAGACCCGTCCTCGACCACCGGTGGCCGCCGCACATGACGTTTTCCAGGGCCGTGAGGTCCGGGAAGATCGCCGAGGACTGAAACGTGCGTCCGATGCCGGCCTGGGCGATGAGATGGGGCCGGCCCGGCAGCGGATGGCCGCCGAACCGGACCCGGCCGCCATGCAACTTCACGAAGCCGGTCAGAACATTGATGGCGGTCGTCTTGCCGGCCCCGTTCGGCCCGATGATCCCGTGGATCTCGCCTTCGTCGACGGCGACGCTGAACCCGTCGAGCGCGTGGACGCCGCCGAACGAGACCCGGAGATCGCTGGCTTCAAGCAACGCGCTCATACCCGTCGCGCCCGTGGTCCGGCGAGGCGGATCGCCACGGACCTGATCCCGGCCGAGATGCCGGACGGCATCAGCACCAGGGTCAGGAGCAGGATGGTCCCGTAGAAGAAATCCCGCCACTCCCCCAGCGCGCTGAACGTTTCCGGCAGGAAGAACAGGATCAGCGGGGCGAGCACCGCGCCGAGGATGCTGCCCGACATTCCGCCGACCACGACCAGCGTGATGTGGAAGATCGACAGGCTCATGGTGTAGGTGCTCGGGTTGGTCCCGGACAGCAGGAAGGCGTGCAACACGCCCGCCAGGCTGATGATGCCGCTGGTGAAGGCGAAAGCCAGAACCTTCATGTAACGCACGTCGATCCCCTGCATCTGGGCAGCGGCCTCGTTGTCCCGCAACGCGATCCAGGCCCGACCGATGCGCGAGCGCATGGTCGTGACCGCGCCCCCGACGGTGACGACCATGAGGCTGACGGCGATTGCGGCGACGCTCTCCACCGACAATTCAGGCAGGAACGGCAGTTCCAGCGGCGGCATGACCAGGCCGTAGGCGCCGCCGGTCAGCGCGCCGCCATGTTTCAGGCCTTGCAGCAGCACTTGCAGGAACCCGATCGTCGCGATCGCCAGGTAGAATCCCGCCAGCCGCAAGGTGACGAAGCCCAGCAGCCCGCCCAGTGCCGCGCCGCCGAGCACGACGAGCGGAACGGCGGCCAGCAACGGCAGATGCAACTGGGTCATCGCGATGATGACGCTGTATCCGCCCACCGCCATGAACGCGGCGCTCGCCAGCGACAGCAGACCGGCGCCACCCATCAACACCGCGAGCGCGACGGTCACCATGATCACCACGGCCAGTTGCCCGACGATGAACAGGCGGTACGAGGGGATCAGCGATGCCAGCGATCCCAGCGCCAGAGCGGCGACGATCACGCACAAAACCGGGTGACGCGACCAGAGACGCATCACACGCGCCGGCCGGCGGTGGCCGCGAGCAGGCCGGTCGGGCGCCACAGCAGCACGCCAAGCAGAACGGCGAACATCACCGCGTCCTTGAACGTGCCGCCGAACGTCACGACCGCGTAGGTTTGGATCAGCCCGAGCGCCAGCCCGCCGATGAGCGAGCCCAGTATGCTGCTGAAGCCGCCCAGCACGGCGGCGATGAACGCGGGGAATATCACGTCCACGCCCATGGTCGGGAACACGCCCACGACCGGGCTGAGCAACACGCCCGCGATCCCGGCCAGCGCGCCGCCGACGGCCCAACTGGTCGCGAGCGTGCTGGCGACATGGATGCCGGACAGCGCCGCGCGCCAGGGGTCCTCGGCCACGGCACGAACGGCACGGCCGTACACGGTCATGCCCTGCCAGTAGAACAGCGCCCCGGTCGCGATCACCGTGACCGCCAGGATCAACAACGTGTTGGCCGCGACCGAGATGCCGAACATCTCGACATCGCGGTCGCCGAACAGCCACGGCTCGGCGCGCAGCGGGATATCGGTGAACAGATAGCGCGCGACCGCCTGCAACAGGACCAGCAACGATATGGTGCCGATCACCTGGCCGATCCGGCTGCTGGTCGGCAGCAACACATGCGCCACCACGTAGCATAACAGCCCGCCGATGGCCCCGGCCAGGATGGCGGCAAGCAGTTGGAGCGCCACGGAATCGGTCCGGTCGGCGGCCAGCACGTAGGCATAGGCGCTGATCATCATCAGCTCGCCTTGCGCGAAGTTGACGACGCCGGTCGCCCTGAACACCAGGACGACCCCGATCGCCAGCAACGCATAGATCGATCCGATGGCCAGCCCGCCGATGAAGACTTCCATATCGTTTCCGCCGCCGGATCGTGCGGGTCCGCTAGGCGGCGGGCTTGAACACGCCCGCCTTGTTGATCACGGGCTGCACCTTGCGGTTGCCTTGGTGATCGGTGGCGGTGAACGTGCGTGGCAGGCCGATCGGGTGGGCATAGCTCCATGCCCCGCCGTTGCCGGCAACGAAATCGTGGATCGACGTGTCGAGGCTTTTCAGCACGCCCTCTCGCGTCAGATCCTTGCCGGCGGCCCGCATCGCCTCCGCAAGGACGTAGGTGTCGGCATAGAGCATCATGGAATACAGGTTCGGCGTGTTCACCGGGCGTTCGATATTGCTGGCCTCGAGCGCGGTGAGCCATTTGCCCATGGCGCCCGTCCTGTCGTCGATGAACTGGGCGCCGCCGAACCAGAATGCACAGAAATCATCGGCCGACTTCCCCGCGGCACGGGCGACCGACGGGTCCGCCAGCGAGGTGTCACCCACGATCTGCACCTGGATGCCGGCGTGCCTGATCTGCGGGAAGATGCGCGGCGCGTCCGCCGCCAGGCCATAGACGAAGACGACGTCGGGCTTTGCCGCCTTGATCTGTTGGATCTGGCCGGTGAAATCGGTATCGCCCGAGTTGAAATTGGTCACGGTAACCTCGACGCCGGCCTTTTCGAGGAACGCCTTGACCCGCGGCCCACCGGACATGCAGTGGCCCTGGTCGCATTGCATCAGCGCCACGCGCTTGGGTTTGAACTTGTCCATCACGAAGTCCGCCATGCCCTGCGTCATGGTAGCCTGGGAGGAGGTCGCGCCCGTGAAGACGTTCTTGCGGAATTTCTCGAGCACCGCTGGATCGGAAGCGAGGCTCACGTAGTAAGGGACGCCGTTCCGGTCGAAATACGGCAGGACAGGGACGGTCGAGGTGCTCGTGCCAGCGCCGAGCACGACGAAGACCTTCTCCTCGTCCACCAGCCGGCGGACCGCCGAGACGCCGCCGTCCGGCGAGCCCTTGTCATCGACGTAGACGACCGACAGCTTGCGGCCATTGACGCCGCCATGGCTGTTGATCTCGGATACGGCGAACGCCACGCCGACGCGCGCGCCCTGGCCGACGAAGCTGGCCGGCCCGCTGAGCGACAGGTGGACGCCGATCTTGATCTCGGTGTCGCTGACGCCCGGTTCGGCCGGCTGCGCGAGGCCAAGCCGGGGAAATGCCGCCAGCGCGGTAAGACCAAAACATGCCAAAATCAGTCGTCGCAGCTGCATGACGCCCTCCTGTTGCGGCCAGGCATGGAGGTTCCTGGCGCTTGCTTCCTGGCCCAAGGACGCTCCGAGATCGGCGCGCCACCGCAGCGCCCGCGGTTTTTTCCCGGCCGCAGGTTTACTTACCCGTGGGTAGAATGTGCCGTGTTCGATGGGCCTGTCAATCGAGCAAGTCGCGCCCTTGACGCTCGCGCCGGGCGCGCGCTACTCAGAGGTAGATAAAACGCCCGACGGTTGGATCGGCATTCGCTGGCACAGGCCAGCCGGCTGCCTTCCGCTCCGGCATGGTTGGGGATGGCGATGGCGGGACACGGGATGCACGACGCGGGCTTCGACGTCGCGGTCGCCGATCTCGCCTTCGTCGGCACCGACCTCAATCGTCCGGAATGCGTGCTGGCAACGCGGCGCGGCGACCTCTACGTGTCGGACAAAAGAGGCGGCGTGACCCGCATCCATCCCGATGGCCGCCAGGTGCTCATCGGCGGGCACGGCACCATCGTTCCGAACGGTATCGCACTGATGCAAGACGGGGCGTTCCTGATCGCCAACCTGCTCGGAACCGGCGGCGTCTGGCGCATCGGCGCCGACGAACGGCTCGCGCCGTTCCTGGAGGAGGTGGACGGGGTGGCGCTTCCCGCGGTCAACTTCGTCCGCCTGGACCACGCGGCGCGGGTCTGGGTTTGCGCGAACCCGCCCTTGTCGTGCGACCGCTACAGGACGGAAGCCGCGGAAGGCTACATCGCCGTCGTGGATGCCGCGGGCGCGCGGATCGTCGCCGACGGGATCGGCTGGGCCAACGAGTGTCTTGTGGATATGGCGGCAAGGCATCTGTACGTGAACGAGACCTTCGGCCGCCGTCTCACGCGGTTCGACATCGGCGACGACGCCACGCTGGCGAACCGCACGACCATCGCCGAGTTCGGGCCTGGCACCTACCCCGATGGTATCGCGCTGGATGAGGAGGGCGCGATCTGGGTCGTGAGCGTGGCGAGCAACCGCGTGATCCGCGTCACTCCGGACGGCCGGCATCACGTGGTGCTCGAGGACAGCGACGCGAAGCATCTCGACCGGCTCGAGGAGAGCTACCGCCAGCATCGCGTCACGCGCCCCGAACTGACGCGCATGATCGACACCACGTTGAAGAACATTTCGAGCATCGCGTTTGGCGGGCCGGATCGCAGGACCGCCTACCTGGGCTCGATCGGCGGCAATCGGCTCGCGAGCTTCCGGTCCCCCGTTGCCGGTGTGGCTCCGGTGCATTGGGACTGGTGACGCCACCCGGACCATTCCGCTGGCACATGCGCGCCACCGGCCGCTCGGTAAATTCTGTTTTCTTACAAGCAAGAAATGATGTTAGGCAGTATGCTTCGCCGCACGGACCCGGTTTACCGGACTTGCGGCTCGGTTCCGCGATCGATCGGGAACGTGTTTGAGGCGCCGATAGAAGAGCTGGGCTACGCAAACGGGGAAAGACGAGCAATGAGGCTTCGTGTCGTGGCGCATGAACATGCGTTCGGGTTCAGCCAATGACGGCGGCTGGAATGCGATCGGGTGGCCGGGTCGCCGGCAAGGTGGCCCTTGTCACCGGCGCCGCGAGCGGCATCGGGGCGGCGTGCGCGAGCCTGCTCGCGCGCGAGGGTGCCAGGGTGGTTCTGGCCGACCTCCGGGACGACGATGCGGCACGCCTTGCCGGCCAATTCGATCCCGCCGGCGAACGCAGCATGTGCGTGCATCACGACGTGGCCGATGAGCAGAGCTGGGTTCGCCTCATTGGGGAAATCATGTCCCGGTTCGGTCGCCTCGATATCGTGGTCAACTGCGCGGGCGTCGGCGCGGGTCCACGGGTCGCGCCGTCCGAACAGACGTTGGAGCACTGGCGCGCGGTCATGCGGGTCAATCTCGACGGCGTGTTTCTCGGCACCAAGCACGGGCTCGCGGCGATGATGCGTAGCGATCCGGTTCGCGGTTCGATCGTGAACATCTCGTCCGTCCTGGGCCTGGTGGGGCGGACAGGAATGGAGGCCTACTCGGCCTCGAAGGGCGGCGTGCGGCTCTACTCCAAGACGGTGGCCCTGTCGTGCGCCGAGGACGGCGTGAACGTGCGGGTGAACTCGGTACATCCCGGCTTCATCGACACACCCCTGCTGCAAAGCGGTCTGTCCCGTTTCAACGACATCGAGGAAGCGCGCCGGCTCTACGACAAGCTGCAACCGCTCGGCCATCTCGGTGAACCCGATGACATCGCCTATGGAGTACTCTATCTGGCCAGCGACGAGTCCAAGTTCGTCACCGGCTCCGAACTCGTGATCGACGGCGGGTTCACCGCGCGCTGATGGTGCTGGTCAGCCGAAACACATGAGTACTCGCGGGTCCCGCGCGACTGCCCGGGTCACATGGACGTCGGAATGAGCCCGAAGGAGATAGCAGATGCGTGATGGTTTCGACGGACGGCAATTCGTCATCACCGGCGGGGCCGGCGGAATCGGCAAGACCTGCGCGGCCGACCTGCTGTCGAGGGGCGCGTTTGTCCTGCTGGTCGATGTGGACCAGACGCGGCTCGACGCCGTGCGCGACGGGCTCGGTGCCGCCGGCAGGGTCTCGACCCATTGTTCCCGTCTTGCGTCCCCCCAGGAGGCGGCAGCGGCACTCGACGCGGCCGGGCGGCCGATCTACGGACTGATCCACATGGCCGGCCTGTTCGAGCCCGATCCGCTCGACCCGGACGACCACTCGGTATGGGACCGCGCGATCGCGTCCAACCTGACCAACGGCTACGACCTGGCGGTCGCCTTCCAGACCCGCCGGGATCTGGACCAGGTATGCCGGATCGTGTTCTGCAGTTCCGGGGCCTACCGCAAGGGCGTTCCGGGACGGGTCTCGTATTCGGCGGCGAAGGCGGGCGTGGTGGGGCTGACGCGGGGGCTCTCGCGCCAGTTCGCACCGCACACGCTGGTCAACGCGGTCGCACCGAACGCCATCCGGACCGCCATGACGACGGCGGTGTTCGAGGAGCGGGGCCAGGGCATCATGGCAACCATTCCGCTGGGCCGCTTCGGCGAGCCGGAGGAGATCGCGTCGGTGGTGACGTTCCTGTGCGGGCCGGGCTCGACGTACATCACCGGCCAGACCATCAACATCGACGGCGGAGTCTGGCACTCGTGACACCTCGTGCGCTTAAGCGCGAACCCAGGATCGCGCAATGACCTGGAACATCGGCATGCCCAACCTTGGCCACACCATGGAGGAGGGCAAGGTCGGAGAGTGGCTCAAGAAGGTCGGCGACGCTGTGACGAGGGACGAAGTCATCGCAATCATCGAGACCGATAAGGCGAGCTTCGACGTGGAGGCACCGGCCGACGGAATCCTGCTCGCCATCGCAGTGCCGGCTGGGACCGTGGTCGCGGTCGGCACCATTATCGGCGTGGTCGGCGCCCCCGGCGATGCGGTGAGCGCGCCTGTGGCGCCGCCGCAGCGGGCCGCGGCCTCGCCGGCCGCGCGGTCGTTGGCGGCCGAGCTTGGGGTCGACATCGCCGCCGTCCGGGGCACCGGAGAGGACGGTATCGTCACGCGGGACGACGTGCGGGAAGCAGCCCAAGCCGGCCCGCAAGTCCGCATGACGAAGTTCACGCCGATGCGCCGGGCCATCGCCGACGCGACAGCGGCCGCATGGCGGACCATCCCGCACGTGACGCTGGTCCGCAGCGTCGATGTCGGCCGCTTGCTCCAGGCCCGCCAAGCTGGGCTGACCGCGGCGGTGGTCCACGCGACCGCGCAGGCGCTTTCGCGTCACGGCCAGTTCAACGGGTGGCTCAAGACCGACGCGTTCCACCAGGGTCCGGCGATCGATATCGGCGTCGCCGTGGCGAGCGAGGGCGGGCTGATGATGCCCGTCATCCGGCGGGCCGACAGCCTGGACGTGGCGGGCATCGGCCGTGAGATCGCGCTTCTCGCGGCATCGGCGCGCGGCGGTTCGCTCGGCGGCGGGCAGACGCTGGACGCGACATTCAGCGTGAGCAGCCTCGGGCGCTGGGGAGTCGATTTCTTCACGCCGGTCATCAATGCCCCGCAGGTCGCCATCCTCGGCGTCGGGCGGGTCGACAGGGTCGCCCGCGAGGCCCCGGACGGCAGCGTCCGCTTCGCCAGCGAAGTGCGGCTGAGCCTTGTGTTCGACCATCGCGCGAATGACGGCGTGGCCGCAGCGGAGCTTCTGGCGGACATCGCCGCCACCCTGGAACGCGCCTGACGGGCAAACCCATCACGGTTGGAGGACTGCATTGGACAACGATCTTACACCTGAGCGGCTGGTCGGCTTCTGGCGCGACATGTTGCGCATCCGGGCTTTCGAGCGGGCAGCCGTCTATCAGTCCTCGCTCGGCAAGATTTACGGCGCGCTGCACAGCTACGAAGGGCAGGAATCCTGCGCCGTCGGCATCTGCGGAGCCTTGACGTCCGAGGACTACGTCGCTTCGACGCATCGCGGCCACGGCCACAGCATCGCCAAGGGCGCGCGCATGGACCGCATGATGGCGGAGCTGTTCGGCCGCGAGACGGGATATTGCAAAGGCAAGGGCGGCTCGCTGCACATCGCCGATTTCAGCTGCGGGATGCTGGGCGCGAACGGGATCGTGGGCGCGAGCTATGCGATCGCGGCCGGCGCCGCCCTGAACGCGAAGATCTCAAAGAACGGCCGCGTCGCGGTCGCGTTCTTCGGCGATGGCGCGGTGACGCGGGGCACGTTCCATGAAACCACGAACATGGCCTCGCTGCTGAAGCTGCCGCTGCTGCTGGTGTGCGAGAACAACGATTACGCGCAGTACATGCACCGGTCGGAGACGATGGTGTTCGACAACGTCGCCGACCTCGCATCCAACTACAAGATACCGGGCGTGCAGCTCGACGGCAACGATGTGCGCGCGGTGTTCCGCGCCGCGACCACGGCCCGCGAGCGCGCGCTTGCGGGCGATGGCCCGACCTTGCTGGAACTGAAGACGCAACGCTTCACCGGCCACTCATCGGGCGATCCACAGGTCTACCGGACCAAGGCGAGCGTCGATGAGCTGCGCCGCACGCGAGACCCGATCGCGGCATTCGAGCGCGAACTGATGGACGCCGAGATGCTCGGCGACGGCGACGCCATCCGCGCGGCGGTGGATGCCGAGGTGGCCGCTGCCGTGGCCTTCGCCGAAGCGAGCGCCTACCCGAACGACGAAGAGCTGTTCAGTGACGTTTATGCCTGAGGGGACACCGATGCGCGAGATCACCTACCGCGAGGCAATCCGCGAGGCGCTGAGCGAGGAGATGCGGCGCTCGCCGCGGATGATCATCATGGGCGAGGATCTGTTGCCCGGCGGCGGCTCGTTCGGGATGCATCTGAATTTTGGCGAGCTGTTCCCCGGCCGTATGATCGAGACGCCGATCTCGGAGGCGGCGATCGTGGGCACCGCGCTCGGCGCGGCCATGACGGGCGGCCCTGTCGTCGCCGAGATCATGTATTCGGACTTCATGACAGTGTGCATGGACGAGGTGGTCAACCAGGCCGCCAAGATCCGCTACATGTCCGGCGGCCAGGCGCGGGTTCCCCTGGTGGTCCGCACGCCCTATGGCATCGCCAAGGGCATCGCGGCGCAGCACTCGCAGTCGCTGGAGGCTTGGTACGCCCACATCCCCGGCCTGCGCGTGGCCATGCCCGCCACGCCGGCCGATGCGAAGGGCCTGCTGAAGACGGCATTGCGTGGCGAGGACCCGGTGATCTTTCTCGAACATAAGCTGCTCTACAACGTCAAGGGTCCGGTGCCCGAGGATGGCGAGCACCTCATTCCCTTCGGCTGCGCCAGCGTGGCGCGGTCCGGCACCGATCTCAGCATCGTCGCCACCGGCCTGATGGTGTCCAAGGCGCTGGAGGCCGCCGACACGCTCGCGGCGGAAGGCATCTCGGCGGAGGTCATCGATCCCCGCACGGTGTCGCCGCTCGACTGGGACACGATTTTCGCATCGGTCGAGAAGACCGGGCGCGCCCTGGTGGTGAACGAGGCGACGCTGTTCGGCTCGATCGCGTCCGAGATCGCGGCCACGATCGGCGAAAAGCGGTTCAATGCGCTCGACGGCCCGGTGCGCCGCATCGGCTCGCCGTTCGTCCCGAAGCCTTCGACGCCCGGCCTCGAGAAACTCTCGGTCCCGTCGGCGCTCGACGTGGTCCGCATCGCCCGTGAGATGATGCCGAGGCGGCGCGCGGCCTGAGCCTGGCGCGGAAAATGATCCCGCGGCAGCGTTCGATATAATCGCCCATCCGGTCGCACGGATCGGCCGCGAATCCTATTCCCAGCGCGCGCCGGGGAAAGCGTTCAGTGGTATCTTGAGATAGCTTTGTCCATCGCTCTCCGCCGCAGGCAGGCGGCCGCCCGCGATGTTCACCTGCAACGCGCTCAGGATCAGCTTCGGCATCGGCAGCGTCCGGTCCCGTCCGGTTCGCAATGCGACGAATTCGGCCTCGCCGCAGTCCCTGACATGAGCATTCCCGAACTTCTGGGATGCGACGCTGCTCTCCCACATCGCCTCCCTGCCCCCCGGCCGGTAGTCGTGGCCGGTGAACAGGCGGGTATCGTCGGGCAGTGCCACGATTGCCTGTATGCTCTGCCAGAGCCGCCTCGCGTCGCCCCCCGGAAAGTCGGCACGCGCGCTGCCGGAATCAGGCATGAACAAGGTGTCGTGAACGAACGCCGCGTCGCCCGCGACATAGGTGACCGAACACAGCGTATGGCCGGGTGTGAGCATCACGGAGATTTCGGTCTCGCCGAGCGCGAAGCTCTCGCCGTCCGCGAAGAGCCTGTCCCACTGCGATCCGTCGGTGGGGAATTTTTCCGGCAGGTTGTAGAGTTTTTTCCAGATTTTCTGGACCTCGGTGATACGCTCCCCGATTGCCGTGCGCGCGCCGGTGACGTCTTTCAGATATCCAGCGGCCGAGAAATGGTCAGCGTGCGGATGGGTGTCGAGGATCCACTCCAGGGTCAGCCCGTGCGACCGGATATGGTCGAGCAGACGGTCCGCCGATGCGGTGCCCGTGCTGCCCGACTTGGGATCGAAGTCGAGGATCGGATCAATGACCGCGCATGAACGCGCGGCCGGGTCCGCGACGACATACTGGATGCTGAAAGTCGCCGGATCGTAAAATCCGGTGACATGGGGCTTGGTCCGGACCCGGCCCAGGCTTGTGCTCACGCCACCCCGGCCATTGGCCGCTCCCTGTGCCCGGCCATTGGCCGCTCCCTGTGCCCGGCCATTGGCCGCTGCCTGTGTTCGATGTCGAACTCGTTGCCGCGCGGCATGAGATTCCTGTGCATGTACGGAAGGCCTCGAAAGTCTGCTCAAAATACGGGCAATTCTATCGCAGTGAACAGCCTTGGAACGCCCCCACCGTCTTTCTCACATCAAGCGGCCTCGGCGAACACCACCCGGCGCCGGGCGGGTGCCCGCACGGGCACGGCACCGTAGGCGTCCTTTGCCGCTTCGGTGAGGGTGACGCCGGCGAGGCGGGGCATCAAAACGCGGCCGGCTTTTTCCCATACCCGCGCGCTGCGCAGCACGAGGCGCAGATTGCTCGGCGGCAAATAGAGGGCGGTGTCGCGGCGTTCGACGCGGAAACTGGCGGCTGTGAGCAGGCGGCCGATTTGGCCGGGGGAGTACGGTTGGCCCTGCCCGAAGGGCGTGCTGTCGACATGCGCCCACATGCCGCGGCGGTTGGAGGCGACCACCAGCAGCCGCCCGTCATCCTTCAGCACGCGCCAGAGTTCACGCAACAGCCGGCGGGCGTTTTCGGCGGCTTCGAGGCCGTGGACCACCAGGATGCGGTCGAACGACAGATCGGGGAACGGGAGCGCCTCCTCCTCGCCCGAGCAGGAGAGGCTGGCAGCGCCCGCGGGCCAGCGTATGGCGCCGAGCTGGGCGGGCGTGAGCAGCACGCAGCGCCGGGCGCCGTCGCGCCAGAGCCGCAGATAGGGTGCCGCGTAGCCAAGGCCGAGCACGGACTGGCCGGGGGTGGCGGGCCAGAGCGCCGACAGGCGCTCGCGCAGCAGCAAGGCCGCGACCCCACCCTGGCGGCTCGCGTAGAATTCATGGGCGGCGTGAACGTCGGTGACCATTGCCGGATATCCTAGCATGGGGCGTTGCGCGCGGTGCCACGGATGCTACATGGCGTTCATGGTCACAGCGCAAGCAATCCCGATCCTCTCCGACAACTACGCCTGGCTGCTCCGCGACGAGCCCAGCGGCGCCACCGCCGTGGTGGACCCGGCCGACGCGGCGGCGGTGAGCCGGGCGATCGACGCCGCGGGCGGGCGGCTCGACCTGATATTGCTGACCCACCACCATGACGACCACATCGCCGGCGTGAACGCGGTGCGCGCCAGATACGGCGCCCGCGTGGTGGGGGCGGCGGCCGATGCGCGGCGGCTGCCGAAGCTCGATGTCGCGGTGCGCGAGGGCGACACGGTGACGCTTGGCGGGGCCGAGGGACAGGTGATCGACACGCCGGGACACACGATCGGGCATATCTCGTTCTATTTCCCCAACGGCCATGTGCTGCTGTGCGCCGACACGCTGTTCAGCCTGGGCTGCGGGCGGCTGCTCGAAGGGACGCCGGCGGACATGTTCGCCAGCCTGCGCAAGCTGGCCGCTCTGCCGCCGGACACGCTGGTTTGCTGCGGCCATGAATACACCGAGAGCAACGCGCGCTTCGCAGTCCATGCCGACCCGGACAACGTCGCGCTGGCGGCGTTCGCGGCCGGGGTGCGGGCGGCACGCCAGGCTGGCCGGCCAACGGTGCCGAGCCGGCTGGGCGACGAACTGGCGGTCAACCCGTTCCTGCGGGCGCCCGATGTGGCTGCCCTCGCCAAGCTACGCGCCGCCAAAGACACATTCTGACCTTTAGGAGTTTCCCGTGAAGCTGTTCCATGCAAGTGCCAGCCCGTTCGCCCGCAAGGTGATGGCGTGCGCCATCACGCGCGGGATCGAGGAGCGGATCGAGGCGGTGACGACCAACCCGCATTTGTCGCCGCCCGAACTGGTGGCGGCCAATCCATTGTCCAAGATCCCGTGCCTGGTGACCGCCGATGGCCTGGCGCTGTTCGACAGCCCGGTGATTTGTGAATATCTCGACAGCGTGGGTGACGCCGCGCCGATGTTCCCACCGGCCGGCGGTGCGCGGTGGCGGGCGCTGAAGCTGCAGGCGATCGGCGACGGGATCATGGATGCTGCGGTTGGCCGACGGATGGAGAGCGCCAGGCCGCAGGAGGCGGCGCGCGACGTGTCCATGGCGCGGATGAAAACGGCGATCGATCGCGCTCTGGCGCTGCTGGAAGGCGATCTGCCGCATCGGACGGCCGATATCGGTACGATCACCGTCGCCTGCGCGCTCGGTTATCTGGATTTCCGGTTCGCGCAGGAGCCTTGGCGGGACGGCGCCCCGCTGCTGGCCGCTTGGTATGCCGGTTTTTCGGCGAATCCGGGCATGGCGCGGACGTCGCCGGTGGGGTGAGGCGGCCGAGGCGGCGCCCGATGGGGGTCCGGGCTATGCTTCGGGCTTCTTCGTCAGGCGATGCCACAACTTGCCCAGCCTGGCGTGGAAGATATAGGTGCCGAAACCGATTATCCAAAGCGTCACGCTGGCGATCGCGAGAATCCAGTCGAGCATTGCGGCCTCCTGGCCAGGGTCTGGGGAATTCCGCGAAAGAAACCCGATCGGGTACCACGGGTGAGCCCCGTTATGTCACCTTGCGCCGCAGCCGGAAGCGATCCTGCCGCCATTCGTCCGACAACATCACCTCGCGCAGCGCCCGCGCCGCGTCCCATAGCTCCGCGTAACGGGTATAGAGCGGCGTGATGCCGAAGCGCAGGATGTCGGGCGCACGGAAATCGCCGATGATCTTGCGTGCGATGAGGGCCTGCATGATCGCATGGGCGTGCGGGTGCGCGAACGATATCTGGCTGCCGCGCGAAACCGGGGCGGCCGGGGTGACCAGATGGAACCCCATGTCGGGGCATTGCTCGGCCACGAGGGTCGCGAACAACGCCGTCTGGCGAAGCGATTTTTCGCGAATTCCCGCCATCGGTGCCTGCAGCGCGATATCGACGCCGATCTCCAGCGCGGCCAGGGCAAGGATCGAGGGAGTGCCGATCGTGGCGGCCGCGATGCCGGCGGCGCGGCGGTAGGCGGGTTCGAACGCGAACGGGTCGGCGTGGCCGAGCCAGCCGGTGATCGGGAAGCGGATGGCATCGTGCAGGCGCGCCGCGACATGCAAAAAGGCTGGCGCGCCGGGGCCGCCATTGAGAAACTTGTAGCCGCAGCCGACGGCGAAATCGGCATCCGCAGCCGCGAGGTCGAGCGGGACGGCGCCGGCGGAATGTGCGAGGTCCCACAGCATCAGGGCGCCCGCCTCATGCGCGGCGCGGGTCATCGGCGCCATGTCGTGCATCGCGCCGGTGCGGTAGTTGACGTGGGTGAGCATCAGCACCGCCACATCGGAGCCGAGCGCGTCGGCGATGCCTTCAGGCTCGACGAGGCGGAGTTCGTGGTTTTGCGCGAGCAGCGCCGCGAGGCCATCGGCCACATAGAGATCGGTCGGGAAGTTGGCGCGTTCCGACACGATCACGCGGCGTTCGGGGCGCAGCCTCAGGCCGGCTGCCAGCAGCTTGAACAAATTGACCGAGGTGCTGTCGCCGACGGCAACGGTGCCGGGGGCGGCGCCGACGATGCGGGCGATTTTGGCGGCAACGCGGGCAGCCATGTCGATCCAGCCGGCGTCGTTCCAGCTTCGGATCAGCCCGTCGCCCCATTCGCGGGCGACCACCTCCGCCACCCGCGGCGCGGTGGCGCGTGGCAGGGCGCCGAGGGAGTTGCCATCGAGATAGATGACGCCTTCGGGCAGCGCGAACAGGTCACGGAAAGAGGCGAGAGGATCGGCGGCGTCGAGGGCTTCAAGATCGGCGCGGCTCATGCCGGCAACATCGCCACCGCCCGCGTCCGGCCGTCGTTCGGGCGCATCGGCTTACGCGGCCATTGCCGGGGCGAGTCGGGCACGGGAATCGTGGCGGGCCAGGCGGGTGAGCAGGTAGTCCACCTCGGCGCGGGATTTGGCACTGAGCACGGGGCCGGGCTTGCGCTGGGCGTCGCTGGCGAGCAGGCCCCGGCGCATCAGCACGTATTTGCGGACGGCCAGACCGATCTTCGCCTGCTGCTCGTAGCGGAGCAAAGGGAGATGGGCGTCGAACAGGTCGTGCGCCGCGTCGCGCTGGCCAGCGGCGGACAGGCGGACCACGTCCGTCAGCATTTCGGGGAAGGCGTAGCCGGTCATGGCACCGTCGGCGCCGCGTTCCATCTCGAAATCGAGGAACAGGCCGCCATTGCCGGTGAGGATGGAGATGGGGCGGAGCGAGCCCTCGGCCTGGAAAGCGCGCAGCGCGCTGATCTTGTCGAGGCCGGGCCAGTCCTCGTGCTTGAGCATGACGCAGGCGGGGCTGTCGATCACGATGCGGCGGATCACGGCGGGCGTCATCACCACGGTCAGCGTCAGCGGGTAGTCCTGCAGCACCCATGGCACATCGGGGCCGATGGCCTCGGCGGCCTGGGCGAAATAGGCGGCGATCTCGTCGTCGGTTCGCAGATGCGGAGGGGGCGCTATCATCACGCCGGCGGCCCCCTGGTCCATCACCGCATGGGCCAGCGCGCGGATGGCGGCGAGGCCTGGGGCCGACACGCCGACGATCGTTTGCGCGGCCCCCATGCCACGGATGAAGCGGCCGGCGATGTCGAGCGATTCCTCCGGCGTGAGCTTGGGCGCCTCGCCCATGATGCCGAGCACGGTCACGCCGTCGGCCCCGCAATCGACGTAGCGTTCGATCAGCCGATCGATGGAGGCGCTGTCGATCCGGCCGTCGGGCAGGAACGGCGTGGGCGCGATGGGGAACACGCCGCGCGCGGCTGGGGTGAGGTGCATGGCTGGTCTCTCAGGTGCGTTTTGCCAAGCAGAACACCACAGACGCCGCGCGGCGTCATCCCTTGAGGGATGGCCGCATCGGGCGGATGATGCGGCCATGAACGAAGACACCAAGCTGACCGCGAGCAAGCAGCGCTGGGCGCGCGAGGGGCGGTTCCTGACCGGGCGGGTGGCCCGCCCCGAAACCGAGCGCCTGCCGCCGGGGCAGCATCTGGTGCGGGACTGGCCGGTACTGGACCTCGGGCGGCAACCCGCGATCCCGCGCGAGAAATGGGAGTTGCGCGTGTTCGGCGCGGTCGAGCACCCGCTGACGCTGGACTGGGCCGCGTATGCGGCGATGCCGCCGCATACCGAGGTGTCGGACATCCATTGCGTGACGACCTGGTCGCGCTACGACAACCGCTGGGACGGGGTTTCGACGCGCGACCTGCTGGACGCCTGCATGCCCCGGCAGGGCGCCGACTTCATCGTGCTGCACAGCTATGACGGCTACACCACCAACCTCGACCTGAACGATTTCGCGGCCAAGGGGGCGATGCTGGCCCATGCCTGGGAGGGCGCCCCGTTGAGCGAGGCGCATGGCGGCCCGGTGCGGCTGGTGGTGCCGCATCTATACCTTTGGAAAAGCGCCAAGTGGCTGCACCGCATCGAGTTCCGCGAGCAGGCGCGGGCGGGTTACTGGGAGGCGAACGGATACCACATGCGGGGCGACCCGTGGGTGGAGGAGCGCTATTCGGGACCGGAGCCGCCGGCGTCCGCGCTGCTTTAGCAGAACTCGCCGATTGCGGTCCTGGCCCGGCCAAAGGTTGTTGCCTCTGACGACAAAGATACGAGGGTCAAGCCCGCGCATGACGAGCGAAATGTCCCAATCCGCGCCAACAGTCCCCCGCAAGAAGCGCCGGTATCTCACCGCCCTGATCGTGGCCGCCGCCATGTTCATGGAGCAGGTCGACGGGACGGTGCTGGCGACCGCGTTGCCGACCATGGCGCGGTCGTTCCACGCCGACCCGCTGCACATGAACATCGCGCTGACCTCGTATCTGCTGAGCCTCGCGGTGTTCATCCCGGTGAGCGGCACGGCGGCGGACAGGTTCGGGACGCGGACGGTGTTCCGGGCGGCGATCGCGCTGTTCACCATCGGCTCGATCCTGTGCGCGCAGTCGCAGACGCTGTGGTTCCTGATCGCGTCGCGCATCTTGCAGGGGATCGGCGGCGCCATGATGGTGCCGGTGGGGCGGCTCGTGCTGCTGCGCAGCGTCACCAAGGCCGAACTGGTCACGACGATGACGTGGCTGCTGATCCCGGCGACCATCGGGCCGATGCTCGGGCCGCCGATCGGCGGGTTCATCGTGGACGCGCTGAACTGGCGCTGGATCTTCTACATCAACGTGCCGGTGGGCGTGATCGGGCTCGTGCTGGTGACGCTGTTCATCGAGGACGTCCGGGAAAAAGAGCCCGCGCGGTTCGACTTCGTGGGCTTCGCCCTCAGCGGCGTGACGCTGGCATGCCTGATGTTCGGGCTGGAACTGGCGAGCCGGGGCGTCGGGTCGGCGCTGGAGACGGGCGCGCTGCTCGCGGTGGGCGTGGCGGCGGGGCTGCTGTACTGGCGGCATTCGCGCGGGCATCCGCACCCGATCCTGGATTTCTCGTTGATGCGCGTGCCGACTTTCGGGATTTCGGTGCTGGCGGGCGCATTGTCGCGCATCGCCGTGGGCGCGATGCCGTTCCTGCTGCCGATGATGCTGCAACTGGGTTTCGGCATGTCGGCTTCGGCGAGCGGGATGGTGACGTTCGCGAGTGCCGTGGGGTCGCTCGCGATGCGGGTGGCGGCGCGGCCGATCCTGAAGCGGATCGGGTTCCGCAACACGTTGGTATGGGTGGGGCTGATCTCGACGCTGCTGCTGGGGAGTTCGGCGGCATTCCGGCCAAGCTGGCCGCTGGCCGCGATCTATGCGGTGCTGATGGTCGGCGGGTTTTTCCAGTCGCTGCAATTCATGGTGTACAACACGATCGCCTATGCCGACATCCAGCGCGACCGGATGAGTGCGGCGACGAGTTTCTACACCACGTTCCAGCAGCTCTGCATCTCGCTCGGCATCGCAACGGCGGCGGCGGCACTCGCGGGCTCGATGTTCGCGGCGGGACACACGGCCCCCGCGCTGTCGGATTTCACCGCGGCGTATCTGCTCGTCGCAGCGATCGCGGTGTTCGCGCCGGTGCTGTCGTGGCGGCTGGACACCGATGCGGGGGCGGAGTTGAGCGGCCAGCGGGTGCGGGCGCGGGCGTGATTACGCGGCCAGCACCCGCGCCGCGCAGAACTTGAACTCCGGGATCTTGCCGACCGGGTCGAGCGCCGCATTGGTCAACAGGTTGGCGGCGGCTTCGGCGTAGCAGAACGGGATGAACACCATGTTGGCCGGCACGTCGCGGTCGGCCCGGGCCTTGATGGTGACGGCACCCCGACGGGTTTCCACGCGGATGCTGGCACCCGCGTCGATGCCGCGGCGGCCGAGTTCCTGCGGGGACATGAAGGCGACGGCCTCGGGCTCGATATCGTCAAGCGCCTTCGCACGGCGGGTCATGCTGCCGGTGTGCCAGTGTTCCAGCACGCGGCCGGTGGACAGCACCATATCGAACTCGGTGTCGGGCACCTCGTCGGGCGGCGAGACGTTCGCCGCCACCAGTTTCGCGCGGCCGCTGGCGGTGGGAAAGCCGTTGGCGAAGATGATCTCGTTACCGGGCACATCGGGGCCATCGACCGGGTAGGTGACGGCCCCTTCCCGCTCCAACCGCTCCCAGGTGATGTTCGCCATCGACGGCATCGTCAGCGCCATCTCGGCGAACACCTCTCCAGGGCCCGCGTAGTTCCAGCCAAGGCCCATGCGGCGGGCGATCTCCTGGATGATCCAGAGGTCCTGCCGCGCGTCGCCGGGCGGCGGCAGCACGGGGCGGGCGATCTGCACGCGGCGATCGGTGTTGGTGAAGCTGCCGGCCTTTTCGGCGAAGGCGGAGGCGGGCAGCACCACGTCGGCATGGAACGCGGTCTCGGTGAGGAACAGATCCTGCACGACGAGGTGTTCGAGCGTGGCAAGCGCCGTGCGCGCGTGGTTGAGGTCGGGGTCCGACATGGCGGGGTTCTCACCCTCGACATACAGCCCGCGAATGTCGCCGTGCTGGATCGCGTGCATGATCTCCACGACGGTGAGGCCGGGCTGGCGATCCAGACGCGCCTGCCAGAGTTCCTCGAGGAAACCGCGAACGCGATCGTCGCCGACCGATTGGTAATCGGGGAAGACCATCGGGATCAGCCCGGCATCGGACGCGCCCTGGACGTTGTTCTGGCCCCGCAGCGGGTGCAGCCCGGCCCCCTGGCGGCCGATCTGGCCGGTGATGAGGGCGAGCGCGATCAGGCAGCGGGAATTGTCGGTGCCGTGGACGTGTTGGGAGATGCCCATGCCCCAGAACACCAGCGACGCGGTCGACTTGGCGTAGGCGCGCGCGAGCGTGCGGAGCACGACGGCGGGGATGCCGCACACGTCGGCCATCTTCTCCGGCGAGAAGTCCTTCAGCCGTTCGGCGAGTTCGGCGAAGCCTTCCGTGTGGGCCTGGACGTATTGCTTATCGACCAGGCCCTCCTCGACGATGGTGTGCAGCATGGCGTTGAGCAGCGCCACGTCGGTGCCGGGCTTGAACCGCAGATTCCAGGTGGCGAAGCGCGAGAGGGCCTGGCCGCGCGGGTCGATCACCGCGAGCCTGGCACCCGCGCGCACCGCGTTCTTGATGAAGGTGGCGGCGACGGGATGGTTCACCGTCGGGTTGCAGCCGATGACGATGATGATCTCGGCGTCGAGCGCGGCCGAGAACGGCGCGGTGACGGCACCGGAGTTCAGCCCTTCCATGAGGGCGGCGACCGACGAGGCGTGGCACAGGCGCGTGCAGTGATCGACGTTGTTGGTGCCGAAGCCGGTGCGGATCAGCTTCTGGAACAAGTAGGCTTCCTCGTTGGAGCCCTTGGCGCTGCCGAATCCGGCGAGCGCGTTGCCGCCGCCCGACGCCTTGATGGCGTTGAAGCCGCCGGCGGCGCGGTCCAGCGCCTCCTCCCATGAGGCTTCACGGAAATGCGTCCAGGGATTGGCGGGATCGACGACGTCGTTCGCGTCCTTGGCAATCCCTTCGATACGGATCAGCGGCTTCGTCAGGCGGTGCGGATGGTGGATGTAGTCGAAGCCGAAGCGGCCTTTCACACACAGGCGGTTGTGGTTGGCGGGACCGTCGCGGCCTTCGACGTGGAGGATTTTGTCCTCCTTCACGTGATACGTCATCTGGCAGCCGACGCCGCAATAGGGGCACAGGCTGTCCACCGCGCGATCGGCGTATTGCGTGCGGACGCCGTTCTCCAGAAGTGCCGACGGCATCAGGGCGCCGGTCGGGCAGGCCTGGACGCATTCGCCGCAGGCCACACAGGTGCTGTCGCCCATCGGGTCGTCGAAGTCGAACACGATCTTCTCGTGGTGGCCGCGATGGGCCATGCCGATCACGTCGTTCATCTGCACCTCGCGGCAGGCGCGCACGCACAGGCCGCACTGGATGCAGGCATCGAGATTGACCGACATCGCCGTGTGGCTGTCATCGGCCGCCCAGCGCCGGGCGCCGGGAAAGCGCGATCCCGCAAGGCCGACCTTGCCGGTCCATTGGCGGAACTTCGACGTGGGATCGGGGGAGTTTTCGAGCGCCGGCTGGTCGGCGAGGAGAAGTTCGATGACCATCTTGCGGGCGTTTTTGGCGCGCGGGGAGGCGGTGGTGACGCGCATGCCCTGAGCGGGGTTTCTCATGCAGGAGGGGGCGAGCACGCGCTCGCCGGCAATTTCCACCATGCAGGCACGGCAATTTCCGTCGGGGCGGTAGCCGGGTTCGGGAGAGTGGCAGAGATGCGGAATTTCGATGCCGTGCCGTTGGGCGACCGTGAAGATGGTCTCGCCGGGGGCGGCTTCGACCTGGGTTCCGTCGAGTTCGAAGGTGATCATGGGGTGTGGCCTTGGCGCGAGAGTGTAGCGGACACGAGACCCCCACCCCGGCCCTCCCCAAAAGGGGGAGGGGGAAGGATTGCTTCTCCCTGAGGGGGCGGGCCGGGGTGGGGGGCGCTCACGCGCCAAACTCCTCGGGGAAATACCGCATCAGCGTGAGCAGCGGGTTCGGCGCCGCCTGGCCCAATCCGCAGATCGACGCGTCGCGCATCGTGGCCGACAATTCTTCAAGCAGGGGCTGATCCCACTCGGCGCGCGACATCAGCGCCACCGCCTTCTGCGTGCCGACGCGGCAGGGGGTGCATTGGCCGCAGCTTTCATCCTCGAAGAACTTCATGAGGTTGAGCGCGACCGCGCGCATGTCGTCATGGTCGGACAGCACGACCACGGCCGCCGAGCCGATGAAGCAGCCGTGCTTCTCCAGCGTGCCGAAATCGAGCGGCACGTCGTCGAGCCGCGCGGGCATGATGCCGCCCGAGGCGCCGCCGGGGAGGTAGCCGCGCATGGTGTGGCCGTCCGCCATGCCGTCGCAGTATTCATCGACCAGTTCGCGCAGCGTGATGCCGGCCGGGGCCAATTTCACGCCGGGATTTTTCACGCGGCCGGACACCGAATAGCTGCGCAGGCCGACGCGGCCGTGGCGCCCCTGGGCGGTCCACCAATCGGCGTCGTGTTCGAGCAGATCCCGCACCCACCACAGGGTTTCGACGTTGTTGGCGAGCGTGGGCTGGCCGAACAGGCCTTCCTGGAAGATGAACGGGGGCTTGTGGCGCGGCAGGCCGCGCTTGCCCTCGATGCTCTCGATCATCGCTGATTCCTCGCCGCAGATATAGGCGCCCGCGCCACGGCGTATGTGGATCTTCGGCCCGGCACCCACCGGGAGTTTCGCGATTTCCGTGTGCAGTATCTGCCGCGCGGCGGGGTATTCGTCGCGCAGATAGATGTAGATCTCCTCCGCGCCCACGATGCGGGCGCCGATCAGCATGCCCTCGATGAAGCGATGGGGGTCTCGTTCGAGGTAGAAGCGGTCCTTGAACGTTCCGGGCTCGCCCTCGTCGCCGTTGACCACCATCAGCTTGGTGCCGGGCTGGTCGCGCACGGTGCGCCATTTGCGGCCCGTCGGGAAACCGGCGCCGCCCAGGCCGGCGAGCTTGGCGGCGTCGAGACGGTCGAGCACGGCGTCGGGCGTGAGTTCGCCTGAGATCAGCCGGTCGAGCGATGTGTAGCCGCCGGTCGCGCGATAGGCTTCATAGGTGACGTAGTCGCCCATGCGCGGATGGGTCTCGTGGCGGGACGCGATGGCGAGCACCTCGGGGCCGGTCGCGTGATCGACGAGGTTGTGGCCCACTTCGGCAACCGGCGCGTAGTCGCAACGGCCGATGCAGGGCACACGGACCACACGCGCATCGGTGCCCGCCGCGATGGCGGCCGCCAGGGCGTCGCCGCCGGCCATCATGCAGCTGATGCTCTCGCAAACGCGGATGACCATGCTGGGCGCGGCGTCGTCGGTGACGTGGAAATGGGCATAGAACGTGGCGACTTCGTACACTTCGGCGAACGCCATCCGCAACTCGTCGGCCAATGCCGCGAGATGGGGCGTGGAGATGCGGAGGTAGCGGTCCTGGATCAGATGCAGATGCTCGATCAGCAGATCGCGCCGGCGCGGCTTATCAGCGAGCAGATCCAGGATGTCGAGCCGCGCCTGGGGATCGATCTGGCGGCCCTTGGGTGCCGATTTCGCCCGGCGGCGGCCGGCGCCGGGGTGGGCTCTGCTCTCCAAGACGAGATCGTTCATGCGTGGCGTTCTCCTATGCCGAGACTTATTTGGCGCGTGCATTACACCTGTAAAGCGATATCTTGAATTTTCCGTGACCGCGCATTATGGGACCAGTCAACTGGCGGCCACAAAATCGCTGGCTCGGGGAAAGGACAACGCAATGAGTATTCTGGATCGCGCCCACACGGTGGCGCCACCGGACTTCAACCGCTTCATGGTACCCCCCGCGGCCCTGGCGGTGCATCTGTCGATCGGCTCGGCGTATGCGTTCTCCCCGTTCAACCTGCCGCTGAGCCGCCTGATCGGGGTGACGCAATCCGCCCCCGGCGACTGGACACTGGCGCAGCTGGGCTGGATCTTCTCGATCGCCATCGTGTTCCTTGGCCTGTCGGCGGCGTTCTTTGGCCGCTGGGTCGAGCGAGTCGGGCCGCGCATGGCGATGTTCACCGCCGCGCTTTGCTTCGCCGGAGGGTTCTTCGTCTCGGCCATCGGCATCGAGACGCATCAGCTCTGGATCATCTATCTCGGCTACGGTGTGCTGGGCGGCTGCGGCCTGGGTATCGGCTACATCTCGCCGGTTTCCACGCTCATCAAGTGGTTCCCTGACCGGCCGGGCATGGCGACCGGCATGGCCATCATGGGCTTCGGCGGCGGCGCGCTGATCGCGTCGCCTCTGGAAGTGGCGCTGATGGGCTACTTCAAGACCGCTGCATCGGCGGGCGTGGTGGAGACGTTCGTGACCATGGGCGCCATCTACCTGGTGTTCATGATGTTCGGGGCGGCCATCGTGCGCGTGCCGGCGCCGGCCTGGAAGCCGGAAGGCTTCGTGCCGATGCAGACATCGAGCAAGCTCATCACCACGGCCAACGTGCATGCCAGCGAGGCGGTAAAAACCCCGCAATTCTACCTCCTGTGGGGCGTGCTCTGCCTGAACGTGACCGCCGGCATCGGCGTGCTCGGCCAGGCCTCGCCGATGATCCAGGAGATGTTCCCCGGCCGCGTGACGGCGGCGGCGGCGGCCGGCTTCGTCGGCCTGCTGAGCCTGTTCAACATGGGCGGGCGGTTCTTCTGGTCCACCATGTCGGACAAGCTCGGCCGGCGGGTGACCTACATGATCTTCTTCGTGCTCGGCATCGCGCTGTATGCGCTGGTACCGTCGGTCGGCAACATGGGCTCGATCACGCTGTTCGTGCTGCTGTTCGGCGTGATCCTGAGCATGTATGGCGGCGGCTTCGCGACCATCCCCGCGTATCTCAAGGACGTGTTCGGCACCATGCATGTGGGCGCCATCCACGGCCGCCTGCTGACCGCGTGGTCCACGGCGGGCGTGTTGGGCCCGGTGCTGGTGAACTACATCCGCGAATACCAGATCGGCCAGGGCGTGCCGAAGGCGCAGGCCTATTCGGTGACGATGTACATCATGGCGGGGCTGCTGTTCGTGGGCTTCCTGTGCAACTTCTTCATGTCGGCGGTGAACCGGAAACACCACTTCACGGGGGCTGTCGAGGATGCCAGTGAAGACGTGCGCGCGGGAGCCAGGGCATGAAGGCGCGGATGATCGTTTCCTGGCTGGTGGTGGGGATTCCGCTGGCCTGGGGCGTGTGGCGGACGGTGCTGAACGCTTCGCTGCTGTTCGGGTAGAAAGCGGCGTAGGGCGGAAAAACGCATTCCGCCCTATTTTTTCAGCGCAGCACCGCTCCCGTTGCCTTGCCCACCGCTGCGACAACCTTCGCGCAGGCCGCTTCGATTTCCGCATCCGTCAGCGTGCGGTCGCGCGGCTGGAAGGTGACTTCCAGGCCGAGGGACTTGCGGCCGGGTTCGACATTGTCCCCGGCATAGACGTCGAACAACGCGACTCCGGCGATCAGCGCGCGCTCGGCGCCATGGGCGGCGCCACGGGCGGCGCGGAGCAGCAGGTCGGACGGTGTCGCTGCATCGACCACGAAGGCGAAGTCGCGGCGCAGCGGCTGAAAGGCGGGCAGGTCGGCGGGTGCGCGGCGGCGGCGTTTCGGGTCGGCGATGGCGTCGAGTTGGATCTCGAACGCGGCGACCGGGCCGGCGAAGTCCAGCGCCGCGAGCACGCGCGGATGGAGTTCGCCGAAGCTGGCGAGGATGGTCTTCGGCCCCTGGCGGAGCTGGCCGGAGCGGCCGGGATGGTAGAAATCCGGCGCGTCGGTGGTGGTGGTGAGCGCATCCATCGGCACACCCAAGGCGGACAGTACCGCGAGCGCGTCGGCACGGGCGTCGATCGCATCGGGGGCGCGCGCGGGTTCGCGCCAATCGCGTGGGGTAGGGCCGGAGCGCAGGCCGGATGCCACGCGCCGTTGCGCCTCGGCGGCGGTGCCGCGGAAGGCGGGGCCGATCTCGAACAAATTGGCCGTGGGGAAGCCGCGCGTGGCGTTGCGCTGAGCGGCGAGTGCCAAGGTCGCGATCGGGGTCGGGCGCATCTGGTCGAGGTCGGACGCGATGGGGTTGGCCAGACGCAGGGCCGCATCATCGGGGCCGAACAGGGCGGCGTGCCTCGCGGCCATGAAGCTGAAGGTGACGCATTCGACAAGACCGCGTGAGGCCAGCGTTCGCCGGGCGAGGGTTTCGCGGGATTGACGGGGGGTGAGCGTCGGGGCGGGCACCGGGCCCAGTGGCGGCATCGATACCGGCGGGATGGCGTCGAGCCCCTTGAGGCGGAGGATTTCCTCCACCAGATCGGCCTCTTGCTCCATCGGCACGCGGCCCGCGGCACTGGCGGCGGCGCGGTCGGGCGCCAGATCGGGCGACTGGTCGAGCGGCGTTCCGGCCGCGATGTCGTTGCGCCACGACGGGACGTTCACCGTCAGGCTTGCGGCGTCGCGCGCGGCGAGGGTGAAGCCGAGGCGGGCGAGGAGATCCGCGCATTCGTCGGGCGGCACCGCGAGACCCCCGAGTTTTTCGGGTGCGTCGAGGCGCATCGTCGCGGTGCGCTGCCATGCGGGCTCGGCGCCGGCGGCAACGATCTCGCTGGGCTCACCGCCACAGAGTTCGAGGATCATGCGGGTGGCGGCCTCGATGGCGTGCGGCATCAGCGCCGGGTCGATGCCGCGCTCGAAACGCTGGCGCGCGTCGGAGACGATCTGGTGGCGGCGGCCGGACAATGCCACGCGCACCGGATCGAACAGGGCGCATTCGACGAACACCTCGGTGGTGGCCTCGTCGCAGCCCGTGTCGGCGCCGCCCATGACGCCCGCGATCGATTGCACGCCGGATGCGTCGGCGATGACGCAATCCTCGGGCGTGGCCGTATAATCCCGCCCGTTCAGCGCGCGGAAAGTTTCGTTGGCACCTGGGCGGAAGCTGAGCGTGTCGCCGCTGACCTTGCCCGCGTCGAACACATGGAGCGGGCGGCCAAGGTCGATGGTGAAGAAATTGGTGATGTCGACCAGCGCGTTGATCGGTCGCAGGCCGATGGAGACGAGGCGATCTGCCAGCCATTTCGGGCTGGGGCCGTTGCGGAGGCAGCGAATGGTGCGGCCGAGCACCCAAAGGCAGGCATCCGGTATCTCGATCGCCCAGCGGAGGCGGCCGGGGCCGTTCCCGGCGATAGGTATGGAGGATAACTGTTTCAGCGTGCCGAACCCGGCCGCCGCGAGGTCGCGCGCCACGCCGCGCACCGAGAGCGCGTCGCCGCGATTGGGCGTGACGCCGATTTCGATGACCGGGTCGCCGAGGCCGGCGAAATCGGTATATGGCATACCTATCGGAGCGTCAGGCGGCAGGTCGATGATGCCGGAATGGTCGTCGCCGAGGCCCAGTTCACGCGCGGAAACGAGCATTCCGGCGCTCTTTACGCCCCGAATCTCGCCGATTTTGAGCACGATTCCACTGTCCGGAATGGTGCTTCCGGGCGGCGCGAACACCGCTTTCATGCCGCCGCGGGCATTGGGCGCGCCGCACACGACCGAAACGGTCCCGCTCCCGGTATCGACCTGGCACACGCGCAAGCGATCGGCATTGGGGTGCTGGACCGCCTCGATCACGTAAGCGACCTTGAACGCCGAGAGTGCCGCGGCGCGGTCCTGCACACGCTCCAGCTCGAGGCCGATATTGGTCAGGCCATCGGTGAGAGTGGCGAGATCGGCGTCGGTTTCGAGGTGCGTCTTGAGCCAGGAGAGGGTGAACTTCATGCGCCGACGCCCTCATGCAGCATGGCGGGCAGCAGCGGGTTGAAGCCGTAATGGCGCAGCCAGCGCAGATCGCTCTCGTAGAACGGACGCAGATCGGGAATGCCGAGTTTCAGCATCGTCACCCGCTCGATGCCCATGCCGAAGGCGAATCCCTGCCACGCGCGCGGGTCGATGCCGCAATTGGCCAGCACCTTCGGATGCACCATGCCGCTGCCGAGGATTTCCAGCCAGTCGCCGCCGCCGCCGAGCTCGCCGGTGCGGCGGTTCCAACCGATATCGACTTCCATCGACGGTTCGGTGAATGGGAAATAGCTGGAACGGAACCGCACCGGCAATGACGGCAGGCCGAAGAACGCGCGCAGGAAGTCGCTGAGACAGCCTTTGAGGTGGCCCAGTGTGAGGTTCCGCGCAAGGGCGAGACCCTCGACCTGGTGGAACATGGGCGAATGCGTCGCGTCATGGTCGCTGCGGTAGGTGCGGCCCGGCGCGATGATGCGGAACGGCGGCTCGCGGGTGAGCATGGCGCGCGCCTGGACCGGGGAGGTGTGCGTGCGCAGGACCGGCGGCGATGCTCCACTTGCCGCGGGCAGGTAGAAAGTATCGAGTTCCTGCCTGGAGGGATGGTGGGCGGGAATGTTGAGGGCGGAGAAGTTGAGCCAGTCGCTCTCGATGTCCGGCCCTTCGGCGATCTCGAAGCCCATGGCCCCGAAGATCGCGGCCATCTCGTCCATGGTGCGGCTGATGGGGTGGATCAGCCCGCCACCGGATGGGCGCGGCGGCAGGGTGACGTCGATGCGTTCGGCGGCGAGGCGCGCATCCATCGCCGCCGCATCGAGAGATGCGCGGCGCTGCTCGATGGCGGCGGTAAGGTCGTCGCGCAGGCGGTTCAGCGCGGCGCCCCGCTCGCGCCGCTCCTCGGGCGAGGCGGTTCCAAGTTGCTTGAGCAGGGCTGTGAGTTTGCCGTTTTTGCCGAGCACGCCGACGCGGATCGCGTCCCACGCGCGCAGTTCCGACGCGGCCGCAAGGGCCGCGTCGGTTTCGCGTCGAAGGCTCGTGAGATCGTCGCTCATCCCGCCAATCTCTCCGTGGGTCCGGTGGCGTTTCTCCCTCCCCACGAGCGGGAGGGGGAAGCAACGATGGAGTGTGGGTCTATGCCGAAGCCGCTTCGGCCTTCGGCTCCGCGTCCAGCACCGCCTGCACGCTCTTCACGATCTCGGCGAAGCTCGCCGGGTCGTCGAACGCGATGGCCGAGAGAACCTTGCGGTCCATCTCGATGCCGGCCTTCTTCAGCCCGAAGATGAACTTGCTGTAGATCATGCCGTGCTCGCGCGTGGCGGCGTTGATGCGCTGAATCCACAGGCCGCGGAACTCGCGCTTCTTCACGCGGCGGTCACGATACGCGTATTGCAGCGACTTCTCGAGCCGCTCCAGCGCGATGCGGTAATTCGTGGAGGACCGGCCGAAGAAGCCCTTCGACTGGTCGATAACCTTCTTGTGCCGTGCGTGCGTGGTAACGCCGCGCTTTACCCGTGCCATTGCCTAATTCCCCTTACCGCAGACCATACGGAGCCCATTGCTTCACCGTCCGGCCATCGGCCTCGGTGAGCGTCTGGCTGCCGCGACCCTGGCGCTTCATCTTCTGCGAGCGGTTGATAAGGCCGTGGCGCTTGTTGCCCGGACCCGCGAGCACCTTGCCCGTGGCCGTGATCTTGAAGCGCTTCTTGACCGACGACTTGGTCTTCATCTTGGGCATTTGCATCTCCTATGACTGATCCCTGCCCCAAAACGGCAGGCGTCGCGGCCGGGCATGCCCTACAGGCCCGGACTCGCAGACAGGGGCGGGTCTATAACGAGAGGCTTGGCCGGGTGCAAGCGCGCGCCGTTATACCACCAGCCCGCCGCTGACATGGATCGGCTGGCCGGTGATGTAGCCGGCTTCAGGCGAGGCCAGGAAGGCGATCGCGGCCGCGACCTCGGCGGGCTGGCCCACGCGGCCGAGCGGGATATTCGCCAGTAACGCCTGAAGAGCGGTCTTGTCGACCGCCGCGTGGGCGCCGGCTTCCTTGTGGATGAAACCCGGCACGACCGCGTTCACCGTGATGGCGTCCGGCGCCAGTTCGAGCGCCAGCGCCCGCACCATGGCCTCCATCGCGGACTTGGCGGCGGCGGAGGCCGCAAAGATCGGTATGCCGGGGCGGAAGGCGTGGGCGACAAAGCTGCTGACGGCGACGATGCGGGGTTCGTGCCCCAGGCGCAGATGCGGGATGGCGGCGCGGGCGAGGCGGAGGAACGCCCAGCCGATCGCATCCATCGAGCGGGCGAAGCCGGCATCGGTGAGGTCGGCCAGCTTCGTGCGATCCGCGAAACCCGCGTTGCTGATCAGCACATCCAGATGGCCGAAGCGGGCGGTCGCGGTGTCGATCAGCATGGTGGGCACGTCCGGGTCGGCGAGGTCGCCCAGCACGACCTCCCCGGCGGCGCCGGCAGCGACAATGTCCGCCAGCACGCCCTCAACGCCCTCGGCGTTCTGGCGCGTGTGGAGCAGGATCGCAGTGTGCGGCCCGGCGAGCGCACGGCAGGTCGCGGCGCCGATGCCGCTGGCCGCGCCCGTGACCAGGATGACACGGCGCCGCATGGTCAGGTGAGAGCCAACAGCAGCAGCACGATGCCGGCCATGGACACCAGGAAGGCGAGCGTGCGCGCGACCGGGATGCCGGCGGCGTAGAGCGGTACGTACACGAGGCGTGCCCAGAAATAGAGATGCGCGCCGGTGACCGTCATCCAGCTGTGCCGGTTGGCGAGATGGGCGATCAGCACGGCGGCGGCGAAGAACGGGAAGGTCTGCAGATAGTTGGCGAAGGCCCGCACCACCCGGCCGCCGATGCCGGTGACGGGTTTCTGCTCGTCACGCGGACCAAGGCCGTATTTGATGCCGTGCTGCAGGGTGGCGGCCTGGCCGGTTGCGACGGCATGCACGAGGCCGAGCACGATGGCCCATGCGAGCAGCGTGAGTTCGGTGGTCATGATATTCCCTCGCTGGTGACGGGCCGGGCGCTGGCGACAGGCTGGCGCGACCGCTATCCTGCGTTACCTGTAAAGGATTGGCCATGACCGGGTTGCCTCATGCCGACGATGCCACGCGGGCGCTGTTCCACCGCTGGCTGGAGGTGTTCGCGGGCTATGTCCGGGACGTCGATTTCGACAGCGCCCGTCTGCTGTGGCACCCCGACGTGGTGACGTTCGGGACCCATCGCGACGTGATCGAGGGAGTCGACGTCACCATCGCCACGCAATGGACCAATGTGTGGCCACGCACCGCCGATTTCCGCTTCGACCTCGCCGCCGCCCGCGTGCTGGCCTCGCCGGACGGCGCGATGGCGGTGGTCGTGGCACCCTGGGCCAGCACCGGCTTCCATGAGGATGGCACCGCGTTCGATCGCCCCGGCCGGGCGACGTTGGTGTTCGGCCAGACGCCGGAGGGATGGCGCGTGGTGCATTCCCACATGTCGCTGAACCGGGGCGTGCCGCAGACCAGCCATGCCGCGCGGCCGATCAAGGGCCGAGGGTCCGCCGGTTGACACTCCGGCGGCCCCTCCCGCACCCTGCCGCAACCGGAAACAGCGGAAGCAAAATGGCGAACACCCACGGCAACGGCACCCCTCAGATCGCGGGCGCGGGCCTGCGCAGCCGGCGCTGGTTCAACAATCCCGACGATCCGGCGATGACGGCGCTGTATGTCGAGCGCTACCTGAATTTCGGCCTCACGCGCGAGGAGATCCAGGGAGGCAAGCCGATCATCGGCATCGCGCAGACCGGCTCGGACCTGTCGCCCTGCAACCGGCACCTGATGGACCTCGCCAGCCGCATTCGCGACGGCATCCGCACGGCCGGGGGCGTTCCCATGGAGTTCCCGATCCACCCGATCCAGGAAACCGGCAAGCGCCCCACGGCGGCGCTGGACCGCAACCTCGCCTATCTCAGCCTGGTGGAGGTGCTGCACGGCTATCCGCTCGATGGCGTGGTGCTGACCACCGGCTGCGACAAGACCACGCCCGCCTGCCTGATGGGGGCCGCGACCGTGAACATCCCCACCATCGTGCTGTCGGGCGGGCCGATGCTGGATGGCTGGTGGAAGGGCAAGCTGGCGGGCTCCGGCACCATCGTGTGGGAAGGCCGCAAGCTGTACGCGGAAGGGAAAATAACCTACGACGAGTTCATGGACATGGTGTGCTCGTCCGCCCCCTCGGTGGGGCATTGCAACACGATGGGCACGGCAAGCTCGATGAACTCGCTGGCCGAGGCCCTGGGCATGTCTCTGCCCGGCTGCGCCATGATCCCAGGTCCGTACCGGGAGCGCGGGCAGATGGCCTACATGACCGGCAAGCGCATCGTGGACATGGTGCATGAGAACCTGCGGCCGTCCGATATCATGACCAAGGATGCGTTCGACAACGCGGTGGTGGCGGCGGCGGCACTCGGCGCGTCGTCCAACTGCCCGGTACACATGGTGGCGATCGCGCGGCATATGGGCGTGGATCACTCGCTGGCGGATTGGCACAAGCATGGCCGGGAAATCCCGCTGCTGGTGGACTGCCAGCCGGCCGGGCGGTTTCTGGGCGAGAAATTCCATCGCGCCGGCGGCGTGCCGGCGGTCATGAAGGAATTGCTGGACGCCGGCAAACTGCATGGCGACGCCATGACCGTGACCGGCAGGACCATCGCCGAGAACCTCGCGGGCACGGCCGAGGGCGACCGCGAGGTGATCCGCGCCTACATGGACCCGCTGAAGGCCGCCGCCGGTTACGTGGTGATGAGCGGCAATCTGTTCGACAGCGCGGTGATGAAGACCAGCGTGATCGACGCGGAATTCCGCCAGCGCTTCCTGTCCAACCCCGACCGTCCGAATGTGTTCGAGGGCCGCGCCATCGTGTTCGAGGGGCCGGAGGACTACCACGCCCGCATCGAGGACCCGGCGTTGCAGATCGGGGAGCAATCGGTACTCATCATCCGCAATTGCGGGCCGGTGGGCTATCCGGGCAGCGCCGAGGTGGTGAACATGCAGCCGCCCGCGAGCCTGCTGCTGCGCGGCATCAACGCGCTGCCGACCATGGGCGACGGGCGGCAATCGGGCACGTCGGGTTCCCCCTCGATAATGAACGTGTCGCCGGAAGCCGCGGTCGGCGGCGGATTGGGGCTGCTCCAGACCAATGACCGCATCAGGATCGACCTCAACACCTACAAGGTGGACGTATTGATCTCCGACGAGGAACTGGAGCGGCGGCGCGCGGCGTGGAAGCCCGATTATCCCGAGAGCAAAACGCCTTGGGAGGCGATCTATCGCAGCATGGTGGGGCAATTGGGGACCGGCGCCTGCCTGGAGCCGGCGACGTTGTTCCTCGACGTCATCACGCGGCACGGCGAGAGCCGGAACAACCATTGATGCGCCTCCAGGGAAAGCGCGCCTTCGTCACCGCCGCCGCGCAGGGCATCGGCCGCGCAACCGCGCTGGCTTTCGCGGCCGAGGGGGCCGAGGTGTTCGCGACCGACATCAACGAGGCCAAGGTGGCCGAGATCGCGGGGCCACGCATCCACACATCCCGGCTCGACGTGCTCGACGCGGCGGCCGTGGCGGCCGCCGCGCGGGACATCGACATATTGTTCAACTGCGCCGGCTTCGTGCATCAGGGCACCGTGCTGGATACGACCGAGGACGAGTTCACCCTCGCGTTCGACCTCAACGTGCGCTCGATGTTCCGCACCATCCGCGCCTTCCTGCCCGGCATGGTCGCGCGCAAGCGTGGCTCCATCGTGAATGTCGCCTCGGTCGCGAGTTCGGTGAAGGGCATCCCCAATCGATGCGTCTATGGCGCGAGCAAGGCTGCCGTGGTCGGGCTGACCAAGGCGGTGGCCGCCGATTTCATCGCCCAAGGGATACGCTGCAACTGCATCTGCCCCGGCACGGTGCAGTCTCCCAGCCTGGACGACCGGATCGCGGCCAACGCGGCGGCGGCAGGCTCGCTGGAGGCGGCGCGGGCGGCGTTCGTCGCGCGGCAGGCGATGGGCCGGCTGGGCACGGCGGAGGAGATCGCGAAGCTCGCGGTGTATCTGGCGAGCGACGAGGCCGAGTTCATGACCGGGCAGGCGGTAGTGATCGACGGCGGGATCACGCTGTAGGTTCCGCTCTCGACTACGGTATCTAACGACATTGGTTGAAGACGAGCCGAGTTACCGACGCAAAAAGGAAACGACACAATGAAGCTGCTCCGCTACGGCCCCGTCGGCGCCGAGAAGCCCGGCTTGCTCGATGCCGATGGCGCCATCCGTGATCTGTCCGGTGTCGTGAACGACATCGACGGCGCGGCGCTGTCACCCGAGGGCCTGCGGCGGATCGCCGCCGTCGATGCGGCGAGCCTGCCGAAAGTGGCGGGCAGCCCGCGCATCGGCGCGTGCGTCGCGCGGCCGGTGAACTTCGTGTGCATCGGGCTGAACTACGCCGACCACGCGGCCGAGACCGGAGCGGCTTTGCCGAAGGAGCCGATCGTGTTCCTGAAGTCGCTGGGTGCCTATCAGGGGCCGAACGACGACGTGAAGATCCCGCGTGGGTCCAAAAAGACCGACTGGGAGGTGGAACTGGCCATCGTCATCGGCAGCCGCGCCAGCTACGTTCCCGAGCACGAGGCGATGAACCATGTGGCGGGCTATTGCGTGGTCAACGACGTGAGCGAGCGCGAATTCCAGAGCGAGCGCGGCGGCACCTGGGACAAGGGCAAGGGCTGCGACACGTTCGGGCCGACCGGCCCGTGGATGGTGACCAAGGACGAGATCCCCGATCCGCAGAATCTCGCCATGTGGCTCGACGTGGACGGCAAGCGGATGCAGGATGGCAGCACCAAGACCATGATCTTCGGGGTCATGCAGCTGGTTTCCTACGTGAGCCACTTCATGACGCTGCACCCCGGCGACATCATCTCGACCGGCACGCCGCCGGGGGTGGGCCTGGGCCAGAAGCCCACGCCGGTGTTCCTCAAGGTCGGCCAGACGATGCGGCTGGGCATCGCGGGCCTCGGCGAGCAGCAGCAGAAGCTCGTCGCTTCCTGACGGAGTGTTCATCCGGCGGCAACTTGCTCCGCCGCCGGGTTTCGCTCAGTTTCAACGACCGCGTTGCGCAATGGAGTCACTCATGCTTGCCGAACCGCTTCTCGTTCGCACCGGCCTCGACCCGCAGGAGGCGCTGGTCTGCACCATGGTGCTGATCGCGGCCACCGACGGGGTGACCGACCGGGAGATCGGCGTGATGTCCGGGCTGGTGCAGACCCTGCCGGCCTTCGCCAATTTTTCCTCCCACCATCTCGAGTCGGCGACCGATGCGGCGGTGGCGCTGCTACGCGAGGATGACGGGCTGAGCCATGCCGGCCGGATGATTTACGAGGCATTGGAGCCCCGCCTGCGCGAGACGGCCTACGCGCTCGCCTGCGAGGTCGTGGCCGCCGATCGCTTCGCCGGCCAGGCTGCGTTGCGGATGCTGGAATTCGTGCGCTCCGAACTTCACCTGGATCCGCTGGTGGCCGCCGCCATCGAGCGTGGCGCGCGGGCGAGGCACCAGCAGATCTAGCGGATTTTATGGGCCAAATTACCTGACGCTCCGGCCGTGAGCGTCAGGTTTGGGACCATTAGCGGGCCTTTCCCGCCCAGACGCGCCGGCCCTCGCCCCATTGCCAGGCAATGAGGCCGGGCACGCCGACAGCAAGTTCGCGCGCCCGCTTCAGCATGGACAAAGCGATCGCGTCCTCGGCGGGAATGCCGAACAGGCCGCAGACCAGGATGAAGCCGCCTTCCTGAACTCCGAGCGCGCCGGGAACCGCGAAGCCTGCGCTGCGCACCGCCATGCCGAGGCTTTCGATGACCAGCGCCTGGGCAGGCGAGGTCTGGATGCCCATGGCGGCGAGGGCGATCCAGGTTTCCGCGACGCCCAGGCTCCATGCCAGCAGGTGCAGCAGAGTGGCGCGAAGCAGGGCGCCGCGATTTTGTTGCAGCCGCATCAACTCGGCATTCAGGCCACGCACGCTGTCGATCGGGAAGCTGGGAAACATGCGGCCGAGGCGCAGCGCCAGCACCTCTACGAACCGCATCAGCCCGGCGCGCTGTGCCGCGACGAAGCCGACCAGGCCCACAGCCATCAATGCCAGCCCGCCATCGAGCCAGGCGCCCCAGCCCTGCGCGATGCTGCCCTTACCCACATCCAGCGCGCCGAGGGCCCCGATGCCCACGATAGTGAACAGGAACTGGGTGATCGCCTCGATGGTGAGGTCGATCGTGGTGCCCGCGGCGGCCTGTGCCCCGGAGACGCCGCGCTGCATGAGCAGGCGGATGCCGACGAGGTTGCCGCCGAGTTGCGCGACGGGGAGCAGCGAGTTCACGCTTTCCCGGATCCAGCGGATCCGCAGGGTGACCGCCGGACCCTCGACCACGAGGCGCCAGGCGGCCGCGGACAGCCATAGCTGCACGATGTGGAGCACGACAGTGACGGGAATGGCCCAGCCGGCGGCCACAACCTCGCGCCCGATGGCCTGGGCGCCGAACCACACGACGAGCCCGACCACGGCCGCGCCGCCGACGCCGATGGCGATTGGGCCGAATCTCCTGGCGCGGATGGGTCTCTCCGAACGCGCCGCGTGTCAAGCAGCCGAGGCCTCAATTGCTTTCACGCCGCTGTCACCCGGCGTTGAACCGTTTCCGGCAGAAGGGGCGGCGGGAGAGGAGTCGAGGCTTGGAGAGGGATTGCGTGCTGATCGCGGGAGCACCGCAAAAGACGACCGGGTCGATCGTCGATCTGGTCCGCGCGCTCGCTGGCGAGCAGCGGCTCGGCGTGAAAATCACCTGCGTCGCGGGCGACGTGTCCACTGCATTGCGGGCGCTGCGTCCCGTCGGGCTGCTGCTGCTGCGGCCGAACCCGGACCTGCGGCTGACGCTGCGCGACATCGCGGGCTACGACCGCCAACTGCCGGTGCTGCTCGCGACCGGCCCGGATCCGCGTCTTTTGGGGATGATCGACGCGCTGGCGGGTCTCTACCGGCTGCGCGGGCTGCACCGCGTGACCGGACGCCCGACCACTGCCATGCTGACCTGCTTCCTGTCGCGGATCGGGCGGCGGACCGGACATCCAGAAAACGGGCTCGGGCGACTGGTGCCGCTGGCGGATTGAACCGCGGACGGCAGGCCTCAGGCCGTGGCGTGCGGGCAGGCCTTGCGGCGGCGGCGGGCGCTCACCGCGAACTGGCCCAAAGGCCGCTCGGGGTCCAGATTCGGCGTGAGGACGGTGCGCCGATAGGCATCCCAGTCCTCGCGCGCGAGCAGGGACGGGCCGGGCACCACGGACATCGCGCCGAGCACGCCATCGGCATAGACCGCGCGGGGCAGCGGCTGGGCCTGGAACAGCGGGAAATCGGCGCGCAGGCGGATCGGCACGTCGGTGCGGGTGAGGCGGATGTTGATGAACAAGGGGCCGAACCAGCGATCGGTCTCGACGATGCCCTCGTACATCGCATAGCCGCCCGGCAGCGGCAGGTTGGCGGGCGGGCGGACCAGCAGCGACCAGTCCGGCGCCGTGCGGGCGAGCAGGCCGGACCAGATCTGCACCGTGCCGGGTTCGGCGAGTGCCGTCAGGAACGGCGGCGCGCAGCCTTGCAGGTGGGCGGGCGCGACCGCGTCGAAGCACGCGCTGAATCCGGGGAACTGCGCGGCGGAAAGCAGCATCCAGCGATCCACCGCGTCATAGGTCCAGAAGACGTCGTCGCCGTCCCACAGCAGCGAGACATCCATCGGCGGGAACACATACCAGCCGAAGCCGGCCGCCTGGGTGACGGCGTCGCAATAGCGGGCGGCGCGGGCCGGCAGCGTGCCGGCGGCCGAGCGGTCAGCGCGCTGCGGCGGCCGGCCTTCGGGGATCAGGCGGAAGAAACGGGCCGCCGGCAAGGAGGCGTGGGGCATGGGGAAAGCTCCGCTCGGGGTCGGATGGGACCGGCCGGATGGCGCGCGCAATCCGGCCGGTTGGGCACGTGCCGCCTGACGCGAAGGACCAACGTCAGGCGGGTGGATCAGGCGCGCGGCAGCAGGTTGTAGCCGGCGCCGACCTTCACGCGGCCGGCGTCCTTCACCGACGCCGGCACGCTCGGCAGCAGCTTGTAGCCGGCGCCGACGCGCACGCGGCCCGCATCCAGGGTGGCGAGGTCGATCGCGGTGTTGATCTTGTTCATGCGGAAGTCTCCGTTAGCGGTTCAGATCACGCCCGTCCCAGCCGCGAGCACCTCGTTTGGAGTGGACACGGAGATGGTCGCGCAAAGCTGGCATCGGGCGATCGGCAGACGCAAATCCGTCGCCGACAAGGCGATATTGGCCATAATGGGATGGATGGTAAAGACTTTTTTCCTCTTTTAGTAATGTTTGCCTATTTCTACGTTATAATTCCGTTATTAATTTAGATGATTGCGCAAAAACAATCTTTAGCGGTCTAATGAATACATGGACCGTTCGCTTCACGATCGATTCTGCAAACTTGCTTGATCTTTGGTCTCGTCGGGCATCGGGCGGACAGCACATCCTGCCGCTGCGGCTGACCTTGATCGGACCAATGCGCGCCCAGGACGGCACCGGGCGCAATATCCTGCCTCGCACCCGCAAGACGCGGGCGTTGCTCGCCATTCTTGCGCTGTCGCGGGGGGCTCCTGTGTTGCGGCTGACGCTCACCTCGCTGTTGTGGAGCGAGCGCGAGCCGGAGCAGGCCCGTGGCTCCTTGCGCCAATGCCTGCACGAGTTGCAGGAGCAGCTGCACGGGTGCGTGCCCGACCTGCTGGTGGCGGAACGGGCGTATCTGGTGCTCCGCGCGGGCGCCTTCGTCATGGATGTGCCGAGCCTGGATGCCGATTGCCCGCCGTGGGCGCTGGACCTCCTGGACGATGGCGCATTCTCCGCGGGCGGCGAGGCGCTGCTCGAGGATCTGGCCGGCCTCGATGACGCGTTCACGGAGTGGCTCGCCGGCCAGCGCCGGCTTTTCGTGGAGCGTCTGACCGCAACCGCGCGGGCCGCTCTGGAAGCGGTCCCGGCGCGGCAGGCCGAGTTGATCGTGGCGCGTGCCGAGCGTCTGCTGCGGCTGTCCCCCGGGCACGAGCCGGCGTGGCGGGCGCTGATGTCGGCCCATGCGGCCCTGGGCGACCAGGACGAGGCCGCGCGCGCCTTCGAGCGCTGTGCGGCGGCCCTGGGACGCGCGCGGCTGGGGCCCGCGTCGGCCGAGACCAGGAATTTGGCCGAACGTATCCGCCACGCCGATATGCAAGTCGCTGCCCCAGCGCCCGAACGGATGCCCGAACGGATGCCCGACCAGATGCCCGACCGGGGGATGATCCGACTCGGCGTCATGGCGTTCCGGCCGCTCGGAGCGACCGGTGAGAACGCCGACGAGGTCGCTCTGTGCGCCGGCCTGGCCGAAGAGATCACCACCGCGATGGCCCGTTTCCGGGGTATTTTCCTGATCGCGAGTTCCTCGCTGTCCGCCTTGGCAGCCCGCGGCAGGACGGCCGACTGGGCGGCGTTGCGACAGGAATTGCGGCTGGATTTCGTGCTCGACGGAACGGTGCAGCGAAGCGCCGGGCAGATCCGGGTCATGGTGAGGCTGCTCGATTTGAGAGTGGCGGAGCCGGATATCGTCGGCAATGCGGGTGAAGTCGTCTGGTCCCGCCGGTTCGACCGTCCCGCCATCGATCTTCTGGCCCTGCAGGACGAGATCGCCTCGGCCACCGTGGCCCAGGTGGACCCCGAGTTGATGAAGCGTGCCGCCAGGCCGCCGGGGATCGATCCGGCATCGGCTGATCCCGCCTCCGCCGGCGCCCACGAACTTCTGTTGCGCGCGATACCCTCGTTATACCGACTGGAGGAGAGCAGCTTTCGCGCAGCCGGCGACGTGCTGGCGACAGCGATGGAACGCGGCCCGAATCTCGCGCCGGTTCACGCCTGGTTCGCCTACTGGCACCTGGTTCTGGCCGGCCAGGGCTGGGCGGCCGACGCGCCCGCCGCCATGGAGAGCGCGCGGAAGCTGGCCGACCGGGCGGTGCTGATCGACCCGACAGATGCCCGCGCCCTGGCGATCGCGGGACATGCCCGCGCTTTCGACCGTTGCAGCATCGACGAGGCGCTGGCGCTGCACGAGCGCGCCTTGGAGCTCAATCCGAACCTGCCTTTGGCCTGGGCCCTCGCGGGCTTGTGCCAGTGCTACGCCGGCGGACATGAGCTTGCCGCGAGACGCATCGAGCAGGCGCGGAAATTGTCGCCGTTCGATCCGCACGGCTTCTTTTTCGATATGGCGCTGAGCCTGCCTCTGCTCATGCTCGGGCGTCACGCGGAGTCCGTCGCCGCGAGCCGGCGCGCTGCCACGATGAACCCGATGTTGTCCTCCAGCTACAAGGGTTACCTCGCGGCACTGGGATATCTCACCGACACGGGCCGGGGCCATATGCACGATGTGCGCGGACACCTCGAACGGCTGGAGCCGGATTTCACGCTGGCAACCGCGCGCGCGCGTTCGCCGTTGCGGCGCATCGCGGACGTGGACATCTACATCGAGGGCTTGCGGAGGGGCGGCCTGCGCGCGGTCTGACCTTCAGTCGAATTTCGTCAGATACATGGTCGCGGCGCCGAAGAAGCGCGTGGAGAACTTGATGCGAACCGGCAGGCTCTGGCCGCCAGGAACGGCCGGCGCGAACCAGGCCGAGCCCCGCTGGATGCGTTTGAGTTCGGCCTCGTCGGCATCGTGCAAAAACCCGGCGAGCTGGCGCCCCTCGAAATCGCACCGCAGCGTTGGCCCCGCGTAGATCGAGTCGGAATCCGGCGGTAGCGTCTCGGGGCCGATCGTGACGGCGCGGATTTCGGAAAGCCGCCTTCCGTCGAAAATACGCGCGCTGCCCTCGCATTTTCCGGTGGCGGTCACCCGGTAGATGAGGGCCGCCATGGCACTTTCGGGATCGATCGTGTCGCGTTGCATCGCCGCCGGCACGGGGTCTCGGTCCGCCTCGTCCGCTGGTTCGAGAACGCGCAGATCCGGCTGGCCGTTGACATAGTCGATTTGAATGCGGCGGGGCCTGCCCCGGAAGCTGCCGAAACTGAAATTGCGCGTGGGGGACACGGTGTTTTCCGTCCGCAGGCCGGTGACGACGGTCTTGATCTCGCCATGCACCAGCAACCCGAAGGCGCCAGCGGTGCGCGAATTCAACTCGATGCGGTAGTTTTTCGCGCCGAGGTCGAAGGTTGCGTCGATGTTCAGGACGTTGAACCCGGCGGCGTAGGCCGCGTAGCTGAGATGGCTCTCAGCCGCCAACGAGGCCGACTGCCACACGAGGGGCAATGCCAGGAAAAGAATGACACGAGCGGGTGAATTCATGCGGCCAGGGATGCCATGCGTCTCGGGGGCGTGCAAGCAAGCCCCCCCGCCGTGTGAGGCGGGGGGGCAACCCTGGATGCCGGGCCTTAGATGCCGGCGCGCATGCGCAGGCGTTCGGCCTCGACCTCGGTGGGCGTGTAGGCCGGGGCGGCGGGATCGAACTTGTCCCAGCCGGCTGCGCGATAGGCCGCGCCACGCTCGCGGATGTTGACCGCGCCGGTGCCAGACATGATGGCGTCGATGCGGGCCGCCTGCATGCTGTCGGTGCGGACGGTCACCAGCGTGCCGCCGCGCCGCACGCCCTCGGCATAGACATGGGCGTCGGACTCGGTCACTCCCGCGCCGGTGAGCGAGCCGAGCAGGCCGCCCGCCGCTGCACCCACGCCCGCGCCGGCGAGGGTTGCCACCAGCCAGCCGGCGGCGACGATCGGGCCCACGCCGGGGATCGCCAGGGCGCCGATGCCGGCCAGCAGGCCCGCGCCGCCGCCGAGCACCGTGCCAAGGCTGGCGCCGGTGCCGGCATTGCCGCCCGTGGTCGTGTTGGTCACCACGTGGCGGTCGTCGACGTTGTTGGCAACGAGGCTGATTTCGCTGTGCGGCACGCCGGCCGCCTCAAGATCGGCGACCGCGCGCGCGGCTTGTTCGTAGGTGTCGAAAAGGTGGCTGACAGTCTGGATGGCCATGTTGTTTTCTCCTGATACCGTTTGGGACGACGCGATTACTGCTGGCCGACGCTGCCCTTGTAATCGAGCCACACCTCGACCGGGCTGCCGTCTTTCTGGCCGTGGCCGCGCCACACGCCGTTCGCGTCCTTCTTCAAATCAGCCACCTGAGCGAAGCCGCGCGCCTGGATGCGATTGCGGGCCTGATTCATGGTGAAGCTGTTCTTGCCTCGGGCCGGGGCCGGCGCGTTGGCGGTCGTGGTCGCCACCGCCTGGTTATTGTCGCCCGACGCCGCGGCCTTGCCCGCGCTCGTGCCTGAATTCATCGGCATGGTGGAACCGGCGCCCGTCGTGGTGCCGCCCATCGTGGTACCGCCCATCGGCCGGGTCGCTGTCGGGTTGGGCGATGTGGTCATGGGCGAAGTCGCCATGGGCGCCGTGCTCATTGGCGCAGTCGTCATGGGTGCCGTGCTCCGGGGCATGGTGGCCATGGGCGCAGTCATGGGCGCGGTCGTGGTGGAAGGCGGCGACGTGGCGGTCGTGGGTTGGGCTGCGGCCACGCCGACAAAAAGGCCCGCCGTTGCGAGTCCGGTGACGAATGAGTTCATTTCAAGTCCTCCTGGTTAGCCGTGTGTGACGACTAACGCGGCCGGTGGCGATCGGTTCAGCAGGAGATGCCATCATCCGCGGGTATGGAATTCATCGCGGCACGAAGCCCGCGCGCAACTTCAACCTCGCCGTTTCGTAGTGCCCCGCAGACATTTCACTGGAGGGATCGCGACATGAACGAAGACCAGATCGAAGGCGGCCTGAAGAACATGGGCGGCAAGATCGAGGACGCGGTGGGCGGCCTGACCGGCGACACCAAGACGCAGATGAGCGGCAAGATGCGTCAGGCGGCCGGCCAGGCGCAAAGCATGTGCGGCGATGCGGTGGAGGAGGTGAAAGCCTACGCCGCGGAGAACCCGATGAATGCCCTGCTCGGAGCCGTGGGCCTTGGCGTGATCCTGGGGATTGTCATCGCGCGCAGATAGACTTCGCACAACAATAACGACTTCCGGATGCCGCGCTGCAGGGTGGGATGCGATTTCCTTGGTATCCCACCACCCCGGAGCCGCTCCGGACGAGCTGGCTCCCTCACGCTCATTCACGAAAAGCAGCGGCAAGGCCTTCGAGCAGCTTGGACTTGCCGGAACCGTTCTCGCCCACCAGGAAGGTGACGGGAGCGGTGAATTCCAGCACCGTGACGCCGCGCACGAGCGGCAGCGGGCATGGGAAGCGGGCCGGGTCGGGCGCATGGTCGGATCGGCGGCGGAGCGCGGAGAGAAACATGGACGACAGGCATAGCATGACCAACGGCCACCTCACGGTGGGCGTTCTGGCGCGTGGCGCGGAGCTGTGTTCGCTGCGGGGCACCGACGGGATCGAGGCGATCTGGCAGGCGGGCGATCCATGGACCCGTCACGCGCCGATCCTGTTCCCGATCATCGGCAAGGTCGCGAACGACAGGTTGCGCGTGGACGGGCGCGATTATCCGATGGGCCAGCACGGCTTCGCGCGGGACCGCGATTTCTCGTGGGTGTACCGCACCGATACCGCGTGCCGCCTCATGCTCGGGGACGATGCGCGAACGCGGGCCATCTTCCCGTTCGCCTTCCTGCTGGAGGTGGAATACGAGCTGCATGAGGCCACGCTGCGCATCGCCTTCACTTTGACCAATACCGGGGACGCCGCGCTTCCGGCCTCGCTTGGCGCGCACCCGGCGTTCAACTGGCCGCTGGTGGCCGGCGTCGCGAAAGAGGCGCACGAGCTGGTATTCTCCGAGGCCGAGACCGCGCCGGTGTGGAACGTTTCCAACAGCGTGCTGACCCGCGAGGACGTGCCGTCGCCGATCGCCGAGCGCCGCTTGCCGCTCCGCTCGCGCCTCGCCACCGAGGACACCACCATCCTGCACCCGCCCGCGAGCCGGTCGTTGACCTATGGGCCGGTCGGCCATCCGATGATCCAGGTGGCGTGGGACGGGTTCGCGGAGCTGGCGATCTGGTCGCGGCGGGACGCCGACCTCGTGTGCATCGAGCCGTGGATCGGGTTCACCAGTCCGGTCGGGTTCGATGGCGAGTTCCGCGACAAGCCGGGGATCATGCTGCTGCGGTCGGGCGAGGCGCGGACGGCCACGCACAGCATCACGCTGCTCGGCTAGGCTGTCGGGGGGCCCGCCACAACACGGCGAGGCCGCCGGCGGCGCAGATCAGTGAGGCCGCGAACACGGCAAGCTTGACGTCGGCCAGGCGCGGATGGCCGCGAAAGGCGAGGTCGGCGATGAAAAGGCTCATGGTGAATCCGATCCCGCACAGCACCGAGGCGCCGTAGAGGTGGCGGGTGGAAAGGCTGCCCGGCAGCCGGATCAGTCCGGCGCGGGCAGCAAGGTAGGTGACGCCGAACACGCCGATCTGCTTGCCCAGGAACAGCCCCGCGACGATGCCCCAAACGAGTGGGTCGGTCAGCAGGCCGACGGGCAGCGCGTTCAGCGGCAAACCGGCATTGGCCAGCCCGAACAGCGGCAGGACGACATAGCCAACCAGCCCGGCAAGCCCACGCTCCAACCGCGAGGCGGCGCTGCGCGTGCGCCCGGGCGCGGGGGCGGTGGGGATGACGAAGGCCAGCGCCACGCCGGCCAGCGTGGCGTGGATGCCGGAGGCCGCGACCAGCGCCCACAGCGCGAGGCCGCCGAACAGATAGGGTGCCAGCACGCGAACGCCGCCCCGGTTCAGCGCCATGAGTCCCAGCCAGAGCAGCACCGCGCCGGTCAGCGCGGGGCCGGAGAGGCCGGCGGCATAGAACATCGCGATCACCAGGATCGCGCCCAGGTCGTCGATGATCGCGAGCGCCGTCAGGAACAGCCGCAGGCTGGCCGGCACCCGCCGGCCGAGCACCCGCAGCACCGCGAGAGAGAACGCGATATCGGTGGCGACGGGAACCGCCCAGCCATGGATCGCCTCGGCGTCATGCCAGTTGAGTGCCGCGTAGATCGCGGCCGGCACCACCATGCCGCCGAGCGCGGCCACGCCGGGCGCGGCCATCCGCGCAACGCTGGCCAGGGCGCCATGGGTCATTTCCCGGCGGATTTCGAGTCCGACGAGCAGGAAGAACAGCGCCATCAACCCGTCATTCACGAAATGGTCGAGATGCACGGAGCGCGCGAACGGCCCGATCGCGATGCCGACGGGGGCAGCCAGGAACGCCTGGTACGACGGCGCCCAGGCCGAGTTGGACCAGATGACGGCCACCACCGCCGCGCCGATCAGCAGCACGCCGCCGGAGGTTTCGGTGCCGAAAAATCCGGCCATCCGGGCGAGGCGGCGCGCGATGGCCAATCTGATTGCGTTCATTCTGATTGCGTTCATGCGGTCCTCGCGGCTCGGTCATACCCGGGTCTCTTACGGCATTCGGCTCCCCCCTTTGCGGGCTACCGGATTCACGCATCGCCTGCTTCGAGGAACGAAGAACGCTACTCCGCCGCCGCCTCGATCTCCTGCTCCATCGCGGCGCGCATCAGGTATTTCTGCATCTTGCCTGTTACCGTCATTGGGAATTCGCTCACGAAGCGCACGTAGCGCGGCACCTTGTAGTGGGCGATCTGGCCGCGGCAGAAGGCGCGGAGTTCCTCGGCGTTCATCGTCTCGCCCTCACGCAGTCGAACCCAGGCGCAGATCTCCTCGCCGTATTTCGGGTCTGGCACGCCGAACACCTGTACGTCGGCGATCTTGGGGTGGCGGTACAGGAATTCCTCGACCTCGCGCGGATAGACGTTCTCGCCGCCCCTGATGACCAGGTCCTTGATGCGGCCGACGATGGCACAGTAGCCCTCGGCGTCGATGGTGGCGAGGTCGCCGGTGTGCATCCAGCGGGCGCGGTCGATCGCCTCGGCGGTTTGCGAGTCGGCATCCCAGTAGCCGAGCATCACCGAATAGCCGCGCGTGCAAAGCTCGCCGGGCGTGCCGACCGGGACCACGCGGCCTTCGGCATCGACGATCTTGACTTCGAGATGCGGATGGACCCGGCCCACCGTCGCGACACGGCGTTCGAGCGGATCGTCAAGCGTGGTCTGGAAGCTGACCGGGCTGGTTTCCGTCATGCCGTAGCAGATGGTGATGTCGCGCAGATGCATGGTGGCGATGGCGCGGCGCATCACCTCGATGGGGCATGGCGAGCCGGCCATGATGCCGGTACGCAGGCTGGTGAGGTCGAAGCGGGCGAACTCCTTGTGGTCCATTTCGGCGATGAACATGGTCGGCACACCGTGCAGGCCGGTGCAGCGTTCCGCCTCGACGGTTTCCAGCACGGCCAGCGGGTCGAAGCCCTCGCCGGGGAACACCATGGCGGCCCCGTGCGTGACGCAGGCGAGCACGCCCAGCACCATGCCGAAGCAATGGTACAGCGGCACCGGGATACACAGGCTGTCCTGCTCGGTCAGCCGCATGGCCTCGCCGATGAAGAAGCCGTTGTTGAGGATGTTGTGGTGGGTGAGCGTGGCCCCCTTGGGCGTGCCGGTGGTGCCCGAGGTGAACTGGATGTTGATCGGGTCGTCGAATTGCAGCCCGGCGCCGATCTCGGCCAAACGGCCATGGAAAGTGGCGCCGGCCGCCGCCACCGCGTCGAAGCCATGGGCGCCGGACAGCGTGGGCGGCCCGATCTGGATCACGATTTCGAGCGCGGGGAGCCGTGGCGCGCGCCAGGCGCCAGGTGCCATCGTGGCCAGATCGGGAGCCAGCGTCGCGATCATTCCCGCATAGTCGCTGGACTTGAAGGTGGTGGCGGTCACCAGTGCGCGACAGCCGACCTTGTTCAGCGCGTATTCCAGTTCGGCCAGGCGGTAGGAGGGGTTGATGTTGACCAGGATGAGGCCGGCCTTGGCGGTGGCGAACTGGGTGACGATCCATTCGGCGTTGTTGGGCGACCAGATGCCCACGCGGTCGCCGGGAAGCAGGCCGAGGCCCAGCAATCCGGCGGCGAAGGCATCGACCCGCGCGCCGAGTTCGGCGTAGGTCAGCCGCACATTCTGCTGGCGCACCACGAGGCCTGGGCGGGCGGGCCACCGGGCGACCACGGCGTCGAATCGTTGGCCAAGCGTCTGGCCGACCAAGGGCTCCGTGGTGGCGCCGCTGACGTAGCTCATGCGCATCGTGACGCCTCCCCTGGGTCTTTCGCCGACATTATCGCGCCTTGGCGGCGCACCGCCAGCCAAGTCGGGCGTTGCAGGACGCCGCGGAGTCGCGCAAACCCTCCGTCGAAGCGGCAGCAAGTGGAGCCAGCGACGTGAGGGGACCCTGGCTGCAAGATCGAGAGAGCTTCGACGCTGCCCTCGCGGTTCATCTGCGAGGGCGCTCGGGGGACACGACGGTGATCGTGCTCGAGTTGATGGATCTGCCGGACCTTGCCGGCACCTATGGCAGCCACACCACGCTCGCGATCCTCGGCGAAGCGGGGGACCGCTTCCTTGAAATCGCCGGCCCGGGTGCGGGCGATCTGACCGCCCGGCTGGGCGAGTCGCGGTTCGCGGCCATCGTCACCGGCCTGGGCAACCGCGACATGGCGTTCCGGCTCGCCCGCCGCCTGTGCCGCGAGATGGCGCGCCCCATCACGGTGCGCGATGTGCGCCTGGCCCCCACCTTCTGCGTCGGCGCCAGCTACAGCGAGGGGCACGGCGAGACCGCGACCGAACTGGCCGACCAGGCGGAGACGGCGCTGGCCGAGGCGCGCCGGCATGGCCCCGGCGCATTCTGCCTGTTCAGCCCCGATATGGAGGATCGGATGCGGCGGCGGATGCTGCTCCGCGGCTCCCTTCAGTACGCGATCGACGTGCAGGGGCTGCACGTACACTACCAACCGATCGTCGATCTCGTCACCGGCCGGGCTCGGGCCATCGAGGCCCTGGCCCGCTGGAACCATCCGGAACTGGGCGCGCAGTCGCCGGCCGATTTCATCCCGACCGCCGAGTCGAGCGGCATGATCGTGGCCTTGGGCGAGCAGATGCTGCGCCGGGCGCTGAAGGACCGGCAGGGGTGGTGCAGGGCCGGGTTGGACCCGCCGCCGGTGGCGGTGAACGTGTCGGCGCACCAGTTGCAGCGGCCGGGCTTCGTGGAGATGGCGACCCGCGCGCTGGCCGAGGCCGAGGCGCGGCCCGAGGACCTCGAGCTGGAGTTGACCGAGGGGACGCTGATCGAGACCACCGACGCGATGCTGGAGCAGCTTGGCCTGCTCTCGCGCATGGGGATCGCGCTCACGGTGGACGATTTCGGCACCGGCTTCTCGTCGCTGCGATATCTGCGCGACATGCCGGTGAAGCGGCTGAAGATCGACCAGTATTTCATTCGCGACATCGGCGACGACGCGCGGGATTTTTCGATCGTGCGCGCGATCGTGGCAATGGCCGGCGCGCTGAAACTGGAGGTCGTCGCCGAGGGGATCGAGACCGATACCCAGCGCGTCAAGCTGCTGGAGGCGGGCTGCCGGGTCGGGCAAGGCTATTTCTTCGCGCAACCCATGGCGGAGGCGGCTTTCGCCGCGCGTCTTCGCGACGCCGGAGTCTAAGCCGCGCGCTCCCGGACGACATCGAGGAATTTCCGGATGGTGTCGGCGCGCACCGGCTTGGTCGCGGTTTCCACCAGTTCCAGGCCATGGGCCCTGCCCAGGGTGGCGCCCATGCGAAGCCAGGTCTCGCCATGGCCGGTGATAAGCATCACGGGGGTGCGCGGATTGAAATGCGCGATCTCGCGCAAGGCTTCGTAGCCATCCTCTTCCGGCATCATGATATCGACGATGACGCCGGAGGGCTGCGCGCGCGCCAGCATGACCCGAACGCTCTCCCCTTCGCGCGAGACCGATGCGGGCATTCCGAGGGCTTCGCAAAGCGCCGCGAGCGTCGCGGCAACCTCCTTGCGGTCGTCGATCACGAGCACGTTGGTAATCAGGTCCACTTCCATGACCTCCTAACGTCGGCTCATTGGATACGTTTGGCCGGCGCGGCCGGATGCGGCGGCAGGAGGCGCGGATGGCCGAACAGCTTGTCGCGCAAGGTGCCGGACAGGTAGCCGCTTTTGTACACGCCGCGCTCCTGCAGCAGGGGCACGACGAGGTCGACGAATGTCTCCACGCATTCGGGCATCACGGTACGCGAAAGGTTGAACCCATCCACGTCGGCCTGCTCGACCCAGGCCATCAATTCGTCCGCGACTTGCTCCGCCGATCCCATGATCGGCGGCTGGCGGCTGCCCAGGACCATGGAGTCCAGCAGGCGGCGCTTGGTCCAGGCGGTGTCGGCGCGCGTGGTGATGGCCTCCACGTTGGACTGGTTGGCCTCGGTCTTGTAGTGGCGGATCGGCTCGTCGAGGCCGAAGGCGGCGAAGTCGATGCCGGTGGAGGCCGAGAAATGCACGAGGCCGGCCTCGGCGCTGGCATGGGCGCGATAATCCTCGAACAGCGCGCGGGCCTCGGCATCCGTGCGGCCGGTCACCACGGTGGCGCCGACGAACACCAGGATCTTGCGCCCCGCGGCGGCGGCGCGGGCGCGGAGGTCGGCGACCAGGGCCGCCACGATGGGCTTGGAGGTTCCGTTCACGAACACGCATTCGGCGTGGCGGGCGGCGAAGGCGCGGCCCCGGTCCGAGGCACCGGCCTGAAACAGCACCGGGGTGCGTTGCGGCGAGGGCTCGCAAAGGTGGATGCCTTCCATCGCGTAGCGGCCCGTGTGGCGGATGGCGTGGACCCGCGCCGGATCGGTGAACACGCCGCGCGCACGGTCGCGCACGACCGCGCCATCCTCCCAGCTATGCTCCCAGAGGTTGTACAGCAGGTCCATGTATTCCTCGGCGGCCGCGTAGCGGTCGTCATGCGCGGCCTGCCCCGCTAGGCCCATGGCGCGGGCGGCGCTGTCGAGATAGCCGGTGACGATGTTCCAGCCGATGCGGCCGCGGGTGAGGTGGTCGAGCGTGGACATGCGGCGCGCGAACAGGTAGGGCGGCTCGTACGTCGTGTTGCAGGTCACCCCGAACCCCAGATGCTCCGTCACCACCGCCATCGCCGGGACCAGCAGGAGCGGGTCGTTGACCGGAACCTGCACCGCGTGGCGCAGGGCCGCGTCCGGGCCGCCGCCGAACACGTCGTAGATGCCGACCACGTCGGCCAGAAACAACCCGTCGAACAGGCCGCGCTCCAGCGTGCGGGCGAGCGAGGTCCAATAGGCGAGGTCGGTGTATTGGCTCGATCGGTCGCGCGGATGGGTCCAGAGGCCATGCTGGATATGCCCGACGCAATTCATGTCGAAGGCGTTGAGCCGTATCTGGCGGGTCATGCGCGCTGCCTCACTGGTGAAAGGAGATGTGGCCGATGAGCGACCCCACCGAGTTCGACGATGTGATCGCCTGGGCGTCCGGCACCTTGCCCGAAGCCGTGGAGCGCCGCGCGCGGCTGCTGCTGCTCGACGCCATTGCCTGCATCGCGGCCGGGATGCGGCACGCCGAGGTGGCGGAATTCGCGCATTCCCTGGCGGCGTGGTTTCCCGGCGACGTGACGCTGCCGGGCGCGCCGGTCTCGCTCGGCCCGGCCGGGGCCGCCGCCCTGGGGGCGGCCGCGATGTGCTGGGACGAGGCCAACGAGGGGCTTGCCCTGGCCCATGGCCGGCCTGGACTGCCGGTGATCCCGGCCGTGCTGGCCAGCCGGCTGCCGCTCGAGCAGCGGTTGCGGGCGCTGGCGCTGGGCTACGAGGTGGGGGCGCGGGCGGGCGAGATATGGCGCATCCGGCCGGGGATGCACGTGGATGGCAGCTGGCACGCGCTGGGTGCCGCGGCTGCGTGTGCCGCGCTCGCCGGAGCGGACCCGGCGCAGGCGATCCGGCTGGCCGCGTGCCAGATCCCGTTCAGCCTGTATCGCCCCATCGCGTTCGGCATGACCGGGCGGAACACCTATCCGGCCCACGCGGCATTGCTGGGCGCGCTGGCCGCCGCCGCATCCGGGGCGGGCATCGCCGCGCCGGCGGGCGGGCTTGCCGAGGCCCGGCGTCTCGCCCTGCTGGCCGACCCCGCCACTGCGGCCGCCCGCACGCCGGCCGGGCGATGGCTGATCCTGGAGGCCTACATCAAGCCCTTCGCCGCCGTGCGCCACGCCCACTACGCCGCCTCCGCCGCCATCGCGTTGCGCGGGCAAGTGAGCGATCCGCTCGCCATCCGTGCCATCCGGCTCGAGACCTATGGCGAGGCGCTGCGCTATGCCGGGAACCGTGCGCCGGTGGCGCCCATTGCCGCGCAGTTCAGCCTCTCCTTCGCGGTCGCCGCCGGGCTGACGTTCGGCGACCTTGGGCCGGGCGCCTATCGCGACATGCGGAATGCCGGGCTGCGGCGCCTTGAGGCGATGGTGGAGTTGGTCGAGGACCCGGCGATGACCGCCGCCGGCCGCCGGGCCGCGCGCCTGACGATAGACACCCATGCGGGCCGCCTGTCCGCCATGATCGACGCCGTGCCCGGCGATCCGGCAACCCCCATGTCGGAGGCCGACGTGGTCGCGAAGTTCCACCGCTATGCCGGCCACCTGCCAGATGCCGAAACGATCCAGCGGACGGTCCTGCCCTAGATCGCCGCCGCGAGGCGTGGCGAGATGCGGGTGAACACGTCCGATGGCGGCAGGCGGAGCATCCGCAGCGCGGCGAAGGCCGTCGCCAGATTGGAGGGCAACAGCAGCGCCTTGGTTTCCGGCTGGCAGATGTCGAGCGCATCGAGCGAGAACATGCCGGTGCCGGACATGATGAGCGCCGCGTCGTCGGGCACGCTCACGCGGCGCAGGGCGGCCACGATCTCGGCCGTGGTCAGCTCATAGGCACGGAACGCCTCGGAGACCTTGAACACGTCGACCACGTCGATGCCAGCCGCCCGCCAATAGATCTCCGCCCGGTCGGTCAGCCAGCCCGGATAGGCCGAGAAGATCACGGCACGTCGCACCCCGACGCGCTGCATCGCCAGCGAGATGCCCAGCGTCGGCAGCACCACCGGCCGCCCGGCATTGCGCGAAAGCCGCTCCTGCAATCCCTGATCCTCGGCCGGGGTGAGGGCATAGGACGGCCCGGTGAGGCCAATGGCGATCAGGTTGAGTGCCAGCGCGCCGAAGCCCGCCATCACTTCCATGTAGGCCGGGATGTAGCGCGAATTGCGCTCCTGCAGCGTGGTGCCGGGCATCAAGGGCAGGCGGGTGGCGTGAACGGCGATGCGGTCGGGCAGCAGCAGCCGCAATTCCGGCTCGTAGCTCGGATTGGCACTCGGCGTCACGAGGCCGACACGATGGGTGGGGAACAGCGGCATTCAGCGAATCTCCGTGATGAATAAACCACGCGGGCGCAGAATCCGCGCGGCGCCGAGCAGCAGCAGCGACACCGCCGTCAGCAGAACGGCGGCCGCGCAGAGGGTCGGATCGAGCGACTCGCGCAACCCCGCGAGCATCCGGCGGGGCAGCGTGAATTGCTCGGGCCCGGCGACGAACAGGGCGACGATCAGGTCGTCGAAGCTGATGGCGAATGCGAACAGCGCGCTGGCGGCGACCGACGGCGCGATCAGCGGCAGCGTGACGGCACGGAAGGCGAACCACGCCGGGGCGCCGAGGCTGGCGGCGGCACGCGGCAGCAGCGGGTCGAAATCGCGCAAGGCGGCCAGCACCGTCAGCACCACGTAAGGCAGCGCCAGAACGGTATGGGCGAGGATCAGGCCGGCGAGCGTGCCGTTCAGCCCGATGCGGGCGAAGGCGAAATACAGCGCCACCGCCGTGACGACGATCGGCACCGCGAGCGGCGCGGTCAGCAGCGCGAGCACGATTGCCCTGCCCCGGAAGCGGCCGAGGCGGAGGCCGATTGCGGCCGCGGTCCCGAGCGGGGTCGCGAGCAGCGCGGTCATGGCCGCGACCTCGAAGGAGTTGCGGGTGGCGAGCATCCAGGGTCCGCCGGTGAAGAAATCCTCGTACCAGCGCCACGACCATCCCGGCACCGGCAGCGCGAGCAGCGTGCCCGACGAAAAGGACAGCGGCAGCACCACCAGAACGGGCGCCACCAGCAGCAGCAGGAGGAGTGCGGTGTAGCAGCGGAGCGCCGCGCGCATCAGAATTGCCGTGCCGTGGCGCCACGCGGCAGCAGCATCCGCGCGAGACCGACAATCAGGCCGGCGACCACCAGCAGCACAATGGCCAGGGCCGCGGCCATGCCCCAGTTGACGTCGAGCTTGGCGTATTCGGCGATGAACGCGCTGGCCATCTGGTCGCGCCTGCCGCCCACGAGCGCCGGGGTGATGTAGAGGCCGACCGACAGGATGAACACGATGAGCATGCCCGCCGCGGTGCCCGGCATGGTCATCGGCAGATACACGCGCAGGAAGCGCTGCGGACCGGTGGCGCCGAGGCTGGCGGCGGCGCGCAGACAGGCAGGGTCGATCCGGCGCATCGCGCCAACCAGCGGCAGGATCATGAACGGCAGCAGCGCATGAACCATGGCGAGAATGATGGCGAAGCGGGTGAAGAGCAGCGCCAAAGGCTGCGGGACCAGGCCACTCGCGAGCAGCGCCGCATTCACCGGGCCGTCGCGTTGCAGCAGGATGAACCAGGCCGTGCCGCGGACCAGGATGGAGATCCAGAGCGGCACCAGCACGAAGGCGAGGCCGGGCGCGGCCCAACGCGGCGGCAGCGTGGCGAGCGCGTGGGCGGCGGGATAGCCGAGCATGACGCAGAGCACGGTGACCACGAGGCCGATCCCGAAGGTGCGGGCGAACAGGCGGCGGAAGATGGCCCGATCGGGCGGCGCCGACACGACACTGCCCGCATCGCCGATATCGAGATCGAGGACACGCAGCAGATAGAGCGGCGTGACACCGCCCGCGTCGCGCCGCAGCCTCTGCCACAGGGTGGGGTTGGCCCATCGCGGGTCGAGCGCCGCCATGGCGGCGGCATAGGGCGCCACGAGTTCGGCGCGCGCGGTAAGCAGCAGCAGGGAGCCTGAACCGCTCCGCTCGAACTCGAGCCGCCGCGCGAGCGGGCCGATGTTTCCGGCACTTTCCGATGCCGCCAATTCGTGCGCGACGGAGGCGAACACCGCCTCGTCGGGCAGGCCGCCGCCGTGCCACGCGCGCAGAAGCGCGGCACTTTCCGGCAGCGCGGCGGAGAGTTGCGGATCGCGCACCGCCGTCGCGAGATCGATCGCGAGCGGCCCCAGAAACGCGAGCAGGATCAGCAGCAGCGCCGGGCAGAGCAGCCCGATGGCCAGCAGGTTCGGGCAACGCACGCGGTTATCCGCAACCGCACGCACACCGATCAATGGACGGGGGCGGAAACGACGCCGCCGAGGCCCGGAATCGGCGTGATGTGCCAGCCCTCGGCCTTTTTGCCGTAGTACAGGTTCAGCAGCCGCGTGGTGAGCGGGCCTGGCGCGCCGTTGCCCAGCACGCGGGCGTCGATGCGGGTGACCGGGAACAGGCCGCAGGAGGTGGAGGTGATGAACGCCTCGTCGGCGTCGCGCAGCGCCTCGGGCGTGAGCTTGCCATAGCGCGCGGGGATGCCGGCGATGGCGGCCAATTCGATCATGGTGCGGCAACTAACGCCCTCGAGCACGTTCCAGTCTGGCGCCAGCAGCGCGCCGTCGATCACGGCGACGATGTTGAAGCCGGGGCCTTCGGTGACGTGGCCCGCATGGTCGGCCAGGACCACGGTATCGAAGCCCTGGTCCGCCGCGTCGAAATGGGCGCGGGTGAAATCCCCCCAATGCAGGTTCTTCAGGCGCGGATCGAGGCTGTCGGCGGGGAAGCGGCGGATGCTCGGGTGGATCAGCAGGGAGAGGCCGCGCGCCATCTGCTCCGGCGTGCCGCGCAGCACCAGCGGCTGGACCGTGGCAAAGAAGGTGTTGCGCGCCAGGGCCGCGTCGCGCGAGCCGAGCGGCGGGGCGCCGCGCGTGCAGTAGAACGAGACCAGGGTGTCGGCGAGACCCGTCCGGCGGACCAGCTCTTCCAGCACGCCTACCATTTCGGCTCGGGACAGGCCGGGGTCGAGCCGCATTCCCCGCATGGAGGCCTCGAAGCGGTCCATATGGTCGTCCAGCCGAAAGAACCCGCCGCGCCAGGTGTGCAGCACGTCGTAGGTGGAATCCGCGTGGGTGAAGCCAAAATCCCGCACCGAGATGCGCGCCTCGGCAAGCGGCACGTAAGCGCCCTCGATGAAGGCCATGGCGCGGGAGAAATCGGCGTGGGCGGCATCGAGGCCATGAGGCACATGCAGCATGTCGGTGTTCATGCAATCCGGTCCTGTGTTTGAGGCAACCAACCGGCGACCTTATGGCAAAAGTTGCACGAACATCACCTGAACATCCCGCGTTTCACAAGCGACTGGAATTCGAGGGGGATGCAACCGACGGCCCGCTGATCGCACTCGCATCAGCTGAGAGCCTGAATTACCTCCGCTCTGCGGCTGTCGGCGGGTTCTAAACCATGTCCAGCATCGACGAGGCCAGCACGAAGGCCCGCGCTTGCGCCGGGTCGGCGGCGGTTTCGCGGATGGTGGCGAGGAATGCGGGACCGGCGGCGACCACGCGGTCGGTGCGCGGGAGAAGTTTCTCCACGGCCACGCGGCGGCGGGTGGCCGCGTAGCGGCCGAGCGCCGCCGCATCGCCGCCGCACGCCGCCGCGATGGCGGTGGCAGCGGCCTCGGCGTCGTGCAGTCCGGCGTTCATGTTCATGCCGCCGCGCGTGTTGGTGACGTGGGCGGCGTCGCCGGCGAGCAGCACGTTGCCCTGACGGTAGGTGGCGGCGACGCGGCGGCTGACGCGGTAGATGTCGGTCGAGGCAATCCGGATGGCGGCGCCTTCGGGCAGGAAGCGGGCGAGGCGGGCACGCAGGCGCGCGGGCTCCAGCGCCTCGGCGTCGGTCTCATCGGACGGCACGCGGAAGATGATGCGCCACAGATCGGGCATCCGCAGCAGGCTGCACGAGGCGGCGCCGTCGAAGATGTAGGCGATGGAGGCGAGGCCGGGGATGCGGGCGGCGAGGTCTTCGGCGGTCATCACCCGGAGCACGCGGTCGTCGTAATCGGCCCCCTCGAAGGCGATGCCGAGCGCCACGCGAACAGGGCCGCGCGCGCCATCGGCGGCGATCAGGAAGTTTCCGTGCTCGTGGCGGATGGTGCCATCGGCGGCCCGGATGGCGGCGGCGACGCCGGATTGGGTGTTCTCGACGCCCACCACCTCGGAGTCCAGTGCCAGGGCGTCGCCAAGCCGGCCGGCGAGGATGGCGGCGAGTTCGCTTTGTTCGAGGTGGAGGCGGTAGGGGAACGGGGTGTCCTGAACCAGCAGACGGAGCGGGAAGGCCGCGAACAGGCCTTCCGCGCGGTCGTAATAGTGGATCGCCTCGACGCGGTGGCCGCGATCGGCGAGATCGGCCGCGATTCCGAGGCGGTCGAGGAATTCGAGGGTGGGGGAGTGGAAGGTGGAGGCCCGCGAGGCGGCGTTGAGGGAGGCACGCCGCTCCAGCACACGCACGGGAATGCCGCGTTGCATGAGGCTGGCGGCAGCGGCCAGGCCCACGGGCCCGGCGCCCGCGATGAGGACGGTTTCGGTCGATTGGCTCACCCGCGAAGCCTACGGGCAGGTGAGGGTTGGCGCCAGACGCGAACTGTCCTTAGACTCAACCGCTTCACTGGCCTGGGACGCGCATGACCTCCTCCCCGCTGATGGCGAACGACCGCAAGCCGCCGCGCTCGATCGTGCTGACGTCGCATCCCCGCAACGTGGCCGACCGGGCCGGGCGCATCGCCTGGGGGGCGGCCGACCCGGAGGCGCGCGGCCCGGTGATCGCGGGGGCCAACGACACCGCCGCCCGCAGCGCCATCGGGGCGCATTCGGGGGCATATTCGCTGTACCGGGCGCTCGCCATCGCGGCGGGGCAGTTGGATGCGGGGCATCGGCCGGACCTGACCAACACCGCACCCGCCGAGCCGATCGGGCCGTTTCCGCAGTGGTCCGACCCCGAATTGATCGTCTCGCTCGATCCGTGGGGGCACATGGCGGGGCAGGTTTACGCCGACCGCCGGCTGGCGGGCGCCGATATCCGCCCCAGCATCGCGGTGACCAAGGCGCATATCAACATGCCCGAGATCGTGGCCGCCTTGCGGGAGGGCCGGCTGGTTCCCGACGGCGAAATACTGGGTGCCTCCGGCGACGCGCGGGTGACGAAAATCGCGATCGAGCCGGTGTGGCACCTGCCGGGCGTGGCGCGGCGTTTCGGCATCGGCGTGAACGACCTGCGGCGCGGGCTGTTCGAGCAGACGGGCGGGATGTTCCCCGAACTGGTCACCCGGCCCGATCTGGACGTGTTCCTGCCGCCGATCGGGGGAATGACCGTCTATCTGTTCGGCGATGTTGCCAAACTGGGCCGCCCCGCGACGCGCATCGCCTGCCGCATCCATGACGAGTGCAACGGCTCGGACGTGTTCGGCTCCGACATCTGCACCTGCCGGCCGTATCTGGCGCACGGCATCGAGGTCTGCATCGAGACCGCGCAACAGGGCGGCGTGGGCGTGGTTGTGTACAACCGCAAGGAGGGCCGGGCGCTGGGCGAGGTGACCAAGTTCCTGGTGTACAACGCCCGCAAGCGCCAGGAGGGAGGCGACCGGGCGGAGAGCTATTTCGAGCGCACGGAATGCGTGGCCGGCGTCAGCGACATGCGGTTCCAGGAGCTGATGCCCGACGTCCTGCACTGGCTGGGCATCGCCCGGATCGACCGGCTGGTGTCGATGAGCAACATGAAATACGCCCCCATCGTGGCCAGCGGCATCGAGGTGATCGAGCGGGTGCCGATCCCGGACGCGCTCATTCCAGCCGATGCCAGCGTGGAAATGGATGCGAAAAAGGCCGCAGGATATTTCACCACCGACCACGTGCCGAACGCCGCCGAGTTGGCGGCGCCGAAGGGGCGCGGGTTGGAGTCATGAGCAGCGTCACCCTGGTCGATCATCCGCTGGTCCAGCACAAGCTGAGCCTGCTCCGCCGCCGCGAGACGCCGACCGCCGATTTCCGGCGAATTGCACGGGAAATCAGTCTGTTGATGGCCTACGAGGTAACCCGCAACCTGCCGCTCGAGACGATCGGTATCGACACGCCGCTCGAGGCGATGGAAGCGCCGGTCCTGGCGGGAAAGAAGTTATGCTTCATACCTATCCTGCGCGCGGGCCTCGGCATCCTGGACGGAATGCTGGACCTGGTACCCTCTGCCAGAGTGGGCCATATCGGGCTTTATCGTGACCCCGAGACGCTGATTCCGGTCGAATACTACCTGAAATTGCCCCCCGATCTGGCTGAACGCCAGGTCATCGTGATCGACCCGATGCTCGCCACCGGCCATTCCGCCACCGCCGCCGTGGGCCGGCTGAAGGAGGCTGGGGCCACGCAGATCATGTTCGTCTGCCTGCTGGCAGCCCCGGAGGGACTGGCCTTGTTCACCGGCGAACATCCCGACGTGCCGGTGTTCACCGCCGCCGTGGATCGCTGCCTGGACGCGCACGGGTATATAAGGCCGGGACTGGGCGATGCGGGAGATCGGCTGTTCGGGACCAGGTGACCGCGTTCGCCCCCCGCCTCGATATTTTGCCGCCCCGGCAATTGCGCCTTTTGGGGTGAACTCGGGCAGACGCCGCCCGAATTCGTGCGGCCGCCGCGTTCGACCAGGACCGGCTCGCATGAAGCCGATCCCGCTCACCGACGAGACCAGGGCGATTGCCGCCCGCCTGGTCTGGTTCGAACTCGCGGAGGCCGCGCTGGCCAACCCGGTGCGCTTCATGGCCTACGCCTTTGCCCGCGCCACCCATGCGGACATGAAGACGCTGCGGGCGCATCTGCACGACGACGATCTCCGCCACGCCCTCGACCGCGCGCCCGCCGGCATTATCGACCCGCGCTCCTGGGCCTACTGGAACGCGCATCTGGGTCGCGTGCCCGCGCCCGCGATGCCTTTTCGGCGGTTCGGATGAGCCGCAATGCAGAATGCCAGACGGGATAAACCATCACATCCCCAACAACACCCTCTTCAACCGCCCGAAAAATTCCACCCCATCCAGCCGCGCCAGCAGGCGCACGTTCGCGGTCCCTCCGCCCCGTCCGGCTTCCAGCGGCAGCGGCGCGTCGGGCGGGGGCAGGGCGGGCTCCGTTGCGGCGGGGGCCGGGATACGCCACCCTACGGCGCATCATCAAGGAGACCCGTGGATGACGCTGGCCACGTCTGCGTGTTCGTAGATGGCAAGACCAACAAATCGATCGGCATTCCCGCGCAGTTCCGCGACGCGGTGGCGCGGGAGGTGGCTCTCGCAAACGCCTGAAAGGCCGCAAGCCGATGCGTGGATGCGGTAGCCATGCTGGGGGGGAGCGAGGGAAAGAGCCGGGAACGCCCCTCTGCCTCGCGTGTTCATTACCACCACGCGAACACCAGCAAGGAGGCCCTCATGGCCGTACCGCACGCCGCCACGCCCGAACAGACCCAGAAGGTCTGGCAGATGATCAAGAGCATCCAGGTGGCCATGCTCACCAGCGAGGACGGCGGCGCGCTGCGTTCGCGTCCGATGGTGGCGGCCCAGAAGGAGTTCGACGGCGTGCTCTGGTTCTTCACCCGCGCCGGCGCCCACATGGTGTCCGAGGTCGCGCACGAGAAGCGCGTCAACGTCAGCTATGCCGACAGCCACAAGCACAACTACGTCTCGCTCTCCGGCAGCGCCTCGGTCGTCACCGACGCCGGCGTCGTCAAGGCGCATTGGAGCGAGGCGATGCGCACCTGGTTCCCGAAGGGCTCCAACGACCCGGACATCGCCATGCTGCGCGTCGATGTATCGCAGGCCGAATACTGGGACGCGCCCTCCTCGACCATGGTCTACCTGTATGGATATGTGAAGGCAGTCGTCACCGGCCGCTCGCCCGCGCCCGGCGATCACGAGAAGCTCACCCTTACGTGAAGCACATCGCCGTGATCTCCCGCGAATAGGCTTGCAGTTCGCCGGAGAAACGACATATTGCAATGCAGCACAATGGCTTGCCATTCTGCTTTGTTAGACGTTTCCTCCCTAAACTTGGCGGCCCCTCGGGTGCCGCCATTTTTTTTAGTCAGCCGGTCGCCATTCCCCTCACACGAGCCGGTAGAACAGCACCGTCGCATGCGCGGTGCCATCCGGATTCAGCGCGTAGCCGGGAATCCGACCCGCCTCGATCCATCCGAGCGACCGATAGAGCGGCTCGGCGGCATCGTCCGCGCGGGTGTCCAGCGTCATCAGCGTACGGCCCTCATTCACCGCCTCGGCATCGGCTGCCAGCATCAGCGCCCGCGCCACGCCCCGCCGCCGTACGTGGGGGAGCACCAGCAGCTTCTGCAGTTCCGTTCGGTGCGGCTGGTTCGGCGGCGTCGCAAGATCGAGCTGCACACTTCCCACCAGCACCCCGTCCAGCCAGGCCACAAGCAACACGCGGCCGCCCAAGGCCACGCCCGACGCCGTCTTGCGGGCAAAGCCCCGCGCAACTTCGATGTCGAGCGGCGGCAGATACGACACGGAAGCGCCGCCATCGACGCAGGCCTTCAGAATCGCCGCCAGCCGCCGCTCCGCCGACGCGGCGCCGGCCGCGTCCAGCCGGCGCACGACGCAGCCCGCAACCGGCTTGGCGTAGGCGAACTCAATCGAGTTGGACACATCATGCAGCGCGCGGATCGGTCCGGCGCTCACATAGCTTGCCGCCTCATAGAATCGGTGCGCGCGGGTGAACCGCGTGTCGCTCCAGAGCCGCAATTCGGCCGCGCAACCCGCCCGCGCGTGGTCCTCTGCGGTGGCCAGCAGGGCTTGCGCGAGTCCCGTGCCGCGCGCGCCGGAAGAGACATACATCTTGCCGATTTCCCACGCGCCGGCATTGAGCGGCGCCACGCCGACCAGCCCCACGATCGCGCCATCGCGTTCGGCCACCCAGGCCCGCCCACCCTTCGCGGCGTAATGCGTCCCAAGCGCCCGCAATTCCGGCACTTCGGCATCATCCATGACGCAGCCGGGATATTCCGCCCAGCAGGCCGCGATCAGCGCGACGATGCCGGGCGCATCGGCGTCGATCGCAGCGCGGATCATCGCAGGCTGCGCGTGAAGGAATCCAGGCGCCGGCATGCTTCCACCAGGCTCGCCTCGTCGGTCGCGTAGCTGATACGCAGATACGGACTCATGCCGAATGCCGCGCCATGCACGAGCGCCACATGCGCCTCGTCGAGGCACGCCAAAGCGAAATCCTCGTCGGTCTCGATGCGCGCGCCCTTGGGCGTGGTCAACCCAAGCAGCCCCGCGATGTTGGGGAACACATAGAACGCCCCTTCCGGCCGATGGCACGTGATCCCCGGCATCGCGTTCAGCGCATCCACCACCATGTCGCGGCGGCGGCGGTACAGTTCCGCCCGCTCCGCCACCAGCTCCTGTGGCCCGTCGAGTGCGGCGATCGCCGCCGCCTGGCCGACGCTGGAAACGCCGGCCGTCGCCTGGCCCTGCACGTTCACCATGGCACGGATCAGGTCGCGCGGTCCGGCGCCGAAGCCGATGCGCCAGCCGGTCATGGCATAGGTCTTCGACACGCCCGAAATCGTCAGCGTCCGATCCCGCAGGCGCGGCTCGACGGACACGATGGTATCGTAATCGATATCGCCATAGATCAGGTGCTCGTACATGTCGTCGGACATGATCCAGACATGCGGGTGGCGCAGCAGCATGTCGGCGATCTCGCGCAACTCCGCGCGCGAGCAGGCGGCGCCGGTCGGGTTGTTCGGGAAGTTGAGAAAAACCCATTTGGTTTGGGGCGTGATGGCCGCCTCGATGTCCTCGGGGCGCGGCTTGAAGCCGTTGTTCTGCGGGCAGTTCACCACCACCGCCTCGCCGCCGCAGATGCGCGTCATCAGCGTGTAGGCGCCCCAGTACGGCGCGGGCACGATGACTTCGTCGCCCTCGTCGAGCGTGGCCATCAGCGCGTTGAACAACACCTGCTTGCCGCCATTGCCGACCATGATCTCGTCGAGCGCGAAATCGAGGTCGCGGTCGCGCTTCCACTTGCGCTGGATCGCCTCTTTCAGCGCGCGGGTGCCGTCCTGCGCCGGATATTTCGTCTCGCCGCGCAACGCCGCCTGATGCGCCGCCTCGATCGCGTGCGGCGGCGTCGCGAAATCCGGCTCGCCGATGGTGAGCTGGATCACGTCCACGCCCGCGTCGCGCAGCGCGCGCGCCTTGATGGTCATCTGGACGGTGGCGGCGGGTTGGACGCGCGAGAGGCGGGTGGCGAGTGCGGGCATGGTGTCAGGTCAATCCCTTACAGAACCGCTGGATGCGGGTGCAGGCCTCACGCAGACTGTCCGTGTCGGTGGCGTAGCTGATGCGGAAATGGCCGGGATACATGAAGGCGCTGCCATGCACCGCGGCCACACCCTCCTCGTCCAGCAGCGCCAGCACGAAATCCTCGTCGGTGGCGATCTTCGCCCCCTTCGCGGAAACCTTGCCGATGCAGCCATGCACCGAGGGGAACACATAGAAAGCGCCCTCCGGCTTCAGGCAACGGATGCCGGGTGCGGCGTTCAGCATATCCACCACGAGGTCGCGGCGCTGCCGGTACACCTCCACCATCTCGCCGATGAACTCCTGCGGCCCGGTCAATGCCTCGACGGCGGCGGCCTGGCTCACGCTGCTGGTGTTGCTGGTGGACTGGCTCTGCAGCTTGTCCATCGCCTTGATGAGCGCCACCGGCGCGCCCGCGAAGCCGATGCGCCAGCCTGTCATCGCATAGGCCTTGCTGCAGCCGTTCATCGTGATCGTGCGGTCGCGCAGGAGCGGTTCCACCTCGACGACGGTGGCGGGCTTGAAGCCGTCGTACGCAAGCTTCTCGTAGATGTCGTCGGTGAAGATCAGCACATCGGGGTGGCGCAGCAGCACGTCGCAGATCGGCCGCAGCTCCTCGGCGGAGTAGGCGGCGCCCGTGGGGTTGCACGGGTTGTTCAGCAGGAACCATTTCGTTCGCGGCGTGATGGCCGCCTCGAGATCCTCGGCGCGCAGCTTGAAGCCGTTGTTCTGGCCGCAGGGCACGATCACCGGCGTGCCATCGGCCAGCGCCACGATGTCGGGGTAGCTCACCCAGCACGGCGACGGGATGATCGCCTCGTCGCCCGCGTTCATGGTGGCGACCATCGCGTTGTAGATCACCTGCTTGCCGCCGGTGGAGACGATGATCTCCTCGGGCTTGTAGTCCAGGCCGCTGTCGCGCTTGAACTTCTCGGCGACCGCGCGGCGCAGGGCGGGCGTGCCGGCCACGTCGGTGTATTTGGTGTCGCCGGCCTGGATGGCGCGGATTGCCGCGTCTTTCACGTTCTGCGGCGTGTCGAAATCGGGCTCGCCGGCCGACAGGCTGATGATGTCCCGCCCGGCGGCCTTCAGCGCGCGCGCTTTGGTGGCGATGGCGATGGTCAGGCTCGGGCTGACGCGATCGAGCCGTTCGGAGGTGAGATGCATAGGGGGAACCCGCTTGATTTCGGCGCCGCACCCTAGGCGTGCCCGCCGCCACGGGCAATCCGCGACAGGCGCCACGCTGCCAGAACGAAAATACCCACCACGGCCAGGATGATGCTGGCCAGGGCGTTCAGCTCCGGCGTCGCGCCCAGCCGCAGGCGCGAGAACACCACCATCGGCAGCGTGGTGGCGCCGGGGCCGGAGACGAAGCTCGCGATCACCACGTCGTCCAGCGACAGCGTGAACGCCAGCAGCCAGCCGGACAGGATGGCGGGTGCGAGCAGCGGCAGCGTCACGTGACGGAAGGTCTGGCGCGGGCTCGCGCCGAGGTCAGCCGCCGCCTCCTCCAATGCCACGCCGGTATCGGCCAGCCGGGCCTGCACCACCAACGCCACATAGGACAGCGAGGCGGTCATGTGGGCGACGGTGATGGTGAGCGCCCCCCGCTCCATCCCCGCGACGAAAGGCTGTGCCGCCACGAACAGCAGCAGCAGCGCCAGCCCGATCAGCAGCGGTGGCAGCACCAGCGGCGCTCCCAGCAGCGCCACGAAGGCGCGGCGCCCCCGGAACGGCCCGAACCGCGCCAGCGCGTACCCCGCCGCCGTGCCGATCAGGGCCGCCCCCGTCGCGCTGAAGGCCGCGATGCGCGCCGACAGCAGCGCCGCCTCGATCAGCTTCCCGTCATGCGCCAACTCCACGTACCACCGCCACGAGAACCCGGTCCACTGCGTGGTCAGCCGCGAGGCGTTGAAGCTGGTCGCGACCAGGAGCGCGATCGGCGTGTAGAGAATGGCATAGCCGATGGGGAGCGCGAAATTCGTGCGCCGGAGAGTCATGGCGGAAAGCCGGGCGAGACGGACTGGCATCCGGGCTTACGTCCCCCTCCCCCTGGTGGGGAGGGCCGGGGTGGGATGAGCAACAACGCCATCGACAAGCCGATCATCGCCTCGCCAAAATCGCCGGGGCCAGCAGCGCCACCAGCAGCAGCACCGCCAGTGCGGAGGCGCGCGGCCAGTCATGGTTGCCGAAAAACTCGTCCCAGATCACCCGCCCCATGGTCTGCGACGACGCACCGCCCAGCAATTCGGGGATCACGTATTCCCCCATCGCCGGCACGAACACCAAGGCGAGCCCGGCCAGCACGCCGGGCCGGGCCAGCGGCCAGGTGATCTCGCGGAACACGGCGAAACCCGAGGCGCCGAGGTCGCGCGCGGCCTCCCGCAAGGCCGGGTCGATGCCCGCGAGCCGCGCCTGGAGCGGCAGCACCAGGAACGCGATGTAATCGTACACGATGCCCACATACATCGCGAAGTCGCTGTGCAGCATCGGGATCGGCGCTACCCCTACCAGGCCGAGCCCCGCGTTGAGCCATCCGTCATCGCGCAGCAATCCCACAAGTGCCGCGATGCGCAGCATGAACCCGGTCCAGAACGGCAGCATCAGCAGCAGCAGCAGCACGGGCCTGCGCGCCGGGGGACTGCGCGCGATGCCCAGCGCCAGCGGCATCCCCAGCACCAGGCAGATCAGCGACGAGACCGCCGCCACCTTCAGGCTTCCCAGGAAACCGCCAAGGTAGAACGAGTCGCTCAGGATCGCCGCGAAATTGCCGAAATCCAGCCCCAGCACGTAAGGCGGCACACCATCATCCGGGCTCGCCAGCCCGATCGCCACCAGCAGGCCCGCCGGAATCGCGACGAAGCCGATCAGCCAGGCCCAGGCGGGGACGAGCGCGCGCAAGCCGGGCGGGCTCAGCCGGCCTTGAAGCGCGCCCACATCCGCGACCGGGCACGGGTGGCGTCCGCGCTGATGGCATGGACGGTGAAGGTGCGGGCCATCAGATCGGGCGTGGGGTAGGTGCCGGTGTCGCCGGCGATCTCGGCGGCGATCTTGTCGTGGCTGGCCGGGATCGCGTTCGCGTAGCGCACGATGTTGGTGACACCCGCCATCACGTCAGGCTGGAGCATGAAGTCGATGAACGCCAGCGCCTCGGCCGGATGCGGCGCATCCTTGGGCACGGAGAGCATGTCGAATGCGATCTGCGCGCCCTCGCGGGGCAGCACATACTTGACGCTCACGCCCTTGGCCGCCTCCTTGGCCCGCACCGAGGCCTGGATCACGTCGCCGGAATAGTCGAGTGCCAGGCACGTCTCGCCGGACGCCATCTGCTCGATCGCCCCGCCGCTCGCGAAGTTGCGGATATAGGGCCGGATCGCCTTCAACGCGCGCTCGGCGTCCGCGAGATCGGCCGGCGCGGCACTGTTCGGGTCATGGCCCAGATAGTGCAGAACCGACGGGATCACGTCGATCGCGCTGTCCAGCATGGTGATGCCGCAGGCGGCGAGGCGTTTCGCGTTCGCCGGCTTGAACAGCAGGTCCCAGCTGTCGCGGGCGGCGTCGGGTGCCAGCTTCGCCACCTTGACCGGGTCCATGCCGATCCCCGTGGTTCCCCAAAGATAGATGGCGCCGTACGCGTTCCCCGGGTCCGACGATGCCACGCGGGCCATCAGCGCCGGGTCCAGATTGGCCAGATGCGGCAATTTCGCCCGGTCGAGCTTCTGAAGGGCCCCCGCCCGGATCAGCCGCGAGAAGGTCGGCTCGCTGGTGGGCACCACCACGTCGTAGCCGGAATGCCCGGCCAGCATCTTGCCCTCCAGCGTCTCCAGGCTGTCGTACACGTCGTAGCGCACATGGATGCCGGTCTCGCGCTCGAAGCGCTCAAGCGCCTTGGGGTCGATGTAATCCGACCAATTGAACACGTTCACCTCGCGTTTTTGCGCGTGCGCGGCGGTGGCGAGCCCCGCCAGGAAGGCGGCGGCCAGCAGAATTTTCACGTGTCTCATCCCGAACTCCCCATTTCCGCCGGGCTTAGCGCCATCGCCGCCGCCCGAACCTGCACCGGCGCCATGCCCGTTGCCCGCATCGCGCGCAAGGTCTGCGCGAAATCCCGCTTGGCCAAACGCCGGCCAGACGCGTCCGTCAGCAGACGATGATGCGCGTAGATCGGCGCCGGCCAGCCCATCAGCGCCTGCAACAAGCGATGGATGCCGGTCGCCGGCAACAGGTCGTTCCCGCGCGTGACCAGGGTGATGCCCTGCATCGCGTCGTCATGCGTGACACACAGATGGTAGCTGGCGGGCGCGTCCTTGCGGGCAAGCACCACATCGCCGAACCGCTCGGGGGCGCAGGCGAGGCGGCCCTGCCCTTCCTCGACGAAGCTCAGCGCCCCGGCGCGCGCCGTCGCCGCCGCCATGTCGAGTCGCCAGGCATGCGGCGCACCGCGCGCGATCCGGGCTGTCCGGACATACGGCGGCAGCGCGCGGCAGATGCCGGGATAGACCGAGGCACCGTCCGGCCCTTGCGGCGCGCTGCCCGCGGCGGCGATGTCGGCCCGGGTGCAGAAGCAGGGATAGACCAGCGCGCGGGACTGGAGATCGGCAAGTACCGCGGAATAGTCGCCCATGTGTTCGGATTGCAGGCGCGTCCCGCCGTCCCAGTCCAGGCCGAGCCACGCGAGGTCATCCAGCAGATCGGCCGTGTATTCGGGCCGGCAGCGCGCGCGGTCGATATCCTCGATCCGCAGCAGGAAACGCCCGCCCGCGTCGCGCGCCCGCCGCCATGCGGTGAGCGCCGCGAAGGCGTGGCCGAGATGGAGGTGGCCGGTCGGGCTCGGGGCGAAGCGGGTGACTGTCATCAACGCTTCATGACGAACCGGTGAAACCAGATGCCGCCCGCTTGCGACACGTCCGGCCGGATGCGAGAGTTCCGGCTCGTAAGCGACGGAGTGGCCTTTGCCTGACGGCGGTCAATACTTTCCAGCTCTCGTGCTCAACGCCGATTTTCGCCCCCTGTCCTATTTTCCGCTTTCGGTCTGGGCCTGGCAGGACGCGGTGAAGGCGGTGTTCCTCGACCGCGTCTCGGTGCTGAACGAGTACGACACCGAGGTGCATTCGCCCAGCATGAAGATGCGCCTGCCAAGCGTGATCGCGCTGAAGGACTACATCCCCGCCGCCCGCAAGCCCGCCTTCACCCGCTTCAACGTGTTCCTGCGCGACGCGTTCGAGTGCCAGTATTGCGGCCACCGTAAGCCGGCCCCGGACCTCACCTTCGACCATGTCATCCCCCGCTGCCGGGGCGGGCGCACCACGTGGGAGAACGTCGTCGCCGCCTGCGGCGCCTGCAACCTGCGCAAAGGCAGCCGCCTCCCCACCGAGTGCCATATGCACCCCCGCCTCAAGCCGGATCAGCCCTCGACATGGGCGTTGCAGGAGAACGGACGCGCCTTCCCGCCGAACTACCTGCACGAAAGCTGGCGGGATTACCTGTATTGGGACAGCGAGTTGGAGAGCTGATTCGAAGGCCGCGAACGCATTCCGACAGCTAAACCCGCTCGCTCGCCGCGATCGCGATCCTGCACCCGGCCTTGATGACCCCCACCAGCACCCGATAGCCCGGCGTCAGCTCCGCCTCGTTGGCCAACCCGATATCGCGATGCTCCAGTTCCTCCGCGCGAAACGTCTCGATCGTGTCGCGCAGCGCCTTTTCGTCATCGCCCAGCACGGCCGACTGCGCGGCGTAATGCGCGTCGATCGTCTCCTCCACCGCCACCGTGCAGGCCATGGCCGCACGCTCGCCGAGTGCCGCCGTGATGGCGCCCAGCGCGAAGCCCGCGATGCGCCAGAGCGGCAGCAATGCGGTGGGCCGCACGCGCCGCTCGCCGATCAGGCGGGCGAAAGTGTCCAGATGCACCTGCTCCTGCGCCTGCATATGCCGCAAGATCTCGCCCTTTGGGCCGCGCCCTAGCACCGCCAACTGGCCCGCATAGATCTGCCCGGCGCCATATTCCCCTGCGTGATCCACCCTGATCATGCGGGCGATCCGGTCGCGCCGCGGCGGGTCGCCCGGCAGGTGGCGGGAGAGGTGGCGGGCATCGCTCATGGCAGTCTCCTGTCGCGTGACACCGCCGACATGGCCATGATCCCGGCGATGGCCAGGGCGAACACGAGGTTCATCGCGGCCATCGACACCGGCAGTCCAGGGATCGGATAGGTCGGGTCGTCGCATGGTTTGGAAGGCCGGTCCGGCATGCTCGCGAGCAGGCTCGCGGCGCTCCCGGTGGCGAGGCGCGGGGCGGCGCATTCCGGCAGCGGGCTCGGCCACCATTTCGCCTCGACGCCCACATGCACCGCCGCCTCCACGGCGCCGATGAAGACCACGGCCGCGATCAGCGCCAGCACCAACCGCGCGAGCCGAGGCGGCAGCAGCGCGCCCAACACGCCGAGGCCGATCGCCAACCGCCACGGCCAGCGTTCCACCAGGCACAGCGCGCATGGCACCAGCCCCACGAACCATTCCGAGCCGAAGGCGACCGCCAAGGCCGCGAGACCGGCGAGGCTGGCGAGCAAGCAGGCGGCGCGGGGCGAGCGGATCATGGGGACTATATTGCGCGCGGATGCCGGTGCCGCCAGTCTGGCGCCCAACCAAGGGGACGACCTACAATGATGAAGCTATGGGGCCGCGCCAATTCCAGCAACGTGATGAAGGTGATCTGGACGCTGGAGGAACTGCGCCTGCCCTATCACCGCGTCGATGTCGGCGGCCCCTTCGGCGGCACCGCGACGCCCGAATACCGCGCGATGAATCCGCTTGGCGTGGTGCCCTCGCTGGAGGAGCCGGACGGCTTCCACCTGTTCGAAAGCAACGTGATCTGCCGCTACATCTGCGCGGCCCACGCGCCCGGCACCGCGCTCTACCCATCGGCCGTGCAACCGAGAGCGTCGATCGAGAGCTGGATGGAATTCCAGCAGACCGCCCATAACCGCCCGGGTTCGGTCGTGTTCCAGAACCTCGTGCGAAAAACCCCCGAGCAGCGCGACAGCGCCGCCGTCGCGGCGGCGCTGGCCGAACTGGGCGACGTCTGGGCCATTATCGACCAGCGTCTGGTGCGCCGGGATTACCTCGCGGGGCCGGACTTCACGCTGGCCGACATCCCATTCGGGGTCCACGCCCATCGCTGGTTCAACATGGCGATGGCCCGGCCCGAATTGCCGCATCTACGGGCCTGGTACGAGCGGCTGCTGGCGCGTCCCGCCTACAAGGCGCATTGCGCGGGCGCCATCACCTGATGGATGGAATCTGACAAAAGCATCCGTCAGATTCCATCCACCAAGTTTGGACCATTGGCCACCCGCCGCGACAGCGCGGCCACGAGCAGGCACGCGCCCACCACCAGCACCAGGGCCGCGCGCAATCCCAGCAGGCCCGCCACGCCGCCGATCGCGGGCGGGCCGAGCAGGAAGCCGCCATACCCGACCGTCGCGACCATCGCGATGCCGGTGGCGGGCGGCACCAGCCCAGTGGCGGCGCCGGCGGAATAGACGGCGGGCACCACGTTCGCGAGGCCGAGGCCGACCAGCAGGAAGCCCGCCGCGGCGGGCCCGATGGCGGGCACCGCCAGCGCCAACCCGAGGCCCACCGCCGCTACCAGACCGCCAAGGCGGATCGTGACCTGGCGTCCGATGCGGCGCACCACCGCGTCACCGCCCAGGCGGCCCAGAGTCATCGCCAGCGAGAACGCGGCGAATCCGAGCCCGGCGAAGCGTGCCGGGGCGTTCGCGAAGTCGCGCATGTAGATACCCGACCAATCCGCCATCGCGCCCTCCGCGGCCATGCAGGCACCCGCGAGCAAACAGAGCCCGAACATGGAGCGGCTCGGTAGCGCGAGGCGCGGCGGCCGCTCTCCCGGCGGCCGCCCAGGGTCCGGCACGCCTCCCAGCAGGCTCGCGGCGAGCGCCAGCCCGGCCACCGGGAGCGCCGAGAGAGCCAGCCCGAACGCACTCGCGAACACGGCGCCGCCCAAGCCCGCGATGCTGAATCCGGCGTGGAACGAGGACATGATGGGCCGGCCATAACGGCGTTCCACCTCGCTTGCCTGCGCGTTCATCGCCACGTCGGACGTGCCCGTCGATAGCCCGAGCAGCACGATGCACAATCCAAGCGCCGGGGCGTGCGGCGCGAACGCCGGCAGCGGCAGAACCACCGCGATCGCCCAGGTCGCCGCGCGCATGACCCGCGCGGAACCCATGCGGTCGGCGATGCCCCCGGCCAGCAGCATGGCCGCGATGGCGCCAGCCGCGAGTTCCAGCAGCAACCCCCCGAGGGCCGGCGCGGACAGCGCGAACGCACTCTGTATCACCGGCACGCTGGCGGCCCAGGCACCGATCGCCACGCCGTTTGCGGCGAAGCAGGCCGTGGTGGCGGCGCGAGCGCGGAAGATCGGCATGCCTCTGCCAGACCCGAGATCGGGGCCACTTGCAAGCACTCATTGAGGGCGATGGCGCGAAGGACCGAATGCCATCGGCGCTCAACCCGCCCGCTTGCCGCGCGTCACGATCTGCGTCGGGTTCACGAAGCGCAGCGCGATCAGCAGCCACAGCAGCGACGTCACCATGTAAACCACCGCCATCGCGTCGATCGACTGTCCCGCACGCACCCCCGCCGCGAACACCGCGTAGTACAGCGCCACCACCAGCGTCTGGCTGGTCGGCCCCGCCGTCAGGAACGTCAGCTCGAACATCGCGATCGTCCGCACCAGCACCAGCAGCAGCGCCGCCAGGATGCCCGGCGCCAGCAACGGCAGCAGCACATGCACGAACATGCGGAACGTGCCCGCGCCGAACACGCGCGCGGCCGACTCCACGCGCGGGTCGATCTGCTGGATGAACGGCACCATGATGAGAATCACGAACGGCACCGTGGGCACCAGGTTGGCCAGGATCACGCCGCCGATGTCCCCCGCCAGCCCCGCGCGGTACAACACGGTGGCGAGCGGGATGCCGAAGGTGATCGGCGGCACCAGCAGCGGCAGCAGAAACACCAGCATCAGCAGCGCCTTGCCCGGAAAGTCCCGCCGCGCCATGGCGTAGGCGGCCGGCACCCCGAGCACGCCGGACAGCACCACGACGGCCCCCACCACCTCCAACGTCGTCAGCAGCACATCGGGCAGCTGGAATTCCTCCCAGGCGGAGGCATACCAGCGCGTGGTGAAGCCCGCCGGCAGCCATGTGCCGAGCCAGCGCGTGCCGAACGAACTCACCACCACGGTCGCGATCAGCGCCAGCAGGTTCAAGACGAAGAAGCCGACGATCACCCATATGGCGGTCGCCCACAGGCGCTCCCCAGCAGGCATTCTTCCGCGCATCAGCCTTTCCCCCCGCCGGCCGGGCCGCGGTACACCAGCTTCTGCGCCCCCAGCAGCGCGACCACGATGGCCACCTGCACGAACGCCATGATCATCGCGATCGCCGACGCCATGGAGTAGTCGTAATCCTCGAACGCCGCCGTGTACGCCGCCACCGAGATGACCCGCGTGTCCCCGGCCGGCGCCCCCAGCAAAACAGCTGACGGGAACACGGAAAATGCCTGCACGAACGACAGGCAGAACGTCACGATCAGCCCCGGCACCAGCAGCGGCAGGAGAATTTCGTTGAAGCGTTGCCGCGCCCGCGCGCCGAGCATCGCTCCGGCCTGCTCCAGCGAAGGGTCGATGCCGGTCACGTAGCTGAGCGTGAGAAGGAAGGTGAACGGAAAGCCGGTGATGACCAGCGACAGGAACACGCCCCAATAGTTGTGGATCAGCCGGACCGGGCTCGACGACAGGCCGAACTCCAGCAGAAAGCGATTGAGCCAGCCGCGCGGGCCGAGATAGTTCAGCATCCCTTCCGCCACCAGCACGGTTCCGAGCGTGATCGGGATGACCAATATCGTGGTCAGCAACCGCTGCCGCCGCATCAGCCGCACGCGCAGCGCCACAGGCACCGAGAGCGCCACGTTCAACAGCGTGACAGGCACCGCGAGCCACAGCGTCTTGCCGATGGTGGAATACAGAAACGGGTCGCTGAAGAACGTCACGTAATTGGCGAACAAGCCGCCAACCTTGGGCTTGAACGACAGCACGAGGCCGTACAGGAACGGGTAAACGAACAGCGCGATCACGAACAGCAAGGCCGGCAACGCCAGCAGCGTCACGCCATCGAGCCCGCGCTGCGACAGCCGCACCGAAAGCGGCACCCGGTCGCTCATGCGGCGTACACGAGAACGCGCGAAGCGTCGGCGCCGAGATGCAGCGTCTCGCCGGTGGCCACGCGATGTTCCGCCCGGAAGAACAACTCCGTTCCATCCGCCGTGACGGCAACGCCGTAGAAGTCCCGGCCCCGGTATTCCGCGGTACGCACGTTCGCCGCCAACGGCCCGCCGTCGCGGGGCGTCAGATCCTCGGGCCGGATCGCGGCCAGCGCCGGGCCGTCGTTCACATCGTCCACCAGCGTGCCCGCGAAAGTCGCCTGCCCGACGGACACCCGCACTATGCCCCCATCGCGCATGGCGCGCGCCGGCAAGACGTTGCGGTAGCCCATGAACTCCGCCACATCGGCATGCGCCGGCCGCGCATACAGCACTTCCGGCGTGCCGATCTGGCGCACCTGCCCGTCGCGCAGCACCACGATCCGGTCGGCCAGCGACAGCGCCTCGTCCTGGTCGTGCGTCACATAGATCGTGGCGCAACCGAGCAGGTTGTGGATGCGGCGGATTTCGGCCCGCATTTCCAGCCGCAATTTCGCGTCGAGGTTGGAAAGCGGCTCGTCCATCAGCACCAGCGGCGGCTCCACCACGATCGCGCGCGCGATTGCCACGCGCTGCTGCTGGCCGCCGGAAATCTGCCCCGGCAGCTTCTCCGCCTGCGCGCCCAGCCGCACCAGCCGGATCGCCTCCTCCACCTTGGCGTCGATCTCGGCCTTCACGCGCCGCTGCATCCGCAACCCGAACCCGATGTTCCGCCGCACATTCATGTGGGGGAACAGCGCGTAGTTCTGGAACACCATCCCGAACCCGCGATCCTCCGGTCCCAGCCGGTCGATCCGCTTGTCGTCCAGCCAGATGCTGCCGGCCGTGAGCGGCAGCAATCCAGCGAGGCAGTTGAGTGCCGTCGATTTGCCGCAGCCCGACGGCCCGAGCAGGGCGATGAACTCGCCCCGCTCGACCGTGAGATCCACGCCCTTCAGCGCGTTCAGCAATCCGAAATCCCGGCTCATGCCGCGCAGGTGCAGGGCACGGAAATCAGCGTGCGTCATTGCGGCTCCTCGCAATGACGGCAAGGCAAACCGGCGACGCCATGCCGCTATTTACCAACCTTCGCCCCGACCTGCTGGTCCCAGCGCTTGAACGCATAGACCAGCTTGTCCGCATCCAGCGGCAATTCCATCGGCGTGTCCGCGATCAGCTTGGCATACTCCGCCCGGCCGAACTCCGCGATGGCGTCCTGGCTCGCCTGCGGCGCCATCGACAGCGGCACGTCCTTCACCGCGGGGCCCGGATAGAAATAACCCTTGTCATACGTCAGCGCCTGCTGCGCCGGGAGCATCATGAAGCTGATGACATCGCAGATCACCGCCATCTTCTCGGCCGACAGACCCTTCGGCACGCATATGAAATGGCTGTCGCCGATCCAGTGGAACCCCTTCAGCGTCGCGATTCGCGCCTCCTTCGGCACGATGCCAAGGATGCGCGGATTGAGGTCCCAGCCGACATGGGAGGCCACCATGTCGCGCGAGCCCTCGCCCAGTTCCTTGAACACGGCCGCCGTGCCGGTCGGGTAGTATTCGATGGTGGCACTCATTTCGGTCAGATACGCCCAGGTCTTGTCCCAGCCCTTCTCCGGATCGCGCGGATTGCTGTCACCCAGTATGTAGGGCAGCCCCATCATGAAGGCGCGGCCGGGGCCAGAATTGGCCGGGCGCGCATACATGAACCGCTTCGGGTTCGCCTTGCACCACGCGAGCAATTCCTCGGCCGTGCCGGGAACCTGCTTCACCTTGTCGGGCATGTATTCCAGGATCGGCCCGCCCGGGCATTGCGCGACGATCACCGCCTGACCGCTCGCGGCCCCCTGCAACTTCGCCGCCGCCGGATTGAGGATGGCGTCTAGCCTCGGCAGCTTGGCGGCATACTCCGTCAGCAGTGGCGCCCATAATTTCTGCTCGATCCCGGCGGCCAGCGCGTCGTTGCCGGCCAGCACCATGTCGATATCGACGCGGCCAGCATCCTGCTGAGCGCGGATTTTGCCGGGGATCTCCGGTGCCGGCGCCTGGGTGAAGCTGATGCGGCTTACCGCGTTCGGCTTGGCCTTGCGATAATTCTCGAACGCCGCCTGGGTCAGCTGCAGATTGCCCGCCACATCGACGATGTTCAGCGTCACCGGCGCCGCCGGCATCTGCGCCCGCGCCATCCCGGCCGTCGCCGCCAGCATCGCGCCGCCCAGCACGCCGCGCCGGGTCATGTCGTTCCTGGTCATGTCGTTCCTGGTCATTTCGTTGTCCCCTTTTTGTTTGTCGGCTTATGCAGTTCCACCCGGCACGCTACGCTCGTCGCCTACACCCCAGCAACGGAGCAACCTCAACGTGGCGAGCGCGCCCACTCCCCCGGTCTCGGCCGTCAAGATCACTGACGTGGCGGCCGCCGCCGGCGTGGCGCCGATGACCGTGTCGCGCGTGCTCAACACCCCCGAGCGCGTGTCGCCAGGGACCGCGGAGCGCGTCCGCGCCGCCATCGATGCGCTTGGCTACGTCCCCAACCTGATCGCGGGCGGCCTTTCGTCGCGCCGCAGCCGCATGATCGCGGCGATCGTGCCGACCATCGCGAGCCCGATGTTCGCCGAACCCGTGCAGAGCTTCACCGACGCCATGGGCCGCGCCGGCTATCACGTGATGCTCGCCCTCTCGGGCTACGGCGAAGCCGACGAGGCCACCCTGATCCGTGCCGTCCTGGCCCGCCGCCCGGACGGATTGCTGCTCACCGGCGCGCGCCGGTCGCCCGAGGCAAGCCGCCTGCTCGCCACCGCCCGCGTGCCGGTGGTCGAAATCTGGGACACGGCCGAGCAGCCGACCGACATGCTGGTCGGCTTCGACCACGAAGAAGTCGGCCGCGAGGTCGCCGCGTATTTCAGGGCGCAGGGCCACACACAATTCGCCTTCCTCGGCGCGTCCGACATCCGCGCCACCGCGCGCGGCCGGGGTTTCGCCCAAGGAGGCCTCGCCGCCCAGGCCACGGTGAAAGCCCCCGGCACCATCGTGGAAGCCCGCCAGGCCTTCCGCGCCATGGCGCGGAAGCTCACCAGCCGCACCGCGCTCTTCGCCAGCTCCGACCTGATCGCCTTCGGCGTCCTCACCGAGGCCCGCGCCATGGGGATATCCGTGCCCGACCAACTCGCGGTTTGCGGCTTCGGCGATTTCGAACTCAGCCGAGGCGCCAGCCCCGCCATCACCACGGTCCATGTAGACGGCATCGCCATGGGCGTGCTCGCCGCCGAACACCTGGTCGCCCGCCTCGCCGGTCGTGCCGAAGGCCACGCACACCGCGCGCTGGTTCCGTTCCGCATCGTCGAACGCGATACAACCTGACACGAGGCAACCTTCCGCCCGCGAGTGATGTTATCGATACCATTACATGAGCAAGGCTCGCTTTCAAGGGTGGCTCTCGACAAACCCGCCGCCGGTCACGACAACACGGGCCAGAATAGCCGCAGGGGAACCCATGACCGATCTGACCATAGCGCCGGTGCTGAAATCCTTCATCGAGACCGAGGCGCTCCCCGGCCTCGGCCTTGCCCCGGCGGCATTCTGGGCCGGCTTCGCCGAGATCGTCGCCCGCTTCGCGCCCCGCAACCAGGCCCTGCTCGCCACCCGCGACGCGATGCAGGCGCGCATCGATTCCTGGCACCAGCAACATCGAAGCCAGCCAATCGACGCCGCCGCCTACACCGCCTTCCTCACCGAGATCGGCTACCTCCTGCCGGCCCCCCCCCCCTTCGCCGTCACCACCGCCAACGTCGACTCCGAGATCTCCCACATCGCCGGCCCGCAACTCGTGGTCCCGGTCAGCAACGCCCGCTACGCGCTGAACGCCGGCAACGCCCGTTGGGGCAGCCTGTACGACGCCCTCTACGGCACCGACGCCGTCGCCGACGACGACGGTGCGGCACGTGGAAAAGGCTTCAACAAGATCCGCGGCGCCCGCGTCGTCGCCCGCGCCCGCGCGCTCCTCGACCAGGCGGCGCCCCTCGCCACCGGCAGCCATGCCGACGCGCAAGGCTACGCGGTCGAAGGCGGCAAGCTCTGGATCGAGCTCCCCACCGGCCGCACCGCCCTCGCGAGCCCGGAGAAATTCGCGGGCTACCGCGGCGACGCGGCCGGCCCCGCCGCCATCCTGCTGCGCAACCACGGCCTGCACATGGAACTGGTGATCGACCGCAGCCACTTCATCGGGCGTGACGACCCCGCCGGCCTCGCCGACGTGCTGCTCGAATCCGCCGTCAGCACCATCATGGATTGCGAGGACAGCATCGCCGCCGTCGATGCGGCCGACAAGGTGGACGTCTACCGCTGCTGGCTCGGCCTCATGCAAGGCACCCTCAGCGCCGCCTTCCAGAAGGACGGCCAGACGCTCCAGCGCCGCCTCAACCCCGACCGCGCGTATACCGCACCCAACGGCGGCACCCTCACCATCCCCGGCCGCAGCCTGATGCTGATCCGCAATGTCGGCCACCACATGTTCACCGACGCAGTCACCGATGCCTCGGGCGCTGAAATCCCCGAGACCATCCTCGACGCCGTCGTCACCTCGCTGATCGCCATGCACGATCTGCGCGCCACCGGCCCGATCCGCAACAGCCGCGCGGGCTCGGTTTATATCGTCAAGCCCAAGATGCACGGCCCCGCCGAGGTGGCCTTCGCCAACGACCTGTTCGCCGCCGTGGAAGACCTGCTCGGCCTGCCGCGCAACACGCTGAAAATGGGCATCATGGACGAGGAGCGCCGCACCACCATCAACCTCGCCGCCTGTATCCACGCGGCCCGCGAGCGCGTCGCCTTCATCAACACCGGCTTCCTCGACCGTACCGGCGATGAAATCCACACTTCGATCGAAGCCGGCGCCATGATCCGCAAGAACGACATGCGCGGCATGGCCTGGATCAAGGCGTACGAAGACAACAACGTCGATGTCGGCCTCGCCTGCGGCCTGCGCGGCCATGCCCAGATCGGCAAGGGCATGTGGGCGGCCCCCGACCGTATGGCCGAGATGCTGGCGCAGAAGATCGGCCACCCGCGCGCCGGCGCCAACACCGCCTGGGTGCCCTCCCCCACCGCCGCCACGCTCCACGCGCTGCACTACCACGAGGTCGATGTGACCGCGCGGCAGATGGAGCTAGCCACGCGCACGCCGGCGAAAGTCGCCGACATCCTCACCATCCCGCTGGCCGACCGCCCCAACTGGTCGCCCGACGACATCCAGCAGGAGCTCGACAACAACACGCAAGGCATCCTGGGCTACGTCGTCCGCTGGATCGACCAGGGCGTCGGCTGCTCGAAGGTGCCCGACATCCATGACGTGGGGCTGATGGAGGACCGCGCCACCTTGCGCATCTCGAGCCAGCACATCGCCAACTGGCTGCGCCACGGCATCACCACCGAGGCGCAGGTGATGGCGACGCTGAAGCGGATGGCGCTCGTGGTCGACCGGCAGAACGCGGGCGACACATTGTATCGCCCGATGGCCCCTACCTATGCCGGCATCGCTTTCCAGGCCGCCTGCGACCTCGTGTTCAAGGGCCGCGCGCAGCCGAACGGCTACACGGAGTTCGTGCTGCACGCCCGCCGCCGCGAGGCCAAAGCGGCGGCCTGACCGGGAACCCGTCGTCAGCCGAGGCAAATCGAGGCCGAATGCCTAGTGGCGTACACCCATGAAAGACCGGAGATGGCGATATCTGGCAGGAGTAGCGCCGACGCCCCGGTTCTGGACGTCGGAACGCATGGCCGATCAGCGGAACAGGTGCATCGCGGCCTCGGGATCACGAACCACGGTCATTATGTCCGTCTGAAATGGCACCGATTGCGGCGGAGCATGGCCGATCCGCTGTTCGGCGAGCAGGTGCTTCGGAACGGCCTGGGCCTCGGCGCCTCGATGGAGCTCGATCTCCGGGTTCGACAGGACGGGGGCTTCGTGGTGCTCCACGAGGCGGCTCTCGAGAAGGAGACAACCGGGTCTGGAGACATCATTGACCACACCGGGAAGGAATTGCGTGAGCTTTGCTTCAACGAGGCGGCGAATGGGGCCGGGGCGTCGGCTGCGCGGCCGCTGCTCCTGACCGAGGATCTCGCCTGCTCGCTCCAATCGGCCTCCCCGGACGCACTGATCCAATTCGACATGAAGGACGGCCTCGACGCCATCGGCGAACGCGGGCTGAAGCATCTGACCGCGTTGTTCGGGCGAATTCCAGCGCCCATCATCGTCAGCGGGAAAAGCCTAGAGCTGATCGAGGAGATCGGCCGATGCCTGCCCGGCCTTCAGCGGGGCATCGACCCGACCGACCAGCTCGTTGAACTCTATCGGCAGACCGGCGCCGGTGCGGTCGAGGCCGCGCTGCGGACGTTTCTCGATGGACCCACCCGGCCAGGCACGATCTATCTCGCATGGCGACTCCTGCTCCAGGCGAGCGAGGACGGGTTGGACCTCGTCGGGCTGTGCCACGACAAAGGGGCGTCGGTCGATGCGTGGACGTTCAACATGGCGAACCCTGACGCAGGCTTCAGTGACCGCGAATGGGATCGGTTCTCGGGTCTGCTCGATCTCGGCGTGGATCAGATCACCACGGACGAGGCAATCGCGACCGAGGCCGCTTATCTGCGGCGCACGGGCGGCTGACGCGGGCCTTCCGGGCCGCGCGTGGGCGCGCTTTGCAGGAAAGCAAATTGTTCAGCCAGCCCCGGCGCGCACGCCACGACCTGTCCGCCGACAGCCAGCAACTCGTCGAGCGGCGGGACATGCACGATCGCGCCCGCCTCTCTGGCGATCAGCACGCCCGCGAGCATATCCCACGAATTGAGATGGCGCTCGTAATACAGGTCGGCCACGCCATCGGCGACGCGCACGAGGCCGATAGCCGCCGAGCCGATGAGCCGGTAGTCCACGCCCATGTCATGCAACCGCCGGGTCATCGTCTGGTAGTCCTCGAAGCTTGTCCGCCGCGAGTAGCCGACGATGGCGAGCGCCTCGGACGGGTCGTTCACCGTCGACACCCGAACCGGAATGCCATCCCGCATTGCGCCCCCGCCGCGCACGGCGGAATAGACTTGGTCGGCCGCCGCGTCGAAGATTGCGCCGACCTGGATCTCACCCTCGGCGACGAAGGCGATGGAGACGCCCCAGTGCCGAAGTCCGCGGATGTAGTTCGACGTGCCGTCGATCGGATCGACCACCCAACAGCGGTCCATCGTCACGCGCCCCCCGGTTTCCTCGCCCAGAAAGTCATCCTGGGGAAAAGCCACGGCAAGTTCGGCGCGAATGGTTGCTTCCGCGCGCTTGTCAGCCACGGTCACAAAATCCTGCAACCCCTTGGCCGAAACCTTGAGCGCTTCGCGGCCAGCTTCACGCCTGAATTCAAACGCGGCACGCCCCACGCGGCGGGCAAGGTCTTGCGCAAGCGACAACCGCTCCCGCGTGCTCATACAGGCGCTGCTCCGCGCGCGGCCGGCCTCCGCATCTCCGGCGCCAGCATCTCCGGCAGATCCGAGCAGATGCCCAGGACCGGGAGTGCGATGATATCGGCGATCACGTCGGCGCGTTCCTCGTGCCAGAGCACGATCTGGCGTCCCGCACGCTGCGCCGCCTCGATCAGCGCCGCTGTGACCAAATCCTGCGGGCGCGGACTCGCGCGTTCCCAGCACAGGTGGATGATGTCGGCATCGCAGCCCGCCGCCAGCGCGTGCGGGTCGGCCCCGAGCGGAACGAGGACCGATAGCGGATACGCGCAGCCGGCATCGCGCAGTTCGCGCACCTGGCGCGGGTCGAACGAGCCGAATGCCGCGAAGCGCTGATCGTGGCGCTGCAATTCCTCCCAGGCGAGCGCGCCAGTTCCTGCCGCCTTGATCTCGACGTAGAGCCCGGCGCCGCGCCGTCGCGCGAGTTCCGCGACCGCGGCGAATGTGGGCACGCTTGCGCCCTCCAGTGCTGCGAGTTCCGCGGCGGTCAGCGCGGAGATACGGCGATCGAGCCCGAACACACGCCGCAGATGATCGTCGTGGCTCACGACGCAGATACCGTCTTTCGTCAACTGGGTGTCCAGCTCCCACATGTCCGCGCCCAGATCGGATGCCATGGCGAAGCCCGCGAGCGTGTTCTCGACCGCGTGCCCGCTCGCCCCGCGATGGCCGATCGCCAGCGGGAACCGCATGCCATCCACGGGCCATCCGAAACCTGCGGAAAAACTCTTCGGGTCCGAGGATGTCACAATCGGGTTCCATGTTCATCGAACACCAGGATCCGATCGCCTGCGATCGACCATTCGATTTCCTCGTTCAGCGCGACGTCTCCGCGCAGCGGTTGGATCGACCGCAGCATGCTGCCGCTCGGGAGGGTGACGTCATAGAGGTTTTCACGGCCTTGCGTCTCGATGAAGGAGATGCGGCCACGGATCGGGATGTTGCCGGTCGGGCCGAAATGTTCCGGACGGATGCCGAGTGTCAGCTTACTTCCCGGTGGCGGCAGCGGCACCGAGGCGGGCAGCGCGATCGCCTCGCCCCCAACCGACGCGAACCCGCCCGAGGTGGCGACGCCGTGCAGGAAGGCGATGGGCGGGTTGCCGAGGAAGCCGGCCACGAATTCGGTTCGTGGGTTGCGGTACATCTCGCCCGGCGTCGCGATCTGCACAATCTCGCCCGCGTTCATGATGGCGATACGGTCGCACATGCTCATTGCCTCAACCTGATCATGCGTGACCAGGATCGCCGTGATGCCGGTCGCCAGTTGCAGGCGCCGAATCTCCGAGCGCATTTCGAGCCGCAGCTTCGAGTCGAGATTGGCGAGCGGCTCGTCCAAAAGCAACACGTCGGGCTTGCGCACCAGTGCGCGCGCCAATGCCACGCGTTGTTGTTGGCCGCCGGAAAGTTCAGCCGGGCGGCGCTTCATCAACTCCTCGATATGCACCAGTTCCGCCATCTGGTCGACCTGCCGCTTGATCTCCGCCGCCTTCAACTTTTTCACTTCGAGCGGAAACGCGATGTTCTCGGCGACGGTCATGTGCGGGTAGAGCGCGTATGACTGGAACACGACGCCGACATTGCGTTGCTGCGACGCGACGTTGGTCACATCCCGGTCGCCGAACAGGATTCGGCCGGCACTTATCTTATGGATGCCGCAGATGGCGAACAGCGTCGTCGACTTGCCGCAGCCGGACGGCCCCAACAGGGCCAACATCTCCCCGTCCCTGATCTCGAGGGTCATCTTGTCGATGACCGTCATCGGGCCGAAGCTCTTGGTGAAACCGTCGAGCAGGATGCGCATCAGCCCTTGGTGCCTCCGCCATAGATGTTCATGAGGTGCTTCTGAAAGAACAGGAACAGCAGAATGACGGGAACCACGTAAAACACGCCGACCGACTTGAAGAGCGCCATGTCGAAATTGTTGTCGTCGGCGATCAGGCCGGCAAGATAGACCGAAAGCACCTGCACCCTGTTATCCGGCGCCAGAACCTGCGGCAGGATGAACTCGCTCCATCCCGACAGGAACGCGAACAGGCCAAGCGCCAGCAGCGCCGGACGAACCTGCGGCAATACCAGGCGTCGCCAGACGGTGAACCGGCTGGCGCCGTCCTGGATTCCCGCCATCTCGATCTCCCAGGGCACTGTGTCGTAGAACCCCTTCATGATCCAGATGCCGAGCGGCATGTCGAGCGCCGCCTTGACCAGGATCACCCCCGCCAGAGAGTTGTACAGTCCGACCATCTGCAAGACGAGAAAGATCGCGACGATAAGCGTGACTGACGGAAAGGCATGCAGCACCATCACGCCCGCCAGGAAGAAGCGCCGGAACGGCACGTTCAGCCGCGACAGCACGTAGCCGGCGGTCGATGACAGGCTGAGCACGATGGCGCTCGATGCGGTGGCGAACACCAGCGTGTTGAGCGCGACACGCCAGATGTCCGGCCGTCCAGGAACCGGGGTCCATAGGAAGGTCCAGTGCCGGAGCGTGAACTCGTAGGGGATCAGCGAGCCCGGCGCGGTGCTGGTGACGGTGTCCACGAGAAGATAAACGTACATCAGCACCAAGGGCGCGCTGACGATCGACAGCGCCAGAACCACCGGCCATGCGCGAAAATTCGACGTCATGGCCCGCCTAGTGCTCGATCAAGGGTTTGGCGACGAGGTCGCGGTAGTTGAACAGCCGCAGATAAGCCAACGACAGGAACACACCGACGACAACGAGGACGAGCGCCATCGCGGCGCCGTAGCCGTATTCCAGATTGCCGGCATAGTTGTTGAGCGCCGTATGGTAGGTCGCCAGCGCCCACACCTCCGTCGAACCGCCCGGTCCGCCATTGGTCGAAAGCAGGATGAGGTCGAACGACGTCAGCAGCGAAAGCGTCTGGTAGCAGGTGACGAACAGGATCGGCCAGCGCAGCTGCGGCATGATGATGTGCCATATCTGCTGCCAGCGGCTCGCTCCATCCACTTCGCTGGCATAGAGGAGGGGCCGGGGGATCGCCTGGAGCGCGGATGAAAAGATGAGCATGCCCATCGACGCGCCGACGAAGCCGTTGATGAGGACGACGAAAACCCAGGCGTTGGTCCCCGAATCCAACATCCAGTTGCGCGAGTGGATTCCAAACCGGCCGAGAAACACGCTAAGAAAGCCGGTGTCCCAGGCCAGCCACTTCCACAGCAACACATAGATCACGGGCGGCGAGATGCGCGGCAACAGCCACACCCCACGGAAAAATCCAGCCGCGCGGCTTGGCATGTAGAAGGTGGTGATCGCCAGCACCATTGCGAAACCGATGTTGAACAGTGTCAGCGTGAAGGCGACGTAGACCATCGTGTTGACCAGACTTCGCTGGGTGCCTGGGATGGAAGCCATCCTCCGGAAATTTCCGGTCGTCCACGTCCACCCGGTGTAGCTTGCCGCGATGATGGCTTGGTGTTCCGCGCCACTCAGATTTGGCATGACCGAGGCCACGGCGGCGAGCAAGGCGGCTTTGCTGTCGTACCGCGCATTCATGATCGAACGATTGAACTGGTCGGATATCTGTTTGACTTCCCGCAGCGATGGGCGGTGGTTCAGGTTCCGGATGGCGCGTTCGGCATCGCGGCGCGCAGCGAAGGTTTCACCTATATGTCCGCGGAGCTCGGTGACGATGTCGGCATCGATGCCGGCTTTCCCGAGTGCCGCGAGGCCTGGCTCATCGACGGCGAACCCCGACTGGGACAGGCGTTCCGCCACGCTTGGCATGTCGTAGTGGTCGCGCAGTTCCTGCAGCGCATTGGGCGAAATTTGGTACGCGCCGCCCGAAATGCCGGTCGACGTGCTCATGTTTGTGAACGCGAATACCGCGGTCAGCACGACGGGAACCAGAAAGAGCATCACCACGACGATCGCGGCGGGCGTGATCAGGAGAAGGCCCAGCTTTTTAGAACTGTTCATGCTCGTCCCTCCGATCGAACGAACCGGGTCGGCGGAACGAGCGTCCCGCCGACCCGGCTCGAAAACCTGATTTTATGGGCCAAATTCCCTGACGCTCGGATAGTGAGCGTCAGGTTTGGACCACTAGCGGATCACAATCTTGTCGCCGAGGCTGCTTCGCAACTCCGTCTCGTCGTCAGCGATCGCCTCTTCGACCGTCTTCTGGCCGGTCCAGGCGCTCTCGAGGCCCTTCCACATGACGTTCCAGTAGACACCGAAATTCGGATTGTTGGGCATCGCGTTGGCAAATGGAAGCAGCCGCGCGGTCGCTTCCCGCGTCCAGCGATCGTTGCTGTAGAGCGGGATGTTCGATTCCTGCTTGGCAATGGCCAAGTGCGCCGACCTGATCGCGTGCAGAGCGTTGATGCGGGGCTCCGATGCGATCTCGATCAGCTTGGCGGCAATCTCCATCTTGGCCTTGTCGTTGTGCTTGGTGAGCAGATAGACGATCGGGTGCGTCAGGGTGTTCGGTTTGCCCGCCTTGTCCCCGGCCGGGACGAGAGAGAATTGAACGGTGCCGAAGAAGTCCTTCAGCCCTTCCTGGCCGGTGTAGCGGGCATAGTGCCATGTGCCGCCCTGCCATATCCCAGCCTTCCCGGTCGCGACCTCCGTATACCACTGGTCGAACGGCGTGCCGATGTGGTTCTTGCGCGTGACCCCGGCCGCGACCGCATCGACGAAGAATTTGTAGAACCTGCCCATCGCCGCCTTGTCGAACACCAGCTTGCCCAATTTCGGATCGTCCATCTCGCCGCCGAAGCTACGATAGAACTGCCAATAATCCGGGCCGTTGAGGGGACGCGGATAGAAGCCGTAGCCGGGCTTCACGACCCCCTTATCCTGCATTTTCCTGGCGTCATCGAGCACGTTGGCGAGGGTGTAGGCGCCTGCCTTGACCTTGGCCGGCAGCGCGTCGATCTCGGCATCGGAATAGCCGATCGCCTTCAGATGCGGGCGCCAGAAAAAGAACGGCCGCGACTCGGCGTCCTGCGGCAGGCCGTAGAGCACGCCGCCATAGGATGCGATCTGCATCAGGTTCGGGTAGATGTCGTTGATCGGCCAGGAATCGAGATCGATGTAGCTCTCGATCGGCACGATGAGGCCGGATTGCGCCCAGGGCGCGATGTCCTCGTGACCGCTGGCCACGATGTCGGGCGCGGTGCCCGCCTCGGCGGAAAGCGTCAGCGCCTGCTTGAAGTCGTCCCAGCCGGGATAGGCCCGTTTCTCGACCTTGATGGTGAGGGCCTCGCCCTGAAGCGCCGCCTCCCGCGTCAGCAGACCGGCGGCGATCTCGATCGCATCGAGACGATACGCGTCGGTCGGCCCGGTGCCCCCCGCCCAGACGGTGATCGTCACGTCCTTGGCCGACGCGGCGCCTGCCGAGACGGCCAGCATCGCGGCGACGGCCAACGCCCGCCATTGCCCAGACATATCCATCATTTGGAATTTCCCCCGTTTCTGGTGTCTTGCCGCGCGCATCGCAGGATCTTGGTCTGGCAACGCCGACCGAGGGTGCGGAGCGACGGCTTCTCCGATCGCGGCCGGCTCGATAAGCGCCGTCGACCGACTTGATGAACTGTACACTGAATTACTTTCGACGAGGCGGTCAAGCGCGCCGTGGGTTGCCAGCGCCTCATGCCGGGCGTGGCGGCTGGCCGACGAAGCGAGCCTGGCGCTTCCCAGCTAATGCGCCGCATCGACGGGTGGCGTGCCGTGCGTGTGAAAGCTCGCGATGGTCTTGAGCCCCCAGGCCTGGCCCTTCCTGCGCTCCTCCTCGCTCCAGCGGATCGGCTTCCAGTCCGGCGCCAGGATCAGCCGCGCCCCGGCATTGGCGACCTCCACCCGGTTGCCGCCGGGCTCGTACACATACAGAAAGAACGTCTGCTGGATGGCGTGCTTGTGCGGCCCGGTTTCGATATGCACGCCGGCTTCGAGGAAGATATCCGCCGCACGCAGAATCTCCTCGCGGCTGTCGAGCGCGAAGGTCAGATGATGGAACCGTCCCTTCGTGCCGCTATGATCCCGCGAATAGGCGAAATCGTAGCTCTTGTTGGTGCAGGTCATCCACATCGCCGCTTCCGTGCCGTCGTCCAGCACGATCTGCTCGGTGAGGCGGAAACCGAGATAATCCTCGAAGAAAATCCGGTTCGCGCGAATGTCCACGGCAAGACAGTTCAGATGATCCAGCCGCCGCACGTTCACCCCGCGGGCGGGGAAGCGCTGCGCCTGGTTCTTCAACGCGGGCTTCAGCGCGCCCTCCGCCCGATACCATTCGGTCTCGTAGTACAGCTCGACCTGATGCCCATCCGGATCGCGGCAGACATAGGCCGGCCCATGGCCAAGATCGCCCTCGTTCCAGCCGATCTCGAAGCCGCTCCCCTTCAATGCCGCCACACGCCGCTCCAGCGCCTGCTGGCTGCGCGTGCGGAACGCCATGTGCTGCATCCCGGAGGTGCGTGACGCGGTGAGCTTCAGCGAATAACGCTCGTAATCGTCCCACCCACGCAGATATACGCTGTCGCCCTGGCGGCCGCTCTCGGTCATGCCCAGCACATCAACGAAGAACCGCAGGCTTTCCTCCGGTTTGGGCGTGAGCAGTTCCAGATGCCCGAGATGGGCGATGTCCATGATCGGCTCAGGAGCCATGTGCGTGTCCCCAACCATTCTCGATTGCTCTCCAAGCCGGGTTTAGAATGATGCCTCATGGCGCTCGAACGTATCATCGACGACGACGCCATTGCGCTCCCGCACGGCCCGTCGCACCCGATCCATCCCCAGCACCTCCGCCTTCGGATCGAGCGCCGCCAGCATCTCGCGGATTCGTTCCGGCGCGTAGGGCGGGTGCCCGGCGTCACCGATCGAGCGCGCCACCGAGCGGACCCAGCGGCGGGGAACGATGACGATGCCCTCGCTATCCCCGACGACGAGATCGCCTGGGCTGACCACCGCCCCGCCACACGCGATCGGCACGTTCACCTCGCCCCAACCGGAAGACGAGGTTCCGGATCGCGGCGTGACCGCCCGCGCCATGACCGGCAATCCGAGCGCCCGGAACTCCTCGATGTCACGCACGGCGCCGTCGACGATCAGGCCAACCACCCCGCGATGGACCATGTGCATACCGATGACGCCGCCCAGCACCGCCCGCGTCGTCACGCCATGCGCATTGACCACGATGACATCGCCGGGTTGCGCGACATCGATCGCCGCACGCAGGAGCAGACCGTCGCCGGGGCTGACATCCACGGTGATGGCTGGGCCGAAGATCCTGCCCATCGGGGCGTAGACCGGCGAAAGCCCGCCACCGACGACACCGGAGCCCCGGAGGACGTCGGAGATATCGCCTACTCCGGTATTGGCCAGCGCGGACATGTCCTCTGGCGTTGGTCGCTCGATCTTGGTGTAGATCCGCAGCCCTAATGTGCAGGTGTTTGCCATGGTCGTTCGTCCAGACTGGTTCGGTGGGCTTGGCAGGATTACCGTTCACCGCCCGCGACCGGGTCGCGGGGCGCTCGTCGGAGGCGCCGTGCGATCGCGTTTACCCGCTCCGATAATGCGGCCGCACCGCTTGGTCGAACAGCGTGGAGGGATTATCGGAATCTTCGTCCCGTCCCGCGCGGGGAATCAGCCACGACCGGTCGAGCTCGCGCACCGACCCCACACCCATCAGCAGCAGAGTGCGCTCGATCTCCGAGCGAAATATCTCGAGCACGCGCTCGACACCGAGTTGCCCCTCGACGGCCAGCCCGTAGATATAAGGCCGTCCGATCAGGACGGCCTTGGCCCCGAGCGCCAGCGCCTTGATCACGTCCGTGCCACGCCGAATGCCGCTGTCCAGGATCACCTCCGCCCGGCTGCCCACGGCCGCGACGACGTCCGGCAGCGCCGCTATCGAGGACACCGCGTATTCGAGCTGCCGGCCACCGTGGTTGGACACGACCACGCCGTCGGCGCCGAGCGACACCGCTTTGTCCGCGTCCGCCGGATCGAGGATGCCCTTGATATAGATGCGCCCCTTCCACTGGTCTCGCATCCACGCGAAATCATCCCAGGAAAGTGCCGACTGGACAACGTGACGGGTCTGGATCGCGAGCGACTCCACCGCGTCTCGCAACCTGCCGGTGTCGACGAGGTTGCGGCCGGAAATCCGCTTGTGCCGCAAGACGCGGGACGCCCAGAGCGGATGGCAGGCGATGTTCAACATGCGGGAGGGTGTCAATGACGGGGGCATCGACATACCCATTCGCCTTTCGCCCTCGCGCAGGCCGACGGCTGGAACGTCGACCGTCACGAACAAAGTGCGGTAGCCCGCCTGCCACGCCCGGTTCATCAGTCTTGTCGTGAGGTCGCCTTCGCGCGGATAGAGCTGAAAGCACTGATCGTCCGTCGTCGCCTCGGCGATTTCCTCGATCGACCAGGATGAGACGGTGCTGAGCACCACGCGTGTCCCGGCCGCCTCCGCCGCGCGCGCGGCACTGAGCTCGCCTTCCCAATGGGCGAGGCCGGTATAGCCGGTCGGCGCCAGCATCACCGGAAACTTGATGTCCTTGCCAACCACTGTGGTCGACAAATCCGGCTTGCCCTTCCCCGTCAGCACGCGCGACCGCAGCGACCAGGCGGAGAACCCGGTCCGGTTCTCGCGCAAGGTGACCAAGTCCTCCGCCCCACCGTCAAGATAAGCCCAGACGAAGTTTGGCAGCCGGGCGCGGGCGGCGCGGCGGTAATCCTCCACCGTCACGTAACGATGGACCGGCCGGAGCCGCAGATCGAAGCCTGAAACGATCATGGAATTATCCGCTCTATCGGCGCGGACCGAGAATGCGCTTCGGGTTTTCGACCATCATCTGCCGCACCTGCGCCTTGCTGACGCCGCGCTTCTCAAGTTCGGGGATGACGGTATCCGGCACGTAGTTGTAGTGCCAGTTCGGGAAGATCTTGGCCCGGAAGTGCGGTTCCGTGTTCACGCTGAACACCGCCGCATCGTGCGACAGAATCATGCGGTCGGCATAACCCAGGCCGCACATGGTGACGACCGTGTCCAGGCGATTTTCCGGGGAGTTATAGCTGTCGTTGCCGAACCGGTCCATCCCGATGATCGAGCCCTGATCCATCACCGCCTGGAGGTAGTCGATATCGTTGCTGTCGCCGCAATGGCCGATGATAACGTTGGACAGATCGACACCGTGGCTCTTCAGGAATTTCTGCTGATCCAGCCCGCCTTTCTTCTTGGCGTTGGTATGGGTGGTGATCGGGGTGCCGGTCTCGCAATGCACCCGGGCCGCCGCCGCGAAGACCCGCTCCAGATCCGCAGTGAAGCCGTACTCGTCGGTGGCGATCTTGATCAGCGCCGCCTTGATGGTGGTGCCGCCGATCCCGCTCAGGATGTCCGACCGGAACATCTCTTCCAGCGGTTCGCTCACGTCCACGCGCCGCCCCGGACCATGCATGCGGAAATAGGGCGCGACGTCCTTGTAGGTGTAATACCCGGTCGCCATGACGATGTTGAAATCGATATCCAGGCGGTCGGAGACCTTCTGGATTAGCCTTATGTCAAGCCCGAGACCCAGGACCGTCAGATCGACGATCGAATCGATACCTCGCGCCTTCAACTGCTTGAACTGATCGCAGGCGAGCGCGATACAGGTCTCATCGTCCCAATAAGCGTTCTTGTAGTTCTGCTCGAGTTCCGGGTTGCGCACGAAAATATGTTCGTGCATCAGCGTGGCACCGATCTTCTCCACGCCGACCGGGCCGCGTGCCGTTTCGATTTTTTCCATTCCGCATCCCTCAGTTTCTTTTGCCCGCCGGGTCAACGCCCCTTCGGCAGTGCGTTCAGCTCACTTTGTCCGATGTCGCCGGGTCCGATGTCGCCGGCTTGGTTGGCCGGACGGGGCGCATCGCGACCACCAGATAATCGTCCTCGACGGATACCGGCACGGTTTCGGCTTGGTAGGGACCGGGAACCCGCTCCGCGCCGCCGGATTCCAGGGCGGCGCGGACTGCCTGGCCCTGCTCGACCCCGACGGGGAAGATGCGCGCCCTCGGACCTCCGGCGCTCCAGTACGACTGCCCCGTGGTCACGTCGAATTCCCAGTTGTGCCAGGGACAGGTGACGAACAGCCGGGACGGATTGTTGCGCACGTCGCCGGGCACCGGGGCATAGATCTCGCTGACGACCCCGCCCTTGCACAGTGGCCCGCCGAGATGCGGACACCGATTGAGCAGCGCATGGAACTTGCCGTTCAGCCGGAAGATGCCGACTTCCCGGCCGCCGATCTCGACCAGGATGCGGCCGCCTTCGGGGATATCCGCGGCCTTCGCGACGACGTAGCGGCTCATTCCCCTGGGCACTCGAGGCAAATTCTGTTCCATCACCCGGCCTCTGGTCTTCCCCGTGTTCCACCCTGGACATCGCGCCGTTCGCGGACGCGGAATGGATGCCAGGCTATTGTCTCAGCTTTGCATCCCCAAGTGCCATGCGCTGGCCATAAAGACCAATCGTTTATCGTTCGCAGGACATAATCTGGATGTCTCACGTCAGCCGGGAAATCGCGGTGGGGACGTAAAGCTCGGTCTTGAGGTTTTCCGACAACCACTCCGGCGCGCCGCGCGCCGGCCAGACGCCCGTGGCGAACGCCTCGGCCCGTATCCTCTCCCGGGCGGCCAGATTGCGGTAGCCCCAGACATGGATGAACCGGGGCTCCCCGTCCAGCGCGTGCATCGCACTCACCAGCGGCGACAGCCGCGTTCGTCCCGGGATCGCCTCCGCCCAGGCGTCGATCGTCGGCGCCAGCCCACCGATCCTCATCACATAAGTACGGAACTCGTAGTACGGACCGTACCGGCCCGGAGAGATCGGTGGCAGGCTGGGAAACTGCACGAAGCTCTCGAAGCTGAGCCCCGCCAGCATGGCCGACGGAATGAACGGGTCGGAGCAGCGGAGAACACGGTTGCGTTCGGTGTAAAGCTCGTCCGCGGACGCGAATGACCGCATCAGCACGATCCGGTTCTGCGGGCCGAACTCGGCGGTCCAGCTTCCGAGCAGCTTGCCGCCGGCCGCGCCATCCCCGGTGAAGAGCACGATCGAGGCCAGAGCTTCGGCCAGGCGGGTCTTGTTCCGCATGTTGCCCTGAAGCAGCGTCAGCGTGACAAGTTCGTAGATAGGCAATGCGGCCTCCCTCGCGTTCAGACCACCGAGGCCGCGCGCAGCCGTGCGATATCGCCCGTCGAATATCCGATCGACGCCAGGATCTCGTCCGTATGCTCGCCGAATTTCGGCGGCTCGGAGGTCAGCTTCGGCCCGTCCTCATTGCACCGAAACGCCGCCAACGGGATCGACACGCCTTCGATGCCGGGGATCGGCGAATATTCGTGCAGGAAGCCGCGCGTCTTAAGATGGTCCGCCGCGATCACCTCCTGCAATTTCTGCACGCGCGCGCCCGGAACGCCGATGGACGCGCAGAACGCCTCCCATTCCGCAGCCGTTCGCGTCGTCATCACCTCGGTCAGCTTCGCGCGCATCGCCGGCGCGTTGTCCCACATCTCGGGCCATGAGTTGAGTGCCGCGAACTCCGCCACATCGAGGGCCTGCCACAGCCTCGCATTCTGCCGGAAATTATAGGCGCCGAGCTGGAAATAGCCGTCCTTCGTGACGTAGCAATCCGTGCCGGCCTCCCGCGGCGTGGCATGTTTCTCGCCTTGGTAGGCATCGGCGGCCATCGCCGGGCCGGTCATGATCAGCGCGGTTTCCAGCATGGTGCAGTCGATCCGCTCGCCCTGCCCGGTGCGCTCCCGCCGGAACAGGGCGCTGGCGACCGCGAAGGCCGCGTTCAGGCCGGTGGCGTAGTCCACGAACGGCGCGCCCGGCATCACCGGCATGTCGAACGCCGCCCCCGTCCGCTCCGTGATACCCGACATCGCCTGGATGACCGGGTCATAGGCGGTGCGCCCGGCCCACTCCCCCTCATGCCCGAATGCGGTGATCGAGCAGTAGATCACCTTCGCGTTCAGCGCCCGGATATCATCGTATCCAAGGCCGAGCGCGTCGAACGCGCCGGTGCGGAAATTCTCGATCACCACGTCGGCCTTGGCGGCCAGGGTCCGGAAGATCGCCTTCCCCTCGTCGGATTTCAGGTCGAGCGTCATGGCGCGCTTGTTGCCGTTCTGGATCACGTAGTTCAGGCCGAGCCCGGCGTCGTTCAGCGCCTGTACCGGGCCGCGTCCGCGTACCGGGTCGGGCATGTCCGGCCCTTCGATCTTGATCACGCTCGCGCCGAGGAGGGCCAGCATGTAGCTGCAATACGGACCGGCCAGCACATGCGTCGCGTCGAGTACCGAGATTCCCTCGAACGGTGCAGTCATATTGGACTCCCAATGGGTGAGGTGGATCGAGCCGGCGGCTGCCTAAAGCCCCAGATACGCGCCCTGGACTTCGGGATCGTCGAGCAGATCCTTGCCAGCTCCGCATTTCACGAACATGCCGCGCTCGAGCACATAGGCCGTGTCCGCCATTTCCAGCGCATCCTGAACATTCTGCTCGACCAGCAGCACGCTCATGCCGCGCAGCCGGGGCAGGCCGGCGATCAGGGTGAAGACTTTTTCGACCATCATCGGAGCCAGGCCCAGCGACGGCTCGTCCAGCATCAGCAGCGTGGGGCGGCTCATCAGGGCGCGCGCGATGGCGCACATCTGGCGCTCGCCCCCACTCAGGCTTCCCGCCATCTGCCGCCGCCGGTCCGCCAGGATCGGAAACAGCTCCAGCATGTCGGCCAGTTCGCGCTTGCGGTGCGGCTTCGTCCCGCTGTGGTAGGCACCGAGCTCCAAATTCTCCAGCACGGTCATGAACGGGAAGAGCCGCCCGCCCTCCGGCACCATCGCCAGGCCGCGGCCGACGATCTGATAGTCCGAAAGTCTGGCAAGCACGGTGCCGTCAAAGGCGATCGTCCCCGCGGCACAGGGGATCAGCCCGGCGATGGCCCGTAGCAGCGTCGTCTTGCCCGCGCCATTCGCCCCGATGACGGCGACCAGCCCCCCGGCGGGGACCTCCAGGTCGATGTCACGGAGCACGCGAACCTGACCGTAGCCCGCCGCCACACCCGCCAGCTTCAGATGGCCGCTCATGAACGCCTCGCCCCGAGATAGGCCTCGATAACAGCGGTGTCGGCCAGAACACTCTCCGCCTGGCCATCGGCGATCAGCTTGCCGCGATCGAGCACGATGACGCGCCGGGAAAAGCTGCGCACGACCTTGAGATTGTGTTCGATCAGCAGGACCGTGATCCCCCGCTGATTGACCCGGCGAACCAGTTCGACCGCCAGATGCACCTCGGTCGGGTTCAGTCCGGCCATCACCTCGTCCAGCAGGATCAGATTGGGGCGGGTGGCGATCGCCCGGGCGATCTCGAGCCGCCGCCGCTCGCTCAGTGTCAGTTCCGAAGCCGGGATGGCGGCTCGATCGGCAAGGCCCACATCGTCCAGAATGTCGAACGCCGCCGCCTCTGCGTCCGCCAGCCTCCGCTGATGCAGGAACGCACCCACCAGCACGTTTTCCAGCGCCGACAATGCCAGCAGCGGCTTCGCGATCTGGAAAGTGCGGCCCATGCCCAGCCGGGCCCGCCGCTCCGGCGAGTAGCCGGTGATCGGTTTGCCGCAGTAACGCACACTGCCGATCGTCGGCTGTAGATTCCCCGTCAGCAGGTTGAACAGCGTGCTTTTCCCGGCCCCGTTCGGCCCGATGATGCTGACGATCTCCCCGGCGTCGACGGCGAACGACACCTGGTTGACCGCGGTGAGCCCAGCGAATTTCTTCGTGATCCCGGCGATTTCCAGCATGGCCCCGGTCACGCCCGGCGCCTGCGGATCAGTGTCAGATATGCCCCGACGACTCCCCGCTTCATAAACCGGGCCGCCAGGATCATGAACAGGCCGAGCACGATGTAATGCCCGCCCGGCAGCACGTCGCTCAGCCAGGTGCGCAGGAAATTTTCCAGCGGCACGATCAACATGGCGCCCAGGACGGGGCCCCAGATCGTCCCCATCCCACCGATCAGGGTCAGCAATGCGAACTTCACGCCCACATCCTGCAGGGAGAACAAGGTCGGCGGATCGATGACGCGGACGAACATGGCGAATAATCCGCCACCCATCGCGGTCAGCGCGGCGGAGATCATCATGCCGAGAATCTTCACGCGCAACGCGGGGATGCCGGCGGCCCGGGCCGCATCCTCATCCTCGCGCACCGCCAGCAGATAATAGCCAAGCCGGGAGCGCAGCAGCACGAGCGACACGATCACGACCAGCACCATGAACATGCCGGTCAGCAGGGCATATTTCCAACGCTCGACGAAGATCATGTTCGCCAGGCCAGCGCGGAACGGGATCAGCAGGCCGCGTGGGCCACCCGTCAGGTGATCGAAATAATTCGCGAACACCGCCGCGACCTCGTTCAGGGCCATGGTGGCGATGGCGAAGAACGGACCGCGCAACCGGAAGGTCGGCCAAGAGATCAGGGCCGAGATGACCGCGCCCAGCAGCATTGCGGGAAGCAGCCCCAGCCAGGGCGAAATGCCGGCGCGCAGATACAGCAGCGCGACGGTGTAGGCGCCGACGCCGAAGAACACGCCATGCGCCAGCGAGAACTGCCCCCCAAATCCGGCGATGATGTTCCAGGATGCGGCCAGGCCGGCAAACAGATAGGTGAAGGCGAGAATGCCAATCCAGAACGGGTTCCCCCGCAGCAGGTAGATCGGCAGCAACAGCACCAGCAGGCCGAGCAGATGCGGCCAAACCGGGCGGGACGCCGGACCACCGGTGCGCTGTATCGTGGGCGTTTGCCGCGCCGGGGCATCCGCCTCGCCAGCGCGGGGAATCGCGGTGTCCATTCTAGGCGTTCCCACGAAGCCCGACCTCTTCGGCGCCCAGCCGTCCCATCAGCCCGGACGGCCGCAGGATCAGGACGGCGATGAAGACCAGGAACCAGATCGCCTGCTTGAGCGTCGGATCGATGTAAAAGCCGGCCAGCGCCTCGATGATGCCGACCAGCAGGCCGCCGAAATAGGCGCCCATCGTGCTGCCCAGCCCCCCCAGCACCACGACGGCGAAGGCCGGGAGGATGAAGTCGTCGCCCAAACCCGGCGAGAGCGAGTAGATGGGCGCCAGCAGCGCCGCCGCCACCCCGGCCAGGGCCGCCGACATGCCGACGCACAACGTGTACATCTGGCGGACGTTGATCCCCATCAGCACGCCGACCGGGCGATCCTGGATCAGCCCCCGGATCGCCTTGCCGGTGAGCGTGTAGCGCAGCGCGGCCGCGAGGCCTCCGGCGATGATGGTGGCGACCACCAGGCTGAGCGCCCGGACCGCGCTGACGTTCAGCGGGCCGATCGAGAACACCAGGCGGGAAAGCTCAGTGTTCATGCTGTGCGGCTCGCCCCGCGTGATCGCCAGGACGGTGTTCTGCAGCACGATCAGCAGCCCGAACGTCGCGAAGGTCTGCATCATCGGTTCATCCTGCAGCGGCCGCAGGATGAACCAGTAGATGCCCATGCCGAACACGAACATGATCGGAACGACCAGGACGACCGCGATATAAGGATCGAGGCCGAACACGGCATAGAAGAAGTAGGTCACGTAGAGCGCCACCATCACGACGGCGCCGTGGGCGAAATTGACGACGCGCAGGACACCGAACACCAGGTTCAGACCGATGCTCACCAGGCTGTAGATTCCCCCCAGGAGAAGCCCGGCCACCAGGATGTTGAGGAAAGTGTCCATCGCCAGCTATTTCCGCGGCAGATCGGTGATTTTGGTGCCGGGCAGGCTGGCCTGGACCGGATACACGGTCAGCAACTTGCCTGACTGCCACTGCACGACGGTCGGCAGCGCCAGCGTGTTCTGGAAGTTCGCGTCGAACTTTGCCCCGAAGCCGTTGGCGTAGGTGCCGACCGGATGGTTCAGTTTCGCCGCCGCGGCGCGCACCGCGGCCGGCCCGGTGCCGCCAGCCGCCGCAATCGTTTCGAACAGCATCTTGGCGCCGACATAGGCGGTCAGCGGATGGGGCACCAGCGGGTCGCGGCCGTATTTCTTGCGGTAGGTTTCCAGGAATTCGTGCCCGCCGGGTCCGTAGGCCTGGTTCTGCTCGGCCGCCGGATAGGTCACGATCAACAGGCCACTCAGACCATCCGCGCCGAGCGCCTGCAGCGCGTCGGGGCTATCGCCGGCACCGATCATGACGATCGCGGGCGGCTTGAACCCCTGATCGCGCATGGTGCGCAGCAGCAGGGTTCCATCCGGCTGATAACTGGTGCTCAGCCACACATCCGGCGTGGCGCCCTTCGCCCGCAGAACGGAGTCCGTCAGGTCGATGGCGCGCGCCGCGTGCGATCCGACGCCGACCACCTGAACGCCGGCCTGGGTGAGCAGCTGGCGCTCCCGATCGGCGATCGAGGTGCCATAGATGGAGTCCTCGTGCTCGATCCAAACCCGGATCTGCTTCGGCGATTTTGCGAGTGCCGGCGCGACGAGTTCGACCACTGCCTTGGTCGCCACCTCGCCGAACAGCCCGGCACTGGGTCCGCTGCGGATGAAGTTCGGCAGTCCGCGATCGGTCAGGTCCTGCGCGAGCGCGTTCGTGTCCCAGTAGATTTTGTCATACTGCGCCGCCGCGTCGCTGGCGGCATTGGATACGGCGCTGATATAGGTGCCGATGAAGGCGCTGACGCCGGCATCCTGCAACCGCTGCACTGCCGCGATGGCTTGCTGGGGCGTGCCGGCATCGCCGCGAATGAGTTCGATCTGCTTGCCAAGCACGCCGCCATGGGCGTTTTGCTCCTCCGCCGCGATTTCGTAGCCGCGCGCGAGTTGGTCGCCGTACAGCGCCAGAGAGCCGGAGAAGGGGTTGATGATCCCGATCTTGAGCTTGTCCTGGGCGTGAATGGCGGTCGAACCGAGCACGGACAGCGCCAATACCGACGCCATAAGCAATCTTTTCGCGAACATGATAGAAGCCCCTTCCTTATGGTGATTTTTTCATTCGGCGGGTGACGACCCTCCGTCAAGACGTGACGTCGATTCGCCCCGCGACCTCGATCCGTCCACGGTTTCTCGGCGCGACGCCCTGTGCGCCTTATTCGGCGGCGAGCGCGTGCGGGTTGACGGCAAGGCCGGAATTGAGCTTGAGCGGAATCTTGTAGAGGCTGCTCGCATTCTCGCCGAGGATGCGGCGGCGGCGAGCCATAGGGTGATTTTGCGACATCAACTCGGTCGGCGCATCGAAGTCCCAATGCGGATAGTCGGACGAGTACATGAGCTGGTTGGCGAAGCCGCTCTCCTCGAATATCCGATAGACGCTCTCCAGATATTTCGGCCTCTCGGGCTCCTCGATAGGCTGTGTCGCGTACCAGAAATGCTCCCGCATATAATCCGATGGCCGGCGCTGAAGGTGCGACACCTCCGCGCGCAGCCGGTCGTAAACCGCGTCGAGCCGCCAGGCCAAAGTCGGCGCGAAGGACCAGCCGAGCTCGATTAGCGCGACCTTCAAGGTCGGGAAGCGGTCGAACACGCCCTCGAAGATCATGCTCGGTATGATCGTCATCGGATAGGCCGCGAGATTCATGTGCAGCTCGCAGTAATAGGTGGTGGCCCCCCCCGCGGTGCCCTTCGGACCCATCGGCGGGACATGGCAAGCGATCGGCAGGTCATATTCGACGCACGCCTCGAAGAGCGGCCAGTATTTTTCCTTGCCCAACGGCTCAGCGCCGGCGGGAGAGATCAGGACCTGCACGAAACGGTCGCCGTTCGGCCCTTCCTTGCAGCGGCGTATCTCCCCGGCGACATCCGGCAAATCGCGCGGGATCGCGATCGACCCGTAATAGCGGGGGTCCGCGCCCAGCCACGTCTCGGCGATCGAGTCGTTGAACGCCTGGTTCAGCGCCCGTCCCAACGCCGCCGGGCGATTTGGTCCGCACGGCGGGAAGGAGGATACGCAGGTCAACACGGCTGCCGTCAGATCGTACTCGTCGAGCACCTGCTTCTTCGCGAAAAGCGGGTCGGTGCCGACGCGACCGCTCATGTCGATGGCATCGAGGCGATGGGTGAACTCTCGCGCCGGCGGCGAACCCGTGTAGATCCCGCCGCCTGCTCCGAGGCCATATTTCGCGATGTAGTCTTTCCAGCGCCGCGGCAGGAATTTCAAAACCTCCTGGTCCCATTGCCGCGGCATGGGGTGGAAATCGACGTCGATGACCGGTATCTTTTCGACCGGGATTTTTTCAGCGCCCGAAGGCGGCTTCGATTGGAGAGTCATGGTCTATCTCCCAAAGCTGTGTTTGGAACGGTGACACATCACAGACGGTACCAACGGCGCGCCGTCTCCGCCATCACATTGGCCCGCATCGTCTCCGGCATCACCGCCAGAAGCGCGTCGATGTCATCGGCATGCAGGTGCGGATAGTCGCTGGCGAACATCAGCAAGTCATCGCTGCCGAGCCACTCGATGATTTGCCGCATATGCTCCGGCGGCCCCATATCCGTCGGCGCGGTGGAGAAGCGGACATGATCGCGGATGATCTCCGTCGGCGGACGGTTCACCCACGGGATTTCACGGCGCAAACCCTTCCACTTCTTGTTCAGGTTCCACGCCCAGGTCGGCATCCAGGCGAACCCGCCTTCCAGCATCGCGACCCGGAGCGTGGGAAACTTCTGGAACGTCCCCTCGATCACCAGGCTGGTCAGTTGGGCGGCAAAGACCTGGGTCTCCGCGACCATTTCCTCGGCATAATAGGAGGCAAAACCGGTCGGCGAGGGAGCACCTTCCGACTGTCCGCCCCAATGGATGCCGGCGACCAGGTCGTTCCGGGCGATCGCCTCGAAAATCGGCCAGAACGAGCGTTGCCCATACAACCCGTCCGTGCGCACCGGCAGCAGAACCTGAACGAAGCCGGGATTGCCGCCCACGCGGTCGATCTCTCGCGCCGCCGCGACCGGGTCGCGCGCCGGAATCACGAGCGAGGCCCGCAGTCGGGGTTCCTTCTCGAGCCAGTTTTCGATGATCCAATCATTCACCGAGGACGCCAGCGCCGCGGCCCAATCCGGGTGACGCAGACTATCGACGGCGTAGTAGCAATTCAGGATCGCGGTCTCGGTCTTCCAGGGATCCAGGATGTGCGATTGCAGCATCGACACGTCGGTGGATGGCAAACCCTGCGCCGGCCGCCACTGATCCCGCGCGGTCGTCTCGGCGCCCGGCGGATAGGCAACGGCCACCACCGGCCCTTTCCAGCCGCGCTCCCGCGAGAACTCAACCCAAAGCGGATCCTGGTATTTGAAGAGGACATCGAGCGACGGAACATTCGCGTGAACGTCGCAGTCGATCACCGCTCCGGTCCAACTTCGCGCCCCACCCATTCGCTCAAGCGCCGTTTCCGCCATCGTGCTCTTCTACTTTCAGTAGCTTCGTGCTCGAGGCCCGGAGGGTCCCAAATGACTTGTCGCCTCAAGCTAGGGCTAAAACATCATAGGGCGAAATCGATTCTTTTCTGTCGTCTATAATGTCCGCCTATGCTCAGGGGCGCGCCGTGGGGCGTGGCGCGCGGGTCGAAAAACTCGCCTATGTGGCGACCCTGAAACGCTCCACGGCCGCGATCAGGGCGCGCCGCACGCCAGGCTCCAGCGCCGAGTGGCCGGCATCGGGGATGATGGTCAGGCGGGCCCCCGGCCAGGCGGCGGCGAGTTCGAAGGCGGTGCGGGCGGGGCAGATCATGTCGTAGCGGCCCTGCACGATCTCGGCGCGAATGCCCGACAAGGCCGCCATGCCGGGAAGCAGCCCGTCCGGCCCGAGAAACAGGTCGTGCAGGAAGTAATGCGCCTCGATGCGGGCGAGTCCCAGCGCGGTGCGGTCCTGCGCGAACGAGGCGACGGTGTCCGGGCTCGGCAGCAACGTGCTGCACGAACCTTCATAGATCGACCAGGCACGAGCGGCCGGCAAGTGCATGGCGGGGTCGGGATCGTTCAGCCGGCGCATGTAGCAGCCGAGCACGTCATGACGTTCGGCTTCGGGCAGGAAGCCCACGAAGGCCGCGTGGGCATCGGGAAACACCGCCGCCATGCCGTCGAGGAACCAGTCCACCTCCTGCCGCCGCCCGAGGAACACGCCGCGCAGGACGCAGCCCGCGACGCGGTCGGGGTAGGCCTGCGCGTAGGCCAGCGCAAGCGTCGAGCCCCAGCTGCCGCCGAACAGCAGGAAGCGGTCGATGGCGAGATGCTGGCGCAAGGCCTCGATGTCGCGCACCAGATCGGGCGTGGTGTTGTCGACGAGGCTGCCCAGCGGGCGCGAGCGGCCGGCGCCGCGCTGGTCGAACACCACGACGCGCCAGAAGGCCGGGTCGAAGAAACGGCGATGCACGGCACCCGCGCCCGCGCCCGGGCCGCCATGAAGGAACAGGGCGGCCGGGCCGCGCGGGTTGCCGACCTGCTCCCAGTACATGACGTGCCCGCCGGTGAGCGGCAGGTAGCCGGTCTCGTAGGGGCCGATCTCGGGGAACAGGTCGCCGCGGGGCATGGCGGGAGTATATCGGCGCTGGGGAAAAGCGCCACGCATCCCAGGCCGCCATCGCGGCGGCGCGACGATGTATTTCAGCTCGCGCGCTTGCCCGCGGCAATGACGCGCGGGTTGCCCGCCCCCTGGCCTTCGGCCATGGTCCGCCGCAATGCCCAAGCTCGCCGTATTGATCCCCTGCCACAACGAGGAAGTCGCGATCGGCCGGGTGGTGACCGATTTCCGGGCGGCGCTGCCGCGCGCCACGGTCTATGTGTACGACAACAACTCGACGGACAGCACGGCGGCGACGGCGGCGACGGCGGGTGCTGTGGTGCGCGAGGCGGGCTTGCAGGGCAAGGGCCATGTGGTGCGGCGCATGTTCGCCGACATCGACGCGGACATCTATGTGCTGGTCGACGGCGACGACACGTACGACGCGGCGGCGGCCCCGAAAATGGTCGATATGCTGACCAGCCGGGGTCTCGACATGGTCAATGGCGCGCGGGCGACCAGCGCGGAGGGCGCCTATCGCCGGGGGCATCTTCTTGGCAACCGGGTGCTGACCGGGATCGTGGCGCGCATCTTCGGCGCGCATCTGAACGACATATTATCGGGCTACCGGGTGTTCTCGCGCCGCTTCGTGAAGTCGTTCCCCGCCCTCGCGACCGGGTTCGAGACCGAGACGGAGTTCACCATCCACGCGCTGGAATTGCGGATGCCGATGGCCGAGGTGCGGACGGCGTATCGTGACCGCCCGGCGGGCTCCGCGTCCAAGCTGCGGACCTATTCGGATGGCTTGCGCATTCTCCGCACCATCCTGATGCTGGTGAAGGAAGAGCGGCCGTTGCAGTTCTTCAGCCTGTGCGCGCTGCTGTTCATCGCGGCTGGCGCGGGGCTCGGGCTGCCGGTGGTGATCGAGTTCGCCCGCACCGGCCTGGTGCCACGGCTGCCGACCGCCACTCTGGCAACCGGATTCGTGCTGCTGGGCGTGATCGCGCTGACCTGCGGGCTGGTGCTGGACAGCGTGACGCGGGGCCGGCGGGAGATGAAGCATCTGGCCTATCTGGCGATCCCGCCGCTGCCGATGGACGATGCCTGAGATGGCACGCGTCTGGATCGCCGTGGCGGGGCTGGCGGGCGCGTCGGCGGTGGCGATGGCGGCGAGCGCCTCGCACGGGGTGGCCGACCGGCTCGACCCGGCTGCATTGGCCGCGCTGCGGAGCGGGGTGCAGATGCATGGGTGGCACGCTCTCGCCCTGTTCGGCGTGGGGCTGTGGGCGCCGGCGGGGGGCCGCCTCGCGGATGCGGCGGGAGTCGCGTTCGCGCTGGGGCTGCTGCTGTTCTGCGGCGCGGTGTATTCGCGGGCCTTGGGCGGCCCGCACATCGCGGCGCTGGCGCCGGTCGGCGGCACGCTGCTGATTTTGGGATGGCTGCTGCTGGCCGCGTCGGCGCTGCGGCGCGCATGATCCAGGCCGCGTATCTGGCGCCCGAGGGGCTGGAGGCGGCGCTGACGGGCGAGCTGGCCCGGCTCGGCGTGACGATTGAAAGCTGGCACGGGCGGCTGGCTTTGTCGCCCGATGCGCCGGTGGCGAGCGTGTGGGCGCAGGATGTGTGGACGGCGCCGCGCGAGATCGCAGTGGGCTCGGTGAAGGACGCGGCGGATGCGCTGCGGGGGATGCAGCGCAACTGGGCCGCCTACGGCGTGTCGCATCATCGCCGCAT
>JANXTF010000122.1 GCA_025352565.1 Rhodospirillales bacterium | reverse complement strand
TATTCCAAGGCTCCCGTGGGGGCAGGGCCTTACAAGATCACCAAGGTGGATGGCGCGAGCGAGATCGACCTCGAACGCTTCGACGGCTATTACGCCGACAGCCCGAAAGGCAGGCCGGCGATCAAAAATATCGTCATCAAGGAGGTCGCCGACGCGACCACGGAGCTGACGCTGCTGCTGGGCAACCAGGTCGACTGGATCTGGATGTTCTCGCCCGACCAGTTCGACAACATCGCCCGCGTCCCGACGCTGCAGGCGCAGCGCGCCGAGAGCATGCGGATCACCTTTCTACAGATGGACGCCACCGGGCGCACCGGCGCGGGCAACCCGTTCACCAAGCAGAAGGTGCGCGAGGCGGTTTTCCATGCCATCGACCGCGAGACCTTCGCCAGGCAACTGGTGCAAGGCGGCGCCCGCGTGCCGGACGGCCCCTGCTTCTTCACCCAGTTCGGCTGCGACGCCACGGCCCAGGTGCATTACGGGTACGACCCGGCGAAGGCCAAGCAGCTTCTGGCCGAAGCCGGCTATCCCGATGGGTTCGACACCGAGCTCGTCTCGGGGATCCTGCCCAACTGGGCGGGGGCCGTGCAGAACTACCTGCGCGCGGTGGGCATCCGCGCCAAGGTGACGACGTTGCAGGTGGCGGCGGCGATCCAGCGCCACCAGAACAACGACGCGCAGATGTACACCACGTCGTGGGGCTCCTACTCGATCAACGACGTGTCGGCGATATTGCCGTATTTCTTTTCGGGCAACGCCGATGACGACGCGCGGGACCCCGAAGTGATCGCGCTGGTGAAGCAGGGCGGCTCGTTCACCGATTCCGACCAGCGCCGCCGTGCATACAGCGCGGCGCTCAAGCGGATCACCGAGCAGGCCTACTGGCTGCCGCTTTCGACGTCGGTGACCACATACGCGTTCTCGCGGATGCTGGCTTTCAAGCCGTTCCCGGACGAGTTGCCGCGGTTCTATCTGGCGAGCTGGAAGTAGCCGACCCTTTGGTGAAGGCCGACCAGACCGCTTTACCTCCCGAACAGCCTGAACCAGAACCCGCCCATCTCGCGCCTTCCATGTGCCGCCTTTCCGTGTGTCGCGGACCGCGATGCGGGCGCGCTGGAAGGCGAGGATGATCTGGGCGGCCAGTTCGTCGGGAGGCGGGATGTCGGCGGCGCTTGCAGCCTCGGCGCAAACCGCGCCGCTGACTCCGCAAACGCTCAGGGAGCGCCGCCGTCGATGGTGAGGATCGTGCCGCTGGTGTAGCCGGAACGGGGGCTTGCGAGGAAGGCGACCGCGCTGGCGATCTCCTCGGGAGAAGCCGCCCGGCCGAACGGCATCTGCTCGCAGAGTTCCGCCCAGCGATCCGCGTCGCCGAGCGTGGTTTCAGCGCGCCGGCGCAGCAGCATCTCCATCCGCGTGGTGGCGACCGGGCCTGGGTTGATGCCCACCACCCGCAGGCCGTCCGCCGTGCTGGCGCGGCCGAGGGCGCGGGTGAACGCCATCAGCCCCGCATTGCCGGTGCTGCCGACGATGTAGTTGGGGTCGAACCTCTCGCCGGCCGAGCCGATGATATTGACGATCGCCCCGCCGCGCGAGCCGATGCCGGCGTACATGGCGCGGCACAGGCCGATGAAGCCGAACACCTTGAGGTCCCACGCGCGGCGCCAAACCTCGTTGTCGATGCCTGCCAGCGTGCCGGGCGGGATGGAGCCGGCGTTGTTCACCAGTATGTCGATCTCGCCCGCCTCGGCCGCGACCCGCAGCACCTCGTCCTCGCGCGACAGATCGGCGGCGATGGTCGACACGTTCACCTGCCGCCGCGCGCGCACCCGCTCGGCCGCCTCGCTCAGCGCCACCGGATCACGCGCCGCAAGCACCACGTCGCAGCCTTCCTCGGCCAGCAATTCGGCGGTGGCGCGGCCGATGCCGCGCGATCCGCCGGTGACCAGCGCGCGCTTGCCGCCGAGGTGGAGGTCCATGCTAGGCGGCCTGCCTCCGGGGATTGGCCTTCCGCCGGGGATCGGCCTGTTCGGCGCGATAGGCGCGGCAGGCATCGCCGAAGGCCGCGAAGATGTTCCGGCTGGCGCTGTCGGTGGCGAAATGCCATTCGGGGTGGAACTGGACACCGAAGGCGAAGGCCCTGGCGTCGCGCACGCGCACCGCCTCAATGGTGCCGTCCTCGGCCACCGCCTCCACCACGAGTCCGTCGGCCGGGCGGTCGATCGCCTGGTGGTGCAGCGAGTTCACCATGATGGAGTCGGCACCCACGATGCGCGCAAGCTGGCCGCTGACGGCCACGCTGTGTTTGAGGCGGAACATGTGGTTCAACTCGCCGCCGCCGGCGCGGTGATCGGCGCGGCCTTCCAGGTCATGCACCTGCTGGTGCAGCGTGCCGCCCATGGCGACGTTCAGTTCCTGGATGCCCCGGCAGATCGCCAGCACCGGCATCCCGCGCGCCATGGCCGCGCGCACCAGCGGCAGGGTGGTGCCGTCGCGGAACGGGTCGTGCCTATCGGGTGTCATCGACTCGTCCACGCCGTACAGCGAGGGATGCACGTTGCTCGGGCTGCCCGAGAGCAGCAGGCCGTCCAGCCGGTCGAGCACGGGCAGCATCGCCTCGCCCAAGGGTGGCAGCAGCACCGGGACGGCGCCGGCGGCCCCCATCAGGGCAGCGCCGTACCGTGCGGGGGTGGCATGTTGCGGCTCGCCGTTGATGGTTTTCGAGCAGGCGGGAACACCGATTATCAAGGTCATGCGACCGGACTCCTCTCGCGTGGTGGCATTACTCTATCACTTTCCGGGCGTGCCGGGGGCGGCTTAGGCCTGTACAGATCGCAGATCACGGCCCCGCAGGCACCGAACAGCATCAGCAGCGCCATCGGCCGCGCGGTGCCGTCGCTGGCGAGCCCCACGATCAGACCGCTCGCCGCCGCCATAACGAATTGTAACGTACCCATCAGCGCCGACGCGCTGCCGGCGTGGCCGGCGTGGCGGCTCAGCGCGCCCACCACGATGTTGGGCATGATGAAGCCCTGGCTGCCCATCGAGACGCCGATCGGCAGCGCGAGCAGCCACCAAGCGGCGGGCCGCAGGAACGCGATCACCGTCAGCACGGCGATGGCGCACAAAAAGACCCGCACCGCCGTCCGTATCACCCGGTTTGGCCCGAAGCGCGGCAGGATGCGGGGATTGAGCTGGGAGGCGGCGATGAAGCCGAACGCTGAGATGCCGAACAGCGCGCCATAGATCTGGGGCGTGAGGTGATACAGCTGGATGAACACGTACGGGCTGCCGCCGAGGAAGGCGAACATGCCGAACATCGCGAACCCGCCCATCGCAGCATGGCTGATGAACCCGCGGTCCCGCAGGATCGACACGTAGCGGGTGACAATCCCGCCGAAGCCGAGCTTTACGCGGTGCTGCTCGGGCAGCGTGTCCGGTAGCAGCCGCCAGACCAGCAGACAGCAGATGCCGCCGAAGGCAGCCGTAAACCAGAAGATCGCATGCCATGTGGCCACGCTGAGCATGAGGCCGCCCAGGCTCGGCGCCAGGATCGGTGCCGCCCCCATCACCAGCATCAGCCGACTCATCAGCCGCGCCGCGGATTGCCCGTCCGACAGGTCGCGCACGATGGCGCGCGGGATCACCATGCTCGCCGAGCCGCCGAACGCCGCGATGAAGCGGAACATCGACAGAGACCACAAATTCGGCGCCAGCGCGCAGCCGATCGAGGCCAGCGTGTAGATCGCCGTGCCGACCATCAGCGGGCCGCGCCGCCCGTAGCGGTCGGACAGCGTGCCCTGGGTGATCTGGCCGATCGCGAGGCCCGCGAACCACGTCGCCAAGGTGATCTGCGCCGTGCCGGGCAGACCGCCGAGCGAGGCCTCAATGGCGGGGAAGGCAGGGAGGTACATGTCGGTCGAGAGCGGGCCGACCGCGGTCAGAAACCCGAGCAGGATCGGCAGCCACGTGGGGATGCGCATGGCGGGCAGGATGGACTCGATTGCCGCGGATGCGAACCGCTAATCGGGCATGGGAGAAGCTCCGGCCGCGGCGCGGCCGCGTGCGTCAGCTTCCGGCAAGCCTCTTACGCACGACAAAGACAGAAGAATTCCAGTTGCTTGACGGTCCAGCGGAGCTGTCGGCCAGCACTTCCATCGTTTCGCATCCGCCGTCGCGCGCCAATTGGAGCACGATTTGTTGCGGGAGAATGTGCATCTCAATCTGGCCCTCCGCACCCAGCCCCGCCAGGTAGTCGGCGATGCGGAAACCGTAGCCGGCGGCGTAGGTGGGGAGCTGGAACACCGCGTAGCCGCCCGGCGCCAGCAACGCGAAGGCGCGGCGCAGGATCATGGCGATGATTGGCGGCGGGTTGTGCTGCAGCACGATGCGGCTGAACCACAGGTCGAACGGGGCCACCATGCCGAACTCGCCCGAATCGACCAGGCGACCCGAATCGACAAAGCGACCCGAATCGACCAGGCGAAAAGTGACGTTGCGGGCGCCGGCCTCGTACACCTGCTCCTGGGCCATCGCCATGTGGCTGGCCGAAACGTCGCAGACCGTGATCTCGCGGAAGGTCGCGGCCAGATGGGAGGTGACCCGGCCGATGCCGCAGCCGAACTCGAAGGCGCGCGGCAAAGCGGCCGGGGCGATGCCCTGCCGGCGCAGGATGCCGACCAGCTGCGCCACGTCGTTGGCACCGGAGGCAAAGAACGTGGCCTCGTTCCCGGCAATCCGGTCGGGCCGGAACTGCTCGGACGACAGCACCGACCAATGCGGCTGCTCGATGCCGAGGCGGGTCCAGGTCTCGCGCACATGGGCCAGCAAAGCGGCGGCGGCGGCGGGCTCGGCGTCCCATTCGACATGCAGCGGCGGCGCGTCGAGCGGCACGCGCGCCATGGCGGGGGCGGGGGCGGGGGCGGGGGGCGTCACGGCGGGCGGCGGTGAAGGGACGGTCAGGCGCAGTTCGCTTTGGCAGATGCCACGAAACTCGGGGCTGCGGAGGAACGCGGCGCGCAGGCGTTCCACGCTGCCATAGGTGAGCGCGTGCTGCACCATCTGTTCGCTTTCGGGGTCGCGGCCGACGAACAGGCGGTAGGCCAGGCGCACGATTTCGGGGGTCAGGTCTTGATCCAACGTCGCGTGTCTCCCCTCCCGTCGCCTGGGCCGTCGCCTGCAATCGCTTCTACGCGACGCGGTTTGCGATTCACACCCCGTTTTCACCAGACCGGGGGGCGTTACGCCATCAGCCGCATCACCTGCGCCACCGCCGCGTCGCTGCCCCAATCGACGGCACCCTCGATGCGTCCCCGCTCCCGCCCCTGCCGGTCGAGGATCAGCGTGGTCGGGATGCCGCGGGCGCCCCAGGCGCGGGCCGCGCGGCCGCCGGGGTCGAGCCAGACCGGCAGGCCGGCGATGTTGTGCGCCTTGTAGAAGGCTTGAACAGCCGCCCCGCCGCCATGGTCGGACGAGAGCGGCAGCACCATCGCGCCACCTCCAAGCCGCTGCGCCAACGCCGCGAGCGCCGGCATCTCGGCGACACACGGGACGCACCAGGTCGCCCAGAGATTGACCACGAGGCCGCGCCCGGCGAAGTCGGCGAGGCGGTGTTCGTGGCTGGCCTCGTCGGTGAACGTGGCGGCGGCGGGCGGCTGCGGGTCGGCGTTCGCGACCAGCCGCTCGATATCCTGCATCGGGACCGGCCCGGCATCCGGCGGGGCCAGGACGTGGATTTCGGGAGCGGCTTGTTTGCCGAGGCGGGTGGCCACGGCTAGGGTCGCGAGACCGATGCCCGCGCCCGCCAGAATGTACCGGCGGCGGATCACAGCCATGACGGAACCCCTTCCTTGAGCCAGACGCCCGACCTGCGAAACGCCGAAGCGAACATGCAATGGGGCGGGCGGTTCGCCGCCGGGCCGTCGGTGGTGATGCAGGAGATCAATGCCTCCATCGGGTTCGACAAGCGGATGTGGCGGCAGGACATTCGCGGCTCCCTCGCACATGCGGCGATGCTGGCCAAGCTCGGCATCCTGTCGCCCGCCGACGAGCAGGATATCCGGGGCGGCCTCGAAGCCATCGCCGCCGACATCGCCGCCGGGCGTTTCGCGTTCGTGGATGCGCTGGAAGACATCCACATGAACATCGAGGCGCGGCTGACCGAGCGCATCGGGGAGGCCGGCAAGCGCCTGCACACCGGCCGCAGCCGCAACGACCAGGTGGCGACCGATTTCCGGCTTTGGGTGCGCGACGCGATCGACGGCCTCGATGCCCAGCTGGCCGACGTGATGCGCGCGCTGGCCGACCGCGCGGCGCGTCATGCCGCCGATCCGATGCCGGGCTTCACCCATCTGCAGACCGCGCAGCCGGTGACGTTCGGGCATCACATGCTGGCCTATGTGGAGATGCTCGCGCGGGACCGGGGGCGGCTGGCCGATTGCAGGCGGCGGCTGAACGAATGCCCGCTCGGCTCGGCGGCGCTGGCCGGAACCTCGTTTCCGCTCGACCGCGACATGACCGCCCACGCGCTGGGGTTCGACCGGCCGACGGCCAATTCGCTGGATGCGGTTTCGGATCGCGATTTCGCCCTTGAATTTCTGGGTGCCGCCGCGATTTCGGCCATGCACCTGTCGCGCCTGGCGGAGGAGATCGTGATCTGGTGCAGCGCTCCGTACGGCTTCATCCGCCTGAGCGACGCCTTCACCACCGGCAGCTCGATCATGCCGCAGAAGCGCAACCCGGACGCGGCGGAACTGGTTCGGGCGAAGACCGGGCGGATCAACGGGGCCCTGGTCGGCCTGCTGACCGTGATGAAGGGGCTGCCGCTGGCCTATGCCAAGGACATGCAGGAGGACAAAGAGCCGGCGTTCGACGCTGCCGATGCCTGGGCGCTGTCCCTGGCGGCCATCGCCGGCATGGTGCGCGACATGACGCCCGACACGGCCCGGATGCGGGAATTGGCGGGCGCGGGCTTCGCCACCGCCACCGACCTCGCGGACTGGCTGGTGCGGGCGCTGAAGCTGCCGTTCCGCGTGGCGCATCACGTGACCGGGCGGCTGGTGGCGAAGGCCGAGGCGCGGGGGGTGGATCTGTCCGGTCTGTCGCTGGACGAGATGCGGTCGGAGGAGGCGGGGATCACGGAGGCGGTGTTCGGGGTACTGACGGTGGAGGCTTCGGTGGCATCGCGGGTGAGCTATGGCGGGACGGCGCCGGCCAATGTGGCGCGGCAGGCGGCGCGGTGGCAAAGGGAGTTGGCGTGATGGCCGGCAGAAAACTCGCCGCTGTCATGCTCCTCCTCTGCGCGGTCCTCGTGCTTTCCGCCTGCGGCAAGCGCGGCACGCCGCAGCCGCCGGGGCCGCCCGATCAGGTGACGTTCCCGCGCGTCTATCCGACCCGATGACGGCCGACCCCTCCGCCGCCGACCTGATCGCGGCCCGGCCGCATCTGCCGATGCATGCGATGGACGGGCTGCTGCTGGAAGGTGTGCCGCTGAACGCCATCGCGGACGCGCTCGGCACGCCGGTCTGGGTCTATGGCGCCGGCACGATGCGGGCGCGGTATCGCCGGCTCGCGGCGGCGCTCGCGGGTCTCGATGCACATATCCACTATGCGGTGAAGGCGAACGACCATCTGGCGGTGCTGCGGGTGTTCGGGCAGGCGGGCGCCGGGGCCGACGTGGTCAGCGAGGGGGAGATGCGGCGCGCGATGGCGGCCGGGATCGCGCCGGCGCGCATCGTGTTTTCGGGCGTCGGCAAAACGGCGCATGAACTGCGCGCGGCGCTCGAAAACGGCCTGGCGCAGATCAACGTGGAAAGCCCGGCCGAGCTGGAGATGCTGTCGGCCATCGCGGCCGCCACCGGGCGAACCGCCGAGATCGTGCTGCGTATCAACCCCGATGTGGACGCCGGCACCCACGCCAAGATCACCACCGGGCGGGCCGACAACAAGTTCGGCATTCCGTACGCCGAGGCGGCGGCATTGTATCGCCACGCGGCCGGGCTGCCCGGCATCGCGCCGGTCGGCCTCGCGCTGCATATCGGCAGCCAGATACTTTCTCTCGCCCCCTACCACGCGGCCTATGCGCGGGCGGCGGAGTTGGTCCGGGCGCTGCGGGCGGCGGGGCTGGCAGTCAGCCGGGTGGATTGCGGCGGCGGCCTCGGTATCGGCTATGGCGATGAGGCCGGGGCGTCGCCCGAGGCGTTCGCCGGCGCCCTGTCCCGTGCCTTCGCTGGGCTCGGCGTGTCGCTGATCGTGGAGCCGGGGCGCTGGCTGGTCGGTCCGGCCGGCGTGCTGCTGGCCTCGGTGGTGCTCGTGAAAGGGCATGGGCGGTTCGTGGTGCTGGACGCCGCGATGAACGATCTGGTGCGCCCGGCGATGTACGACGCGTGGCACGGCATCGTGCCGGTTTCGGCGGTGGACGCGCGGGCCGCGGGCGTGGCGGTCGATATCGTGGGGCCGGTCTGTGAAACCGGGGACACATTTGCGCGAAGCCGCCTGCTCGCGCCGTTGCGGGAGGGTGCGCGCGTGGCGATCCTGGATGCGGGTGCGTATGGTGCGGTCATGAGCTCGACCTACAACGCGCGGCCGTTGGCGCCGATCGCCCTGGTGGACGGCGAGCGCTGGGCCACGATCCGCGAGCGGCAGAGCCACGCCGCGCTGTGGGAAGGCGAAACCATGCCGGATTTCCTGGGATGAGCCGGGTCGCATGAGCATCGGGCCGCGGGTGGACAGGGCGCGCGAGTCCGCACTTCGGCTGCTGCGGCGGCGGCGCTCCCAGGCGCGGGCGGTGATGCTGTTCGAGCGTGTCTGGACGGCGATCTGGCCGCCGCTCGGCGTGGCCGGCCTGTTCCTCTGCGCGGCGCTGCTGGACCTGCCGCAATCGCTGCCGCCCGTGGCCCATGCGGGCCTCCTTGCCGCGTTCGGCGTGGCGTTCGCGGTCCTGCTCGTGCGCGGGCTGCGGCTGGTAGCAATCCCTGGCGCGCGGGCCGCGGACCGGCGGCTGGAGGCTTCGTCGGGGTTGCGTCATCGGCCGCTTTCGGTGCTGCGCGATGCGCCGGCTTCGGGCGCGGGAGATTTGGGCGGGGGCGCGACGCTGTGGCGGGCGCATGTGGCGCGCGCGACGGCGCAGCTCGGGCGGTTGCGGGTCGGTTTGCCGCGTCCGGGGCTCGCGGCGCGAGACCGGCGGGCGCTGCGCGGGCTGGTGCTGGTGGGCCTGTTCGCCTGCCTCGTGATCGCGGGGGCCGACGCGCCCTCGCGGGTGTGGCGCGCCATGCGGCCCGGTTTCGCCCCCCTGCCGCCGCCGCCGCCGACCGAGTTGCAGGCCTGGATCACGCCGCCCGCCTATACCGGGCAGGCGCCGCTGTTCCTGAAGGCCGGCGCCGATCCGCGCGTGCCGGCGGGCTCGCATCTCACCGCGAGCCTCACAGGCGGCGGCGGCGGGGTGCCGGAACTCGTGCTGGGGGGGCGGGCGGCCGCGTTCCAGGCGCTCGACGCGGGCAGCTATCAGGCCGATCTCGACCTTGTGGAAGGCGGCAGGCTGCTGGTGAGGCGCGACGGGCGCGCGGTGGCCTCATGGGAATTGTCGGTGGTGGCGAACCGCGCGCCGATGGTGCGCTTTCCCCAGCCGCCGGGGGCGGCACGGGGCGACGCGCGCATTCCGGCGACGCGGCTGCCCTGGGAGGTGTCGCATGACTACGGCGTGGCCACCCTGCGCGCCGAGTTGCGGCTGCGCGACCGGCCGGACGCGGCCCCCCTGCTGGTGGCGATCCCGCTGCCGGGCGGAGCCGTCAAAATGGTCCACGGCGCGCGGGTGCAGGATCTGACGCCCCATCCGTGGGCGGGGCTGGTGGTGGTGGCCCGGCTGGTGGCGGCGGACGCGACCGGGCAGGCGGGAACCAGCGACCCGGCGGAGTTCGTGCTGCCGCAGCGGCGCTTCGCCAACCCGATCGCCCGCGCGCTGATCGAGGCGCGCAAGATGCTGAGCCTGAAACCCGCCGAGCGCGGCCCGGCGATCGGCGCGCTCGACCAGATTTCCGCGTTGCAGGATGCTTGGCGCGCCGACTCCGGCGGCTTCCTGAATCTGCGCTCGGCGGCCGCGCAGCTGACCTTTGACCGGGCGCCCGAGGCGGTGGACGCGGTGCAGCAGCGGCTGTGGCTGCTGGCGCTGCATCTGGAGGAAGGCGCGCCCGAGCGCACCGCGAAGGCGCTGGCCGAGGCGCGGGAGCAGGCGAAGCAGGCGCTGGAAGCCGACAAGCGCGGCGAGAAGGTCGACACCGCGGAGATCGAGCGCAAGATGCGCGCCGTGCAGGAGGCGTTGGAGAAACATCTGGACGCGCTGGCCGAGCAGGCGCGGCGCGATCCGGATGCCAACAAATTCGACCCCGATGCCCAGCGTCTGGACGCGCGGGATTTGCAGCGCCTGGCCGAGCAGGCGCGCGAGGCGGCCAAGCGCGGGGACATGGACCAGGCGCGCGACAAGATGGCCGAACTCGACAAGATGCTGGCCGATCTGGAGAATACGCGCCCCGAGCACGGCCGCATGACGGAGCGCGACAAGCAGCGCGCCGGGCAGCGCCAGCGTGGCGAGCGGCAGATGAGCGCGTTGCAGGACATCGTCCGGCGCGAGGGCGGGCTGCTCGACCGCTCCCAGAGCCGCGCCGACACGGCCCAGCGGGACGCCCAGCGCGACGCCCTGGGCCGGCCGCGCAACTACAATGCGTTGCCTCCCGCGCCGCCGGTCGATCCCGCGAGGCAGGCTGACCGGACCGGTGACCAGCGCGTGCAGCAGGCATTGCGGCGGGCGCTGGGCGAATTGATGCAGCAATATGGCGACCTGACCGGCGAGGTGCCCGCCAATCTCGGTGAGGCGGATACCGCGATGCGCGAGGCCATGGCGGCCCTTGCCGAAGGGCAGGACGCGCCGGCCGCAGGTGCCGCGCGGCGGGCGATCGAGGCGCTTCAGAAGGGCGGCCAGTCGATGAGCGCCCAGATGAAGCAACAATTCGGCGGTTCAGGCGATGAACAGGAGGCGCAGGACGGAGATGGCGATGGGCAGGACGGCCAGAATGGCGAGGGGCAGAACGGACCTGGCACCTCACCCGGCGGCCAGCCGGGCGGGCGCGATCCGGGGCGTGCGTTCGGCGACCGGGCCGGCCGGGGCGGGCGGCCATGGGACCGGAGCCGGGCCGACCGGCGGGCCGATGATCGCCGCGACCCGCTCGGCCGGCCGTTGCGCGCGGGTACCAGCGGCAGCGACGAGAGCGATGATGTTCGGGTGCCGGACGAGATGGAGGCGGCCCGGGGGCGCGCGATCCAGGACGAACTGCGCCGGCGCGATGCCGAGCGCGGGCGGCCCCGGCCGGAACTCGA
>JANXTF010000079.1 GCA_025352565.1 Rhodospirillales bacterium | reverse complement strand
GCAGCACGGGCGCCTCGAAGCCTGGGATGAGGCGCTTGTAGCTGTTGGTCGACGGGTTAGTGAAGGCGTTGCAGGCCTTGGCGTGCTTGATGATGCCGCCGATGAAATACAGGCAGGTCTCGGACAGATCGGCATAACCGTTGCCGGCGAACAGCGGCTTGCCGTCCTTCCAGATCGACTGGTGGGTGTGCATTCCGGACCCGTTATCGCCGTAGATCGGCTTCGGCATGAACGTCGCCGTCTTGCCGTAGCTGTGGGCGACGTTGTGGACGCAGTATTTGTAGATCTGCATCTGGTCGGCCATCTTGGTCAGCGTGGTGAAGCGCGTGCCAAGCTCGTGCTGGGACTGCGCGACCTCGTGGTGGTGCTTCTCGATCACCAGGCCCATCTCGCCCATGGTCGAGAGCATCTCGGCGCGCAGATCGCTTTCGCTGTCCACCGGGGGGACGGGGAAGTAGCCGCCCTTGACGCCGGGGCGGTGGCCCATGTTGCCCTCGGGGTAGTCGCGCATGTTCGAGGTCGGGCCCTCGATGCTGTCGATGTGGTAGCTGCCGAAATTGCCGCCGGTGCCGAAGCGCACGCTGTCGAACACGAAGAACTCGGCCTCGGCGCCCACCAGCACGGTGTCGCCCACGCCGGAGGACGCGACGAACGCGGCGGCGCGCTTGGCGGTGCCGCGCGGGTCGCGGTTGTAGGACTGCCCGGTCGAGGGCTCGAAGATGTCGCAGATCAGGATCAGGCTCGGCTTGGCCGCGAACGGGTCCATCACCGCCGTGTCCGGGTCCGGCATCAGGATCATGTCGCTCTCGTTGATCGCCTTCCAGCCGGCGATGCTGGAGCCGTCGAACATGAAGCCGTCGGTGAACACGTCCTCGGTCACGGTTGAGACGTGCTGGGCCGTGTGCTGCCACTTGCCGCGCGGGTCGGTGAAGCGGAGATCGACGTATTCGACGGAATGCTCACGCATCATTTCCATGACGCGCGTGACCTTCTCGTTCGCGGTGGGCGCGGTGGGCGCGGTGGGCGCGGCAGGGGGCTTCTTCGCCATGTATCCGGTTTCCTCGTCGTTGTGCGGAGGCGGCCAGGCCTGCCTCGCGCGGATCGGGGCCGCCCCACGCGGCCCCGGGATCGTCTCTCGCGGCTTCGATTTGATGGGCCAAACTCCCCGACGCCCGGAAAATGGGCGTCAGGTCTGGACCACCTAGATCGCGTCGTGCCCGCGCTCTCCGGTGCGGATACGCACCACTTCCTCGATGTTGCTGACGAAGATCTTGCCGTCGCCGATGCGCCCCGTGCGGGCCGCGTTCACGATCGCCTCGACCGCGCGCTCAACCACGTCGTCGTCGCAGATGACCTCGATCTTCACCTTGGGCAGGAAGTCCACCACGTATTCGGCGCCGCGGTACAGTTCGGTATGGCCCTTCTGCCGTCCGAACCCCTTGGCCTCGACCACCGTGATCCCCTGCAGGCCGACCTCGTGCAGCGCCTCCTTCACTTCGTCCAGCTTAAACGGCTTGATGACCGCCTCGATCTTCTTCATCCGTGCCTTCGCGCCGGCGTCGCCGGCACTCTCCCCATGGTTTGCCGCGCATTCCGTGCGGAGGAAGGCGGAGCTCAAGGGTTGCATGGCCCGTGCCACCCGGCAATGACCCGCGAGGCAGCGTCCCGGCCCGCAAGGCAGCGCCCCGGCCCGCAAGGCAGCGCCCTGGGCCGCAAGGCAGCGCCCTGGGCCGCGTCGATCGCCCGATTCCTGGGCGATCATGCCTGTTTTGGCGGCACCGATTGAACCCGATGCCGCTTGCACCCCATAATCGGGGTTCACCGATGCCGGAGGCCGCCCCGTGAAGACGCCCAATTCATTGCTCTCGGCCACCGGGACCACCATCTTCACGGTGATGTCGGCGCTGGCGACCCGGCACAACGCGATCAATCTCGGCCAGGGGTTTCCGGACACGGACGGCCCCGACGACGTGATCCAGGCGGCGGTGGACGCGCTGCGGGACGGGCGCCACCAGTACCCGCCGCTGACCGGCGTGCCGGAACTGCGCCAGGCGGTGGCCGCGGCCAATGCCCGATTCTACGGGCTCGAGGTCGATCCGGCGACCGAGGTGGTGGTGACGTCGGGCGCCACCGAGGCGATCACGGCCTCGCTGATGGCGCTGCTCGACCCCGGCGACGAGGTGGTGGTGATCGAGCCGCTGTACGACACCTACCTGCCGGTGATCCGGATGCTGGGGGCGGTGCCGCGCATCGTGCGGCTGTCGCCGCCGAAATGGGAGCTGCCGCGCGCGGAACTGGCGGCGGCGTTCGGGCCGAAGACGAAGGCCATTCTGCTCAACACGCCGATGAACCCGACCGGCAAGGTATTCACGGCGGCCGAACTGGCGTTCATCGCGGAACTGCTCCAGCGGCACGATGCCTATGCGGTGTGCGACGAGGTGTACGAGCATTTGACGTTCGACGGCTGGCGCCACATTCCGCTGATGACGCTGCCGGGGATGCGGGACCGCTGCCTGCGCATCGGCAGCGCGGGCAAGACGTTCTCGCTGACCGGCTGGAAGATCGGCTACGTGACCGCGCCGGCGAAGCTGGCCGCGTTGGCCGCCAAGGCGCACCAGAACCTGACGTTCACCACGCCGCCCAATTTGCAGCGGGCGGTGGCGGTGGGGCTGGCCAAGGACGACGCCTATTTCGCGGGATTGGCCTCGGGGCTGGCGGCCAAGCGCGATCTGCTGTCGGCGGGACTGGCGGCGATGGGGTTCGGCGTGCTGCCGGCGATGGGCAGCTATTTCGTGACCGCCGATTTCGCGCCTTTGGGGTTCGCGGGCGACGATGTGGCGTTCTGCCGCCATATCACGGAGGCGGCGGGCGTGACCGCCATTCCGGTGTCGGCGTTCTACGAGGGGGAGGCGCCGCGGCATTATGCGCGGTTCGCGTTTTGTAAGCGGGAGGCGGTGCTGGAGGAGGCGCTGGGGCGGCTGGCGGGGTGTTTCGGGGCGGGGCGTGGGGTGCGCAGGGCTGTGGGGTTGGCGTCGTAGGGGGGGCTGGCGCGTGGCCGCCGGCTGTGGAGCAGTTTGTGGCGGGGAGGGGGCGTAGGCGGTCTGGCGGTGCGTCGGCGGCTTTGCGCTCATCTCGGACGTTTGAGCGCTTCGGCCGCATATCCAGAAGCGGACCTCTATTGTGTATCCACGATAGAAGCCATCGACCGCCCTTAGTAGCGCGGGTGAGGCGGGTAGCCAATCTTGTGCAGGGCATTCGTGTTAGGGCACGCCATCGCCGTGACGGTGAGGACTCCACGGATGATGTTGCCGCTCCCGGGGTTACGCTGCCGCGGGCTGACCCCCGACATGATGCGCTTGCGCCTTCCACTTCGAAACCCCTATCAAGTCGTTGGGAAATGTCCGGAGTCCATCGTGGCTGTCTCGCCTCAAGGCATTAGCATCCAGTCCCTCTATCGCTCGTATAGGGACGGCTCGCTCATCGTAAACCGCCAGTATCAGCGCAAGCTTGTCTGGGCCGTGGCAGAGAAGCAGAGGCTGATCGACAGCATTCTGAAGGACTATCCCCTTCCGCTGTTCCTGCTCGCCGACAAGGGGGTGACCGCCTACGGATCCGCGAAGCTGGAAGTGATCGACGGGATGCAGCGGCTCAACGCTATCTTCAGCTTCATCGAGCACGGGTTCCTGCTCACTGATACCTGCTTCGACGTCGGCGAGTTCTCCAGGGCCAAGCAGGCGGCCGAGGCAGGCGACTTTACGGAGTATCCCGACGACGTCACCCGGATGGCCGCTAAGCACTGCGCCGACCTGCTGGACTACCAGCTTGCCGTCACCATCTTTCCTGGTGAGAGAGACGAGCGGATCACCGACGTTTTCGGGCGCATAAACTCGGGCGGCAGACAGCTCAGCGACCAGGAGCGGCGGCAGGCCGGGGTCCTGTCCCCTTTCGCGGAACTAGTCCGCACGCTGTCGGCCGAACTCCGCGGGGATGTTTCTCGTGAGAGCCTGCTTCTGAGCGAGATGCCGGAGATCAGCATCGAGACCAGTCGAAACGCCCACGGCTACACGTTGAAGGCTGAAGACATCTTCTGGTGCTATCAGGGGATCTTGCGTACGGGAGATCTGCGGGAGAGCGATGACGAGCAGGCCTTGGCAGACATTTGCGCGTCAATTCTTTCGGGCGAGCCCGTCGAGGCATCGGGTGACTTCCTGAACAGAGTTTACTCGACCGGATCGCCTGAATACGCCGACTTCAACGCCCGCCTCGCCACGTATGGGCGCGACCGGCTCGCCACTCAGGTGAAATCAACGATAGCCGTCATCCGCACTGCCATCGAGGCGCACGACAACTCCCGGTTCGCGTTCCGGAAGCTCGTCTACCCGAAACCGACGTCGAACGCACAGAAGTCTCCGTTCTACGCCGTGTTCATGGCATTCTTCGAGTTGATGCACACGGAAGAGATGCGGCCGGCCGTGGGCGTGGATATCATGACAAGTCTTAAAAACCTGACGAACAAAATCGAGATCGGCCAAAAGCATATCAAAAGCGGGGACCGCCGCTCCAACGTCAAGATTGCTAAAGGACTTATTCGCGACCACTTCGTAAAGGTGGATGTCGCGACCCTGACCCACGGCCCCGGCCTGATTATCGACTTCGAGAACTCGATCCGGCGCTCCCGGACCGAGACCACCCGCTACGAGTTTAAGCAGGGGATCCTGCGGCTGGATGACGCGAGGGCGGCCGACCCGGATATACTCCGAGTGATCATTGAGACGCTCTGCGCAATCGCCAACGTCGGCCCTGATGCCGACGGTTTCCTCTACCTCGGCATAGCCGACAAGGAAGCCG
>JANXTF010000065.1 GCA_025352565.1 Rhodospirillales bacterium | reverse complement strand
CGGGCGGGCCGTATGGCCCGCCCGCCCTGATATGGTGCTGCCTGTCAGGTCAGAGCGCGCGTCGGGCGAACAGCGCGTGGTAGATCCACAGCACCACGACCGCACCGATCACGGCCACGATCACGCTGTAGATGTTGAAGCCGGTCACGCCCATGCCGCCGAACTGGTTGAAGATGAACCCGCCGACGACGGCGCCGACGATGCCGAGCAGGATGTCAACGACGACGCCCTGGCCACTGCCGCTGACGAGCTTGCTGGCGATGAAGCCCGCGATCAGGCCCAGAATGATCCATGTGATGATACCCAAACCCATATCGGCGTCTCCCTGCAGTGGCGTCACGATGACGCCGAGGCTGTGGTAACGCGGGCGCATCGAAATATGTTCCGCCAAGCAGACGCCGCAGCATGGGCAAACGTGAATCCGCCCGGAAGTGTTGCTTTAACATCACAGAGGCGATGGTGGAGCCAAGCGGGATCGAACCGCTGACCTCCTGAATGCCATTCAGGCGCTCTCCCAGCTGAGCTATGGCCCCATCGCGCGCCCGCCGAAGCGGGAGGCGGCTTATAGTCCGCCGCGACGGACGTGATCAAGGGGGGCGTGCCATTGTATGCCAGTGTAGCCCCCCTGACCCCTCATATGCGCTCTTTGGCTACGCCGCCGCCTTCAGATCCGGATGCACGCTGAACCCTGCCTCGGTCTTGGCGGTGATCTCGTCGATCGTCACCCCCGGCGCGATGTCCACGAGGCTGAACCCCGACGGCGTCACGTCGAACACGCCCAGCTCGGTCACCACGATGTCCACCACCCCCTTGCCCGTCAGCGGCAGCGTGCATGCCTTGAGCAGCTTGGGCTTGCCGCCGGCGGTGTGCTCCATCAGCACCACCACGCGCTTCACCCCGGCCACCAGATCCATGGCCACACCCATGCCCTTGACCATCTTGCCCGGGATCATCCAGTTCGCCAGATCCCCGTTCTCGGCCACCTGAAGGGCGCCGAGCACCGACAGGTCGATATGGCCGCCCCGCACCATGGCGAAGCTTGCGGCACTGTCGAAGAAGCTGGTGGTGGGCAGCGCCGTCACGGTCTGCTTGCCGGCGTTGATCAGGTCGGCGTCCTCCTCGCCCTCGAACGGGAACGGGCCGAAGCCAAGCATCCCGTTTTCGCTCTGCAGCACAATCTGCATACCCGCGGGGATGTGGTTCGCGACCAGGGTCGGAATCCCGATCCCGAGGTTCACATAGAAGCCGTCCTGCAGCTCGCGGGCGGCACGGGCGGCCATTTCGTCTCGTGTCCAGGGCATGTTCTGTTCCTCAGGCGCGCTTGCGAACGGTACGCTGCTCGATCAGCTTGACGACGTTCGAGACCGGCACGATGCGGTTGACGAAGATGCCGGGCGTGATGATGTGGTCCGGATCGATCGCCCCGTTCTCGACCAGATGTTCGACCTCGGCCACCACCATGGTGGCGGCCGTCGCCATCATCGGGTTGAAGTTCCGCGCGGTCTTGCGGTACACGAGGTTGCCCTCGTGGTCGGCCTTCCAGGCATGGATCACCGCCAGATCGGCCCACAGGCCGCGCTCCATCAGGTAGGGCACGCCATCGAACTCGCGGGTTTCCTTGCCCTCGGCGATCTGGGTGCCCACGCCGGTACGGGTGAAGAAGGCCGGGATGCCGGCGCCGCCGGCACGGATGCGCTCCGCCAGCGTGCCTTGCGGGTTGAACTCGATCGCCAGCTCGCCGGCCAGATACTGCCGGGCGAAGGTAGCGTTCTCGCCCACATAGGAGCTGATCATCTTCTTGATCTGCCGGGTTTGCAGCAGCACCCCCAGGCCCGCATCGTCGATGCCCGCATTGTTGGACACCACGGTCAGGCCCTTGACGCCCGAAAGCTTAATCGCCTCGATCAGCGAAGTGGGAATGCCGCACAGGCCGAAGCCCCCGGCCATCACCATCATGTCGTCGCGCAGCGTGCCCGCCAACGCCGCGACGGCATCCGAATAGACCTTGTTGACCGCCATGCGTCGAAATCCCCCGCGTTTATGAGAGGGAAACTGCCATCGTGTCCCCTTGAGAGCAACTTATCGCGTGGAGCGCAGCGTCTGCTTCAGATGTTCGATTTCCTGCTTGGGCGTCATCGGCCCTGAAGGTGCCGCGTCCGGTGGCACCTTCACCGCCGCGGCCGCGTGGCTACCATGGGTTTCGGCGTAGGCGCGGGTGAACTCGGCACCGAACAGGAAGATCTGGGACGAATAATAAATCCACACCAGAATCACGATCAACGCGCCCGCCGCACCGTAACTGCTGGCGATGGCGCTGCTGCCGATATAGGCGCTGATGGCGAACTTGCCGACGGTAAACAGCCCGCCGGTGGCCAGCGCCCCCACGATCACGTCGCGCCACGCGATCCGCCTGTCCGGCAGCACCTTGTAGATGGCCGCGAACAGCGCGGAGATGAGAGCGTAGGAGATCAGGAACGAAAGCGCCCGCATGACCAGGGCGATCCCCGGCATGATGTCCTTGAGGAAGCTGTCGAGGGCCGAGAGCGCCGTGCTGATGACCAGCGAGACGAGCAGCAGGAAGCCCAGCGCCGCCACCAGCCCGAGGCTGGCAAGGCGGGCGCGCACCAGCCGGCTGACCGTGCCGGCCTTGGGCTCGGCCTTCCAGATCGCGTTCAGCGCGGATTGCATCTCGCCGAACACGCCGCTTGCGGTGACCAACAGGGTGGCCAGTCCCAGCACGGTCGCGATGATGCCCGATTTGCGGTTCGCTGCACCCAGGATCATGGCCTGGATGGCCTCGGCGCCCTGCTTGCCCATCAGGCCGCTGATCTGGTCCACGATGGCGCCGCGCGCGGCGTCGGCACCGAACACAAGGCCCGCGATCGCGATCACGATCACCAGCACCGGCGCGATGGATGTCACCGTATAATAGGCGATGGCCGCGCCCCGGCTGAGCGCGTTGTCATCGTTGTAGCCGGCGAACGCCGACTTGAGTACGCCCCACCACTTGCCCATGGCCGGTGAAACGTGGGGCTGTCGCAAGCGGTTGCCCGGCTGCGGAATTAATCCGCCGCCGGGCTGCCGATCGGCCTCAGTAGCGGTACAGGTCGTGCTTGAACGGGCCGTTCACCGGCGCGCCGATGTAGTCGGCCTGCTTGGGCGACAGCTTGGTCAGCGTGGCGCCGACCTTGGCCAGATGCAGTGCCGCCACCTTCTCGTCGAGATGCTTGGGCAGGGTGTACACCTTGTTTTCGTACTTGCCGGCCGGGGCCTGCCACAGCTCGAGTTGGGCCAGCACCTGGTTGGTGAAGCTGGCCGACATCACGAAGCTCGGATGCCCGGTGGCGTTGCCGAGGTTCACGAGACGCCCCTCGGACAGCACGATCAGGCGCTTGCCGTCGGGGAACACCACCTCGTCGACCTGCGGCTTGATGTTGTCCCAGGTGTAGTTGCGCAGCGCGTCGATCTGAATTTCGCTGTCGAAATGGCCGATGTTGCACACGATGGCGCGGTGCTTCATGGCGCGCATGTGCTCGATCGTCAGCACGTCGATGTTGCCGGTGGCGGTCACGAAGATGTCCGAACGCGGCGCGGCGTCCTCCATCGTCACCACCTCATAGCCCTCCATCGCCGCCTGCAGCGCGCAGATCGGATCGACCTCGGTGACCATGACGCGGCAACCGGCCTGGCGCAGCGATGCGGCCGAGCCCTTGCCCACGTCGCCGAAGCCCGCGACGGTGGCGACCTTGCCGGCCATCATCACGTCGGTGCCGCGACGGATCGCGTCCACCAGGCTCTCGCGGCAGCCGTACAAATTGTCGAACTTCGACTTGGTGACGCTGTCGTTGACGTTGATCGCGGGCACCTTCAGCGTGCCGGCGCGGGCCATCTCCCACAGGCGATGCACGCCGGTGGTGGTCTCCTCGGAAAGCCCCTTCACGTCGTTGAGAAGCTCGGGGTGCTTCTGATGCATGACAATGGTGAGATCGCCGCCGTCATCGAGGATCAAGTTCGGCGTCCAGCCGCCCGGGCCGCGCACGGTCTGCTCGATGCACCACCAGAACTCTTCCTCGTTCATGCCCTTCCAGGCGAACACGGGGGTGCCGGCGGCGGCGATGGCGGCGGCGGCATGGTCCTGCGTCGAGAAGATGTTGCACGACGACCAGCGCACGCTGGCGCCGAGATGCTCCAGCGTCTGGATCAGCACGGCGGTTTGGATGGTCATGTGCAGCGAGCCGGCGATGCGGGCGCCGGCCAGCGGCTTGGAGGCGCCGTACTCGGCGCGCAGCGCCATCAGGCCGGGCATCTCGTCCTCGGCCATGGAAATCTCTTTCTTGCCCCAGGCGGCGAGCGAGAAGTCCTTCACTTTATAGTCGTGCTGAACGTTGGTGTCGGGCATGGCGCGGAGCCTCCTGATGATGCCGCGCCTCATATAAGGATATCTTGATATGCGCAAGATGCTGGCGAGGCATCGGTAGCTTGCGTTACATGGCGCAGGATGTGTTTGGTTGGGCGGTATCATACACAAGGCAAGTGCCATGCGGACGAACATCGAGTAGGACGATGTGTTGATAGCGGAGGCAATGACTGCCTCTGGGCTACGCACCAAGAAGGCGACGGTGGAAGAGGCCCTTCGGCTGCTGGTTCGCCGGCATCGGCAGGAGAAGGCTTTGGCGGAAATGGCTGGAACGGGGTGGGAGGGCGACCTGGACGCCATGCGAGAAGGCTGCGGTCCACCGGAACTCATTTGATCGTCGTCGACAGCTCCGTATGGGTGGCCCACATTCGGGGCCTCGAATCTGAGGCGGTCACCAAGCTGCTCGCGATCACCCGGGACACCTCGCGCGTCTTGGTCGGCGATGTCGTTCTGCTGGAGATTTTGCGGGGGGCACGTAGCCAGCAACACGCGGAACACCTGCACGCGACGCTACGCCAGTTTCAAGTCGTCCGAATGATGGATCACAAGCTGGCCGTCCTTGCATCCAAGCACTCTCGTATTTTACGGGCGCGCGGGATCGCCATCCGCAGGACCGTCGATCTCATCATCGGCACGTTTTGCATCGCGCATGGGCACGAGTTGCTGCACCAAGACCGTGATTTCACTCCGATGGCCACCCATCTGGGACTGCTATTCGTGTAGTTATGTGAGGCGTGCAGGGTGACCGCTCACGCTCGGCATTTCTCGCTTGGAAGTATAGACACAAATCCGCCGTCCGGTGGCAATCGGACGCGTGTCACTAGGGCGTGCCCTCAATTAAGCCAAACGGTGGCTGCGGCGAGGTAGATCGCTCCGAGCAAGCTCGTTTGTGTCTTGTCATAGCGGGTTGCGATGCCGCGGAACTGCTTCAGCTTGGCAAAGAAGTTTTCGATGAGGTGACGAGCCTTGTATGTGTGTCGGTCGTAACTCCGTTGCAGCTTTCGATTGCCTTTGGGCGGGATCACCACCGGTTTCCCCGCTGCGGCCAGGGGGATGAGCACGCGTTCGTCGGCATCGAAGGCTTTGTCTGCGAGCAATGCTGCTCCCTGCATGGTCGGCAGCAACGCGTCGGCTCCAAGTAGATCATGGGCTTGTCCTCCCGTCAGATGAAAGCCGACCGGATTTCCAGGAGCATCGACAATCGTATGGATTTTTGTGCTCAGTCCACCACGGGATCGTCCGATCGCTTGGTCTTCGCCGTCTTTTTTGGCGCCGGCACTATGCTGATGGGCCCGCACGATCGTGCTGTCGATCATCCCGTATTCATTATCGGCATCGGCCGCCAGAAGTGTGAATACAGCTTTCCAAATGTCCGATTTGCACCACCGGCTGAACCGCTGATGAACGTTTTTCCAGTTGCCGAACCGTTCGGGAAGCTCCCGCCACGGGATCCCGGCCCGATATCGATAGAGCACCGCCTCTACAAACAGCCGATTATCGTCCGCCGTCACCCCCACATGCCCCGTCCGGCCAGGCAAAAGATGGTCAATCCGCTCCCATTGGTCGTCGCGAAGGCTGTAACGGCGCACGGGTCAGCTCCAAAAATGCTGACGCCCTATGAATCGAACTTTGCTCCGCGCCGGAATCCCCTAAATGAGGGCACGCCCTGGGCAAAAAACGGCCGTTGGCAAGCAGACTATGTATTCATCGCATCGAAGAAATCCTGGTTGGTCTTGCTGTATTTCAGCTTGTCCAGCAGGAAGTCCATCGCATCCATCGTCCCCATCGGGTTCAGGATGCGCCGCAGCACCCACATCTTGGACAGCGTCGCCCGCTCCACCAGCAATTCCTCCTTGCGGGTGCCGGACTTGGTGATGTCGATGGCGGGGAAGGTGCGCTTGTCCGAGAGCTTGCGGTCGAGAATGATCTCGGAGTTTCCCGTGCCCTTGAACTCCTCGAAGATCACCTCGTCCATCCGGCTGCCGGTGTCGATCAGCGCGGTCGCGATGATGGTCAGCGAGCCGCCTTCCTCGATGTTGCGGGCGGCGCCGAAGAACCGCTTGGGCCGCTGCAACGCGTTGGCGTCCACGCCGCCGGTCAGCACCTTGCCCGAACTGGGCACCACCGTGTTGTAGGCCCGCGCCAGCCGGGTGATGCTGTCCAACAGAATCACCACGTCGCGCTTGTGCTCGACCAGCCGCTTGGCCTTCTCCAGCACCATCTCCGTCACCTGCACATGGCGCGTCGCCGGTTCGTCGAAGGTGGACGCGATCACCTCGCCCTTCACGGTGCGGGCCATGTCGGTCACTTCCTCGGGCCGCTCGTCGATCAGCAGCACGATCAGGAACGCGTCCGGGTGGTTGGCGCTGATGGAGCGGGCGATGCTTTGCAGCATCATGGTCTTGCCGGTGCGGGGCGGCGCCACGATCAGCGCGCGCTGGCCCTTGCCGATCGGCGAGACGAGGTCGATCACACGCGGGATCATGTCGCGCGTCTGCCCCTTCGGTGGCGGCTCGCTGTACTCGATTTCCATTTTCAGCCGCTCATCGGGGTAGAGAGGCGTCAGATTGTCGAAGTTGATCCGGTGCTTCACCGCCTCGGGCGGCTCGAAATTGATCGTATTCACCTTCAGCATGGCGAAATAACGCTCGCCGTCCTTCGGCGCGCGGATCTGACCCTCCACCGAATCCCCCATCCGCAGCGCGAAGCGGCGGACCTGGGAGGGCGAGATATAGATGTCGTCCGGTCCCGGCAGAAAGTTACTCTCTGGGCTGCGGAGGAAGCCGAAACCGTCGGGAAGGATTTCGAGCGTCCCCTCGCCATGGATCGCCTGATCGTTCTCGGCCAGGTTTTTCAGGATCGCGAACATCATGTCCTGCTTGCGCAGGCTCGACGCGTTCTCGATGTTGAGGGATTCCGCGAAGCTGAGCAGGTCAGCCGGGGCTTTTGCCTTCAGTTGGGCAAGATGCATCTGGGTCGCCTTGTCGTATCGCCCCGGACGATCCGGCGGCAGAGGGAGAATCAGGGGAGCGGGTTCGTCCAGCCTGGGTGCCAGGAAGGAAGTGCCTGACCGAAAGGCCGACATGTCCGCGAGGAGGAGAGAAGCGGGCTCACCCACCTGGAGCGCGGATTGAGCTTGGAACAGCATAGGCACCGCGCGGCGAAGGCGTCAATTGTCTCTCAGAACGGCTTCACGATCGCCATGATAACGATTATCACCATCAGCACCGTCGGCACCTCGTTGGCCAGCCGATAGAAAGTGTGAGGCCGCGTATTGCGGTCCTCCATGAAGTCTCGCCGCCATTTGGACATCGCCCCCTGGAACCCGGTCATCAGCAGCACCGACAGCAGCTTGATGTGCCACCATCCCGAATGCCAATCGACTGCGCCCGGCGTGAGTACCAGCAGGATGCCAAAGGTCCAGGTGGCCATCATGGCCGGGCTCATGATCTGCTTGAGCAGGCGGCGTTCCATGACCTTGAGACGTTCACCCTCCGCCGATCCGCGCTCGACGCCGCAATGGTACACGAACAGGCGCGGCAGATAGAAGATGCCAGCCATCCAGGCGATCACGCTGATAAGATGGAAGGATTTGGTCCAGAGATAGAACGGAACCAGGAAATCGAATGTCATGCCGGGTGCCCAATGCCCAGCGCAAATAAGGCGGGCAGGTCGAACATCGAACCGATTGGCACAGCGCCCTCGGCGACCAGGCCGGCGGCGCGTCCATGGGGGCAGTAACCCAGGCAATCCATAGCGGCGGCGGCGGCGGCGCGGGTGCCCGGCACGCTGTCCTCGATGACGAGGCACGAGGAGTGCGGCACGCCCTCCGCGGCTGCGGCGGCGAGGAACAGGTCTGGAGCCGGTTTGCCATGGGTGACGTCGGTGTGACTATGAACCCGGCCGGCGACAAAATCCGACAGGCCGAGGCAGGCGAACTTGGCGGCCAATTCTCCATGCCCGGAATTGGACGCCACCCGCCACGAAAGTCCCATCGCGGTCGCCGCGCGCATCGCCTCGACCGCGCCCGGGATGGCGATGGCCTCTTGGCCCAGTGCCTGAACCAGCCGGCTCACCAGAGCGGGATACCATTGCGACGACAATGGACGGCCGAGGCGCGCCTCGATCACCGGAACCATGTCAGGCAAGGTCATGCCGAGAAACAGACTTTCCGCATCGCTGACCGTCATCGGCCAACCTTCGGCCACGAGTGAAGCCGCGACCACGCGGTTGGCGATGGCCTCGCTGTCCACGATGACGCCGTCGCAATCGAAGATCACCAATTGCAAACGGTGCTTGCGAGCGCGCATCAACTCCTCTGCCATGCGGATCACGCGGCGCAGCGGTCCCGCGAGCCGGCACGGATATGGGGGCAGTCGCGGTGCGTCTTCGGGCAGGCTCCGGCGCCCGCGTAGCTGTGCAACCCGACACCCCTTGCCCGCGCCGCGCGCACCAGATCGGCGAGGGCCGCGATAAACCCAGCGTCGCTGTTCTGCGCGGGCGCGCGAAAATAGGCCGGAACGCCCTGCCGCATCGCAACCTCGCGGTATTCGACATCCAACTCCACCAGCGTCTCGGAATGCTCTGAAACGAAGGCGATCGGCACCACGAGGATCGCGACCTTTTCAGCAGCGGCGTGCTCGATCTCGGCCTCGGTGGAAGGCGAAATCCATTTCTGCGGGGTGGCGCGGGATTGGTAGCAGACGCGGTGATCGAGGTCGGGAATGGCGAGGTCGGCACAGACGGCAGCGACCGTGCGTTGGATCTGGAACTGGTAGGGATCGCCGTGCTTCACGATGCTCTCCGGCAAGCCGTGGGCGGAGAACAGCAGCCGCAGGGGAATGGTGGGATCGAGCGCCGCCCGTGCCTCGGCATAGGCGCGGCGAACGATGGCGGCGGTGGCGGCCACGAAGCCGGGATCGACCGGGTAACAGCACACCGTGCTGACCGGCTTGATCAGCCCCACTCTCGCCGCCGCCTCGCGCCAGGCCGTCAGCGAACTGCCGGTGGTGGTGGTGGAAAAATGCGGATAGAGAGGCAGGAGCACGATCTCGTCCGGATTCCAGTCCTGAACCTCGCGAGCGACCTGCAAACTGAACGGATGCCAGTAGCGCATCGCCGTGAAGCAACGGACATCCAAATCCGGCATTGCCGCCTCCAACGCCCGTGCCTGCTCAAGGGTGAGTTCCAGCAACGGCGATTTTCCGCCCAGGATGGCGTAGTTGGCGGTGGCGGGTTTTACGCGGGCCCAGGCGATGATGCGCGCCAGGATCGGTCGCACAAAGAACGGCACCCGCAAAATCGCCGGATCGCTGAACAGGTTCACCAGAAACGGGCGGATACTGCTCGGCTTGTCAGGCCCGCCAAGGTTGAACAGCACGACCGCGACGCGGGGCAAAGCCTCGGTCATGCCGCGCGGACCTGGGCCACCAGTTCGGCCACATGCCCGGGCGGCGTCTGGGGCACGATGCCATGGCCCAGATTAAACACGAACGGGCGGCCGCGCATGGCGTCGAGCAATCCCGCCGTCTCCTCGCGCATGGTCTGCCCACCGGCGACCACGGCGAGAGGATCGAGATTGCCCTGCAACGCCAGATGGTCAGGCACCAGCGTGCGGACCACGCGCGGGTCGGCAGCGGTGTCCATCGCGACAGCCTGCACTCCGGCCTTCCGGGCGTAGTCACCGATCATGGTGCCAGCGAGGCGCGGGAAGCCGATGACCGGAATTTCCGGATGGCGGGCACGCAAGGCGGCGGCTATCCGGCCGGTGGGTTCGGTGACATGGCGCTGGAACAGCCGGGGCGAAAGAATGCCGGCCCAGCTGTCGAACAGCATCGCGACTTCGGCCCCCGCCTCGATCTGGGCGGACAGGAACTCCACGGTCGCCGCCTCGATGATGTGAAGCAGCGCGCCGAACATCGCCGGGTCGCCATGGGCCATCGCCCGCGTTGCGGAAAAATCCTTCGAACCGCCGCCTTCGACCATGTAGCACGCGACGGTGAACGGTGCGCCGGCAAAGCCGATCAGCGCCGCATCCCCCACCTCGCACTTTACCCGGCGCAGACTCTCCTGGATCGGTGCCACGCGGCCGGCGAGCTGGGTCGGGTCGAGCGCCTCGATGCCGGCGCGGTCGCGGATCGGCGGCAGCACCGGTCCCTCGCCCGCCTCGAACTTCAGGCCCTGCCCAAGCGCCCAGGGCAGCACGAGAATGTCGCTGAAGATGATCGCCGCATCCATGCCGAACCGGCGTACCGGCTGCAAAGTGACTTCGGCCGCCATCTCCGGGTTGGTGACCAGCGACATGAAGTCCCCGGCCTTGGCCCGAACGGCACGGTATTCGGGCAGGAACCGCCCCGCCTGACGCATCAGCCAGATCGGCGGGGGCCAGGATGCTTCGCCTGCCAGCACGCGGAGCAACCGCTTGGTCGTCGCCATCCCAGACCTGTCGCCTTCATCTTCCAAAAGAAAGAATCTTAAAAGAACTTATGGAGGGGTAGAGGAACCCTGTGGATAACGGGGTACCCCGGCCTCTCGGATTCGCACGGCAATCTGTCCACATTAGCCGATCGCGGCAAGTGACGGAGCGGACGCGCGTTTGCCGGTTATCCCCACCTCTCGATTCCGTGAATGATCGTGGCGGCGGACCTGGCCGGATGTGACAAAGCATCCCCGTGATTCGCCACCGAACTTCAACAAACACTGGCGGCACGACTTATCCCCGCTATCCTCAGGCGCATGACCGATCGCATCAACCTGCATCTGGTGTCCGATTCCACGGGCGAAACCCTCAATTCGATCACCCGCGCGACGGTGTCGCAGTTCGAGCGCGCAAGCATCGTCTATCATCGCTGGAGCCTGATCCGGACCCGCTTTCAGTTGCACCGCGTGTTGGAGGGCATCGAAGCCGAGCCGGGGCCGGTGCTGTCCACCGTGATCGAGAAGGGGCTGCGGGCGGAAATGACAACCACCTGCGAGCGGCTGGGTCTGCAATTGGTGAACGTGCTCGATCCGGTGATGGCGATGTTCCAGGACCAACTTGGCGAACAGGCGGCGTCCCGGCCGGGACGGCAATACGTGCTGGACGCGGATTACTTCCGCCGCATCGACGCGATGCATTTCGTGCTCGCGCATGATGACGGGCAGGCCCAGGCGGGGATCGCCGAGGCCGATGTGTGCCTGGTGGGCGTGTCGCGAAGCTCGAAAACCCCCACTTCGTTCTATCTGGCCAACCGCGGCGTGAAGGCGGCGAACGTGCCGCTGGTGCCCGGCCTGATGGACGCACCCGGTCTGGAAAATCCCGTCTGTCCGGTGGTCGGCCTGACGCTCGATGCGGACGCCCTCATCGAAATCCGCCGTCATCGGCTCCGCATGATCGGCACGGGCGCCAATACGGGTGCCGTGCGCCAGGATACCGGCGACTATGTCGATCAGGAGGCGGTGAAGGCCGAACTGCTATGGGCACGGCGACTATGCACGCGGCGTGGCTGGCCGGTGATCGACGTGACGCGCCGTTCGATCGAGGAGACGGCGGCGACCGTGCTGCAGTTGATGGAATCTTGGCACGAACGGCGCCGCAAGGAGGCAACGGCGTCCTTGTGAAGCTGGTGTTGGCGAGCGGTTCGGCCACCCGTCGGGCGCTGCTGGCGGCAGCCGGGCTCGATTTCGAGGTGCGGCCCGCCGCGATCGACGAAGGCGCGGTTAAACGCGGGGCGCGGGCGGAGGGTGTCTCGGCCGATGACACGGCGGTGCTTCTGGCCGAGATGAAGGCGATGCGGGTGGCACGGGCGGTGCCGGACGCCATCGTGATCGGCGCGGATCAATTGCTGGTATGCGAGGAGCGTTGGTTCGACAAACCGGCGACTATGGCCGAGGCGAGGTCGCATCTGCTGGCGCTCCGAGGGCGGACGCACATGCTGGTGACGGCGGTGCTGTGCCAGCGCGGCGGCGATCGTCTCTGGACCCATATCGCCCGGCCGCGCCTGACCATGCGGGCGTTCTCGGATGGGTTTCTCGACGATTATTTGGCGCGGGAAGGCCACGCATTGCTGTCGAGCGTCGGCGCTTACCGGCTCGAGGGACTGGGGGTGCAGTTGTTCGACACGGTGGCGGGCGACCATAGCTCGGTGTTGGGGCTGCCGCTGCTGCCGCTGCTGGGGTTCTTGCGCCAGACGGGGGCAATCGTGGCGTAGCGACTTCTGCTAACCGCCGCGCCCCGCCAGCCTTCGCAAACGCGGTTTTGCCTGCGGTGCCGTTAGATCCAGAAATCCATGGAGCGTCGCCACCGCCTCCGGCGTCAATCGGTGGATGGTCTGGGCGATACGGTTGGCAAGCGCCGTCTGCTCCGGGGTGAGGCCGGCGGTGTCCACCACCACGCGGGGATGGGACAGGCGGGCGAGCTTGGCCAATTCCTCGGCTTCGTCCCAGATCAGCCCGAGGCAATCGCACACCTGATGCACCAATCCGGTGCCAGGCGCTCCGCGCTTGCCGTGCTCCAACGCGGAGAGATAGGCCGCCGAGACGTGCAACTGCGCCGCCATTGCCTTCAGCGTCATGTCGCGTTCGACCCGCAATGCCCGCAACCGCGCGCCGAACGGGGTCATCGCGGGCGGCGAAGCAGCAAGCGGACGGAGCCGGGGTTGGCGGCGTGCGGATGGCTCGCGGCCAGCACGAGCGGACGGAGCGCGGGCAGATTGATCCAGAGCGGAAATTCGCGCCGGATCACGCCGCCATTCTCTCCCACGCCGCGCCCGGTGATAACTTCCACGCAGCGCAATCCATCCGCTTGCGCGTTCGCGAGGAATGCGTTGAGCGCATGAAAGGCGCGCTGGGCGGTGCGGCCGTGCAGGTCGAGCGTGCGTTGTGGCGCGAGCTTGCCGGTGCGCAGCCGGTTCCAGCTGGATTTGTCGAGACCGGAAGGCGCGTCGCCCACGGCGATGGTTTTCGGCTGCTGCGGTCGGCATTTCGGCGTGACCAACGCAGTCGGCTCGCTGCCCGGTTGCACCATGCCCGGCTGTACCGAGACCGGCTGTACCGGGATCGGCGGCGGCGGCGGTTCCGGCATCGCGCGGCCGGGCAGCGGGGCGACGTGCTGGACATACACGGCCCATTCCTCCCGGTCCCGCTCGGTCAGCTGCTTGCGGCGCGCTGCCCGCATGTCAGCCAATGGCGGCCGGGTCGTCGTCCAGCAGGATGACGTGAACCCGGCGCGGGCCATGGGCGCCGAGTTCGAGCGTGCTCTCGATATCGGCCGAGCGCGACGGGCCGGTGACCAGCATGACGTTGCGGGGCATGAAGCCGGGCTCGGCACGGAGCCGATCCCACGCGTCCTCATAGGGTCCGCACACATTGCTGACCCGCAGCACCACGATGGCGGTATCGCACAGCAGGTTCAGCGTGGTCGGCCGCTCGGGCGACGACGGCAGCATGAGCGTGCCGGTCTCGGCGATGCCGGCATAGCCGTGCTGCACGCTGACCAGGTCGGTCGGCTCGGCGCGGCCCTCCCTTGGGTGCAGCAACGGCCTGCTGTCCCATGGGATCGAACGGAGTTCCGGGTGGGGCGCCATGGCGAAGGCGGTCGGCAGGTTCTGGGCGGCGAGGTATTCGGCGACCGCCGGGGGAATCCCGGCCGCGTCCGTCACCCGCGCGACGGTGCCGAATTCCTTCTCCACGTTGCGGATGAACAGCGCGATCTGCGCCGGGCGCGGCACCTGGCTGCGCGCTGGGATCAGGTGGCGCGGATGGGCAGTCAGGCGGGCGCGGAGGCCGAGTTTCTGGTCCTCCGGCAACTCGCCTCGCCGCAGGCCGCGCCGGATGGCGCCGAGGATCGCCTGGCGGCTCATGGCTTCGCCTTGCGCTGGGCGTGGGCATAGCGGGCGAAAAAGGTGTCGCCTTCCGGGGCCGGCAGGTCCCGCCCGTCGGTCCAGCTGCCCGCGAACGGCAGCTTCGTGAACCGGCCGCGCTTGCCGCCCATGAGGCCGAGACCCACGGCGGCGGCGCGGGTGGCCAGACGGTACAGCGCGGGGCGCCGCGCGAACCAGGCCCACAGGCCGAGATTGGCACGCGCGATGGCGGGCGTCAGATGGCGTTCGAATTCACGCTCGCGCCAATGACGCATCAGCTTTGGCAGCGGGATCTTCACCGGGCAGACGCCTTCGCACTTGCCGCAGAAGGTGGAGGCGTTGGGCAGGTTTGCGGCCTTGTCGATGCCGATCAGCGCGGGCGTCAGCACGCTGCCCATCGGGCCGGGATAAACCCAGCCGTACGAATGGCCGCCGACCGCGAAATACACCGGGCAATGGTTCATGCAGGCGGCACAGCGGATGCAGCGCAGCATGTCGTGGAACTCGGTGCCGACCATGCCGGAACGGCCGTTATCCACGAGCACCACATGGTACTCCTCCGGTCCGTCGAGGTCTCCGGGGCGGCGCCCGCCAGTGGAGAACGTGGTGTAGACCGAGAAATCCTGCCCGGTGGCAGAGCGGGCGAGCAGCCGCAGCAGACTGGTGGCGTCCTCCAGCGTCGGCACCACCTTCTCGATGCTGGCGAGCACGATATGCACGCGGGGCAAGGTTTGCGTCAGATCCCCGTTGCCCTCGTTGGTGACGATCACCGAACTGCCGCTCTCGGCAATCAGGAAATTGGCGCCGGTGATGCCCACGTCGGCCGCCAGGAACTTCTCCCGCAGCAGGACCCGCGCCTCGGTCATGATGTCGCGGCGCTCGTGGAACACCCGGTCGGCCGGGAGGTCGGTATGGACCTTGCGGAAGCTTTCCTCCCAGTCCTCGCGGTTGAGGTGGAAGGCCGGGCCGATGATGTGGCTGGGCGGCTCGCCGCGGATTTGCAGGATGTACTCGCCGAGATCGGTCTCGATCGGCGTGATGCCGTGCTTCTCGAGGTGTTCGTTGATGGCGAGTTCCTCGGACACCATGGATTTGCCCTTGGTAACGGTGCGGGCATCCGCGCGGCGGCAGATTTGCAGCACGGCATCGCGGGCGTCGTCGGCGCTGGAGCACCAATGCACGTGTCCCCCGGCCCGCTCGACGTTATCGGCATAGGTTTCCAGATAGAAATCGAGGTGGGCGAGCGTGTGGTCCTTGATGTCCCGCCCGATGTCGCGCAGCCGCTCGAATTCCGGCAGGGCAGCCACGGCGGCGGCCCGCTTGCCGCTGGATTGCGGGCGGGTGCGGTGCAGGGCCTTCTGCAAGCTGGGGTTGCCCAGCGCCTCGGTGGCGTTCTGCTTGAAGGCTGGACTGGTGGCGAGCATGGCGAGGGGCCTCCCGGCGGGAGGGCGCAGTCTAGGGCGTGTGGCGCTGGAGGCCAGGGGGCCTGCCGGCGCTGGCGCGAGAATACGGCGGAGCAGGCGGCGCTCCTCGGCGCCGCGCGACGGGCGCTGATCGTCGTTAGGACGGCCGCATCCGCAGTAGCCAGCGCTGGGTGCCCTCAAGCACCAGTTCGCGGCGTTGGTTGTGGATCATGCTGCGGAGGCCGAGCACGCCCGAGGAATTGTTCGGGGCAAGCTCGCTAACCTGCAGAACCGGGTGCAGCGTGTCGCCGGCATAGACCGGGCGCACGAAGCGGCTGGATTGGTCGAGCAGTCCGATCAGCGATTCCTCGATCATGAACGGCAGCAGCCCGGCGCCCGCCGTGGTCTGGATAGCGACCAGGAAGCCATGGGCCAGGATGTCCGGGTGGCCCTGCTCGCGGCAATAGGCGAGATCGTTGTGCAGCGGATGCGCTTCGCCGCTGGCATCCGCGAACGAGCGGAAGGCGGTTTCGGTCAGGGTTCGAACCGGCAGGTCGAAGCGTTCACCGAGGAAGAAATCCTCGAACCAGCGCGACTCCAGCCCTCGAGGCAGCGTGACATCGACAAGCCCCTCCATCCGGCCGTTCCTCACGATTAGTTGATGCGGAATATTCCTACCGAAACTGTCATCCCCAGATCAAGGGCAAACGCGACCGTAGACTGGTTGCGCTAACAAAGGGTGAAGCTCGTGGCTTCAGCGCCACCTTTGTCCGATCGGCGGGAGGTCGGCCGTCATGTCGGCAAGCACCTCGGCCACATGGCGCACCGCGATGAAGCTGCCCTCGCGGGACAGGCGGCCGGCCATGTTCAGCAGGCAGCCCATGTCGCCCGCCAGCAGCAGATCGGCGCCGGTGGCCGTGATATCGGCGGTCTTGTCGCTGACCATGCGGACCGAGATGTCGGGATATTTGACGCAGAACGTGCCGCCGAAGCCGCAGCACACCTCGGGCTCGGCCATCTCGACGAGCGTGAGGCCGGCGACCCCCGCGAGCAGCGCGCGCGGCTGCGTCTTGACGCCGAGTTCGCGCAACCCCGCACAGCTGTCGTGGTAGGTGGCGCGGGCGTCGCAGGTGGCGGCCACGCTGGTCACGCCCATCACATCGGTGAGGAAGCTGACCAGTTCATGGCATTTCGCCCCCAGCGCGTCGGCGCGGGCACGGGTGTTGGGGTCGTCGTCGAACAGATGCGGCATGTGGTCGCGCAGCATCCCGGCGCACGAGCCGGACGGTGCCACCACGTAGTCGTAGCCGCCGAACGCATCGAGGATGCCGCGCGCGAGGTCGCGCGTGGTGGCGCGGTCGCCGGTGTTGTAGGCCGGTTGGCCGCAGCAGGTCTGCGCGGCGGGCACCTCGACCACGCACCCGGCCTGCTCCAGCAGCTTGATCGCGGCGAAGCCAACGCTGGGGCGGTGCAGATCGACGAGGCAGGTGACGAACAGGGCGACGCGGGGCTTGGACGGTTTCATGCGGCGCATCCTACGGCGGCGAGGCGCTCGCGCGCGATGGCGATATACGCCGGGTCCATGTCGATGCCGATACCCCTGGCGGCCTCGTGATGGGCCGCCACCAGCGTGGTGCCGGTTCCGACGAACGGGTCCAGCACCAGCGCATCCGGCTGGCCATGCAGCCGGATGCACCAGCGGGGCAGATCGACCGGAAACGTGCCGGGATGGTGGAATTTCTGCGCGCGGCTCTGGACGGTGTCGTACGGGATGAACCAGGTGTTGCCCCGGCATCTCGCATCGCGCGCATGGCCGCGCCGGGCGATGTTGGACTTGTCCTTGAACGGCACGCCGATCGCGAGGCGATCCAGCTTCACCGCGCCGGTGAGCGTGAGGTGGAACATGTGCTCGTGCGCGTGGTTCAGGAAGCGCGCGCCGCCGACCGGCTTGTGATGGCCGATGGAATCGCCCGGCGTCGCGATCGATTTGATCCAGGCGATATGGTTCTGCAGCACGAATAAAGGCCGCAGCCGCACGACCAGCTCGAAGGGCAGCCAGGGCCTGCTGGAGGAGCCGGAGATGTTGAGGAACACCGAGCCGCCCGGCTTGAGCACCTGCCGCAGGGCGGTGGCCACCGCGACCAGCCAGTCGAGATAGGCCTGCTCCGGCAGCCGGTCCCGATAGGCGCTGTAGCCGAGATCGAGATTGTACGGCGGCGACGTCACCACCACATCGACGGTGCCTGCGCCCAGGGTCGGGATCAGTTCGAGGCAATCCCCGGTCAGCAGGCGCTGCCGCGCGCCGTGCTCTAGCTCGTGGATGGCGGTCTTGCCCCGCGCGGGAGCAGCAGGAACTGCGTGCCCGGCTGCTTCATCCGTCCGGCCAGTTCGGCGGCCTCCGGTCCCCAGCCGATGAACAGGTCGGCCCGCACCGGACCCTTGATCGCGCCGCCGGTGTCCTGCGCCACCATCAGGCGCTGGATGGCCAGGCCGTTGATGGCGTTGGTGGTGTCGATCCAGACAGGGGTGCCGAGCGTGATGAAGCTGCGATCGACCGCGATGGAACGGCCGGGCGTGAGCGCCACCTCTATCGCGCCGGGCGGCCCGAGATCGTTGGAGATCGGCGCCATCTCGCGGAAGAAGACATAAGACGGGTTCTTCTCCATCACCTCGCGCGCCTGGGCGGGGTGGGCCACAAGCCAGGCGCGGATGGTCTGCAGCGAGGTTTCCTCGCGGGTCAGCTCGCCGCGGTCGATCAGCACGCGACCAATCGGGACATAGCCGCGGCCGTTCTGGCCGGCATAGGTGACGCGGGCGATGCTGCCGTCGGGCAGGCGGACGCGGCCGGAGCCCTGGATTTCGAGAAAAAAGGCATCCACCGGGTCGGCCAGCCAGAACCGCTCCAGACGGCGCCCGGCCAGCGCCCCGCGATCGATCGCCGCGCGATCGGGCATGGTTCCGACACCGGGCGGCTTGGCATAAAGCGGCGTGTCGTAGCCCGGCGCGCGGGTGCGGGATCCGGCGACCTCGGGCTCGTAATAGCCGGTGAACAGGCCGGTCGTGTTGCCGTTGTCGGTCATCGCGTAAGGCTGGAAATTGGCCTCGAAGAAACGGCGGGCGGCCGCCTCGTCGCCATCGGGCGTCTGGCGGGCGGCGGCGCAGGCCGGCCGCCAAGCCACGGCGTCCCCCTTGATGCGGCCGCAGCTGGCGCGGAAGGCGGGCAGCGCCTCGGCCAGATTATCGGCCTGCCAGCCCGGAAGACGCGCGAACCCGACCGGCTGCAACTCCATGTCGTGGATTTTGTTATCCGCCGACGGGGTCGGCCGCGGCGACGCGCAGGCGGCAAGGGCGAGCAGCCCGGCGAGGGCGACGAACGGAAGCTTCACGCGGAGCAATTCCTTCAGGCGCTGCGGGCGGCGGCCAGGCGCCACGCGGGGTCCGGCGCGCCGAGCGTGCGCTCGAAGGTCCACAGATCGGTCATCTCGGTGACCGCGTCGGCGCCCGCGACCGGGTTGCCGTCCGGTCCCAGCGTCACGCTGATCTGGTCCGAGACGAAGCGCACCGTGATCGAGGCCGTGCCGCCATGGAGGTCTGCCGCGTCGATGCCGATGCTGGCCATCTCCCGGATTTCCGTGCGCTGGGTCTCGTGCGCGGTCTCGCGCCCCGAGATGGCGCCTTCGAAGGCGGCGTAGGTGTCCGCGGTCAGCAGCGGGCGCAGCGTGGCGCGGTCGCCGGCGGCGAAGCCGTGGACGATCATGCGGAACGCGGCCTCGGCGCCGTCGAGGAATCGCGCGGCGGAGAACGTGGCGTCCGCGCGCGCCATGGCCGCGAGCGACTGACCGGCGGCGGAGGCCGCGTCCGGCAGGGCGCGGGCGGCAGGCGCAAGCGGCTCGGCCACGCCGTCGATCACGGGCGCGGGCACCTGGGTGCGCGGCGCGCCCGGGGCTCGCAGATCGACGACGTTGCCCGGCCGTTGCTCGGGCGGACGCTCGAAGCCCTGGCGTCGTCCCAGGATGCCGCGCAGGCGGAGCACCAGGAAGGCCGCGATCATGCCGAACAGGATCAGCTCGACGGGAAACCCGCCAGTGCCGCCACCCATGTTACTCTCTCCACCAACTCGCGAGACGCGAAGCGATACACATAAGGATGCGCGGAGAAGCGCACAACGGTCTCGCGAAAGGATGCGCGAGAAGCGCGCAACGGTCTCGCGCGGGCACCGCATCGCGATCACGGAAGATCGCACGTGGCTTGTGCCCGCACGGCGCAGTGGGTAAGCCCCGCGCATGATCCTGCTCCGCCACGGGCAAAGCGAATTCAACCTGCTGTTCACCGCCACGCGGAAGGACCCGGGGATTGCCGACCCGAAACTGACCCCGCTCGGCCACGCGCAGGCCGAGGCGGCGTCGGTGGCGCTGGCCGGTGCCGGCATCAGGCGCATCATCTGCTCGCCCTATACCCGCGCTCTGCAGACCGCGGCCCCAGTGGCGCGCGCGCTGAAGCTGCCGGTGTTCGTGAACCCGGTGGTACGCGAGCGCTATGCCTTCAGCTGCGACATCGGCAGCCCGCGCATGGAATTGTCGCTGGCATGGCCCGATCTCGATTTCACCGCCATCGAGGAAATCTGGTGGCCCTCGATCGAGGAGCCCGCCGATGGGATCATCGGCCGTGCGGCCCTGTTCCGCGCCGAGATGACGGCGCTGCCAGACTGGTCCGACACGCTGGTGGTGTGCCACTGGGGGTTCATCCTGTCGATGACCGGGCAGAGCATGATGAACTGCCAGTGGCTGCGCTGCGACCCGACCGCGCCCGCTCCGGCCGAGATCGTTTGGCGACCATAGCCAACCGTGCTACCCGGCGCGCCGCTACCCGCAGGAGAGAACACCATGTCCGAGACGTCCGAAGACGCGCTTGTCGCCCCCCCGTTGGCCGCGCCCCCGCTGCTGGTCAATGTGCAGTATGTGAAGGACCTCTCCTTCGAGGTGCCGAACGCGCCTGCGATCTACTCCACGCTCCGCGCCGCCCCGCGCGTCGACATCAATCTCGACGTCCAGGCCCGCCGCATCCAGGACGGGCAGGACGTGTACGAGGTGGTGCTGGTGATCCGCGCCGAGGCGGCCGAGCCGAACCAGAACGGCGCCGCCGCCCCGGAGGCGGCCGCCCGCGTGTTCCTGGCCGAACTCTCCTACGGCGGCATCTTCACCTTGACTGGCATTCCCGAGAACGCCGTCGAACCGGTGCTGCTGGTGGAATGTCCGCGCCTGCTGTTCCCGTTCGCCCGCAACATCCTGGCCGACGTCACCCGCGAGGGCGGCTTCCCGCCGGTGCTGTTGCAACCGATCGACTTCGTGGCGCTGTGGCAGGCCCGCCGCGCGCAAACCGAGGCCGGCGTGGTGGCGCAGGCTTAAATCGCCAAAGCGCGGGCGATCGCCCGCTTCAGCCCAGCGCTGTTGTACGGCTTTTGCAGCCACACATAGTCGTTGGCCGATTCGGCCGGTTGGCCTGACACGACGAGGATGCGCGTGTCTGGCGCTTGCGACCGGAATTCGGCCGCGAGCGCCATGCCATCGACATCGGGCAGGCCGATATCGGTAATGACGAGGTCCGGTCCCTTGGCGAACAGGCGGCGGGCCTCGGCGCCGGTGCCGGCCTGCATCACGTCGTGACCGAGGCTGATCAGCAAATCCGCCGTGATCATCCGCACCAACCCGTCATCCTCCACCAGCAGAATACGCAGCGACGGCTTCTCGGCCGGCAGAAGCGAGGCCCGGTGCAGCGCCGCGCGGAACTGGCGGGCCAGATCGACGGAACGCCACGGCTTGCTGACGAGGATCACGCCAGGGTCGAGCTGCCCGTTATGGACGATGGAATTCTCGGTGTAGCCCGATGTGAATACCACGGCGAGGTTCGGCACCAGGCGCCTGGCCTCCTCGGCCATCTCGCGCGCGCCCGGCCTGCCGGGCATCACGACGTCGCTGAACAGCAAATCCGGCCGCAGCCCGCCGCGAAGTTCGGCCAGGGCGGCGGCGGTGTTCTCGCAGGCGACGGTGCGGTAGCCAAGTCCCTGGACAGCCAGCTGTGCCGCCGCGCGAACGTTGGGATCGTCCTCCACCAACAGAACCAACTCGCCGGTGGCTAGGGCGCCGGGGAGCGGGTCGGGGGCAAAGGCCGGCGTGGTCGGCACGGCGCGGGGCGCCGCGGCGCTGCGGGGCAGGTACAGCCGCGCCGTGGTGCCGTGGCCGGGCTCGCTGTACAGCTTGAAATGGCCCCCGGACTGTTTGGCGAAGCCAAACACCATCGGCAGGCCAAGGCCGGTGCCGCGCCCTTCGGCCTTGGTGGTGTAGAACGGCTCCATGGCGCGGACGATCTGTTCCGCGTTCATGCCGATTCCGGTGTCGGTAATGGCGACCATGACATACTGCCCGGCCTCGACCTCGTCATGCACGGCCGCGTAGGAGCCATCGAGCGACGCGTTCGAGGCCTCGATGGTCAGCCTGCCGCCATCCGGCATCGCGTCCCGCGCGTTGATGGCGAGGTTCAGCACGGCGTTCTCGAGCTGCGCCGGATCGGCACGCACCGCCCAGATGCCGCCGCCCATGACGAATTCGAGTTCGATCGCCTGGCCGACGGTGCGATGCAGCATGTCCTCCATGCCGCGCAGCAGCCGATCCGTGTCGAGCACCTCGGGCGCCAATGGCTGCTTGCGGGCGAAGGCGAGCAGATAGCGGGTGAGGCGCGACGCGCGCTCGACGGCGGCCATGGCGGCGGCGACCCGATCGGCAACGGCGGCGTCGGTGGCCAGGCGGATGCCGATGAGCTCCAGGTTGGCGGACACCACCTGGAGCAGGTTGTTGAAATCGTGCGCGACGCTGCCGGTCAGCTGGCCCAGCGCCTCCATCTTGTTGGCCTGACGCGCGATCGCCTCGGCCCGGTTGCGGCGCGTGGTGTCGCTCAACACCAACATCTGGCCGCCATCCGGCATGACGGCGCGCCATGTTTCGACCACCCGGTCGGCCACCTGAACCTCGATGCTCGACGGGGACGCGCCTGGACGAAAAGCGGCGAGCGGTGTTCCGGGCCAGGACGCGGCGGCGCTGGCAAACTGGCTCCAGGGTGTGCCGACCGCCGCAAGGGCGGCAGGCAGGCCGCCTATTTCGAACAGGCGCTGGTTCCACAGCAACAACTGATCCACCGCGTCGAACACCGCCATGCCGTCCGGCAGATTGGCAATGGCGCCAGCCAGGCGGCGGCGGTCGCGGGCACGGTCGGCGATAATAAGCCGCAGCCGCTCGCGGCGGAGCATCATGTCCGCCATGGCCCCGGCGAGGAGCAGCACGCCCAGGCCCGTCACCGCCAGCGCGCCGATAGCGGCCTGGCGTTCGCGCAGTCGGACCGTGGCGATACGCTGGTCACGGCTGCGCATGGCCGCGCTCGCGAGACGGGCGGCGCTTGCGCGCGCCGCATTCATGATCTGGCCGCCCTCGTCGGTCTCGACCAGCGCGATTGCCGCCGCAATGTCACCCGACCGCGCGAGGTCGATGGTGCGTGCCAGCTCGGCCATCTTGCGCGTGGCCAGATCGCGCAGGGCGGCGGCCTCCACCCGCACGGGCGGGTCGTCGGCGGTGACGCGGTCGAGCTGTTCGAGCGCCGCCGCGTTCCGCGACCGCGCGTCCTGATACGGCTCGAGATAGGCCGGGCGCAGGGTCAGCAGGAAGCCGCGCTGGCCGGTTTCGGCGTCTTGCAGCACGTCCAGCATGACGCCGGCCGCCTCGGCCTGGCTATCGGCCCGGACCGCGAGCCCTCTGGCTTGGTCGATCGAACGCATAACCTGCCAGGTGAACAGCGCCACGAGGCTCATGACGACCAGGACGATCGCCGCGAGCGCGATGAGTTGCGCGCGAAGCTTCATGCGGCGATCCAGACCGGATCTTTCAGACGTTCGACGAAGGCGGCGTGGGCCGCAAGCTCGGCGGCGCTCGGCACCACCGGGCGTGGCCGACGGGCGGGGTCCACGCGGTATTCCACCCGCGGACCGCCGCCGCGCCCGTTGCTTGCCAGCACCAGCCCGCGTTGGCGGCCGCCGGTGAGTTCGACATAGACCTCGGCCAGAAGCCGGCAATCGAGCAGCGCGTTGTGGCTGGTGCGCTCCGAAAGGTCGATCCCGAAGCGGCGGCACAGCGCATCCAGGCTGTTCGGCATGCCTGGGAAGCGCGCCTTGGCCAGTGCCAGCGTGTCGATCATGCGCGTCCGCGCGAGCGGCGGCCGGTCGAGACGCGAGAGTTCGGCATCGACGAAGCCGAAATCGAACGGCGCATTATGGGCGATCAGGCGGTCCTCGCCCATGAATTCCAGCAACTCGTCCACGATCTCGTGGAACCGCGGCTTGCCGAGCAGATGCTCGATGGTGATGCCGTGGATGCGGGTGGTCTCTTCGGGGATGTCGCGGTCGGGGTGGATCAGCGCGTGGAAATGCCGCCCGGTCGGCAGCTCGCGCACCAGTTCGAGGGCCGCGATCTCGATCACGCGGTCGCCCGTCATGGGGTCGAGCCCCGTGGTCTCGGTGTCGAACAACACGGAACGGCTCATGCGGGCAATGTCTCGATCAGGCGCTGGACAGCGCGCCACGCCTCGTTACGGGAGAGGCCCGTTGGTATCACGAAATCGGCGCGGCGACGCTTTTCGCGGTCCGGCATCTGGCGGGCGATGACGGCCACGATCTGCGCCAGGCTCATCTGGCCGCGCCGCAGCACGCGGGCGATCTGGATCGGGCGCGGGGCGGAGACGACCACGACGCGATCGACCCGGAGCTCCCCGTGCGATTCCAGGAGCAGGGGAATATCGAGCACGACGCCGCGCCGGCGGGCCCGGCGCGCGGTGGCGAGAAACCGGCGCTCATCCGCGCGGACCAGCGGATGGACGATCGCTTCCAGCTGCCTGAGCGCGCCTGGGTCGGCCAACACCGCCGCGCGCAGGGCCGCGCGGTCGAGCGTGGCGGGGGTGCCGCGCACGGTGCCGGGAAAGACGGCGGCGATGCCGGCCAGTGCCGCGCCGCCCGGCGCCTGAAGCGCATGGACGGCGCGGTCCGCGTCGAAAACCGCGAAGCCGGCGCGACGGAAGATGGCGGCCGTGGTGGACTTGCCCATGCCGATGCCGCCCGTCAGACCGATTATCATCATGCCGAGGCTCCGAAACCGTTATGGAACTGACACATGCCATCGGCTTCGTGCGAGACTAGAAATGCGGCAGCGATGTTGGACATGTCAAACGCGACGGAACCACACAAGGCTGGAGCGTCGGTGCGCCTGGTGGGCATCGGCCGGAGCTTCGGCGCGACGGCGGCGCTGACCGACGTGAGCTTCACGGTGGCCGCCGGCACGTTCTGTGTGCTGCTGGGGCCGAGTGGCTGCGGCAAGACCACGTGCCTGCGGCTGGTGGCGGGGCTGGAGCAGGCCAGCGCCGGGCGCGTCGAGATCGGCGGACGGGACGTGACGCACCTGCCGCCGGCCGGACGCGGCATCGCGATGGTGTTCCAGTCCTACGCGCTGTTCCCGCATCTGAGCGTCGCCGAGAACATCGTGTTCGGGCTGCGGGCACGCGGCGTGGCGCCGGTCGAGCGGCGGGCGCGGCTGGAGCGGGCGGTGGCGATATTGGGCATCGGGCACCTGCTGGGGCGCCGGCCGGGGCAGCTTTCGGGCGGCCAGCAGCAGCGCGTGGCGCTGGGGCGGGCGATCGTGGCGGAGGCGCCGGTGTGCCTGATGGACGAGCCGCTTTCCAACCTCGATGCGCAGCTGCGGGCAGACATGCGGCGCGAAATCCTCGAGCTGCAGCGCCGGCTGGGCATCACCATGCTGTACGTGACGCACGACCAGACCGAGGCGATGGGCATGGCCGATCAGGTGGTGCTGCTGCGCGACGGCCGGGTCGAGCAGGACGCGGCACCCGCCGAGCTGTACGCCCGTCCCGCCACCGGCTTCGTGGCCACGTTCATCGGCACGCCGCCGATGAACGTGTTTCCCGCCGCCGTTCTGGCGGGGTCGGGCCTCGCGTTCCAGGCGGGAACGCTCGCCGGCATTCGGCCGGAATCGTTGTCTCTGGCCGGCGCGGGCATCGCGGCCACGGTGACGCATGCGGAGTATCTTGGCGCCGACACGGTGGTGACCTGTGCCGTCGCATCGGGCGCGCGGCTGCTGGCGCGGCTGCCGGGGCTGGCCGCGCAGCGCCCCGGCACGGCGGTGCATCTCGCGTGCGGCCCGCACGACATTCATTTCTTCGACCCCGCCAGCGGGCGGCGGATCGTGACCGCTTCGCATCCTGTTTCCATGGAGGTCTCATGACGACATCGCAGCCGACCCGCCGCCATCTGCTTGGTGCCACCGCGGCCGGGCTCGCGATGCCGGCCATCGCGCGGGCGCAGGCCCCCACCAGCGTGGAATTCTACTTCCCCGTGGCGGTGGGCGGCCCGGTGACCAGGATCATCGACGGCTACGCGGCCGATTTCATGCGCGCCAGCCCGGACATCGCCATCAAGCCCGTCTATGCCGGCGGCTATGTCGATACGCTGACCAAGGCGGTGACCGCGACCAAGGCCGGCAACGGCCCGCAGATGGCGTTGCTGCTGGCGGTGGACGCCTATTCGCTGGTGGACGACGAATTGATCGTGCCGTTCGACACGAAGACGCGCGACAACCAGGCGTGGCTCGACAGCTTCTATCCGGCGTTCATGCGCAACGGGCAGATCGACGGGCGCATTTGGGGCATCCCGTTCCAGCGTTCGACGATCGTGCTGTACTGGAACAAGGACGCGTTCCGCGAGGCCGGGCTCGACCCCGAGCGGGCGCCGGCGACCTGGGCGGAGCACGCCGAGTTCGCCCGCAAGCTGACCAGGCGCGAGGGCGAGCGGGTGACGCGATGGGGCGTGCAGATACCGGGCACCGGCTTCACCTATTGGCTTTACCAGGGGCTGGTGGCCGAGGCGGCCGGCGAGCTTGCCAACGCCAACGGCACCAAGGTCGATTTCACCAGTCCGGCGGCGGTGGAGGCGCTGCAGTACTGGATCGACCTCGACCGGGTGCAGCACGCCCACCCGCCGGGCATCGCCGAATGGGGCACCACGCCGCGCGATTTCCTCGAGGGCAAGGTCGCGATGATCTGGACCACCACTGGCAACCTCACCAACATCAAGGCCAACGCGAAATTCCCGTTCGGCGTGGCGATGCTGCCGGAACAGAAGCGTCGAGGCAGCCCGACCGGCGGCGGCAATTTCCACATGTTCAAAGACGCCAGTCCGGCACAGCAGGTGGCATCGGTGCGGTTCCTGCAATGGCTGACCACGCCCGAGCGCGCGGCGCAATGGAGCATCGACACCGGCTATGTCGCCGTGCGCCCCGACGCGTGGGAGACGCCGGCGATGCAGGCCTACGTCGCATCGTTCCCGCAGGCCGCCGTGGCGCGAGACCAGCTGAAATACGCGGTGCCGGAGTTTTCCACGCACGACAACCAGCGCGTGACGCAGGCGCTGAACGACGAGTTGCAGGCAGCGATCCTCGGCCGCAAGACGCCGGCGGTGGCACTGGCCGATGCACAGGCCACCGCGACGCGCCTGCTGCGCCCTTACGCGAAATGAACAGGAGAGAATCCATGATCCATCGTCGTACATTCCTGGCCGCGAGCGTTGCGCTGGCAACGCCGTCGGTCATACGGGCGCAGGGCCGGCCGAAGCTGAGCCTGTACTACCCGATCGCGGTCGGCGGTCCGATCCCCGACATCATCGACGGCTATTGCCGCGAGTTCGCCACGCAAAGTGGCATCGAGGTCACGCCGGTCTATGCCGGCACCTATGGCGACGCGTTGACCAAGTCGGTGACCGCGATCCGCGCGGGACAGGGTCCGCAGATGGCGGTGCTGCTCGCGGCCGAGATGCACAGCCTGCAGGACCTCGATGTGCTGGTCTCGCTCGAGGAGATCGGGCTCGACGCGGAGGCGCGCAAATGGATCGAGGGGTTCTTCCCGGCCTTCATGGCGAATAGCCGCGTGGAGGGGCGCACATGGTCGGTACCGTTCCAGCGTTCGACCGCGATCCAGTATTATAACAAGGCGGCTTTCACGGAGGCTGGGCTGGACCCCGAGGCTTATCCGACTACCTGGGCAGGGCTGGCCGACGCCGCGCGAAAACTGACCAGGCGGGATGCGTCGGGCCGCGTTTCGCGCTGGGGCTTCAAGCTGGCGAGCGATCTGGGCAACGCGCAATGGACGTTCGGCGCGCTGACGTTCCAGGCGGGCGGCGTGCTGATGAACGAGGCGGGAACGGAAACCTACTTCACCCGGCCCGAGGCAATCGAGGCGATGAGCTTCTGGCGTTCGTTGCCCGATAGCGGCGCCACCCCGCCCGGAATCTCCGCGTGGCCGCAGCTCTCGCCGGACTTTCTCGAGGGCAACGCCGCGATCATCCAGCACACGACCGGCAATCTCACGAACGTGCGCGATCGGGCGAAATTCCCGTTCGGGGTGGCGGGCCTGCCGGGCAAGGCATCGCCCCACACGGCGGTGGGCGGCGGCAACCTGTATTTCTTCAAGCAGGCGAACGCCGAACAGCGTGCCGCCGCGCTGCAATTCGCCCGCTTCATCTCGACGCCCGAGCGGGCGGCGGATTGGTGCATGCGCACGGGCTACATCGCGACCCGGCCGGAGGCGTGGGAGACGCCCGCGCTGAAGGCCTATGTCGAAAAGTTCCCGCCGGCGGGCGTGGCGCGCGGGTTCCTGCCGGTGGCGACCGGGGAGCTGTCGACGTTCGAGAACCAGCGTATCCAGAAGGCGCTGACCGATCAGATCCAGGCCTGCCTGAACGGCGACAAGGCGCCGCTTCAGGCGATGCGGGACGCGCAGGCGGAGGCCGAGCGGATCCTGAAGCCATTCAAGCGGGGTTAGGTCCGGTTCGTCGGTCCCTCTCTCCCATGGTTACGGCATTCGCAATTCTGGTCGCAGCAAGCGATGGGTGAATCCGCCCGCCTTGCCCGATCCGAAACCATGCAGGCCTGGGCCCTGATCCTCCCCGCCCTCATCCTGCTGGTCGGCTTTACCCACTGGCCCGCGATCGCCACCATTATCGACAGCCTGTACACCACGCCGAGGGGCAGCCGCCCGGCGGTGTTCGTGGGCATCGACAACTATGCGTCGCTGATCGACGACCCGGTTTTCTGGCGGGCGCTGCACAACAACATCGTCTATGCGGCGATCACCATTCCCGTGTCGGTGGTGCTCGCCTTGCTGATGGCGCTCGCGGTGAATGGCGCGCTGCCAGGGCGGCCTTTGCTGCGCATGGCGTATTTCACGCCGACCATGCTGCCGATGATCGCGGTGGCGAATATCTGGCTGTTCTTCTTCACGCCCGATTACGGGCTGTTCGACGATTTCGCGCGCCTCATCGGGCTTGGCCGGCATAACTGGCTGGGCGACCCGGCAACCGCGCTGCCGGCGATGATCGTGGTGGCGGTGTGGAAGGAGGCCGGGTTCTTCATGATCTTCTACCTCGCCGCTTTGCAGGCGATGCCGCCCGATCTGCGCGCGGCGGCCTCGGTCGAGGGTGCGTCGCGCTGGAACTTCTTCCGCCGCGTGACGTGGCCGCTGCTGATGCCGACGACGTTGTTCGTGCTGGTGAACGCCGTCATCAACGGATTCCGGCTGGTGGACCATGTGGTGGTGATGACGCGCGGCGGCCCCGACAACGCGACGACCCTTTTATTGTATTACATCTACGAGGTGGGCTTCCGCTTCTGGGACACGTCGATGGCCGCCACGTTGACCGTGGTGCTGCTGGCGATCATGGGCGTGCTCGCCGTCATCCAGTTCGGCATCATCGGCCGATGGGTGCATTACCGATGAGCACGCGGGCGCTCGAGACCATCGGCGCGTGGATGCTGGGCGTGCTGTGGATATTGCCGCTGGCCTATGCGGTGTGGACGGCGTTCCATCCGGGCGAGTACGCGGCGCATTTCGACATCATGGCCCCGCTCACGCTCGACAACTTCGCGCTTGCCTGGCAGGCGGCGCCGTTCGCGCGGTATTTCCTCAATACCACGCTGCTCTGCTCGATCATCCTGGTGGCGCAGTTCGTGATCTGCACGCCGGCCGCGTTCGCGTTCGCGCGGATGCGTTTCCCCGGGCGTGACCTGATCTTCGCCATCGTGCTGCTGCAGCTGATGGTGATGCCGGATATTCTTCTCGTGGCGAATTATCGCAGCATGGCGCGGCTCGGGCTGGTGGACAGCATCATAGGCATCGCGCTGCCGTATCTCGGCTCGGCGTTCGGCATTTTCCTGCTGCGGCAAACCTTTCTGACCGTGCCTCAGGAGTTGGACGACGCGGCGCGAGTCGAGGGAAGCTCGCTGCTGGCGCGCATCTGGCGGGTGTATGTGCCGCTCGCGAAACCGACCTACATCGCCTACGGACTCGTTTCCGTGAGCTACCACTGGAACAACTTCCTGTGGCCTCTGGTGATCACCAATTCGGTGACGGTGCGGCCGATCACGGTGGGGCTGTCGGTGTTTGCCTCGACCGAGCAGGGCATCGACTGGTCGATCATCACGGCGGCGACGTTGCTGACGTCGGGCCCGCTGCTGGTTGCATTCCTGCTGTTTCAGCGGCAGTTCGTGGCCAGCTTCATGCGCGCGGGGATACGATGACGGCACTGGAACGACGGCTGGAGGTGGCGTTGGCCGTGACGCGGGAGGCAGGTGCGATGGCGCTGCGCCTGCGCCCGCCTCCCGGTGCGCCGGTGGCCACGCTGAAGGGCGTGCAGGACTGGCTGACCGAAGCGGATGCGGCGGTGGAGCGGTTCGTGTCGGAGCGCATCCTGGCGGCATTTCCCGAGGATGGCTTCCAGGGCGAGGAACTGGGGGCGGCGCGAGGCGGCGTGCTGCGCTGGGTCGTCGATCCGATCGACGGCACCGCGAACTTCGCGCGCGGGGCGTCGCGGTTCTGCGTGTCGCTCGGCCTGATCGAGGAGCGCGCGCCGCTGCTGGGGGTGATCGTGGCGCCGGCCCTGGGCGAGGTGTTCGCCGCGCGGCAGGGGGCCGGGGCCACGCTCAACGGCGTGGCGATCCGTGCCGCCGAGACCACGGAAATGTCGCGCGCGACAATCGAATGCGGCTGGTCGCCGCGGCGCGACAACATCGACTTTCTCGATCTCGTGGGCTCGGTGATGGATCTGGGCGCCACGATGCGCGCGGGCGGCTCCGGCGCGATGGGGTTGGCCGACGTGGCGGCGGGTCGGATCGACGCCTATGTCGAGCTGCACATCAACCTGTGGGACGTGGCGGCGGGGCTCGCGATTTTGGCGGAGGCCGGGGCGTTCGTCTCGGATTTCCTGGGCGGGGAGGGGCCGACGAAGGGGGCGCCGATCCTGGCAAGCGCGCCGGGGATCGCGGAGGCTTTGCGGCGGGTGTGGAGGGACGACGGCAATACCGTGTCTTTGCCGGACTTGATCCCATAGGCAACGACTGCGCGCGCTGTTCGTCAGCCTTTTCGCGCCAATAGCCGCCCATCGATCGCGGCGAGACCGGCGCCGATCAATGCCACGCCGCCGAGGGCCGCCAGGGTGACCGGCTCACCGAGGAGCACGCTGCCCATCGCCAGCGCGCTCACCGGGATCAGGAAGGTTACCAAGGTGAGGTTGGTGGCACCGGCGCGCGCGAGGATACGGAAGAAGATGAGGTAGGCGAGCGCCGTGCTGAGCAGGGCGAGGCCGAGCAGCGCGGCCCACCCGGCTGGGTTGAGGCTGGGCGGGCCGGCGGGCGCGTCGAATATCAGTACGAGGGGCAGCAGCAGGATGGTGCTGGCGATCAGTTGGCCGGTGGCGATGATCGCGGGGGGCAGGCCCGCGAGGCGGCGCCCGTAGGGCACGCCGAAGCTGTAGGCGAAGGCGGCGAGCAGACAGGCAGCCTGACCCTCTATGTCCTGGCCCAGCAGGACGCGCGGGCCGATCAGTACGGCGACGCCCGCGAAGCCGAAAACCACTCCGGCCAGACGGGCGGCGGTCAGGGTCTCGGTGCGGAGCACGAGGCCCGCCACCAACACGGTGAAGATGGGCGTCATCGCGTTCAGGATGGACGCGGTGCCGCTGGTGACGCGGGTTTCGGCCCACGCGAACAACGTGAAAGGGATGACATTGTTAAGCGCGGCCAGGAGGAAGAAACGCGGGATCATGTGGCGTGGCACCGCGCGCGGAATGTTGCGCGCGCGGAGGACCATCAGCAGGGCTAGCGCCCCGATGCCGACGCGGCCGAACGCGGTGGTGAGCGGAGGCAATTCGGTGGCGAGCACCTTGTAGAACAGGAACGAACCCGCCCAGAGCACGGAGAGGATGACGAGCATGAGCCAGTCGTTGACGGCCATGCGCGGGGTGTGGGGCGTTCGGGTCATGGGCGTGGTTGTGGCGCGGCGCGGCGGCGGCGAAAGCCGGTCCTTGCTTTCGCTTTAATCCGCCGCCTCGCCATGCGGTGTCGCCGGGGTGCGGCGGACGCGCAGGCGGCGGATGCGGCGGGGGTCGCTGTCGAGCACGCGGAACTCGAATCCGGAGGGGTGGCCGATGACCTCGCCGCGCGCCGGGACGCGGCCGGCGAGTGTGAACACCAGGCCGCCAACGGTGTCGATGTCGGCCTGGCGCTCGTCGTCGGTGAGCACTTGGCCGAGGCGCTGCTCGAAGGCTGCGACGGGGAGGCGCGCGTCGAGGTCGAGCGCGCCGTCGGGGCGTTCGGTGACCATGGGGCCTTCGACCTCGTCGTGCTCGTCGGAGATGTCGCCGGTGATGGTCTCGACCAGGTCCTCGATGGTCAGCAGGCCGTCGATGCCGCCGTACTCGTCCACCACGAGGGCGAGGTGCATGCGCGCCTGGCGCATCTGGAGCAGCAGATCGAGCACCGGGATTTGCGGCGCCACCAGCAGCGGGCGGCGAAGGACGGCTTCGAGCTGGAATTCGTCCGGCCGGCCCACGTAGCCGAACACGTCCTTGATGTGCACCATGCCGACGATGTCATCCAACTGCTCGCGGTACACGGGCAGGCGGGAATGGCCCTCGCGGCGGATTTGCGAGACGGCTTCGTCGAGCGAGACATCCATCCGCATGGCGATGATATCGGCGCGCGGGATCATCACGTCGTCGGCCGTGGTATCGCGCAGGCGGAGCACGTTGGCGATCAGAGCGCGTTCCTGGCGGTCCAACTCCGGCTGTTCGCCGGGGAGGTGGGCGGCGTCGGCAGCCTCCTGCACCAGTTCGGCGATGCTGTCGCGGACGCTGTGCTCGGGGGCGCGCTTCCAGCGGCCGCCGCTGAGGCGGTGCAGCAGGCCGGCGCGGGAGAGGGCGCTCATGATGTGGGCCGGGAAGGGCGATGGTTCCGCCAAGGGTTCGGCACGCCCAGCCGGTGCAGGATGCGGGCTTCGGCCATTTCCATGCGGCGGGCCTCGCCGGGATGATGGTGGTCGTGGCCGCGCAGATGCAGCGCGCCGTGGACGACAAGGTGGGCGAGGTGATGGGACACGCGGCGTCCGGCGGCTTCAGCCTCGCGGCGGATGGTGCCGAGGGCGAGGATGATCTCGGTGTCGAAGGTGAGCACGTTGGTGGGCTTGTTCTGGCCGCGATGGCGGTGGTTCAGGCGTTTGACGCAGGCATCCGAGGACAGCACCACGGCGGCGCCGCCGGCGGCCCGGGCGGCGCGAAGGGCCACGGCTTGCGCGCCACGCAGCCCGCGCCAGGATTTGTCGTCGACCAGCACGCTGGAGAGATGCCCCGCCGAGGCGGGGCGACTAGGTCCGCCCGGCGTCATGCGGCTTTGCCTCGGGCGCGGGTCTCTTTCTCCGCCGTGGCACGCTGGTCGTAGGCGTCCACGATGCGGGCGACCAGCGGGTGGCGGACCACGTCGCGCTTATCGAAGCGGCACACGGCGATGCCGGCGACGCCTTCCAGCGTGTCGAGCGCATCGCGCAGGCCCGAGCGGGTGCCGGCGGGGAGATCGACCTGGGTGAGGTCGCCGGTGATGACCATGCGGGTGCCTTCGCCCATGCGGGTGAGGAACATCTTCATCTGCACCGGCGTGGTGTTTTGCGCCTCGTCCAGGATGACGAAGGCGTGCGCCAGCGTGCGGCCGCGCATGAACGCCAAGGGCGCCACCTCGATCTCGCCGGTGCCGAGGCGGCGGATCACCTGCTCGCCGGGCATCATGTCGTTCAGCGCGTCGTACAGGGGCCGCAGATAGGGATCGACCTTCTCCTTCAGGTCGCCGGGCAGGAACCCGAGGCGCTCGCCGGCTTCGACGGCGGGGCGGGAGAGCACGATGCGGTCGACCTTGCCGGCCAGCAGCATCCCCACCGCCTGCGCCACCGCGAGGTAGGTCTTGCCGGTGCCGGCGGGGCCGATGCCGAAGGTCATCTCGTGCTTCGCGAGCATCTCCATGTAAGTCGCCTGGCCGGGGCTGCGCGGGCCGACCGCGCCCCGCCTTGTGCGGATGGCGGGGAGGTCGGACAGGGGCAGGCGGGGATCGTCGGTCTCGGACATGCGGATGGCGGTGTCCACGTCGCCGGGGCTGACCGGCTCGCCGCGTTCCAGGCGCTGCCACAGGCCGTTGAGCGCCGCTTGCGCCGCGTCCACCCGCAGCGGATCGCCTGAGATCGCCACGCGGTTGCCGCGACACGCCAGCCGGACGCCGAGACCCTGCTCGATCTTGACCAGATGACGGTCGTGATCGCCCAGCAGCAACGGAAGCAGGGCGTTGTCGCCGAACTGCAGGGTGATGGCCTTGGCGGCCGGGAGGGGGGGGACGCGGGCAGCCGAAGATGCGGCGATGTGTGTCAAGCGCAGGCTCGCTCCTCTATTTGGGTTGCAGCCAATGAGTTGGTGTGGGCCTCGAGTATGCGCACCCTGATTTCGCTGCCGATAAGATCAGTAGCGCCCAGCAGGTGAACGGGTTGCAGCCACGGCGCGCGACCGACGATCTGGCCGGGGTGGCGGCCGCGATGGGTGACGAGGACGGGGATGTCGAGCCCGACGCAGCCGGCGTTGAAGCGCGCGGTCTGGGCGCGGAGCAGCGCCTGCAGTTCATGCAGGCGGCGGTCCTTAACCTCCTCGGGAACCTGCTGGCCGGCGCCTGCCGCCGGCGTGCCCGGCCGGGCCGAGTATTTGAAGCTGAAGGCCTGGGCGAAGCCGACCGCGCGGACGAGGTCCAGCGTGGCCTCGAAGTCGGCCTCGGTCTCGCCGGGGTGGCCGACGATGAAATCCGACGACAGCGCGACGTCGGGGCGGGCTTCGCGCAGGCGGGCGATGGTGGCCAGATACTCTGCGGCGGTGTGGCGGCGGTTCATCGTGGCCAGCATCCGGTCGGAGCCGGATTGCACGGGCAGATGCAGGAAGGGCATCAGCGCCGGGATTTCGGCGTGGGCGGCGATGAGCGCGTCGTCCATGTCGCGGGGGTGGCTGGTGGTGTAGCGGATGCGGATGATGCCGGGGATCGTGGCGATGGCGCGGATCAGGCGGCCCAGCGTGGCGGGGCGTCCGTCGGCGCCCGCGCCGTGCCAAGCGTTGACGTTCTGGCCCAGCAGGGTGATCTCGCGGGTGCCCTGGGCGGCGAGGCGGCGTGCCTCGGCGACGATGGCGGCCTCGGGGCGGCTGGCCTCGGCGCCGCGCGTGTAGGGGACCACGCAGAAGCTGCAGAACTTGTCGCAGCCTTCCTGCACGGTCAGGAACGCGGTGACGCCCTGGGGGGCGGCGGCTTCGGGAAGAAAGTCGAATTTCTGTTCGGCGGGGAAATCGGTCTCGATCACGGCGCCCCCGGCGCGGGCGGCGCGGGCGACCATCTCGGGCAGGCGGTGATAGGTCTGCGGGCCGAGCACGATATCGACGAACGGCGCGCGGGCGACGATCTCCGCCCCCTCGGCCTGGGCCACGCAGCCGGCGACCGCCAGGATCATGCGCTCGCCGCGCGCCTCGCGGGCCTGCTTCATCACGCGCAATTTGCCGAGTTCGGAGAACACCTTCTCGGCGGCGCGGTCGCGGATGTGGCAGGTGTTGAGGATGACCATGTCGGCCTCCTCGGGGATGGCGGTGGGCGCGTACCCGAGTGGGGCCAGCACGTCGGCCATGCGGCCACTGTCGTACACGTTCATCTGGCAGCCATGGGTGATGACGTGCAGGCGGCGCGCGGGGGTGGACGTCGGCGAGGCAGTCATTCTCAAGGCTCCGGGGCGCGTCACCGGCAAGTCCGGAGCGCGGGCGGAGAGATCGTCCTCGGCAAGGGGCGGGTCAAGCGCAATGGCGCTGTTCGGCCTCCGGGTTGATGCGCGAGTGTCGCCGCAAACCCGGTATGCGTGTCAAGCGAATGCAGGGCCGGTGGCGGCGATCGGCGCATAATCCGGCGCGGGGGTGGGCTGGGCGGGACGGTTCTGCCGCAGGGCGGCGGCACCCTGGGCGGCGGCATTCCAGGCGGCCTGGGACAAGTCCTTGCGGCTGGCGAAATGTGCGGGATCGAGCGGGGCGTGCAGCAGCACGGTGGCGCGCAGGCCGCGATTTTGGGCGAGGCGCCAGAAATGGCTGCCGAGGTCCATGTCGCCGTACCAGGCGAACACCGGGCGGCTGGCGCGGCCGGTGGGCAGGCCGCCGAGGCGGTCGTAGACGATGGACACGGGTTGCACCAAAGCGTGCTCGCCATCGGGCGTCAACGGCGCCTCGACCACGGACAGGAAGGCCGAGCGGAACGGCATGACGCGCGAGCCGTCGGACGTGGTGCCCTCGGGAAACAGGATCAGGTTGTCGCGGGCGGCGAGCCGGGCGCGCATGTCGTCGCGCTCGCGGCCGGTACTGGCGCGGCGGCGGCGGACATACACGGTGCGGCCGAGCCGGGCCACGAGGTTGACGATGGGCCAACCCTCGACGTCGTCCTTGGAGATGAAGCAGGCGTCGAGCTGGCCGCCGAGGACCAGGATGTCGAGCCAGGACGAGTGGTTGGACACATACACCACCGGCCGCGCGCTGGTGGTTTGGGCGCCGATGACGCGGACCTTGAGGCCGATAAGGTTGCACATCACGCGCCAGTAGAGGCGGGCGAACAGCACCTTGGCGCGGCCGGGCAGCAGAACCAGCACGGACTGGACCATCAGGGACAGCACCGTCCAGACCAGGACGCCCACGCCGCGCCGGATCGCGCGGGCGCGGCGGAAGATGCCGGTGCGCGATGGCAGGCCGCTCCAGGCCGGCTCCACATCGCCCTTTTCGAGGCGGCGGAGAGGGGAGTCACGCTTGTTCGGCGGGCGGGGGGAGGTTTGCATCCTGGCTGTGGGCATACATCCCGGCGGCACGCGGAACAATCGTGCGCGGTTGCAGCGGCGTGACATGTCGGAGACAAGAGGTCGCCACTTCACAAGCGGAAGGGAGACGTTAAGGCTCTGCCGCCTCGCAATGGCGGAGAATGCGCGCTAATCCCCCGCGACGCGCGCAGGAGCAGAGTGATGGCTTACGACCCCAAAGCGATCGAGCCCAAATGGCAGGAGTATTGGGAGGCCAACCAGACCTTCCGCGCCGAGATCGACCACGCGAAACCAAAATTCTACGCGCTCGACATGTTCCCCTACCCGTCCGGCGCCGGGCTGCATGTCGGCCACCCGGAGGGCTATACCGCCACCGACATTCTGTGCCGCGCCAAGCGGATGCAGGGCTTCAACGTGCTGCACCCGATGGGGTGGGACAGCTTCGGCCTGCCCGCCGAACGCTACGCCATGCGGACCGGCATCCATCCCGCCATCACCACGGCCCGCAACATCGCGACCTTCAAGGGCCAGATCCGCCGCCTCGGCTTCTCCTACGACTGGAGCCGCGAGCTGGCCACGACCGACCCCGCCTATGTGCGCTGGACGCAGTGGATATTCCTCAAGCTGTTCGAGCGTGGCCTCGCCTACCAGGCGGAAATCCCGGTGAACTGGTGCCCCGCGCAGAACACCGTGCTGGCCAACGAGGAGGTCAAGGACGGGAAATACGTCGAGACCGGCGACCCCGTGGTGCGGCGGCTGATGCGGCAATGGATGCTGCGGATCACCGCCTATGCCGACCGGTTGGTGGACGATCTCGACGGGCTGGACTGGCCCGAGAGCGTCAAGGCGATGCAGCGCAACTGGATCGGCCGTTCCGAGGGCGCGGAGGTGACGTTCGCCATCGACGGCCATGCCGAGACGCTGGCGGTGTTCACCACCCGGCCCGACACGCTGTTCGGGGCGACGTATTGCGTGGTGGCGCCGGAACACAAATTGCTCGCTGGCATCGTCACGCCGCGGGCCCGCGCGGCGGTGGATGCGTACGTGGCGCAGGCGGGCGCGCTGGGCGAGGCGATGCGGGGCGATCCGGGGCGGGAGAAGACCGGCGTGTTCACCGGCGCCCACGCGGTCAACCCGGCCAACGGGGCGCCCGTGCCGATCTGGGTGGCCGATTACGTGCTGGGCGGCTACGGCACCGGCGCCATCATGGCGGTGCCGGGGCATGACGAGCGCGACCATGCGTTCGCCCACACCTTCGGCCTGCCGATCGTCCAGGTGGTCGATGACGGCAAGGGCATCGGGGTTGCCGAGGCGGCGTATGACGGCGGCGGCCGGCTGGTGAACTCCGGCTTCCTCGACGGCATGGAGGTCGATGCCGCCAAGTCCGCGATGATCGCGTGGCTGGAGGCGCGGGGCGCCGGCAAATCCAAGATCACCTACCGACTGCGCGACTGGCTGTTCTCGCGCCAGCGGTACTGGGGCGAGCCGATCCCGGTGCTGCATCTGGCCGACGGCTCGGTGATCGGTCTGCCCGAGGAGTGCCTGCCGCTGCTGCCGCCCGAGTTGGAGGACTACACGCCTGCGGCCAATGGCGAGCCGCCGCTCGCCAAGGCGACCGCGTGGGTGAACACCGTGGTTCCCGGCACCGACATTCCGGCGATGCGCGAGACCAATACCATGCCGCAATGGGCGGGGAGCTGCTGGTATTACCTGCGTTTCCTCGACCCGAAAAATGACAGGGTCTTCGTCGACGAGGCGGCCGAGAAGTATTGGATGCCGGTCGACATCTATGTCGGTGGGGCCGAGCACGCGGTGCTGCATCTGTTGTATGCGCGGTTCTGGCACAAGGTTCTGTTCGACATCGGCGCCGTCTCGACCAAGGAGCCGTTCGGCAAATTGTTCAACCAGGGCATGATCCTGGCCTATTCCTACCGCGACGCGGCGGGGCGGTTCTATGAGCCGGGCGAGGTGGTCGAGCGCGACGGGAAATGGTTCGCGGGCGAACACGAGATGACGCGGCAGGTGGAGAAGATGTCCAAGTCGCGGTTCAACGTGGTGAACCCCGACGAAGTGGTGGACGCCTTCGGCGCCGATTCGATGCGGCTCTACGAGATGTTCATGGGGCCGCTGGACGTGGCCAAGCCCTGGCAGATGAGCGGCGTGAACGGGGTGCGGCGGTTTCTGGACCGTGCCTGGCGGATCGTGTGCGACGAGGACGACGCGCTGCATCCGCTGGTAACGGACACCGCGCCGCCGGCCGATCTGCTGCGGCTGCGGCACCGCACCGCGATCGCGGTGACCGAGGATATCGAGGCGCTGCGGTTCAACACCGCCATCGCGCGGCTGATGGAGATGGCCAACGGCCTGACGGCGGCATCGGTGCGTCCGCGCGAGGTGGTGGAAACCTTCGTGAAGCTGCTGGCCCCGTTCGCGCCGCATCTGGCGGAGGAACTATGGGGCAAGCTGGGCCATGAGGGCACGCTGGCGTTCGTGGCGTGGCCGGATTTCGACGCGGACCTGGCGCGCGAGGAAAGCCAGGAATACGTCGTGCAGGTGAACGGCAAGCTGCGGCACCGCTTCTCGGCCCACCCTGGGCTGGACGCGGCGGCGCTGCTGGCGGCGGCGCGGGCGGAGGCGGCGGTGACGGCTTTGCTGGAGGGCAAGACGGAGCTGAAGGCCGTGGCCATTCCGGGCCGGCTGGTGAATTTCGTGCTGCGGTAGGCGCTTTCCTTTCCCCTGCCGCGACCCCTGCCGCGAAGGAGGGGGTCGCGGCAGGGGAGCGACCCCCTCGGCAAGAAAGCCACCAACCAACGGCCCTGCTGGCGCGTATAGCATGCGATGACCCAACGGTTCCGTGTCGCCCTGATCGTGTGCCTCGTGGCCGTCACCGGACGTTCGCAGGGCGGCCATGCCGCCGATCCGCAGCCCTATGCGGTGACCATCAAGCCGACCGGCGAGGCTGGGCTGGATAAGGCTGCCTCGGACAGTTCCAGCTTGGTGAGCCTGCGCGAGAAGGCGCCAGTGGGGCCATTCGCGCTGGTGGCGCGGGCGCAGGGGGATGTGGCGCGCTTCACGGCGGCGCTGGGTAGCTTCGGGTACTACAACGGCCGGGTGGACGTGACCGTCGCGGGGCGGGCGCTGGATGATCCGGGATTGGCCGATCTGCTGGACGCGACGCCGGCCTCGGTGACGGTTCCGGTGGAGGTGACGCTCACGCCGGGGCCGCTGTTCAAGCTTCGGGCGGTCGGGCTGGAGGGCGATGTGGCCCCCGAGGCGCGGGCGGCGTTGCAGCTGCGGGCGGGGCAGCCGGCGCTGGCGGCGTCGGTCCTGGCGGCACAGGCGCGAATTCTGAAGGCGCTCCTGGACAGCGGCCACGCGCTGGCGAAGGTGGATGCGCCGGTGGCGACATTGGCGCCCGACGCGCAGGCGCTCGACGTGATTTTCCACGTGGCGGCGGGGCCGCGGGTGGATATCGGGCAGATCTTCGTCAGCGGGTTGCAGGACGTGAACGAGAGCTTCCTGCGCCGCCGGCTCCTGCTCGTTCCGGGCGAGCAGTATAATCCCGACAAGATCGAGAAGGCGCGGCAGGACCTCGCGAGCGAAGGCGTGTTCGCCTCCGTCAGCATCACGCCGGACAAGGCGCTGGCGCCCGACGGGTCGTTGCCGGTGCGGATCATGGTGACGGAGCGGCCGCTGCACGCGGTCAATCTCGGCGCCGCATTCTCGACCGACCAGGGCGGCAGCCTGAACGCGAGCTGGACTCACCGCAACCTGTTCGGCAACGCCGAGGCGCTGACCTTGAGCGCGGCGGCGACGCAGCTGGGCGGCTCGGCCAGCAAGCAGCCGGGCTATAATGTGGCGGCGGCCTTGACGCTGCCCGATTGGCTGCATCGCGAGCAGACGCTCGGGTTCAGCGTGGCCGCGATCAAGGAGTATCTCGACGCCTACAACCGCAGCGCCTTCACAGTCGGGACCACGCTGTCGCGCAAGCTGACCGACGAGTGGACGGTGAGCGCCGGGCTGACCGGCGAGTTGGCGAAGATCACGCAGGAGCGGGTGACGCGGAACTACACGCTGGCACAGGTGCCGCTGAGCGTGCGGTTCGACAGCACGCACGACCTGTTCGACCCGACGCATGGCTATCGTGCCGCCGTGAGCGTCACCCCGACCGAGAGCCTGCGGAGTCCGCAGACCACGTTCGTGATCGCGCAGGCCTCGGGCTCGGCCTACTTCAATCTGGGCGCGCCGGGGCGGAGCGTGCTGGCGGTGCGGGCGCTGGTGGGGACGATCGCGGGGGCGACGACGTTCCAGGTGCCGCCGGATCAGCGGTTCTTCGGCGGTGGCGGCGGGACCATCCGGGGCTACCGGTTCCAGTCGGTCGGGCCGCAATTTCGCGATCGCAAGCCGGTGGGCGGCACGTCGATCGACGTGGGAACGGTGGAGTTCCGCCAGCGCTTCGGCGAGAGCTACGGTGCGGTGGTGTTCGTCGATGCGGGCCAGGTGGGCAGCGACGGCAAGCCGTTTAGCGGCAAGCTGCGGGCCGGGGCCGGCGTGGGCGCGCGATACTACACGGCGATCGGGCCGATCCGGCTGGATGTGGCGGTCCCCCTGGTGCGCCAGCCGAAGGGGGATTCGCTCGAAGCCTATATCGGGATCGGCCAGGCGTTTTGAGGCGCGTCCTGAAATGGCTGGGCGGCGTGGTGGCGGTGCTCCTGCTGCTGCCGGTGGTGCTCGTGGGCGTGGTCTGGCTCGGCTTGAACACGGGTTTTGGCGCGCGGCAAATCGAGGCGCTGACCGCGCGATTCAGTGGCGGGATGGTTTCGCTGCAAGGCGTTTCGGGCGCCTTTCCGCAGGCGCCACGGGTGCGCCGCATCGAGGTGCGGGATGCGCGGGGCGTGTGGCTGACGCTGGACGATGTGGCGCTGGACTGGTCGCCCACGCAACTGTTGAGCAGGGACGCGCGGGTCGAGCGGCTGGAGATCGGGCTTGCGGCGGTGGCGCGGCTGCCGGTGTCCGCGGCCGGCTCGTCGTCCTCGTCGTTCTCGCTGCCGATACGGGTGGATGTGGACCGGCTGTATGTGGCGCGGATCGCGGTGGCGGCGCCGGTGGCGGGTTTCGCGGCCAGCCTGTCGGCGGAGGGGTCGGCGCATCTGGCGGCGCTGACCGACGGCCAGGTGGAAGTGACCCTGCTGCGGTTGGATGGCGAGGGGAGTTATGTGGTGAAGGGCCGCGCCGATGCGCGGGTGCTGGCGGCCGATATTTCGGCGCGGGAGCCGGCGTATGGCCTGATCGCCGGGATCGCGGGACTGCCGGATGTGGGTGCGCTCGATGTCCATGCCGCGCTGAACGGGCGGTGGAACGCGGTGGGGACCGATGTGACGGTCACGGCCGGGGCGCTGCGCGCGGCGGCAAAGGGAACGCTCGACCTCGACGGCAAGGCGGCCGCACTCGACGTGACCGCGGCTGCGCCCGCCATGGCCCCCGCACCCTGGGTCTCGTGGCGGGCTGTCTCGTTGGACGCGCACGTGAAGGGGCCGTTCACCAGGCCAAATGCGACCGGCACGCTGCTTCTCGATGGGCTCGCGGCCGGCGGGGCGGCGATCCGGCATGTGGCGGCCGATCTCGGCGGCGACAGCGGGCGCGTGTCGCTGAAGGCCAGCATCGAGGGGCTGCGCGTGCCGGGGCCGAAGCCGGATCTGTTCGAGGCGGCGCCGGTGCTGCTGACCGCCGATGCAAGGCTGGACACGGCCGGCCGGCCGGTGGCGTTCCATGTGGCGCATCCGCTGCTCGCCGCCGACGGCACCGCCCGCACGGATGGGGACGTGGCGGTGGACGCGGTGCTGGCGTTGCCGGATCTTGCGCCGCTGGTGGCCCTGGGCGGTGTCGATCTGGCGGGACGGGCACGGTTGGGCGTGAAGGCCGCCCTGCGGGACGGCACCACCACGGCGGCGATCGACGGGACGCTGCGGCTGACCGGCGGCATGGCGCTGGCGGTGGCGCTGCTGGGTCCGGATGCCACGGTGGGGATCACGGCTTCGGTGCGCGGCGACGATGTCTCGGTCAGCCGGTTCGATGTGAAGGGCGCCAAGGCGGATGTGAGCGCCACTGGCGGGCTCGCGGCGGGACAGGTGACGCTCGACTGGAAACTGGCCCTGAGCGATTTGCGTGCGTTGGCGGCGACGGTCGAGGGGGCGCTGCAGGCCAGCGGCCATGTGGCGGGGCCGACCGACAATTTCGCGGCGAGCGCCGATGTCACGGGCGATCTCGCGACCAGGGGGTTCCCGCGCGGGCCGGTGAAGCTGGCATTGCGCGCCGCTGGGCTGCCCGGCAGGCCGAGCGGGACCGTGACGGCGACCGGGGTGTTCGAGGGCGCGCCGCTCAGCCTCGACGCAAAGGCGAGCCGGGCGGTGGATGGGGCGTTGCGGGTGGATATCTCGCGGGCCGCGTGGAAGAGCGCGCAGGCGGAGGGAGTCGTGACGCTGCCGAGCGGGGCGACCCTGCCAGACGGCAAGGTGACGCTGCGGGTGGCGCGGCTGGCGGATTTCGATGCGCTGGCGGGGCAGCGTCTCGACGGGTCGGTGGACGCGACGCTTGGCATCGCGGGCGGCATCGCGCACCTGGTGCTCGATGCACGCAACGCCGGCGTGCCGGGCAGCGGGGCGGCTCGGGCGAAGCTCGATGCGACCGTGACCGACCCGCTGGGCCGGCCGGCGGTGCGCGCCAATCTGGCGATCGACGGGCTTCGGGCGGGGGGGATTTCCGGCTCCGTCCGGCTGGATCTGGATGGACCGGAAAGTGCGCTCGGGCTGCGGCTGGCGACGACCTTGCAGAACTTCAACGGCGGCGATCTGCGCGGCACCGCGGCGGGGACGATGGATGTCCCGGCCATGCGGCTGGCGCTCGCCAGCCTGCAGGCGGATTGGAAAGGCCAGAGCATGCGCCTGCTGGCACCCGCGCGGATTACGCTGAAGGACGGCATCACGGTCGATCGGCTGCGGCTGCAGATGCGGCAGGCGGTGCTGGAACTGGCGGGCCGCATCTCGCCCACGCTGGATCTGACGGCGTCGCTGCGCGGCGTCACGCCCGATCTGGCGCGGGCGTTCGCATTGGATATTCAGGCGGACGGCACGATCCAGGCCGATGCGCGGATCACCGGCACGCCGGTGGCGCCGACCGGGACGGTGCGGATCGGCGCGGTCGGCCTGCGCATGCGGACCGGGCCGGGGCGGGCATTGCCGCCGGCCGCGATCACCGCGAACGCCACGCTGGGCGGCGGCTCGGCCCGGATCGACGCGCGGGTGGTGGCGGGAACGAACACGCTGAACGTGGCGGGCACGGCACCGCTGGGGCGCGCAGGGGCGCTCAACCTGCGCGCCCAGGGGGCCATCGACCTCGCGCTGCTGGACCCTGTATTGGCCGCGCAGGGGCGGCGGGTCCGGGGGCAATTGAGCCTCGACGGTGGCATTGCCGGAACCATCGCGGCACCGCGCGCGAGTGGCACGCTGCGTCTGGCGGGCGGCGACGTACAGGATTTCGCGCAAGGAATTCGTATCGACAACATCGAGGCGCTGATCGAGGCGACCGGGGACAGCGTTCGGGTGTCGCGTTTCGTCGGGCGTGCCGGCGCCGGCACGGTCACGGCCAGCGGCACCATCGGGCTCGCGGCCCCGATGCCGGTGGATTTGTCGCTGGCCATGCGCAACGCCAGCCCGTTCTCGGGCGACAAGCTCCACGTGGTGCTGAACAGCGACCTGACGTTGCGCGGGGCCGTGCAGGGCGCGCTGGCGGCCGCGGGGGCCATCCATATCGTGAGCGCCGAAATCCGTGTGCCGGAGCGTTTGCCCACGACGGTGGCCGTGCTGAACGTGCGGCGGCCGGGCGACAAGCCGCCGGCGCCGGCGGCTCCCGGGCCAGATATCGGGCTCGACCTTTCGATCGACGCGCCGGGGCAGGTCTTCGTGCGCGGGCGGGGGCTGGAGGCGGAACTGGCGGGCAATCTGCGCATCCGGGGCAATGCGGCGGCACCGCAGCCGACCGGCAGCTTCAAGCTGCGGCGAGGTACATTCAGCCTGGCCGGGCAGTCGTTGACATTCACCTCGGGCGAGGTGGGATTCGACGGCAGCGGCAAGATCGACCCGTCGCTGAACTTCGTGGCGAGTTCGGTCAGCGGCAACGTGACGGCGACGCTGACCGTCACCGGCTATGCGAGCGCGCCGAAGATCACGCTGAGCTCGGTGCCGGAGGTGCCGCAGGACGAGGTGCTGGCGCGGCTGCTGTTCCACCAGAGTGCCGCGAGTCTGGGGCCGTTCCAACTGGCCTCGATCGCGGTCGGCCTGGCGCAGATCAGCGGCGTGGGCGGCGCGGACGGGTTCGATCCGCTGGGTTCGGTACGCTCGCGCCTGGGGCTCGACCGGCTCAGTGTGGGCGGGGGCACCGGCAATTCGGCCACGATCGAGGCGGGCAAGTATGTCGCGAACGGGGTGTATGTCGGTGCCAGGCAGGCCACCGGCGGCGGCACGCAGGCGACCGTGCAGGTGGATCTCTACAAGGGGCTGAAACTGGAGACCGACGTGGGCAGCGGCGGCGGGAGCGCCACGGGGTCGAGCAGTTCGTCGTCGAACGGGACGAGCGTGGGGCTGACCTATCAGTTCGAGTATTGACGCAGGCCCGACAGGGCACCGGCGCGGGGTTTCCAAACGCCGCGGAGGAGGCATGTTGAGGGCATGAGCTTGCAACCCATTCCCAAAGTCGCCCTGGTGACTGGCGGCGCCAAGCGGCTTGGCCGGGCGATCGGGCTCGCCCTGGCCAGCCAGGGCTTCGCCATCGCCATCCATTGCCGCGACAGCGTGGCCGAGGCGGAGGGCTTGGCGGGCGAGATCCAGGCCACCGGAGGACGGGCGGCAGTGGTGCGAGCGGATCTGGCGCGCGAGGCGGAGGTCGTGGGGCTGGTGGCATTGGCCGAAGCGGCGCTCGGCCCGGTGGGCGTGCTGGTGAACAACGCCAGCAATTTCGAGCGCGATGAGTGGGACGACGCGACCCGCGAAAGCTGGGACGCGCATGTCGAGCCGAACCTGCGCGCACCTTTCGTGCTGATCCAGCATTTCGCCCAGGCGCTGCCGCACGGCGCGCGCGGCTTGGTGATCAACATGATCGATCAGCGCGTATGGTCGCTGACGCCGCATTTCGTGTCATACACGGTCAGCAAGGCCGGGCTGTGGGCGCTGACCCAGAGCATGGCGCTGGCATTGGCGCCGCGCATCCGGGTCAACGCGATCGGGCCAGGGCCGGCGGTGCCGTCGCCCCGCCAGAGCCAGGCGCAGTTCGACCGCCAGGCGGCCTCGGTGCCGCTGGGGCATGGCACCGGCCCGGACGAGGTGGGGCGCGCCGTGCTGGCGCTGCTGGCGCTGCCTTCGGTGACCGGGCAGATGCTGGCGCTGGATGGCGGGCAGCATCTGCAATGGTCGGCGCGCTCCGGCGCCGGACTGGATGAATAGGCGCGCTCCGGCGCCGCACTGGAAGAATAGGCGCGCGGCGGCGCCGCACTGGAAGAATAGGGGCCGGCGGGAGTAGACGGGGCCATGTCCCACCCTCTGTTCGACGCCCGCCCCGGCCAGCGCCGCGTTTTCCTGCGCGACATGGTGCTCGCCGCCCGCATCGGCGTGTTCGCGCATGAGCAGCGCGGCACCCAGCGTATCTGCGTGAATATCGACCTGGCGGTGGAGGAGGACTTTTCGGGCGGCGGCGACGACCTCAAATGCGTGGTGGATTACAACCAGGTCGCGATCGCCGTGCGCGAGATCGTGGCGGCCGGGCATGTCAGGCTGGTGGAGACGTTGGCGGAGCGGATCGCCGAGGCTTGCCTGCGCGACACCCGGGTTTTACGCAGCCGCGTGCGGGTAGAAAAACTTGACATTTACGCCGATGCGGAGGGGGCCGGAGTCGAGATCGTGCGGGAGCGCCCCGCCGCTTTGTCCACTCCCCGGACGTGACCCCTTGGATTACAGGCACATAACAGATTTACTTCAGTGTATGACCGAAGGTTAATGTGGGAAATGAGCGAAATCAGTAAGTTGGCTCTTTTGCCAAAAACTTGGGCAAACACGGGAAATGGCGGAAAGCCGGGCTTCGGCGGGTCGTATCCGGGAGTTTCCCACAAACTTATCCACAGCTTCGGTGGATGATTCTCACGCGATGGTGAGCGATCTGGTTCAGGTGCCGCGCGGGGTCGCCGTGATCGAGGCGGCGCTGGTCACGATGCCGCTTTCGCCCGGCGTGTACCGCATGCTCGATGCCAAGGGCGATGCGCTTTACGTGGGCAAGGCGCGGTCGCTGAAGAAGCGCGTGGCATCGTACACGCAGATCGCGCGGCTGCCCGAGCGGCTGTGGCGGATGGTGAGCGACACGGTCTCGATGGAGATCGTGACCACGCACACCGAGGCGGAAGCCCTGCTGCTGGAGGCCAACCTCATCAAGCGGCTGAAGCCGCGCTTCAACATCGTGCTGCGCGACGACAAATCCTATCCGTGGCTGATGCTGACCGAGGACCACGCGTTCCCGCAGATCGCCAAGTTTCGCGGCTCGCAGAACCCCCGGCGCAGCTACTGGGGGCCGTTCGCCTCGGCGTGGGCGGTGAACCAGACGGTCACCGCGATGCAGCGCGTGTTCCTGCTGCGCAGCTGTGCCGACACGGTGTTCAACAACCGCAGCCGGCCGTGCCTGTTGTACCAGATCCGCCGCTGCTCGGCGCCGTGCGTGGGACGGATCGAGCCGGCGGATTATGCGGCGCTGGTGACGCAGGCCAAGGCGTTCCTGGCCGGCAAGGAGGCCGCCGTGCAGCAGGAGCTGGCCACCGAGATGGAGGCGGCCGCCGGGAAGCTGGAATTCGAGCGGGCGGCCGCCGTGCGCGACCGCATCCGCGCGCTCACCCATGTGCAGGGCACCGGGGTCATCAACCCCAACTCGGTGACCGATGCCGACGTGATCGCGGCGTGGCAGGTGGCCGGTCAGACCTGCGTGCAGGTGTTCTTCATTCGCGGCAGCCGCAACAACGGCAACCGCGCGTTCTTTCCGTCGCACGCGCGCGGCGAGGAGGCGGGCGAGGTGCTGGCGGCCTTCGTGGCGCAATTCTACGACGACAAGCCGCCGCCCGCGCTGCTGCTGTTGAGCCATGCGCTGCCGGAGCAGGCGCTGGTGGCGGAGGCGCTGACGATCAAGGCGCAAAGCTTCGGCAGGCGGGCGAAGATCGAGATCGCGGTGCCGAAGCGCGGCGAGAAGGCCGCCGTGGTGCAGCACGCGGCGACCAACGCGCGCGAGGCGCTGGAGCGCAAGCTGGCCGAGACGGCGGGCAACGCCAAATTGCTGGAGGCGACGGCGGAGCTGTTCGGGCTGCCCGCCGCGCCGGGAAGGATCGAGGTGTACGACAACAGCCATATCATGGGCGCCCATGCCTATGGCGTGATGATCGTCTCGGGCCATGAGGGGTTCGACAAATCGCAGTACCGCAAGTTCTCGATCCGTGGGCCGATGGCGCCGGGCGACGATTTCGCGATGATGCGCGAAATGCTGGAGCGCCGCTTCGGCTGCGCGCTGAAGGAGAACCCGGACCCCGACGCGCCGCCGCCCAACTGGCCGGACCTGGTGCTGATCGATGGCGGGGCCGGCCAGCTATCGGCGGCGCGCGCGGCGCTGGCCGATATCGGCGCGCACGACGTGAAGCTGGTGGCGATCGCCAAGGGGCCGGACCGCGATGCCGGGCGCGAGTGGTTCCACAGCGAGGGCAAGCCGGCGTTCCAGTTGCCGCCGCGCGACCCGGTGCTGTATTTCCTGCAGCGCCTGCGCGACGAGGCCCACCGCTTCGCGATCACCACGCACCGGGCCGGGCGAAGCAAGGCGCTGGTGACCAGCGAACTGGACGAGATTTCCGGCATCGGGCCGGGCCGCAAGCGGTCGCTGCTGAACCATTTCGGCTCGGCGCGCGGCGTGAAGCAGGCCGGGCTGCAGGATCTCGAGAACGCGCCCGGCATCTCGCGGGAAACCGCGCGGCGGGTTTACGGGCATTTCCATCCGGGGTGGCGGATGGAGGATGCGACTTCGCGGACGACCGCGACCCCCGGCCCCGTAGCGCCTCGCGCCGGCAACCCGTCGGCAGTAACCGCCGCCGAAGTATGTCGCGGCTTCGAAACGCCAGAGTGACGGTTTGCCACGTCGCCCTGGCGAAAATGTGAACCGGCGGTGGGCGAAACGGCTTGGCTGCCCGCTCTCCTCGGCCGTTAGGCTGGCTGGCGCAGCTCGCCATGGATATCGACATGCCGGCACTCCTGCGCCGACTCCTATGGCTCGTCATGGGTACCGACACACCGGTACCCTTGGGCCGACTATTATGCGTGGTCGTAGCGGGCATCTTGATCCCTGCCACCGTGGCCGCAGGCTATGTTGTCTACAGGGTTGGCGGCGGCGATGGGCAACGAATATTCTTAACCGCGGCCACGACGGTCATCTTGGCGAGCGGTGCCGTGGTTTCGAGCTGCCGGGCGCCTATCTGACAGCGCCCCATGTTTACGTCTCAAGCATTCCCCGTGGAGCAGATGAGGAACAGAGAGGCGTTGGCCAGTTGCCCCTTCATCAGATACGGTGGCGGGCATGTGCGGCCGATACGCGAGTTTCCTGCCCCCCGGAAGCGGCCCGCGCGGCGTTCCGCACGCTCAATGCCCTGGTCAATCACCCGCCAAACTGGAACGTGGCCCCCACCCAGATTGCGATGGCGATACGGCGGCATCCTGAGACAGGCGAGCGCCATCTTGACCTGCTGCGCTGGGGTCTCGTGCCGCACTTCACCAAGGATGTGAAGGCCGCCCGCAAGCCGATAAACGCCCGCTCGGAGACCGCGGCCAGATCCGGCATGTTCCGGGGCGCGCTGGCGTCACGACGCTGCCTGGTGCCGGTCGATGCGTTCTATGAGTGGCGGGTCGTGCCGGGCGGAAAGCAGCCCTACGCGATCGCCAGGGCCGATGGTAAGCCGATGGCCATGGCCGGGATATGGGAGGGCTGGCGCACGCCGGATGGCGAGGCAGTGCGGACCTTCGCAATCCTGACCACGGCCGCGAACAGCACCATGAGCCGGCTGCATGAGCGCATGCCGGTGATCCTGGAGCCCGACGATTGGGAGGCGTGGCTGGAAGCGGATGGGAGCGCATCCGCGTTGATGCTCCCGGCGCCCGACAACGTGCTGCACGTTTGGCCGGTGTCGCGGGCGGTCAACAGCGTACGGAATACCGGGGCGGAACTGCTGGACCGGATCGATGACCCGATGGCGCCGCCGCCGAGTGACGCGCCGGCCGGCGACAATCCCGCTTAGCCGAAACGCAAACCGCCCGCCCGCGAGGGCGAGGCGGCTGTAAAAAGTGCCGAGGCTCTACAGGATCACCAGGCCAACCACGACGGTAGTCATGGCCAGCGCAATCAGGCCGAGCCCGAGCAAAATGTTCTTCTCGGTGGCACGATCGGCGCGCTCGGTGGCACGATCGGCGCGCTCGACACTCCTGTTGTGGTAGTCGGTGTTGTCGCTCATGTTGTTGTAGTTGGTATTGTCGCTCATTGGGAAACTCCTCGTTAGGCTGGCGAGAAAGCGCGCCACCTCAGCCGGAGTTACTGGCGAATTACATCACGAAGACGCGCGGGCCGTTCGGCACAAGAGCCGGGACGGCACCCCTGTCACATGCCAAATTCCGATTGCGCAGGCCGGTTTTCAGGATCTCGAGAACGCGCCGGGCATCTCGCGGGAAACCGCGCGGCGGGTTTACGGGCATGTCCGTCCGGGGTGGCGGATGCGACCCCCCTGAGCTGCCCGGCGCACATGGGCCACTTGACCCGGACTTTAAAGATGGTGCCCAGGGCTGGAATCGAACCAGCGACACTGCAATTTTCAGTCGCATGCTCTACCAACTGAGCTACCTGGGCGCCGGCGCGAGCGTCGGTGGCAGCGGGATAGCCTACGGGATGCGCGGAATCAACCCGTGCGACTCGGTGCCGTCGGAACCCGGCGCCTGCTCGGCCTCGTCATCGGCCACCGGAATACGATAGGCGCCATTCACCCAGCGCACGAGGTCGGCGTCAGCACAGCGCCTGCTACAGAAGGGGCGGGCCGCCAGCTGCGCCGGGCGGCCGCAGATCGGGCATTCGGGGGCTTGCCGGTCGGTCATTCCTCGATCCTCCAGCCAAGCGGCGCAAGGCCGCGGTCGGTCCGCAGCATCAGGGGACGGCCGGCGCGGCGTGCAAGGTCCGCGCGTGCGATCGTGTCTTCGTCCAGCGCGGCGGCGAGGGCGGGGGCGACGCTGAGCACGGGAGCCAGGCCAGGTCGCGCGGCGATCTCGCGCGCCAAATGGCGCAGCGCGGCCAGGGATGCGGCGTGCGGCGTGCCGAGGCATTCGGCCAGTGGCGGGTGACCGCGCGACCGGACGATTTCGGCCAGGCCGAGTGCCGTGAAGCCGAGGAAGCGCGGCTGCAGCGGGTCGGGTGCCAGGGCGGCGGCGAGGTCCGGGCCGAGGGCTTTCCGCTTCCTGGCCGAGAGGCCGGCGAGGTCCAGCAGAATGGCCCCGGACAGGTTGCGCAGCCTGATCTGTCGGGCGAGCGCGGGCAGCAATGCCCGGTTGCCTGCCATCTGCGCCCGCTCTTTGCCCGCGCGCGCGGCGGTGGCGGCGCCGAGATCGACGTCGATCGCGGTGAGGGCCGGCGTCAGATGCACGCTCATGCTGGCCCCGCCGGGCAACGCCACGCGGATTTCGGCCAGGGCTTCCACCGCCGCCTCGATCGCGTCGTCGAAAGCGGCAGACACCAGAACGAGCCGGTCGCCGAGGCTGGGGCGCAGGCTGGCGAACAGCGCGGCATCGTCGACCGCCACCGCGGCATCCGGGTGAAGCGACGCCATCCGCCGCATTGCGTCGGGGCCGCGCCGGATCAGCGCCATGTCGCCCGCCCCGGTCAGCGCCCGCTCCTCCGGGTCGAGCCGCGCGGTCAGGCGCGGTCCCTTGCCGCCCTGGGCCGCGCGGGTCACGCGCACGCCGAGCATCTGGCCGGCGCCGGGCGTGCCATCCACCGCACTGTCGGGCAGGAAGCAATCCGCTCCCGCGATCGCGACGAACGCGCCTGCCATGGCGGGTGCGCGCGCGATGACCCGACCGCGATGCAGATCGCCCACGCCGTCCGGCGCGGCCGGGCGCCAGATGGCGTAGTCCAGCAAGCCCAGATCGTCGATCGCCGCCACCCGGACCTCGCCGGGGGAGGCGGCCGCCCGGATCATCACGGCCGCAGATAGCCCAGGCCGCGCAGCAATTGCGCGGTCTCGAACAAGGGCAGCCCGACCACGCCGGAATGGCTGCCCGAGATCGCGCGCGCGAACGCGGCGGCGAAGCCCTGGATGGCATAACCGCCGGCCTTGCCGCGCCATTCGCCCCCGTCGATGTAGGATTGCTTCTGCTGTTCGGTGAGCCGCAGGAACGCGACCTCGGTGTCGCGCACCCGCTCGGCACGCCTGCCATCCGGTGCGGTCAGAACCACCGCTGTCAGCACATGATGCCGCCGCCCGCTCAGCAGGTCGAGGCAGGCGCGCGCCTGTTCCACCGTCTCGGCCTTGGGCAGGATGCGGCGGCCCACCGCCACGATGGTGTCGGCGGCCAGCACGAAGGCCGCCGGATCGGCGGCGGCGGCGGCCTTGGCGCGCGCGAGGCGCAGGACGGCGAGCCGCGGCGTCTCGTTGCGCAGCGGCGACTCGTCGATGTCGGTGGCCACCACTTGGTCGGGGATCACGCCGATTTGCGCCAGAAGTTCGCGCCGGCGCGGGCTGGCGGAGGCAAGGATCAGGCGCGCGGTCACGCGGACCGGCCGCTTACTTGAAGCGGAACGTGATGCGGCCCTTGCTCAGATCGTACGGCGTCATCTCGACATTCACCCGGTCGCCGGCGAGCACACGGATGCGGTTCTTGCGCATCTTGCCGCTGGTATGGGCCAGGATGGAGTGTTCATTGTCCAACTTCACGCGGAACATCGCGTTCGGCAGCAGCTCCATGACGGTGCCGCTGAACTCGATCATGTCTTCCTTGGGCATCTCACCTCGTTCGCCCCGGATGTCATTATCCGCCGGGCGATCACGGGGCGGAACATGATGAAGCGGGGCGGTCAGGTCAAGCCGATGGTGAGGGCGGCTGGGTTGTGAGGCGCAGCGCCACGCTGCGCCCATGCGCCTGCAGCCCCTCCGCCTCCGCCAGCGCCACGGCGGCCGGTCCCACGCGGGCCAACGCGGCAGCGTCGGCCGAGACCCAGGTGGTGCGTTTGAGGAAGTCGAACACCGAAAGCCCGGAGGCGAAGCGCGCGGTGCGGCCGGTGGGGAGCACGTGGTTGGGTCCGGCCACGTAGTCGCCCAGCGCCTCCGGGCAACAGGCGCCCAGGAACACGGCCCCGGCATGGCGGATGCGGGCGAACAGCGCCTCGGGGTCGCGCACCATCAATTGCAGGTGCTCGGGCGCCAGCCGGTCGCTCAGCGCGGCGGCTTCCGCCATGTCGCGCACCAGCAATATCGCGCCATGCGCCTGCCAGCTCGCCCCGGCGATGGCGTGACGGGGCAGGGTGGGAAGTTCCGCCAGCACGGCCGCGGCCACCGCGTCGGCGAAGGCGGCATCGTCGGTGATGAGAATGGATTGCGCGGACTCGTCGTGCTCGGCCTGAGCCAGAAGGTCGACCGCCACGTGGCGCGGGTCGTTCGCGGCGTCCGCGATCACCACCACCTCGGAGGGGCCGGCGATGCTGTCGATGCCGACGCGGCCGAACACCTGGCGTTTGGCCTCGGCCACATAGGCGTTGCCGGGGCCGACAATGCGGTCCACGGGGGCGATGCTCGCCGTGCCATAGGCCAGGGCCGCCACCGCCTGGGCGCCGCCCACGCGGTAGACCTCGGTGACCCCGGCCCGCCGCGCCGCCGCCAGCACCAGCGGGTTCAGCACGCCGTCCGGCGTGGGCACGCACATCGCCACGCGCCCCACCCCGGCGACGCGCGCGGGCAGCGCATTCATCAGCACCGAGGACGGGTAGGCGGCCTTGCCGCCCGGCACGTAGATGCCCACGGCATCGAGCGCGGTCCAGCGCATCCCCAGCCGCAGTCCCGCCGGGTCTGGCACGGTGATGTCGGCGGGCATCTGGGCGCGGTGGAACGCCTCGATCCGCGTTGCCGCGAGGTCGAGCGCCGCATGCAATGCCGGCGGCACCTCGGCCACCGCCGCGTCGATCTCGGAGGTGGTGACGCGCAGGTGCGCGGGGCGGGTGCGGTCGAAGCGTTCGGTGTAGTCCAGCAGCGCCGCGTCGCCCCGCGCCCGCACGTCCGCGATGATGGCCGCGACCGCAGCGTCCACCTTGTCGGTGGTGTCGCGGGACTGGTGCAGCAGAGCGGTGAATTCGGCCTCGAAACCGGGCGAGGCGGTCGAGAGGCGTTTCATCGCATTTGGCAGGAGGGATGCGGGGGGCATCCCACCCTCCGACAGGTGCGGGACGAACGCCTCATGCCAAAGCCTTCCGGAACCGCGCGATCCACGCCCCCATCGCCTCGGGCTGGGTCTTCAGCGCCGTGCGGTTCACGATCAGCCGGCTGGTGACCGGGGCGATCACCTCGCTCTCGACCAGCCCATTCGCGGCCAAGGTCGAGCCTGTCGCCACCAGGTCCACGATGACCTGCGCGATGCCCAGTCCCGGCGCCAGTTCCATCGCCCCGTTCAGATGCACCACGTCGGCATGGATGCCGCGCGCCGCGTAATGCCGGCGCGCGATGTTGGGATACTTGGTCGCCACCCGCACGCGCGACCAGCGGGACGGGTCGTCGATCCCCACCGTCCCGCGCGGCTCGGCGACCGACACCCGGCAGCCGCCGATGCCCAGATCCAAAGGCGCGTAGATCTCCGGGTAGTCGAACTCCATCAGCACGTCGCCGCCGCAAATGCCGATCTGGGCCGCGCCGAACGCCACGAAGGTCGCCACATCGAATGGCCGCACCCGCACGACGTCCAGCATCGGGTCGTCGGTCGGGAAGCGCAGCAGCCGGCTGTCCTCGTCGTGCAGGGCGGCGGCGGGCACGATGCCGGCACGGGCCAGCAGCTTCCCGCATTCCTTCAGGATGCGCCCCTTGGGCAATGCCAGCACCAGCGGCTGCAAGACTTCCGCCTCCAGCGCCTCGGTCGCGAAGAACGCGGTCATCTCAGCCGGCCACCCGCTCGATGTCGGCGCCCACCGCCGCCAGCTTGCGCTCCACCGCCTCGTAGCCGCGATCGAGGTGGTACACGCGGTTCACCGTGGTCTCGCCCTGCGCCGCGAGGCCCGCGAGGATGAGCGACACCGAGGCGCGCAGATCGGTCGCCATCACCTGGGCGCCGGACAAACGGAGCACGCCGCGCACGATGGCCGACGAGCCATGGACGTTGATGTTGGCCCCCATGCGCGTCAGCTCCGGCACATGCATGAAGCGGTTCTCGAAGATGTTCTCGGTCAGCATCGAGGCACCCTCGGCCACCGCCATCACCGCCATGAACTGCGCCTGCGCGTCGGTCGGGAAGCCGGGATAGGGCTCGGTCATGGCGTCCACGCCATGCAGCCCGTTCAACCGCCGCACCGCCAGCGCGTCGCCGTCCTGGGTTATTTCCACCCCGGCCTGCGCGAGCGTGCTCACCACCGCGCCAAGGTGCTCCAGCCGGCCGCCCAGCAGCCGCACGCTGCCGCCGGCGATGGCGGCCGCACAGGCGAAGGTCGCGGTCTCGATGCGGTCGGCGACGATCTCGTGGGTGGCCGCGTGCAGCCGCTTGACGCCCTCGATGGTCAGCCGGTCGGTGCCCGCGCCCTCGATGCGGGCGCCCATGGCGATCAGGCACGCCACTAGGTCGCCGATCTCGGGCTCGCGCGCGGCATTGGCCAGCACGGTCTGGCCATCGGCGAGCGTCGCCGCCATCAGGATGTTCTCGGTGGCGCCCACCGAGGCGAAGGGCAGCACGATGGTGGCGCCGTGCAGGCCGCGCGGCGCCTTCGCGTTCACGTATCCTCCGTCGAGGGCGATCTCGGCGCCCATCTGCTCCAGCCCCTTCAGGTGGAGATCGATCGGGCGGGTGCCGATGGCGCAGCCGCCGGGCAGCGACACCCGCGCCTCGCCCACGCGGGCAAGCAGCGGCCCCAGCACCAATATCGAGGCGCGCATCTTGCGCACGATGTCGTACGGCGCCTCGGTGTTGGAGATGGCGCCGCCGATCGACAGCGTGCGGCCATCGTTTCCCCCGACCGTGCCACCCCGCACCTCCACGGCGACGCCATGTTGGGAAATCAGCGCCGACATGGTGGCGATGTCCGCCAGGCGCGGCACGTTGGTCAACGTCAGCCGCGCGTCGGTCAGCATCCCCGCCGTCATCAGCGGCAGGCTGGCGTTTTTGGCGCCGCCGATCACAATGTCGCCCGAAAGCGGCCGGCCGCCGCGCACCAGTATCTTGTCCATAGGGGTTCCTAACCGGCCTAACCCACCCGGGGAAGGGCCGTGCCGCGCTGGCCCATGTATTTGCCCCGCTTGTCGGCATAGCTGGTTTCGCACGGCTCGTTGCCTTGCAAAAACAGGAACTGGCAGATGCCCTCGAACGCGTAGATCTTCGCGGGCAGCGGCGTGGTGTTGCTGATCTCGATGGTGACCTGGCCCTCCCATTCCGGCTCCAGCGGCGTCACGTTCACGATGATGCCGCAGCGCGCGTAGGTGGATTTGCCGAGGCACACCACCAGCACGTCGCGCGGGATGCGGAAAACCTCCATCGTGTGCGCCAGCACGAAGCTGTTCGGCGGCACGATGCACACCGGCACCTTGCGGTCCACGAAGCTGGCCGGGTTGAAGTCCTTCGGGTCCACGATGGCGCTGTCCACGTTGGTGAACACCTTGAACTCGTCGGAGACCCGCGCGTCGTAGCCGTAGCTCGACAGGCCGTAGCTGATGACGCCCTCGCGCTTCTGCGTCTCCACGAACGGCTCGATCATGCCGTGCTCGGCCGCCATGCGGCGGATCCATAGGTCGGACATCACGGGCATGGCGCGTCGGTCTCCCTCATGGGGAGGGGTCTAGCGGAGGCTTTCCCGCAATGGGAGTCTGCTCCCTGGCACGGGCCTGCTCCTTGCGCCGCCGCAGGTTCGCCCGCAGCGCGGCAGCCTCGCGTTCGCGGCGTGCCGCCTGGTCGGCGGCGGCGCGGTCGGTCAGATGCGGGCGAAATGCGGGGGGTTCTGATGGGACGGGCATGTGCTCTACTTAGCGCAGCGCGGCAGGAGGCCGAAATGCCGGCATGGGGACAGATCGCGGTCGTGGGCGGCGCGGGCGGCATCGGTCGCGCGCTGGTGGCACGGCTGCTGCGCGAGGGGGCGGAGGTCGCGGTGATCGACCTGCCCGCCTCGCTCGACCGCCACAAGCCACCACCAGGGGCGATCAGCATCGAGATCGATCTCACCGACGCCGCCTCGGTCACGCGCGCGGCGGCCGCGCTGGCCACCATCGCGCCCGCGTTGCGCGGCTGCGTCAACTGCGCGGGCTTCATGATCGGCATGGGTCCGCTGCTGGAGGAAACCGACGAGAGCTTCGACATGGTGGTGCTCGGCAACCTCACCGGCGCTCTGCGCTGGGCCCGCGCCGTGGTGCCGCTGCTGCGCCGCAACCCCGGCGGTTCGCTGGTGCATATATCGTCGGGGCTCGCCCAATTCATCCGCCCCGGCTACGGCCCCTATGCTGCGGCCAAGGCCGGACTGATCGCCATGACGCGCACGCTGGCGCATGAATGCGGCCCCGATCTGCGGGTGAACGCGGTCGGACCCGGCGCGCTGGAAACCGCCTTCCTCCACGGCGGCACCGGCCGTTCGGACGAGGCACGCCGCTCGAACATCGACAACGAGGCCTATGCGCGGATGCTGCCGCTCAAGCGGTTCGGCGTGGCCGACGACGTGGTCGGCCCGCTGCTGTTCCTGCTCGGCCCCGACAGCGCCTACATGACCGGCCAGGTGCTGTGGGTGAACGGCGGCGGCTACATGCCTTGATTCCCTCCGGACGATCAGGGTTGCACCGCCTCCCCCCACAAGCTAGGTAACCCGCGATCCCGCTTCCGGCGCTGCACTAGCTCAGTGGTAGAGCACTCCCTTGGTAAGGGAGAGGTCGACAGTTCAATCCTGTCGTGCAGCACCATTCGCCATAGGCGCGATCGGGTTCTCGATTGGCTGGACCGAGTAGATGGCAACATCTCCCACGTTTGCCGGCTTCGCCCGAAATAACCGCTTCGACGGCACCACGTTCGTCGAACAGTCTCTGGTCAATGTCACGACAGCGTCCATCACGTTCGCCGGCAGTTCAACTGCGGTTAGGTCCACCGTTTCCTTCAATTAGAGCAATAACTTTACCTATACAGCAATTTACGAAGGTTAATTTCTCTCAGGCGGCGTGCACGTCGAGTTGGGCCAGCACGACGTGATCCTGGCCGAAGGCCTGCCCGCGGAGAGCTACCTCGACACCGGCTACCGCGCGGCCTGGGACGTGGGCGCCTGTGCGCCGCTGGTTGAGGACGGCCCCGATCTCGCGGCCGTGCGCGCCCGCCTCCGCCAACAGGCGGCGTGCCTTGGCACGCCCGTGCCAGAGAGCTTCGACATCGAGATCCCGTCTTGCGGCCGTATCGAGGCGCCGATCCGGGCGGGCGCCACCCGCCTCCGGCTCGTCTCCGCCCACCGTATGCCGGCCGGGGAAAGCCGCCGCCTGGGGGGGCGATCGGCGGCCTGGCAATTGAGGGCGAGGCGATCCCGCTCGGCTCCGAGGCCCTGGAGTCCGGCTTCCACGCGATCGAGTCCGGCGACGCCGGGGCGTGGCGCTGGACCAATGGCGCGGGCATCCTGCTGGTCGAAGCGGGCGCGAAGCCCCGCACTCTCGCGATCGAAGTGATTTTCGTCGCCCAACCGGCGGTGACGCTGGCCGCGTGATTGTGCGGCGCGCGCGCGCCGCTACTGTGACCCGGTAACAGGAGATCAAGCAGCACATGAAGCTGTTCATGGCCACGCTGGCGACGGAAACCAACACCTTCTCGCCCATGCCCACCGGGGAAGCCGGGTTCAAGGGCGGGCGGGACTGGTTTCGCAACGATGGCAGCCGCCATCCGGCCGCCATGGGCAACATCCCGCTGATCGTGTGGCGCGAGCGGGGCGAGGCGGACGGGCACGAGATCGCCGAGAGCATCTGCACCTTCGCCCAGCCGGCCGGCACCACCTTGCGCTCGGTCTATGAGGGCCTGCGCGACACCCTGCTCGACGACCTGCGCGCGGCCCTGCCGGTCGATGGCGTGCTGCTGTTCATGCACGGCGCGATGGTGGCCGAAGGCACCGACGACTGCGAGGGCGACACGCTCGCGCGGGTCCGCGAGATCGTCGGGCCGGCCGTGACCATCGGCATCGAGCTCGACCTGCACTGCCATCTCACCGAACAGATGCGCGCAGCCGCCGACGTGATGATCACCTACAAGGAATACCCCCACATCGACATGGCGGAGCGGGCGCACGATGTTTACGCGCTGGTCACCCGCACTGTGCGGCAAGAGATACGCCCGGTGATCGCCTATCACGACTGCCGCATGGTCGCGATGTGGCGCACGCCGCTGGAGCCGATGCGGAGCTTCGTCGATCGCATGACGTCGCTGGAGGGCAAGGATGGCATCCTCTCAGTGTCGTTCGGCCATGGCTTCCCGTGGGGCGACGTGGAAGAGGTGGGCGCCAAGATGATGGTGGTCGCCGATGCCGACATGGGCGCGGCAGAGGCATTGGCGGCCCGGCTCGGCCAGGAGATCTGGGACCTCCGCGAGCGAACGCTGGGCCACCATGACAGCATCGACGAGGCGATCGACCATGTGGCGCAAGCCGGCGGCCATGGCGGTCCGATCGTGCTGGCGGATGTGGCCGACAACGCGGGCGGAGGGGCGCCCTCCGACAACACCGAAATCCTGGCGCGGCTGGTGGCACGCGGCGTGAAATCCGCCGTGATCGGCTGCTTCTGGGACCCCGTCGCGGTCGGCTTCTGCGCGGAAGCCGGCGAGGGGGCCACCTTCACCTTGCGCATCGGCGGCAAATGCGGCGTGGCCTCCGGCGATCCGCTGGACCTGAAGGTGACGGTGATGCGGGTGCTCGCCGCCCACAGCCAGGCCGGCCTCAGCGGCGGGCGGTTGAATGCCGGGCCGAGCGCCTGGGTGCGCGTGGGCGGCCCAGGCGGCGGCATCGACGTGGCGCTGGTAAGCGTGCGGCAGCAGACCTTCTCGCCCGACGCCTTCACCGGCCTCGGCATCACGCTGGCGGACAAGGCGATGGTGGTGGTCAAATCCACCCAGCATTTCCATGCCGGTTTCGCGCCCATCGCCGCCGAAATCCGCTACGTGAGTGCCGCCAGCGGCGCGATCCCGCCCGATTACGCCCACATCGCCTTCACCAAACGCACCCGCCCCTTCTGGCCGCGCGTGGCGGACCCGTACGCGACGAACCTATAGCGTCGCCCGGTGTACCGCGCCGCCTTTGACGATCAGCCGGACGTTGCGGTCCGGCTGGGCCAGAAGCGCCACGTTCTCCAGCGGATTGCCATCGACCGCCAGCAGGTCGGCGAGCGCGCCGGGCGCCACCACGCCGAGCCTGCCCGCCATGCCGATCAGCTTCGCCGCGATCGTGGTGGCCGAGGCGAGGATGTCGCGGCTGGCCAGCACCCGGGCGCGGATGGCGAACTCCTCGCTCTGGCGCACGTGGGTCTCGCCCAACAGGTCGGTGCCGAACGCCATGGCCAGCCCCGCGTCGCGCATGATGGACAGGCTCTCCAGCCCGGCGCCGCGCACGTCCTCGATCTTGGCGATGGAGGCGGGCGGCAGGCCGAGCCGCGCGCCGTCCGAGGCCAGCGCCTCATAGGTCACCAGCGTCGGCACGGCGACGCACCCGGCCGCGGCGGCGAGCCTGGCGGTGGCGGCGTCGATGCGGTTGCAGTGTTCCAGCGAATGCACCCCGGCGCGCACGGCGCGGGCGATCGCGTCGCTGACATACAGATGCGCCGAGACATAGGTTTGCGCGTCGGTCGCCTCCTCGACGACGGCGCGCATCTCGCCCTCGGAATAGCCCTGCCACGCCACCGGGTCGGTCGGGCTGGCCACGCCGCCGTTGGCCATGATCTTGATGAACATGGCGCCCTCGCGCAGCTCCTCGCGGGCGGCGCGGCGCACCTCGTCGATGCCGTCGGCCACCCGGCCCAGCGCCCCGAAATTGCGCCGCCAGCGGTTCGCCTCGTGCCAGTCATGGCGCGGGCGCAGATCGGCATGGCCGCCGGTCTTGGCCAGCGATTTGCCGCAGACGATCAATCGCGGGCCGACCGCCAGCCCCTGCTCGACCGCCTCGGCCAGCGAGAACGGGGCGCCCCCCACGTCGCGCACGGTGGTGAAGCCGCGATCCAGCATTCCCTTCATGATCGGCAGGCTGCGCAGCACCGCCATCGCGTCGGGCAATTGCGCGTTCAGCCCAAGGTTCATCATGCTGGCGACGACATGGACATGCGCGTCGATCAGCCCCGGCATCAGCGTGCGGCCCTTGAGGTCTAGCACCATGCGGTCGGCGGCGGCGACCGGGCGGGCTTCGAGATCGCGGATCACCCCGTTCTCGATCAGCACGTTTCCGGCCCTGGGCTCGGCCATGGTGGCATCGACGATATGGGCGTTGGTCAGCAGCAACTGCATGGCGGGCCTCGCGCGAATGGGTTCAACGCGGCAGACTGCCCCAACACATGCAAGTTGCGAACCCTCCTCCGCTCCCTCCGCCTCGCCCTGGCATCGCCGCACTGTTCGCCGGCTTCCTCGGCGTCGGCATCATCGGCTTCGGCGGCGTACTGCCGCTGGCACGGCGCATGGTGGTGGAGGAGCGCCGCTGGATGGAAAGCGCCGCCTTCACCGACCTGCTGGCGCTGTGCCAGTTCCTGCCCGGCGGCAACGTCATCAACCTCGCCACCGCGATCGGGCTGCGCTTCCGCGGTGTGCCGGGAGCGCTCGCGTGCCTGCTCGGCTTGCTGGCGGCGCCCATGGCGGTGTCGATCGCGCTGGTCTCGATTTATGGCAGATATCAGAACGTGCCGGCGATCCGCACCCTGTTCATGGGCCTGGGCGCCGCGGCGGCGGGGCTCATTCTCACGCTGGCGCTGAGACTCGCCCGGCCGCTGCTCGCGACGCCGGTTCTGGCGGGACTGGCGGTGCTGAGCTTCGCCGCCATCGCCATTCTGCGGCTGCCGCTGCTGCCGACCATGCTGGTGCTGGCGCCGGTGGGCGTCGCGCTGTCGTGGCGGACGCGGCGATGAGCGTGCTGACCAGCCTGCTGGCGATCTTCAGCCAGCTCTCCCTGCTCGCCTTCGGCGGCGGCAACGTGGTGATCCCGGAGATGCAGCGCCAGGTGGTGGAGGTGCATGGCTGGATGGGGACGGCGGCGTTCACCTCCCTGTTCGCGCTGGCTCAGGCGGCCCCCGGCCCCAACCTCATGATCTGCGCCCTGATCGGCTGGCAGGTGGCCGGCCTGCCGGGCGCGCTGGTGTCGATGGCCGGCATCGTCGCCCCCGCCTCGCTGCTGACCGCCATCACCGTGAGCGTGTGGGACCGTTTCCGCGCCGCACCCTGGCGGCGGGCCGTGCAGTCCGGAATAGTGCCGGTGACGGTGGGGCTGGTGGGTGCCAGTGCCAGCCTGATCGTGGCGGGGGCGGACACGGATTGGGCGCTGGCCGCGATCACCGCCATGGTGGTGGTGCTGTCGATGACAACGAAGCTGCATCCGCTGTGGATGCTGGGCGGGGGAGCGTTGCTGGGGGCGTTGGGGTTGGTGTAACGGGGCCCTTTCGATCGTCCAGCGCCTTCATCACCGCGTCAACCGTCTCACTCACCTCGCCCGCCACCTCCACCGTCAGCGCATGCTCGTCCGGCGTCGGCTCCTGTAGCGTCGCGAACTGGCTGTCGAGCAGGCTGGGCGGCATGAAGTGGCCCTTGCGGTCGGCCAGGCGTTTCGCGATCACCGCCTTGTCGGCATGCAGGTACACCACGCGCACATGCGCCCGCTTGCCCACCAGCACCTCGCGATAGGCGTGTTTCAGCGCCGAACACGTCACCACGCCGGGCTCGCCGGCCGCCAGCCTTGCGTCGATCCAGGCGGCGATGGCGGCGAGCCAGGGGGCGCGGTCTGCGTCGGTCAGCGGAGTGCCGGCGTGCATTTTCGCAACGTTTTCCGGCGGGTGCAGGTCGTCGCCTTCCTGGAACGGCCAGCCGAGCCGCTCGGCCACGGCTTTCGCGATGGTGGTCTTGCCGCTGCCGGAGACGCCCATCACCACCAGCACCTGGTTCTCGATCACGCGGGCGCGCCTTCGGCCGCCGCGCGGTCCACCAGCAGCAGCACTTCGCCCACCGGCGCAATGCCGGCCGCCGGCAGCGCGCGGTCCCCGGCCTGAAGCCGGGTCAGCATCGCGTGCTTGCCGGCGCCCGCCACCAGGAAGGCGACGGTGCGGCTGCTGTCGAGCACTGGATAGGTCAGCGTCAATCGCGGTTCGGGCCTGGTGCCGATCACGGCGGCGGTCCACGCCGCTCTCTCACGCAGAACCGCCGTGCCCGGGAACAGCGAGGCGGTGTGGCCGTCCTCCCCCAAACCCAGCAGCGCGATGTCGAACAGCGGGCGCGCGGGGTCTAGCGAGGCTGCGCCGTAGAAGGCCTGCAACGTGTGCTGGTAGCGGGCGGCGCAATCCTCCGGCGTGCTGTCGGTCGGGAAGCGATGCACGTTGTCGGGCGGGATCGGCACATGGGCGATCATGGCCTCGTTGGCCATGCGAAAATTGCTGTCCGGGTGCTCCGGCGGCACGAACCGCTCGTCGCCCCAGAACAGATGCACCCGCGCCCAGGGCATCCGGTCGCGCAAGGGCGGCTGGGCGAGCAGGGCGTACAAAGCCTTGGGGGTCGAACCGCCGGAGAGGTTCAGCGCGAAGCGGCCGGTGCCGGCCAGCGCGCGCTCCACGATCCAGGCGGCGGTCTCGCGGGCAAGCGCGTCGGCATCGGCAGAAATCCTGGTTTCGGCTGGCATGGCACCCCGTCATTCCGGCGGTCTTGTCCGCAAGCCCGCTGGACCACATCTTCGGCCCATCATGCAAATCATCACCCCTCACGCCAGCCCCGATCTCGTCGGCTGGCACGGCACCACCATCCTGTGCGTCCGGCGCGACGGCCGTGTCGCCATGGCCGGCGACGGCCAAGTGACGCTGGGGCAGACCGTCATCAAAGGCAACGCCCGCAAGGTGCGTCGCATCGGTCTCGACGGCAGGGTGATCGCCGGCTTCGCTGGCGCCACGGCGGACGCGTTCACGCTGCTGGAGCGGCTGGAGGCCAAGCTGGAGCGGTTTCCCGGCCAACTCGAACGCGCCTGCGTGGAACTGGCCAAGGACTGGCGCACCGACCGCTATCTGCGCCGGCTTGAGGCGATGATGGCGGTGGCCGATGCCGACCGCTCGTTCACGCTCACCGGCCAGGGCGATGTGCTGGAGCCGGAAGACGGCGTCATCGCCATCGGCTCCGGCGGCAATTACGCGCTGGCCGCGGCGCGCGCGCTCATGGAGGTGGCGGACCTCGACGCCGAAGCCGTCGCCCGTCGCGCCATGAAGATCGCGGCCGATATCTGCGTCTACACCAACCACAGCGTGATCGTCGAAACGATTGGCTAAGCCCCCAATGCCGTCATCACGAAGAGCGCCGCCAAGGGGCGGCTCACAATGACGCCTCCTTTCAATCGTGGCTGAGGACAACAGCAAGATGGACGTCCCGACCTACTCGCCGCGCGAGATCGTGAGCGAACTCGACCGCTTCATCGTGGGCCAGAACGACGCCAAGCGCGCGGTGGCCATCGCCATGCGCAACCGCTGGCGCCGCCAGCAATTGCCCGAGGGCATCCGCGAGGAAGTGGTGCCGAAAAACATCCTGATGATCGGCCCGACCGGCTGCGGCAAGACCGAGATCGCGCGTCGGCTCGCCAAGCTCGCCCAGGCGCCGTTCCTGAAGGTGGAGGCGACCAAGTTTACCGAGGTCGGCTATGTCGGCCGCGACGTGGAGAGCATCGTGCGCGACCTGGTGGAGATCAGCATTGCCATGCTGCGCGACACCAGCCGCCGCGACGTGCGCGCCAAGGCCGAGTTTGCCGCCGAGGAGCGGCTGGTCACGGCACTGGTCGGCGAGGGGGCTGCCGCTGATACCCGTTCGAAATTTCGCCGCATGCTTCGCGCCGGGGACTTCGAGGACAAGGAGGTCGAGGTCGCCGTGATCGAGCAGGGCAATCCCGCCATGGGCCAGATGGATATGCCGGGAATGCCGCCGGGCCAGGTGATCAATCTCGGCGAGATGATGAAGGGCATGTTCGGCAAGCCGGCCCAGGCCCGCAAGATGCGCGTGGATGCCGCCCGCCGCGCGCTGGAGCGCGACGAGGCGGACAAGTTGCTCGACAACGAGGCCCTGGCGCGCGATGCGGTGGCGCACGCCGAGAGCAACGGCATCGTGTTCATCGACGAGATCGACAAGGTCTGCGCCCGCACCGGCGAGGGCGGTTTCCGGGGCGGCGACGTCTCGCGCGAGGGCGTCCAGCGCGACCTGCTGCCGCTGATCGAGGGCACCACGGTGACCACCAAATACGGCCCGGTGAAGACCGACCACATCCTGTTCATCGCCTCGGGCGCGTTCCATCTGGCCAAGCCGTCCGACCTGCTGCCCGAGTTGCAGGGCCGCCTGCCGATCCGGGTGGAACTGGCAGGCCTCACGCGCGACGACCTGCGCCGCATCCTGGTCGAGCCCGAGCATTCGCTGCTCAAGCAATACGTGTCCCTGCTGGGCACCGAGGGCGTGACGCTCGATTTCGAGGACGGCGCGATCGACGCCGTGGCGGAACTCGCCGCCGACATCAACGAGCGCATCGAGAACATCGGCGCGCGCCGGCTGGCGACCGTGATGGAGAAGCTGCTGGAGGAAATCTCGTTCACCGCGTCCGACAAGGGCGGCGAGGCGGTGACGGTGACGGCGGCCTACGTCAACGACAAGGTGGCCCCGCTGGCCGCGCGCGGGGATTTGAGCCGGTTCATCTTGTAAGCGAGGCGAGAAGCATGTTATTACACTCGTGGTAACGGAGGGTCTGATGTCCGCCATTCAGCCACTTGCCTCAAACGGCGTCGCACTCAAAGTCCGTGCGATCGGAAATTCGGTGGGAGTCGTTCTGCCCAAGGACATGCTCGCACGCATGAAAGTGGGCGAGGGCGACGTGCTGCACGTGATCGACACGCCAGACGGCGTGATCTTGACGCCGCTCGACCCAGCTGTCGCGCGGCAGGTCAATCTCGGCCGGGACATTATGAAGCGCTACAGGAACACGCTGAGGGCGCTCGCGAAATGACTGAGGTCGTCTGGGTGGAACGGCTCAGCATCGAGCTGCTTCACGCCGAAAGCCTCGCGCAGCATGGTGGGTTGAGCGGCTTGCGGGACGCGGGGTTGCTGGAAAGTGCCCTGGCCCGGCCGCACAACCCGCATGCCGATGAGGGCGTCGTCGATGTGATCGCGCTCGCGGCCTGTTACGGTATTGCCATCGCGCGAAACCATCCTTTTAACGACGGCAACAAGCGCGCGGCCTTCCTTGCCATGCTGCTGTTCGCGGAAATGAATGGCCTGCGTATCGATGCCGACGAAGCGGACGCGGCCACGGTGACGCTTGCGGCCGCCGCCGACGAGATCGGGCAGGACGAACTTGCGGGTTGGCTCCGCAATCAAGCGCGGCCGACGTGACGGCGGCAGCTTTTCCGCTGTCAGCCTTCGTCCAGCCCGAGGACGCCACCGCCGCCGATGCCATTGCAGGGGTAGCGGAGGAACTGGAGGTGTTCGACGACTGGATGGATCGCTACCAGTACATCATCGAACTCGGCCGCAAGCTGCCGCCGTTTCCGCCGGAGTGGGCCAACGACTCTCATCGCGTGCCGGGGTGCCAGAGCCAGGTGTGGATGCAAGCCACCATGCGCGAGGGGCGGCTGTTCTTCGCCGGCGCCTCGGATGCGGCGATCGTGTCCGGCTTGGTGTCGCTGCTGCTGCGGGTCTATTCCGGACGCACGCCGGCCGAGATCGCGGCGACCGATCCGGTGTTCCTGAAGGAACTTGGCCTGCTGGAGGCCCTGTCCACCAACCGCGGCAACGGCATCGCGGCGATGGCGCGCAAGGTGCGCGAGGTGGCGGCCAATGCCTGAAGCGCCAAGGCCTGAAGCGCCGACGCCCGGACCGATGCCGTCGGAGGCGGACATCCGTCGTCTGCTCGCGCTGTTCTATGGCCGCGTCCGGCATGATTGCATTCTGGGCCCCGTGTTCGCCGGCGCCGTCGGCACCACGGACGAGGACTGGGCGCGTCATCTGGCGCGGATCGGCGATTTCTGGTCGTCGGTCATGCTGCGGAGTGGGCGCTATCACGGAGACCCGTTCTCGACCCATCTGCGCCTGCCGGATCTGGAGCCCGCGATGTTCGACCGCTGGCTGGGATTGTTCCACGCAGCTTGCGACGAGTTGTTCGATCCCGGCCTCGCCGGCGCCTTTCGCGAGCGCGCGGACCGGATCGCGCGCAGCCTGCGCATCGGCCTGTTCGATCGCCTGCCCCCCGTTCGACCGCCGACACCTGCGTGAGCAAGGGACGCCATGGAACCGGACATCGCCTGTAACTCGCCGCCCTGTATGCTCACCGAACGCGGTGCCGCCCCCGACCCTCCAGGTTTCGCGGTGGGCTGGGAGGAGGTGCGGCTCTGGCGCAAGGTCAAGCGCGCCGTGCTGATCGAGCGGCGGCTTGCGATGACGCCGGCGGAGCGCGAGGCGAGCAGTGACGCGATCACGGCGGCGCTGGAGCGGGCGCTCGCGGAACAGCCCGGTGCCCTGGTCGGCGTCTATTGGCCGTTCAAGGGCGAATACGACCCCCGCCCGCTCATGCGGACGCTGCATGCCAAGGGCGTGAGGCTGGCCCTGCCCGTGGTGGAGGAAAAGGCCATGCCGCTGATCTTTCGCCCGTGGTGGCCAGGCGCGCCGATGCGCGCCGGCATCTGGAACATCCCGGTGCCGGCGGGAGGCGGGCCGGTCTCACCGGATGTCCTGCTTGTGCCGGCGATCGGCTTCGACGGCGCCAATTACCGCCTCGGCTACGGCGGCGGCTATTACGATCGCACTCTGGCGTCGCCGGCGCCGCGGCCGCGCACGATCGGGGTCGGTTTCGAACGGTCGCGCATCGCGACCATCCATCCCCAGCCGCACGATATCCCGCTCGATCGGATCGTGACCGAGCGGGAGTAAGCGGGCTCGGGCTTCGCTTAAAAATTGCCGATTCGGATTCGTCGTCAGTTCGGCTGTAGAGGTGGGATGCGCTTGGCATCCCACCGCTGCTTTGCGTGGCTAGCGCGCCTGCTCCATCGTCACCGCCACGTCGGCATTCGCCGACAGCCGCACTGTGCCGTCCTCGATCTCGGCGATCAGGTCGGACGTGATGTAATGGTGGTGCTTGTCGCTCGAGTCCATCTTGGTGAGCTTGATGCGGTTGCCCTGGACGTGATCGACTGTGCCGACATGCACGCCGTCAGCGCCGATGACATTCGCATGTTCCTTGATCTGGCTCATGTCGGCCATGGTTTCGACTCTCCTGCTGTGGGTTCACCGGAGCGAACGTGTGAGGCTCCGTATTGTTGCCTACCCGAGCTTGGCCTCGATCGCATCCCAGATCATCGCCGAGAGGTCGGTGCCGTCGAAGCGGGCGATCTCCTGCAGGCCGGTGGGAGAGGTCACGTTGATCTCGGTCAGGTAGTCGCCAATCACGTCGATGCCGACGAAGATCATGCCCTGGTCGCGCAAGGTCGGCCCGATCGCCTCGCAGATCTCCAGGTCGCGTCGGGTCAGCGGCGATTTCTCGGGGCGCCCGCCGACATGCATGTTGCTGCGCGCCTCGCCCGCCGCCGGCACGCGGTTCACGGCCCCCGCCGCCTTGCCGTCCACCAGGATAATGCGTTTGTCGCCCGCGCGCACCGCCGCCTCGTAGCGCTGGATCATCAGCGGCTCGCGCGAGCGGGCGAAATGCATCTCCAAAAGGGATGCCAGGTTCTCATCGTCCGGCTTGATGCGGAACACGCCCGCGCCGCCATTGCCGAACAGGGGCTTGACGATGATGTCCTTGAACTCGGCCCGGAAATCGCGGATCGCCGCCGGGTCCCAGGTGATGAGCGTGGGCGGCATCAGGTCGGGGAAATGCGTCACCAGCAGCTTCTCGGGCGCGTTGCGCACGGAGGCCGGATCGTTCACCACCAGCGTGTGCGGGTGGATGTGCTCCAGCATGTGGGTGGCGGTGATGTACGCCATGTCGAATGGGGGGTCCTGCCGCATCAGGATCACGTCCATGCCGCCCAGATCGACCAGGCCTGGCTCGCCGAAGCTGTAATGGGCGCCGGCCACGCGCTGCACCTTCACCGGGCGGGCCATGGCGCGCAGACGGTGGGTGCGCTTTTCGCCCGCGGTCGCGCGACCTTCTGAGAGCGACATGTGTCGCACCTCGTAGTGCCACAGCGCATGGCCGCGCGCCTGGGCGGTCAGCATCAGGGCGAAGCTGCTGTCGCCCTCGATGTTGATGGTCTCGATCGGATCCATCTGGACCGCGACGTTCAGCGCCATGCGTTGGGTTCCCCGTGGAGTGGCGCGCTTGAGGTAGAACGGGCCGGGTTCCTGGGCAAGCGGGAGCGGGCTAGACTGCGCCGCAACGAAGCGGGAGGCGCAAGATGACCGACGAACTCGTCTTCTACACCAACCCCATGTCGCGCGGCCGGATGGTGCGCTGGATGCTGGAGGAGGCGGGGGCGCCCTACCGCACCGAGCTTCTGGACTACGGCACCACCATGAAGGCGGCGGCGTATCTTGCGATCAACCCGATGGGCAAGGTCCCGGCGATCCGCCACGGCGGCATGGTGGTGACCGAGACCCCCGCCATCTGCGCCTACCTCGCCGATGCGTTTCCCGCTGCCGGGCTGGCGCCGGCACCGGGCGACAAGCTGCGCGGCGCCTATTACCGCTGGCTGTCCTTCGCCGCCGGCCCCCTGGAATCCGCCACCGTCAACACCGCGCTCGGCGTGGTGATCCCCGAAGGCAAGGACCGCATGGCCGGGTATGGCAGCCTCGGCCAGACGCTCGACACGATCGAGGGCGAGCTGGGTCGCGAATACTTGGTGGGCGACAGCTTCACGGCCGCCGACCTCTACCTTGGCTTCTTGCTCAATTGGGGCATGATGTTCGGCATGGTCGCGAAGCGCACGGCCTTCGCGGCCTACACCGCCCGCATGAACGCCCGCCCGGCGGCCATGCGGGCAAGCGAGACCGACAACGCGTTGATGCCGCCGCCGGCATGACGGCAGCTTCTGAGCCCAGCTCCTACGGTAAGCTGCGTTCACTCTTCGTTCTCGGTTTCAAGTCGATCCGAGAGATGGACGGACTTGAGTTCCGTGACCTGAATATCCTCGTTGGGCAAAACGGTGCAGGTAAGAGCAACCTTGTGAGCGTGTTCAGGCTGATACCAAGGCTGTTCAACGCTAATCAG
>JANXTF010000051.1 GCA_025352565.1 Rhodospirillales bacterium | reverse complement strand
GGCGTGTCTGCTCGGGAACTGGAGACGATACAATTTCGTACTGTCTTTTTACCCCGGCCTGAGTGTCAGCCAGACCAAACTCGAAGGCAACCGATTTTCGTTTACTGCCCGTTTCTCCAGCGCCGGGTGTTGATTTCCGCTGAATCGCCGAAGCAGGCACGGCTTCCGGGGCGCCCAGCAAGGGCGGCGTCTCAAAGCTGAAACGCCGCCTCCTGCCGTTGCAGCCCCCGGATGGAGGTCGCCTGGACGGAGACCGCCTGGACGGAGACCGCCTGGATCAGGCGGGCTCGAACCGGTCCAGGTTCATCACCTTGGTCCAAACGGCCACGAAGTCGCGCACGAAGGCCTCCTGGGAGTCGGTGCATCCGAACACTTCCGAGACGGCCCGCAGCAGCGAGTTCGACCCGAAGATCAGGTCGACGCGGCTGGCGGTCCACTTCAGCTCGCCCGTCCGGCGGTCGCGCCCCTCGAACCGGTCCTGGGCCTCGGAGACCGCCTTCCACGTCGTGGTCATGTCGAGCAGGTTGATGAAGAAGTCGTTGGTCAGCGTCCCCGGCCGCTTGGTGAAGACGCCGAGCTGCGCGCCGGCGTGGTTGGCGCCCAGCACGCGCAAGCCGCCGACCAGGACGGTCATCTCCGGCGCACTCAGCGTCAGAAGATGCGCCCGGTCCACCAGATGCGCCTCCTCCTGCCGCCCACGGCCATCGCCGAGATAGTTGCGGAACCCGTCCGCGGCCGGCTCCAGCGGGGCGAAGGAGTGGGCGTCGGTCTGCTCGGCAGACGCGTCGGTGCGGCCCGGCGTGAACGGGACCTCCACCTCGTGCCCGCCATCCTTGGCGGCCTTCTCGACGCCCGCACACCCGGCGAGCACGATCAGGTCGGCAAGCGAGACCTTCTTGCCGCCAGACTGCGCGGCGTTGAACTCGGCCCGGACACCCTCGAGCGTGTGGAGCACCGTCGCCAGCTCGGCCGGCTCGTTCGCCGCCCAGCCCTTCTGCGGCGCGAGGCGGATGCGCGCGCCGTTGGCGCCGCCCCGCTTATCGGAGCCGCGGAACGTCGACGCTGACTTCCAGGCGGTCGAGACCAGCTGCGAGACGGACAGCCCCGAAGCCAGCACCCGCGCCTTGAGCGCCGCAACGTCCTGCGCCTCGATCAGCTTGTGGTCCACGGCGGGGACGCGGTCCTGCCACAGAAGCTGCTCCGCGGGCACTTCCGGGCCGAGGTAACGCGCGATCGGCCCCATGTCGCGGTGGGTCAGCTTGAACCACGCCCGGGCGAACGCGTCCGCGAACTCGTCAAGGTTCTCATGGAAGCGCTTGGAGACCGCGAGGTAAGCCGGGTCCGCGATCATCGCGATATCCGACGTGGCCATCATTGGCGGGTGCCGCTTGGAGGCATCGTGCGCGTCGGGCACCAGATTGGCGGCCTCGCCGTTCTTCGGCGTCCACTGCCAGGCGCCGCCGGGACCTTTCACCAGCTCCCACTCGTAGTTGAACAGGTTGTCGAAATACCCGTTGTCCCACTTGGTCGGCTCGGCGGTCCAGGCGCCCTCGATCCCGCTGGAGATCGTGTCGGGACCCTTGCCGGTCCCGAAGCTGTTCTTCCAGCCCAGGCCCATCTGCTCGATGCTGGCCGCCTCCGGCTCCGGACCCACATATTGCGCGGGACTGGCCGCCCCGTGGCACTTGCCGAACGTGTGGCCGCCGGCAACCAGCGCCACCGTCTCTTCGTCGTTCATGGCCATGCGCGCGAAAGTTTCGCGGATGTCACGGGCCGAGCCAAGTGGATCGGGTTTGCCGTTCGGCCCCTCCGGGTTGACGTAGATCAGCCCCATCTGCACCGCACCGAGATGGTCGGCGAGTTCCCGGTCGCCGCTATAGCGGTTGTCGCCGAGCCAGGTGTCCTCAGGACCCCAGTCGATGTCCTCCTCGGGCTCCCAGACATCGGCGCGGCCGCCGCCGAAGCCGAACGTCTTGAACCCCATCGACTCCAGCGCGCAGTTGCCGGTCAGCACCATCAGGTCGGCCCAGGAGATCTTGCGGCCATATTTCTGCTTGATCGGCCACAGCAGCAGCCGCGCCTTGTCGAGGTTCGCGTTATCGGGCCAGGAGCTCAGCGGCGCGAAGCGCTGCGTCCCGGAGCCTGCGCCCCCGCGGCCGTCGCCGATGCGGTAGGTGCCCGCGCTGTGCCACGCCATGCGGATGAACAGCGGCCCGTAATGCCCATAATCGGCCGGCCACCAGTCCTGCGACGTGGTCATCAGCGCGAACAGATCCTGTTTCACCGCCGCAAGGTCGAGCGTTTTGAATGCCTTGGCGTAATCGAAGTCCTCGCCCATCGGATCGGCCCGGCTCGAGTGCTGGTGCAGGATCTTGAGGTTCAACTGGTTCGGCCACCAATCCTGGTTGGACCTGGGCCAAGCCGTCGAGTTGTTGGGAGCCACGCCCCGCATTGGGCACTGGCCGACGCTGTCTCCGTCCATAGCTTTCTCTCCAAATCTCGCTGCGTCGATCGACGCGGTTCGCGCCCCAGGTCGCCCTGGCGCCCCTGCTCAAATGTAGCGGAATCGCGACATTGGAATAGACCGATGGCCAACTGATACCATTCGTCAGCGCTCGGTGGCAAAGTTACTCCACATGGCATCGACCGGCTCGTGGAGAAGCCCAGGCCTTGGAAGCCAAGGAGCGTGCTGTTCGGAAAAAAGCAAGCGGGCTGTCGACCAGACGGCCGACACCTCGGGTTTGCGCAGGCATCGCGGTCAACGAGGGCGGGTGCGACGTCCACTTCCCATTCCCGCGGACTTCCGGGGTCAGCGGCCGCGATGCGACCTCAGGCGGGCAGTTTCACCGAGCCGTTTTCATCTTGCACAAGCGCCGACGCCGCAACGACGGCGTCCGGCGAAAGATCGCCGTAGAGGTGCGGGAACAACTGCCCGCCGCGTGAAGGCTCCCAGCGTAGCCTGCCACCCAAGCTCGCCAGGTCGATCGCCACGAGCATGAGGTTCTCGCGGCCGCTGTAATGCGCGGCGATGGTGCCAGGAAGCTGCATCGCGGTGGACATGTGGATGAACCCATCGGCGAGATCGGCAGCCGAGCCTCGGAACTCGCCATGCCGCCGCAGCCGGTCGAGCTCCTCGGCGGTCATGATTTTGTAGGCGAGGCGGTTTGGGTTGGGGCTGTCCACGGCGGGTGATTCCTATATTCGGGAGAAACTCTGGATGCATAAGTGTAGGCCGTGCGACGCGCGTCCGTTCGCTGCGCTTCTCTGTGCCTTGGAGAGGATGCGGCGAACAGCTTGATCCACGGAGCTTGCCGGCCAGCCTGTCCCTCGGGTGGTCAGGCGCCCACGAACTCCCGGATCACCGCCATGGCGCGCGCCGGGTCGTCGTTGTGGACGCCGTGGCCGCAGCCGGGAAAGGTCTCGAAGCGCACGAGACCGGGCGGCAGGCTCGTGGCGATGACGCGGGCGCGCTCGATCGGCGTGATCGGATCGGCGTCGCCAGCCAGCACCAAAGTCGGGCATTGCACGCGGGACAACGCGGCGCGGAAATCGAGCCGACTGGTTTCGCGGTCGGGGCCGGCGAAATGCAGCGCCACGCCATCATGGCGGCGCACGCGGGCGGGGGCGAGCGGGTCTTTGTCGCGGGCGGGATTGTAGAGCGGGAAACAGGTTTCGCGATAGGCCGCCATGCTCGCCGGGCTCGGAGTGTTCCAGCGCGCCTCGGCCACCGCGCGCGCCCGGCTGCCACCGAGCTGCTCGAACTTGGCGTAGATTTCCTCGCGCTCGATCTTGGGCGAGGTGCTCAACAGGATGAGCTTGCCCGGATGCTCCGGGTGGCGGGTCGCGTAGGATTGCGCGACGAAGCCGCCGAACGAATAGCCGAGCACGATGGGGCGCTCGATGCCGAGGGCCAGACAGAAGGCATGAACGTCGTCGCCCCACTGGTCGAGGTTCCAGGTCGCCGGGTCGGTGTACTCACTGCGCCCGTTGCCGCGGTGGTCCAGATAGACGAGCTGGGCGATGTCGCGCAGCCCGTCGAAGGCGGGCTTAAAGGTGCTGTGGTCGCCGCCCGGACCGCCATGCAGCAGCAGCAATGTGGGCTTCTGGCGCATGGCGGAGCCGTCGGGCACGAGGCCCGCACCGTCCACGTCGAAGAACAGGCGGGCGCCGTTGACCATGATGTGCATGGGCTTCAGGCGGGCTTCACGCCGTACATCAGCGCGGTGCCGGACTTCAGCAGGCCCGTGATGCTGGTTCGGTGGCCGGTGGGCGTAAAGAACATGCCGGTGGGCAGGAACGGCACCTCCTCCAGCGCCAGAAGCTGCATGTCGGCGGCGATTTTCTGTTGGGCGGGGAGGTCCGGCGCATCGAACCATTGCTCGCGCAGCGCCTCCATGCGCGGGCTTGTCGCCCAACCGAACCAGCCGGCGGTGCCGTTGCTGCGCATCGGCTGGCTGTTGCCGGGGCTCGCGGTGGACAGCCCCGCCCAGGTGGTGATGAACATGTCCCACCCACCGGCGGATGACGGCTCCTTGCGCGTGCGCCGCTGGATCAGCGTGCCCCAGTCCATCGAGGCGTAGTTCACGTTCAGCCCCATCTGCTTCATGAGGTCCGCGGCCACCTGGCACATGGCCTGCAGGTTCTGCTGGTCGGACGGCGACATCAGCAGAATCTCCTCGCCCTTGTAGCCGCTTTCGGCGACCAGCTTGCGGGCCAGCGCCATGTCGCGCTTGCCCCGCAGCACGGACAGCCCGGCATCGGACGCATAAGGCGAGCCCGCCGTGAAGAATCCGGCATCGTGACGGCCGTACTTGCCGGCGAGGTCGCCATAGACGGCGGTGACGAACTCGTTCTGGTCGATCGCCGGGATGAAGGCCTGGCGCAGCTTGAGGTTGTTGAAGGGCGCATTCAGATGGTTGAAACGCATCACGCCCAGCGCCCCCAGCGGATCGAGCACCTCGGAGCGGATGGCGGGTTGCTTGAGCATGGTGGGCAACAGATCCGGCAGCGGGTTCTCCCACCAATCCACCTCGCCGCGCTGAAGGGCCGCGGCGGCCGTGGCGGGGTCGGGGATGATCTTCCACTCGACCCGCTCGAAATGGGCCACCTTGCCGCCGGACCACATGCTGGGCGGCTCGGCGCGGGGGACGTATTTGTCGTTGCGGGCATAGGCGGCCGACGCGCCGGCCACCCATTCGGTGGGCAGGAAGCGGTAGGGGCCGCTGCCGACATACTCGCTGATCTGGGTGAAGGCGTCGGACTTGGCCACGCGCTCGGGCATGATGAAGCAGCCCTCGCCGCCGAGCACCGATGTGAGGGCGGAAAAACGCTTCTTGAGCCGGAATTGCAGCCGCTTGTCATCCAGCGCCACAAGCTCGTTGGTGCGCGCGATCAGCGTGCCGCCCATCGGGTTGCGCTTGGACCAGCGCAGGATGGAGGCCACGCAATCGGCGGCTCGGACGGGTGCGCCGTCATGCCAGGCGAGGGCGTCGCGCAGCGTGATGGTGAAGGTGAGGCCATCCGGCGATTCCTCGTGGCCCTGCGCCATCTGCGGATGGGGGACGAGTTTTTCGTCGAGCCCGTAGAGCAGGTCGTACACCATGTAGCCGTGGATGAAGGCGACGGTGGCCGAGGTCCAGATCGGGTCGGGGCTGGAGAGGTTGGCCTGGGGCACGAAGCGCAGCGTCTTCATGCCCTGGGCGGCGGCGGACCGGGCGAGGGGGCCGAACAGGCCGCCACCGAGTGCCGTGGCCCCTCCGATCAATAGGTTCCTGCGCTTCATGCCTGCCCTCCGGTTTGATAACATCGCGGATGCTACGCGTACCTGCGGCCGGGATGCCAATGCTGGATTGCGGCCGTGCCGGCGTCGAGGATCGGCACCAGTCGCCGCGGTGGGCAAACTGACTGCGACTTCGCCAATTTATGACCGGGAACTGGTCGACGTCGGAAAAGTGGGCTACTGCAGTCGCCAGAAGCGCGTCCGGTTTGCTCTCAGCTACATCCTTGCCATCGTGGACAAGACGATGACACAGAACGTCTATGACAGAAGCGATTTCTTCGAGGGCTACAGCAAGCTGTCCCGCTCGACAGAGGGACTGGACGGTGCCGCGGAATGGCCTTCGATGCGGGCATTGCTCCCAAATCTGCATGATTTGAACATTGTCGATCTTGGTTGTGGCTTTGGCTGGTTCTGCCGCTGGGCGGTCGAACAAGGTGTGGCATCGGCACTCGGGATCGACGTCTCCGAAAACATGCTCGCCCGAGCCAGGAACGCAACGAGCAACCCTCGTATCGATTATGTCCAGCAAGACCTGGAGCGACTTGACCTGCCGCTTGCTTCATTCGATCTGGCCTACAGCTCGCTCGCGTTGCACTACGTCGCGAACTTGGCTGGCCTGCTGTTCACCCTGCGCCGCTCACTGCGACCAGGTGGGTATCTGGTCATGTCGATCGAGCACCCGATCTACATGGCTCCAACCCGAGCGGACTGGCTGTTCGACGAACGTGGCCGCCGAACCTGGCCGGTCGATAGTTATCTGGTCGAAGGGCCTCGCACGACCGATTGGCTCGTCCAGGGCGTGATCAAACAGCATCGCACCATCGGGACGACCCTCAATCACCTTATACGCTGCGGGTTCGTGGTCGCACATGTCGAGGAATGGGGACCGACCGACGAGCAGATCGCTACCCACCCGGATTGGGAAGAGGCGCGCGACCGCCCAATGTTCCTCCTCATCGCTGCTCAGCGGTAGTCCGCGGCCTATCGTCCAGCGCCCGGTGTGCCGCGGTCTTCGCCGGATGAGGAAGACATCCGTACCATCGTCTGGGCGGAGCGCCGCCTCGCGCCGGCGGTCACGGGAACGGTGCCACAGGCAGCCCTCCTGGCGGCGGCGCAGCTTGTCCGCGACACGATGGAGCATGGCAGGGCATTGCTTCCTTCGATTCCAGCGGGACGACGCCCGGCGCCGGAACTGCCAGCCTCCCGTCGCAACGGGTTTCAGAATCGCATAGCGGGGTCGAGTGGGGTATCGTGGGACGATGGAAAGCCTGAGCGACTATTTGTCCATGAAGGCAGTCCCGCCGGGTATGTGGTTCCTGCTCCGCTGGCCAGCGCCGCTGCCAGGCTCGGCAACGCAACCTGCTGATGAAATGCACGTCGCGGCTCAGGCGTTCCAGCCTGGCGACCAGCACGGGCAGCCAAGGCGCTTGGCGCTGGCAAGGGAAGCTGCAAGGCGCGGGCGGTTGCCCCGGTGATCGAGGTGCCCAGCATCGGCAGGCGCGCGGACAACGCGGCATGATTACCGGCCGCACGCGGATCATCGCGCATCTCGGATATCCGACCGAGGCGTTCAAGGCGCCGATGATCTATAATCCGTGGTTCGAGGCGAAGGGCATCCCGGCGGTGGTGGTGCCGATGGGCGTGCGGCCAGACGATTATCCGGATGTTTTCCGCGCGCTGTTCCGCGTGAGCAACATGCACGGCGCGCTGGTGACGATGCCGCACAAGGCGACGACCATCGGGCTGGTGGATGAGTTGAGCACCGCGGCGCGGATCGCCGGGGCCTGCAACGCGGTGCTGCGCCGCGCGGACGGCTCGCTGCTCGGGGACATGTTCGATGGCACCGGCTTTGTGCGCGGCATGGAGCGCAAGGGCCAGCGCATCGCCGGAGCCGCGGCGCTGGTGGTCGGCTGCGGCGGCGTGGGCTCGGCGATCGCAGCATCCCTGGCTGCGGCCGGCCTGGAACGGCTGGGTTTGTTCGACGCGACGCCCGCCGTGGCGGATGCCCTGCGCGAGCGGCTCCGGGCGCATTATCGGGCGCTTCGTGTCACGGTTGGTTCGAACGACCCTGCCGGCTGGGAAATCGTCATCAACGCGACCCCGCTTGGCATGAAGCCGGGCGACCCGCTGGCGGTGGACCCGTCGCGGATTGCCGGCAGCACCTTCGTCGGCGAGGTCGTCATGACGGAGGAATTCACGCCGCTGCTGCGCGCGGCGCGGGCACTCGGCTGCCCGGTGCAGGTTGGGACCGACATGCTGTTCGAGATGATTCCGCCCTATCTCGAATTCTTTGGCTTCGATACGGCCACGCCGGACCAATTGCGGCACGTGGCGCGGCTCGACGACCGAAGCGCGCCGGCTACCCCTGCATTTCGGCCACGTTGCTGACCGTCACGTCGAGGTCGGTCACCAGGCCGTTTGCCAGTGAATACACCCACCCATGCACGCTGAGGTCCTGGCCGCGCGCCCAGGCATCCTGCACGAACACATCCGAGGCCACGTTGCGCACCTGACGGATCACGTTCAATTCGCACAGGCGGTCGAGCCGTGCCCGGTCATCCACGATCGCGTCCAGTTCGTGGCGGTGGTCGTGTCGCACTTCGCGGATCGGGTGGAGCCAGTGATCGACCAAGCCGCGGCGCTTGCCGTCCACCGCGGCGGCCACGCCGCCGCATCCGTAATGGCCGACGAGCAGGATGTGGCGCACCTTCAACACGTCCACGGCGAATTGCAGCACCGAGAGGTAATTCGCGTCCTGCGGCGGCGCCAGATTGGCGACGTTGCGATGCACAAACAACTCGCCCGGATCGAGATCGACGATCTCGTTGGCCGGCACCCGGCTGTCGGCGCAGCCGATCCATAGATATTGCGGCGCCTGCTGGCCCACGAGGCGCTTGAAGAACCCCGCATCAGTCTCGGTCTTGCGCCGCGCCCAGGCCAGATTGCGGGCCTTGAGATCTTCCAGCATGCGACGTTCTACGGCTTCACGAGACCGGGACCGTTCGCGCGTCGCAGCGCCAGCGCGCCCTCCTGACAACTCAGCAAGATCAGCGGAACACGGCATGCGACGGGGTTTTCGGACATGAACACCAACTACCACAAACGGGCGGCAGCCTCAAACGACTTCGATCCGGTGCTCCCGCATCGCCTGAAAAGGCTCCCGTCGCGTATAGTCGCCCCATGATCTCCGTCACGCCCCGCATCTCGATCGACGAGGCCGAAATCCAGGAGGATTTCATCCGCGCCTCGGGTCCCGGCGGGCAGAATGTCAACAAGCTGTCGACCGCCGTCCAGCTACGGTTCGACGTGCGTCTTTCGCCCAACCTGCCGGACGGCGTGCGCGAGCGGCTGGAGCGTCTGGCTGGACGGCGGATGACCAAGGACGGCATCCTGGTCATCACCGCGCAGCGCCACCGAACGCAGGACCGCAACCGGCAGGACGCGCGCGAGCGGCTGGTCGATCTGATTCGTCAGGCGGCGGACCCGCCGACGATCCGTCGGCCGACCCGGCCGACCTTCGCGTCCAAGCGTCGCCGCCTGGACGCGAAGTCGCGCCGATCGTCGTTGAAGGACCAGCGCGGCCCGTCACGCGACGACGGGTAGGTCGTTACTCGCCGACCGCGCGCGTCTGCTTGCCGTCCCAAAACAGCGAGATGGTCTCGTATTCACAGAGATCGACGTTGGCCCACTCGGCGCTGTCGCCGTCGTGGTAGCCGACCTTGATGTCGAACTTGCAGGCCTTGCCGCCATGGGGGAACGTGATGTTCACCGATTCGCCGTCGCCCAGCGATCCGCGGCCCATGATGTCCTTGCCCCAGGATTGGCTGGAGTGCGGACCGACATACACGCTGTCGATCTGGTATCCGGTCTTGTTCACCAGCTTGAAATCCGCGTCGCTGGCCCATGCGCCAGCGGTCGCGGCAGTCATCGCGACGATCGCAACGAATATTGTCTTGAAAAACGGCATGTGTGGTTCCTGGTCTGGTTGGACACGGCCGGCGGCCCTGCCGGCGTCGCGCCATCGAGCGGCGCGACGCCTCAGATGTATACGCTGCGAAGGTTGACGAATAGTCATCATCGCGTGCCGGTGTTGACACGCGGTTTCGATGGTGGCCCAACGAAGCTCGCATGTCCCCAGCCGATGCTCTGCCGCCATTGCCGGCTGAATTGAACGATCCCGGCTACAATGCCGCGATCGAGAATATCGTCCGCTGGACCCCGGTCTTCAGCAGCCTGGGCGAGCGGCAGCCGGACGGCCCCGATTTCCTGTGCATCGGCGCCCCCAAAAGCGGCACCAGCTGGTTGTTCAGCAACCTTGCGTGCCACCCCACGATCTGGATGCCGCCGATCAAGGATCTGCAGTTCTTTTCCTCGGTGCATCTCGATGGTTTTGCCCCAGCGGCGACGTTAAATCGGCTGGCGCAGGTGGCGGCGGCCCGGGCGTTCTGGGCGGGGTCGCTCCATCTCGACGAGCAGACGCGGGGCGCCATTCTGGACACGCTTGGCTGGATCGAGACGAACGATCTGACCGATTCCTGGTATCGCGGCATCTTTCGCAACAAGGGCGTGGATCAGGTCGCGGGGGAGATCGGTCACGATTACGGGATCCTGCCGCGCGCCGGCATACGGCACGCGCTCCGGCTCAATCCCAATCTGCGCGTGATGGCGTTGCTGCGCGACCCCGCGACGCGTGCGCTGTCGCATGCCCGCATGATTTGTGCCGCGCATCTGGCGCCCGGCACCGCGCTCAGGCTGGATGATTTATGGCGGATGGTGAGGTCCGACGATTTCGGCCTGCTGCTTCTCTATTCCGACTATCCGCGCTGGCTGCTGCCCTGGCGCGGGTTGATCGACCCGAACCGAATCCTGGTCGACTACATCGGTCGCATCCGCGACCAGCCCCTTGCCGTGCTGGAGCGGGTATGCCTGTTTTTGGGCGTGCCGTTCGATCGCCGCCTGTTCAACGTGGCGGAAATCCCCGTGCTGGTGGGCGAGACGATCGACCGCGATAGCAGCGAATTGCTCGCCTACTTTCGTCACGGCCTGCAGCGGATCTATGACGAGATGGAACGCTGGATGCCGGATATCGCGGAGCAGTTGCGCAACCATGGCTGAAATCTATCCGAAGGTGCGCGCCAACCCCTGCTCCAGCGTGATCGGACGGACGCCGAGTTCCGCGAACATCGGCCCTACCGGGAACGCCTTGTCCTCCATCAGCCGGCGCACCTCGTCGGCGCGGATACGTGGCAGGAAGGGCAGCCCTCCGCTGACCGTCGCGGCGGCCATCAGCAGCCAGGCGGGTGCGCCCACGATGCGTGGCTGGGGGGCTCCGGAGGCGCGGGCCACGGCCATGGCGAAATCCGCGTAGGGCAGGGCGGTGGGGCCGGCGATCACCAGCGCGCGGGCGCCGGACCGGGCGACGCGGAGGGCGGCAATCACGCAGGCGGTCACGTCGTCCTGATAGATGGGCTGGACCAGCGCGCGGCCACGGGCGGGCAAGGGCAGGACCGGCAGGCGGCGCAGCAGGGCGGCGAGGCGGCGCACGTTGTCCTCGCCTTCGGCGCCATAGATCATTGTCGGGTGCAGCATAACCCCGTCGCGGCCGGAACGGAGGAAAGCGTCCTCGCCGTCGGCCACGCCTTGGCCATGAGCGTCGGGCCACTTCGTGTAGCGCCGCGTGCTGCCGATGAACACGAACTGGCTGGCATTGCGGGCGGAGGCCAGGATGTCGGCGGTGTGGCGGGCATGGGCGCAGGACACCACGCGGGTCGCGTCGCACAGCGCGCGGTCGAGCGCGAAGCGGTCGGTGAGATCGGCGAGGCGCGGCTCGCCGGGCAGGCCCCCGGCGCGGAATCTCTCCAGGTCGCGCGCCACGGGGATGTAGGTCTCGCCCTCGGCCAGCAACGCAAGGCACACCGCACGGCCGGAACGGCCGGTGGCGCCGATGACGTGGACCGGGTCGGTCATGTTGGTGGCAAATCATGTTGCATGTCAGCACCTTACGGTAGGACGCGCGGTCGGCAAATATACGGTATCATGTTACCACCAACAAAATCTCTTGACCGCGGCATGTTCGCCGACGATAAGCCGGGCTCTGTTCAAGGGACTTGACGCAATGAAGACAACCATCTCGCTGAAGCCGGCGGATGCGCGGAAGGACTGGGTGCTGATCGATGCCGAGGGCTTGATCCTCGGGCGGTTGGCGGCAGTGATCGCGCAGCGCCTGCGTGGCAAGCACAAGCCGCAATTCACCCCGCATGTCGATTGCGGCGACAACATCGTGGTGATCAACGCCGCCAAGGTCCAGGTGACCGGCAACAAGGCGGATCAGTCGATCTTCTACTACCACACTGGCTTCGCCGGCGGCATCAAGGGCCGCAGCGTCAAGGAGCGCCTGGGCAGCGCGCACCCTGAGCGCGTGCTGGAGAAGGCGGTCGAGCGGATGATCACGCGCGGGCCGTTGCAGCGCAAGCAGATGAAGCATCTGCATGTGTTCGCCGGCGATACCCATACCCATGCCGGGCAGCAGCCCGTGGCGCTCGACGTGGGCGCCATGAACAAGAAGAACCGGAGAGCCTGAACCCATGTCCGGAACAACGAGCCGTACCCTCGCCGACCTGAAAGACCTCGCGGTCGCCACCGCCCTCCCGTCGGACGCGGTCAAGAAGGAGCCCAAGCGCGACGCGCTGGGCCGCAGCTACGCCACCGGCCGCCGCAAGAACGCCATCGCGCGTGTGTGGATCAAGCCGGGCAAGGGCGAGATCAACGTGAACGGCAAGCGTGTGGGCGCCTATTTCGCCCGCCCGGTGCTGCGGATGCTCATCACCCAGCCCTTCCTGGTCGCCGACCGCTACAACCAGTTCGACGTGTTCTGCACGGTGAACGGTGGCGGCCTCTCGGGCCAGGCCGGAGCACTTCGCCACGGCATCAGCCGGGCGCTGACGTATTACGAGCCTGAACTGCGCGGCATCCTCAAGGTCGCCGGCTTCCTCACCCGTGACAGTCGCGTGGTCGAGCGCAAGAAGTACGGCCGCGCCAAGGCCCGCCGCAGCTTCCAGTTCAGCAAGCGCTAAGCCAAGCCTTCACGCTCCGCGGTCAAGTACCCTCTCCCGCCCGAGCGCGGGAGGGGGTATTTCTTTTTGGACCATACGGAGTGACGACATGGCGAGCGTGTTCATCGACGGCGAGGCGGGCACCACGGGCCTTGGCATTCGCGAACGGCTGGCGGGCATGGCGGGGATCGCGCTGCGCAGCTTGGCCGAGGCCGACCGCAAAAGCGGCGCGGCGCGGCGCGAGATGATGGACGAGGTCGATCTCGTGGTGCTGTGCCTGCCCGATGGCGCGGCCCGCGAGTCGGTGGCGCTGGCCGAAAGTCTGGGCAACCGCGCGCCGAAGGTGCTGGACGCCGCGACGCTGCATCGTTGCGCGCCCGGATGGGTGTACGGGTTCGCCGAACTGGAACCGGGGCAAAGCGGACGCATCGCGCAGGCCACGCGCGTGGCCAATCCGGGCTGCTACCCCACGGGCGCCATCGCGCTGCTGCGGCCGCTGGTGGATGCCGGGGTTCTGCCGCCCGACTATCCGGTGACGGTGAACGCGGTCAGCGGCTATTCCGGCGGTGGCAAGGCGATGATCCTGGCGCACCAGAAGGCAGGCGGCCCGGCGTTCGACCTGTATGCGCTGGGCGGTGAGCACAAGCATGTGCCGGAGCTGCAGCAATACGCCCATCTGGCGCGGCGGCCGATCTTCGCGCCATCGGTCGGGCATTTTCGCCAGGGGATGCTGGTGAGCGTGCCGCTGCATCTCGATCTGCTCAATGGCGCGCCGAAGGGCGCCGATCTGCACGACATTCTGGCGGCTCGGTACGCGGGGGCTGGGCAGGTGCGGGTGATGCCGCCGACCGAGAACGGCGAACTGGAGCCGGAGGCGCTGAACGGCACCGATTTCATGGAACTGCGCGTGTTCGTGAACGAGGCGCACGGACAGGCGGTGCTGGTGGCGCGGCTCGACAATCTCGGCAAAGGCGCCTCAGGGGCCGCCGTGCAGAACATCCGCCTGATGCTGGGGACGGCAGATGCCTGACCGCCTCATGAATTTCGAGGGGATGCGCCCGAAGGTCGCACCCGAAGCATGGATCGCACCGACCGCGGTGCTGATCGGGGACGTGAGTGTGGGGGCGAAAAGCGGCATTTGGTTCCATTGCGTGCTGCGCGGCGACACCAACTTCATCCGCATCGGCGCCCGCACCAACATCCAGGACGGCACCATCGTGCATGTGAACTCGGGCTCGTTTCCGACCATCATCGGCGATGATGTGACGGTGGGACACGCCGCCATCATCCATGCCTGCACGCTGCATGACTGGGCGTTCGTCGGCATGGGGGCCACTGTGCTGGACGGCGCCGTGATCGAGCGGGGCGGTATGCTGGCGGCGGGCGGTCTGCTGACGCCGAACAAGCGAATCGGCCCGAACGAGCTGTGGCAGGGCTCGCCCGCCAAGCTGGCACGGGTCATGAGCGACGCGGAGCGCAAAGGGTTCGACCAGAACGCGATCCACTACGTGGAACTGGCGGCGCGCTATCTGGCGCAGGGTTAAGGCCGTGGCCGTGTTCCGGGCCAAGCCGAACGCCATCGAGACGTTGTTCGGACGCCGCCGGGCGGTGATCGGCGTGATCCATTCGCACGCGCTGCCAGGATCGCCCGACTATGACGGCGAGAGCATGGACAGCCTGGTGGCGTTCGCGGTGGCCGAGGCGACGCGGTATCGCGATGGCGGGCTGGACGGACTGATCGTGGAGAATCATGGCGATATCCCGTTCGCCAAGCCTGACGAACTCGGCCCCGAAACCGCGGCCTGCATGGCTGTGATGACGCGGGCGGTGCGTGACGCGGTGGGGTTGCCGACCGGGGTGAACGTGCTGGCCAACGGGGCGGTGGCGGCCTTGGCGGTGGCCAAGGCGTCGGGGGCGGGGTTCGTGCGGGTGAACCAGTGGGCCAACGCGTATGTCTCGAACGAGGGTTTTCTGGACGGCAAGGCGGGGGCGGCGACGCGATACCGGGCCTGGCTGCGCGCGCGGGAAATCAAGATTTTCGCCGATGTGCATGTGAAGCACGGCGCGCACGCGATCACCGGGGACCGTGCTATCGCCGAACTGGCGCGCGACGTGGAGTTCTTCGATGCCGACGTCGCGATCGGCACCGGGCAGCGCACTGGCGATGCCGCCTCGCTTGACGAGTTGCGGGCGATCGGCGCCGGCACCTCGCTGCCGCTGGCGGTGGGCAGCGGCGTGACGCCGGACAATGTGGGCGACCTTTTCACGGTGGCGGACGCGGTGATCGTGGCGAGCTTTCTCAAGCGCGACGGCGTGTGGTGGAACGAGGTGGACCCCGAGCGCATGGCGGTGTTCATGCAGGCGGTTGCGCGGGCGCGCGCCTGATGGGCGCCAACGCGTTCGGCCAGCCCATGCTCCGCCGCGAGGACACGCGGCTGCTGACCGGACGGGGACGGTTCACCGCCGATCTGGTGCCGGACGATGCGTTGTTCGCCGCCTTCGTGCGAAGCCCGCACGCCCATGCCGACATTCTGGAAATCGACTTTCGGGACGCATTGGCGGTGCCGGGCGCGGTCGCGGCTTATCGGGGCGAGGATGTGGCCGCAGCCGGGCTGGGCGGGATTCCGGCCGGGGGTAATCTGATCCGGCTGCCGGGAACGCCGGCGGATCAGAGCTATGTCCACCGCGCGAGCCGGCCATTGCTGGCGCAAGGCCGGGTGCGGTTCGTCGGCGACAACGTCGCGATGGTGGTGGCCGAGACGCCGGCGGCGGCGCGGGATGCGGCCGAGGCAGTGGCGGTGCGGTATGCGACGCTGCCTTGCGTGACCGACACCAAGGGCGCCGTGGCGGACGGCGCGCCCCTGGTGTGGGACGCGGCGCCGGGGAATGTCTGTTTCAACTGGCAGGCGGGAGATGCGGCGGCGGTCGAGGCTGGCTTCGCGCGGGCGGCGCGCGTGGTGCGGCTGGAACTGGTGAACAACCGTGTTCATGTGGCGGCGCTGGAGACGCGGGGCGGGGTGGGATCGTTCGATCGTGCGACCGGACGTTCCACGCTCGCCACCGGCACGCAGATGCCGCACGGCATTCGCCACGAATTGGCGGCCGGCGTGCTGCGCGTGCCGGAAAGCGATGTGCGGGTGCTGGTGGCCGATGTGGGCGGCAGTTTCGGCATCAAGAACGCGCTGTATCCCGAGCAGGCGCTCGTGCTCTGGGCGGCGCGGAACCTGGGCCGCGCGGTGGCCTGGATCGGCGAGCGCGGCGACGGGTTCGTCAGCGACTACCAGGCGCGCGACAACGTTTCCGTTGGCGAATTGGCGCTCGACGCGGAGGGACGGTTTCTCGCCCTGCGGGTGAGCACCGTCGCCGCGGTCGGGGCGTATCTCGCGCCGGCGGGGCAGTTGTCGCCGACCGCGAACACGCCGGCATTGGCCGGGGTTTATCGGCTGCCCGCGATCCATGTGGCGGTAACCGGGGCCTACAGCCATACCGCGCCGACCGAGGTTTATCGTGGCGCGGGGCGGCCGGAGGCGGTGCACCTGCTGGAGCGGCTGGTCGATCATGCCGCCCGCGAGATCGGCATGGACCGGCTGGAGTTGCGGCGCTGCAACCTCCTGACGGCCGCCGAATTGCCGTACCAGACGGCGCTCGGCCTGCGTTATGACAGTGGCGATTTCCCCGCGATGCTGGACGCCGCAACCGCGCGCGCCGCATGGGAGAGTTTTGGCGCACGGCGCGACGCGGCGGCGGCGAAAGGCATGCTGCGGGGCATCGGGCTTGCGCATTACTGCGAACGTGTCGCCGGAAGCTGGGCCGAGAATGGTTGGCTGGAGCTGCGCCCCGACGGAAAGGTGACAGTGCTCACCGGCACCATGTCGAACGGACAGGGCCACGAGACCGCGTTCGCGCAACTGGTGGCGGCCGAGTTGGGGCTCGATCCTGGGGATGTCGAGGTGGTGCAGGGCGACACCGACCGCATCCCGTCAGGCCACGGCACCGGTGGTTCCGCCTCGCTCGCCATCGGAGGGGCGGCGCTGGCGAATGCCGCGGTCGATCTAATGCGTCAGGTGCTTCCGCTGGCGGCCGATGCGCTCGAGGCGGCGGTGGCGGACGTGACGTTCGAGGACGGGCTGTTCCGCATCGTCGGCACGGATCGCGCGATCGGCTTGCGGCAGGTGGCGGGACGTCTGGGGCAGGGGGACGTGCCAGCGCTCCTCGCCGGTGCGGGCTTCTATCAGCCGAGCGGGCCGACTTTCCCGAACGGGTGTCATGTAGCGGAGGTGGAGATCGACCCCGAGACAGGCGAGTGGCGCCTCGAACGCTACACCATGCTGCATGATTTTGGCCGGGTGCTGAACCCGATGCTGCTCGAGGGGCAATTGCAGGGCGGCGTGGTCCAGGGCATCGGACAGGCGGCGTACGAGCGCGTGGTGCATGAGGCGGGATCGGGCCAGGTGCTGACCGGCTCATTCATGGATTACCAAATTCCGCGCGCCGACGACCTGCCTGCCCTGTCCCTTGAGACGCTGGCCACGCCGTCGCCGAGCCATCCGCTCGGGGTCAAGGGATGCGGCGAGGCGGGGGCGGCAGGAGCCCCGCCCGCGGTGATGAACGCGCTGATGGACGCGCTCGCCACGCGGGGCGTGACGGCGCTCGATATGCCGGCGACACCCGCGCGCGTGTGGGAGGCTCTGCGGGCAGGAGGCTGAACCCCGATGCCCCACCGGCGTTCAGGGAGGGTATTTGGAGAGAAAGCGATGTCCGACCGCAAACAAGAGGCGAAATTGGACGACGCGTTGGACGATTCGTTCCCCGCGAGCGATCCGCTGCCCAACACGCCCGTGGGCGGCACCAAGAAATCGCATGAGATCGAGGACGCCCGCGCGGATAAGGCTGGCGAGGCGGTGCCAAAGGGCACGCCGACGAGCGATCGAGCCGCGACGGAAAAGGCTGGAGAGTAGTAATGCTGCGGCTCACCAACGCGCAATAGGCGGACAGCGCAGGCCGTAATTCACAGTCCCTTATCTGTCGCCCGCAACCTGCCTTGGCTAGTGTGGCCAGATGGACATGCACAACTTCATAGCACTCCCCTACGCCGCGCTGGGCCTTCTCGTGGGATCGTTGGTCGGGTTGACGGGGGTGGGTGGCGGCTCGCTGATGACGCCGCTGCTTATCCTGCTGTTCGGCGTGCATCCGGTGACCGCCGTCGGCACCGACCTGTTGTTCGCGGCTGCGACCAAATCGGTGGGCACCTTCGTCAATGGGCTGAAGCACACGGTCGAATGGCGCATCGTGGGGTTGCTGGCGGCCGGCAGCCTGCCCGCGACAGCGCTCACGCTCCTGGTCGTGTCCAAGATCGATCCACAGAACGCGGTGGCGGGTTCCGTCATCCGGATGGTGTTGATCGTAGCGCTCCTGTTGACCGCTGCGACGCTGCTTGCGCGCAAACAGGTGCTGAGGCTCATCGAGGCGAGACAGGTTGCATTGAGTGAGCGGCGAACCGCCGTGCTGACCGTTGTGACCGGCGCAATCCTGGGTGTTCTGGTCTCGCTCACGTCGGTGGGCGCGGGTGCCCTCGGCATCATCGCGCTGCTGGTGCTGTATCCGAAATTCCCGCTGGTCACGCTGATCGGCTCGGACATCGCGCACGCCGTGCCGCTCACGCTCCTCGCCGGGTTCGGCCACTGGATGCTTGGGTCGGTCGACTGGATATTGCTCCGTTCGCTGTTGACCGGATCGCTTCCGGGCATCCTCATCGGCTGCTACGTTGCGCCGCATGTGCCGGACCGTTGGCTGCGCGCCATCCTCGCGCTGACGCTGACCGCCGTGGCCGCCCAGATGGCGCGCTAGCTAGGCGGCAAAGTTCCAAAAAGCGGTGCGATCGCCTTTCACCTTGACGTGATCGGTCTCTGCGGAAAGTGTACCGGGAACATTCGTTCGTTTCACGGCACAGGTCGATGACACATTCTTGGTTCCACCGGTCAATTCACGCGGTTCTCTTGCTGCTCGCGTGTCTCGCAACATCTCCCACATGGGCTCAGGGCACGCCGTGGGCTGGCGAGTGGGACGCCCATTGGGCCGGCGGCGGCGCGCGCATCGAGATGACGCAGACAGCAAACGCCGTCACCGGGCGCTTTCCGCTGCTGGGAGGTGCCATCGACGCGCAGGCGAACGGTCGCAGCCTCGATGGCAAATGGACTGAGGACGACCGCTCCGGCACCCTCCGTTTCCGGCTGGCGCCGGATGGGCAGACGTTCTTCGGGCGGTTCGATACCGGCGAGTGGTGGAGTGCCGCCAAGGTGGACCGCTTCGCCCGCCTCACCGTCATGGACCAGAGCAGCCCCCGCGCCCTGCTGCGCAGTTTCATTCTGGCGGCGGGCCGGGCGCGGGCTGGGGTCGCCGAGGATATCGGGCGGGCCCGCTCGGTGCTGGAATTCGGCGAGAAGGCCGCCGGTCTCACGCGCCTGCAACGGCTGGAAGCGGCGCGGGACATCTTCGATCTCGTCGATCTCACCACGTTGCATTTTTACGATATTCCCGCCGACGTCGCCGATGACACGGTGCGGATCAAGCTGGCGCAGGACGGGACGCAGGCCAACCTGCCGCTCACCTTCCATCGCAACGCGGCCGGCAAATGGCGCATCGTCTATCCCGGCGCCGTGGCGCTGGCCGAACATCGCACCGCCCTGCTGGCCCGCTACGGCGGCCGTGCTCCTGGCCGGGCCGGCTATCTGGACCTGCACGGCGCGCGCGACACGATGCGGAGCTTCCTCGACTCGTTCGGTGACTGGGACGGACAGGGCCGGCTTCAGGCCATCTCCACGCTCAACCTCTCGGAACTGCAGGAAGCCACGCGGGAGGAGGAGGGCACGCTGGCGGCGATGTACCTCAAGCATGTGCTCGACCGCGTGAGCCTCATCATCATGCAGGAGATCCCGGACGATCCGGCCGATCGCAACGCCTACGTTCATTTTGTTCACCCGGTCGGCACGATCGCGATCGCGCCAACCGGGACCGATCCCGCCGCGCCCTGGAAGTTCACGCCGGCCAGCGTGCGCGCGGCGCGCGACATCTATGGCGCCATCGGGTCGATGTCGGTGGTGCCGGGCGGTGTGTCGCGCTCGCCCGAGACGCCGTTTTTTGCGCTGCGGCATCAAGTGGTGCTGAACGCACCCTTCCTGCTGCATCGCTTCGGTGCCACGGAAGACTGGCAGTTGGTGGCGGCCTTTCTGGTCGTGGTGCTCGGCTTCGCCCTGTCGGTCCTGGTGACCTGGTCGTTCATCAGGCTGCTGCACGCGCTTCTGCCTCCGGCCGCGGCGCCGTCCGAGCGGCGGCTGAGATGGCCGCTGCGGCTCCTGCTCACGGCGATCATCTGGAAAATCGCTACCCGTTTCCTCGGCCTGCCATTCGCGTTCCGCCACGTGTCGGACGGGGTGAGCGCCATCGTCATCGCCATAACGGCGGTCTGGAGCGGCTGGCAGTTGCTGGACGCCTTGAGCGCGGGCGCCGCGCGGAGGGCGGACATGAAAACCCGCACCCTGGACGAGATCAGCGTGTCGATGCTGGTATTCCTGCTGCGTGTCGTCATGGTCATCGCGGGCGTGATCTATGTCGCCAACACGCTGTCCATTCCCTACGACGGCGTGATCGCGGGCCTCGGGATCGGCGGACTGGCGGTCGCCTTCGCGTCGAAGGAGACGATATCGAACGTGTTCGGTGCGGGTATCCTTGTCATCGACAAGCCATTCCGCCGTGGCGACACGATCGTCGCTGGCGACACCAAAGGTGTGGTGGAGCATGTCGGCATCCGCTCGACCCGCATCCGCACCGCCGAGGACAGCGTGATCGTGGTGCCGAACGGCAAGCTGTCCGACGCGACCATCAACAACCTCGGCAGCCGGCGCTATCGCCTGGTCACCATGTCGCTGGTGCTGCCGTTCAGCACCGACCCGCGGGATGTGGACGCGTTCACCTCGGCCTTGCGGGACGTATTGGATCAGAATGCCAAGGTGGTGCCCGACAAGACACAGGTGGGTGTGACGACGCTGACGCCCGCCGGCTTCCAGATCGACGCCGTGTTCTATCTCGACGTGGTTTCCGGCGCGGATGAACGCGCCACGCGGCACGAACTCATGCTCGGCATCCTTCGCCTCGGCGATCGGATGGGCGTGCCGGTGGGCAACGGCCACACGCCGCGTGGGACGCCGCTCGGACCGGCCCCGGAGATGCCGCCGCCGGAGATGCCTGCATTGGAGATGATCGACAAGGCCGCCTGACGCCGGTCAGGCGGCCTTCGCCGTCACGACCGCGGTCTCGATGTCTAGCTGCCGATCGGAGGTCGCCTGCCCGACCACGAGGATGGCTTCTCCGTCGGTCCAGCGCACCGCGCGGTCCCCATGCGTCTCGATGGCGTGGAAACCCAGCCCGAGCCGCGCATCGTCCAGCCCGATCGTTTCACCATCGAAACGCAGGCCGGTGAGAAGTGCTCCAAGGCGGCGGCGGTCCTGGCCCCGTCTGCCGGCGGCCGAGACCAACCGAACGGCATCGACATAAGCCGGGACCGTGGCACTTGCGTTCCCCGCGTCGTGTATCGCGATATCGAGCATGCGGCGCGGACCGGAGGCGGCGAGCCGTTCGCGCAACGCGAGGACAATCGGGCCGTCCTCGACAAGCGGGGCGCAGGCGCTGGTTTGCCACGCGCGGTCGGCGTCCGGCATGAAATCGACGTGCAGCTTCACCGGTTGCCCGGCATTGGCGAAGGCGCTGCGGTTGCCCGTGTCCAGGTAGCTTTCGGCGGGAAGTCCCTCGGCGAAGATCACGTCATGCGCCGGCAACTCGATGTGCCAGTAGGTGACGGGGCCGGTGTCCACCTGCGCGATGGTGGTGGCGTTGATGAGGGCGCGAATGGGAATGAGGTTGCCGTCGGCGAGAATCGCGTGGTCCGGCGACAGCAGGAGATCGCGGGTCGGTTGATTTGCGGCGAAGGCATGTGCCCGCACGCGCACCGGCATGACCGAGCGCGGATGCGGATGCCGCGCGCAATCCACGCGGCGGTGACCGAGCCAGCGCACCGGCGCGAAGCCCGTGCGGGTGGCGACCAGGTCCCCAACCTGAATATCCTCGATGCACACCTCACCGGCGCGGGTGAGGATATGGGTGCCCTGCGCGTAGCACGCCGCGGTGACGAGCGTGCCACCAGTGGCGTCGCGCGTCGTCGCGAAGGCGGTGACGGGAGAGGCCTTGCTTGCCGCGAACGTCACCGTGCCTGCGCCGGCATGGACCGTGAGCGTGCCGGCGGCGAGACTCGCTCCGCCGCTGCCAAAGGTCAGATAGGCAAGATCGATCTGGTCGCCGACGTTGATGTTGTTCACGCTGGCCGACGGGAGCGCCGCCGCGCTGTCGACCAGAAGGGTCGAGACGCTGCCGTCCACGAATGCGACGCTGCCGGTTCCCGCCGCGCCCGCTCCCGCCAACTCGACGGTGGCGCCGTTCAGGGTCAGGCCGCCGGCGAAGCTGTTGCCGGCGCCGAGCTTCATCGCACCGCCGCCCTGTATCCACAAGCCGCCGCCGCCGGTCAGCGTCTCGGTCTGGACGTTGTAGGTGCCGCCGTTCAGGATCGGGGCCGCGTTCGTGAAAGCGTTGACGATCAGATGGTTGTTGGCATCCAGCATACTTCCGCTGAGGTCGATGCCATTGCTCAGCCGGCCGGCGCTGATCGAGGCCGCCGCCTGCGACCCACTGCCTGTGGTGGGATTTGGAAACCAAGGATCGCCGAGATCGAAGCGGAACTGGATCGGCGTGCCGCTCGCATCCACCGCGAACCAGATCGTCCCGGCACCCAGGCCGCCACTCTGCAGGCTGGATTGCGGCACGCTCGGCGGCAAATTGGGCGGGTTCGTCGCGACCGGCGCGTAGGAGCGCGTGTCGGACTGGGGCTGGGTAAACGCCACCGGGGCGTTGGACGTGGTCAGTTGGGTGAAGTGGCTTATGTTGCTGCTATCGACCACCGCCACCGCATACACGGCGGCGACGTTGGCGCTGAGGCCAATGGCGGTGTTGCCCCAGTCCGCCATCGGAACAGCAAACGGCGTGCCGAGTACGACCATGGTGTGGCCGGTGTCATTGGTCGCGACCAGGGTCGGGTCCGACGCCGCAGCGGGGTTGGAGGGGTCGGTGAAGATGCCGGTGCTGTAGGCGATCAGGTCGCCGGCCTGCAGGCCGCTGAAGTCGGTGACGTTCACGAACCCGTCGGAGCCGTTTGCCACCGTTCCGAACAGGTACGACAGCACATCGGCCCGCGCCCAGGGCTGTGCGGCCTCCTGAATCGTCACTTGGCCGCCATAGGCGTTCACCACCCCCGGATTGAACCGCGCATCGTTGCGTTCAGCGGCCGCAACCGCCTGATGGATCGGCGCCACCGTATCGAGGACGTAGTTTACCCAGCCGGAGCAGTCGGTGTAGATCGACGGGGTCGCCGTGCCGGTCAGCGTCACCAGCGGAATATCGCTCGCGCCGTGCGCCAGCGTTTCGTAGGTGTAGGCGGTTGAGCCACTGGCGCCATCGACCAGCCCCTTGACGGTCAGCGCAAAGCCCGCGAGGGGATTTATCGGCATGTGGCTCTCCGAAAGACTCGAGTGTCTTTACCGCTTGTGACTCGATCCGCCAGGGAATCAAAGACCGAAAGCGGGCCAATATTCAGGAACGGCGCAGCCGATCTGTTTTTTGCATTGGTTCCGCGCCGGGCGTTGCCGCCAAATGCTCCTGGTCCGTCCAGGAGTACGTCATGCCTGCCGCCGATGTTGTTGCCCGCATTCTCACTCCTGAAATCCGCGCGCGCCTTTTTCAGCCCACCGGAAGTGCCACCGGCCTGCCGGGGGTGGCCTACACCGATCGCGATTTCTTCGATGCCGAACGCGACCTGACGTTCAGCCGCAACTGGGTCTGCGCCGGGGTGGCGGGGGACGTGCCCGCACCCGGCCACCAGACCCCGATCGAGATCGCCGGCATTCCGCTGCTGCTGGTGCAAGGCGCGGATGGGGTGATCCGCGCCTTCCACAACATCTGTCGCCATCGTGGCGCGCAGCTTGTGGCGGCGCCCACCGAGGGCCGCGCCGTCGTGTGTCCCTACCACGCCTGGTCCTACGCGCTCGACGGCACGCTCCTGCGAACCCCAAGCTTCTGCGGACCCGGCGTGCATGGCCATGACGGTTTCGACCCGGCGGCGCATGGCTTGCGCCGGGTGCGTTGCGAGACGTGGGGTCCGCTGATCTTCGTGAACCTCGATATGGACGCGGCACCGCTGGGCGATCTGCTGGCGCCGCTGAAAGCGCGTTGGGCGGGGTATGATTTCGGCCTGTTGCGCGCGGGCGGCGGATTACGCTTCGAGCTTGCCGCCAATTGGAAGCTCGCCATCGAAAATTTCGTGGAACGCTACCACCTGCCGTTCGTGCATCCGCAGCTGAACAGCGTCTCGTCCGTCAAGCACACGTTGCACATCACCGATGGCGAACGCTTCGTCGGCGTCGGCAGCCGCAACTTCGCGCCGCCACCGGTCACGCCCGCGCATCCGTTGCCGACATTCCCCGGCCTCGACGCCGACGCGCTGAAGCGCGCGGAGTACGTCGAACTGTTTCCGAACGTCATGATCGGCGTGCATGCCAACCACGTCTATGCGTTCATCATCCAGCCGGTTGCGGTGGATCGGACGGTCGAGCGTTTCGAGTTCTTCTTCATCGGAGATGCCGCGATGCGACCCGAGTTTTCGGCGGCACGCGCGCAGATGATCGACCTCATCGCGTTGGTGAACGGCGAGGACATCGACATCGTGCAGCGCCTCCAGATCGGCTGCCGTTCGCCCGCGATGTCCGGCAGCGTGTTCTCGCCCGTGATGGAGGACACGACCCACAAGTTCCAGAAGATCGTGGTGGAACGGCTGTTGGCGGATGCCGGGCTTTGACCAGGCCCGCGCGGGACGGCTTGTCGTTACCGCCGATGTGGCTCTAGCCCCGCATCCGCGTCCCTTCCGGATCGAACAACGCCGCCGCGACGATGCGCGCGGGCCACATCCGGTCGAGGACCTCGACTTCGAACATGGCTCCATCGGCCGCCATCTCCGTCGGTACGTAGGCCAGCGCGATCGACTGCCCGACCGAGTGGCCGTAGCCGCCCGAGGTGACCCAGCCGACCGCCTTGCCGTCGCGGCGAACCGGCTCGTCGCCCACCACATCGGCGTCATCGGCAGCCACCGACATCGCCACCAGCCGGCGTTCCGATCCATTCGTCTTTTCCGCGAGTGCGGCGGCACGGCCGATGAATTCGCCCTTCCTGAAGTTGATGAACCGCCCCAGCCCAGCCTCGAACGGGCCGTAGATCGGCCGGTACTCGCGCGCCCATGTGCCGAAGCTCTTTTCCAGACGCATGGAGTTCAGCGCACGCAGGCCGACGTCGCGCAAGCCCAGCGGTGCACCGGCGGCGAACAGCGTCTGGTACAGGCCGATCAGCCGATCCGGCGCCACCCAAATCTCATAACCCAGATCGCCGGTGAAGCTCAGCCGCCCGACCGTCGCGGGCGCCATGCCGATATCCATGCGACGATAGTGCATGAACGGAAATGCCGCGTTGGACACGTCCACGGTCGTGAGCGCGGCCAGCAATTCGCGGGCCCGGGGGCCGGCGATGGACAGCCCGGCCAGTGCGTCGCGCAGCGGCGTCATCGTGAGGCCGGTGGCGGGCGCGTGGGCCTCCCACCACCGCGAATGGTAGTCTTCGGCAGCACCCGTGCCGAACACGTGAAACAGGTCGGGCGCGAGGCGGGCCACGGTGAAGTCGCCGATCAGGCGCCCGGCCTCGTTCAACATCGGCGCCAACGCGATGCGCCCGACCGGTGGCAGGCGGTTGGCCAGGACGCGATCAAGGAAGCTTTCGGCTTGCGGCCCCGAGAACGCGTACCGGGCGTAGCCGCTGGTGTCGATGACGCCGACGCCCTGGCGCACCGCGCGCACCTCCTCGCCGATCGGACCATGCGCGTTGGAGCGGCGGAACGTCACGTCCTCCGCTGGGAGCATGCCTTGGGCGGCGAACCACAATGGGTATTCCAGTCCCCAGGCCGCGCCGAACACGGCACCTTTCGCTTTCTGGCGGTCGTACAGCGCCGTGGTCCGCAACGGGCGGGCGGCTTGGAGTTCCTCGTTGGGGAAGCTCACGCTGAAGCGGCGGCCGTAATTCTCGCGCACCTTGGCCTGGGTGTAGGCAGGGGTCGCCCAATCGCCGTAGCGCGCCACGTCCATTGCCCACACGTCGGACCCAGGATCGCCGTTCACCATCCAGTTGGACAATGCAAGGCCCACGCCGCCGCCCTGGCTGAAGCCCGCCATCACGCCGCACGCGACCCAGTAGCCCGGTCGCCCGCGCACCGGGCCGATCAGCGGATTGCCGTCGGGGGCGAAGGTGAACGGGCCGTTGATGATCTTCCTGATGCCGGCGTCGGCGAGCGCCGGGAAATGCGCGAAGCCGACTTCGAGGTTGCCGGCGATGCGGTCGAGATCGGATGGCAGCAATTCCGCCTTGAAATCCCACGGCGTGGCGCGAGCGGACCATGGCACGCCGTCATGCTCGTAGGTGCCCAGCAGCACGCCCTGACGCTCCTGACGCAGATAGATCTCGCCCTCGAAGTCGATCGTGTGCGGCAATTCGTGGTCGGGCAGCAGATGCGGGACATCCTCGGTGATGAGGTATTGGTGCTCCATCGCCAGCACTGGCAGCTCGATGCCGACCATCCGCCCGACTTCGCGCGCCCACAGCCCGCCCGCGTTCACGACGTGCTCGGCGATGATGCTCCCCCGATCGGTGATCACATCCCAACCGCCATCCGCGCGCGGCAGCAATTCCCGCACCATTGTTTGGCGGTGGATTTCGGCACCCGCCATGGTGGCGCATTTGGCGTAGGCATGGGTGACGCCGTATGGATCGACATGGCCGTCCAGCGGGTCCCATAGCGCGCCGACGAAGCGGGTTTTGTCGATCAGCGGGAGCAGGCGATGCGCCTCCTCGATCGAAATCAAGGCCGCATCCATGCCCAGATAGCTGCCTTTGGCGACGGCGCCTTTCAGCCAGTCCATGCGCGCGGCGGTGCCCGCCAGCATCAGTCCGCCCGGCATGTGCAGTCCGCAGGAGACGCCCGAGATGGCCTCGATCTCGCGATACAGCTCGATGGTGTATTTCTGCAGCTTGGCGACGTTTGGATCGCCGTTCAGCGTGTGCATCCCGCCGGCCGCGTGCCAGGTGGAGCCGCAGGTAAGTTCGTCGCGTTCCAGTAGCACCACGTCGGACCAGCCGAGCTTGGTCAGGTGGTAGAGCACGCTGGCCCCGACCACGCCGCCGCCGATGACGGCCACGCGCACATGGGATTTCATTGTTGCTTGGTCTCCATTTGCAGGGCCGTGGCGAGTTGCGGCAGGCGTGGGGGCGTGGTGCCGCCGGGCACGAACGGGCTCTGCTGGCCGGGCGGCAGGTCGGAGCGGCGGCGCATCCGGAACAGGGTGAAGCCCGCGCCCAAGCCAAGCACCACCCCCAGATAGACGAACAGCCCGGCCGAACCCAGCGGCCGCATCAGGGCGCCCGCGACGCTCGGCCCGATGGCGGAACCCACCGACCAAAGAAACAGCAACCCGCCGGCGGCTGCGACATACTCGCCCCGTTCCAACCGGTCGTTGGTCTGCCCCGCGCCCAGCCCATAGAGCGGCGCGGTGGAAGCCGCCAGCACGCAACCCAGCGCCTGAACCATGATCGCGGACGAATGGCGCGGCAGGGCAAGGCCGATCGCCGCGGCGAGCCCGATCAGCAGAACCATCAGCGTGAGCCGGCGGCGGCCGAAGCGGTCGGCCAGCATGCCCAACGGGTATTGCACAAGAAAGGCCGCGATCAATGCCAGCGACAGGAAGCCCGCGATGCGCCCGGCATCCAGTCCGCGTTCGCCGAGATACACCGGCACCAGCGAATAGAACGAGCTGTTCAACAGCCCGGCGGCGATGCAGCTCGTGACGCCCACGGGCGAGGCGGCGAACAGCCGCCGCAGCCGCAGCGTCACCCGCGTGCCGATATCGGGGTTGGATTGCCGCGTCAGCGCCATTGGCAGCAGCGACGCGGTGAACGCCACGCCGCAGGCCGCGAACAAGGCGGGGGACGGGGGCAGCAGGTTCAAGGCCAGCGGCCCCGCGGCACTGGCGCTCCAGTTCACCACCTGGTAGGCGCCGAAATTGCGGCCGCGCGTGGTGGCTTCCGCCCGGTCGTTCAGCCAGCTTTCGGCGATCAGGAACATGCCCGAGCTGGCATAGCCCATGACGATGCGCGCCCCGGCGGCCGACCATGGATCGTGCGCGAAGACCAGAAGCTGTGCCATGATCGCGGCGATGGCGGCGAACGCCGCGAAGGCGCGGATATGGCCGACCCGCAGCACGAGGCGCGAGGCGGTCAGCGCCCCCCCCAGGAAGCCCACGAAATACGCCGATGCGACGGCGCCGATGACCGGGGTGCTGGCGCCGGCACCCAGCAGCAGCAATGGGATCAGCGGGGTCAACAGCCCAAGCCCGATCTGAGCGCTGGCGACCGCCAGCAGCACGGGTAGGATCGGAGCGAGGCGGAACGGCATTGCGCATCATGCGCCGCTGGCACGACCGGGGCGCATCGGATTTTGTCATGCCGGGATCGCAATTTCGGATCGTCCGTCGACGGCCGGACCCTTCTCGGCGCTTGGTTTGCGGCATCGGCTGGGCCACGATGCCGGGTCATGAAGATCAGCGCGATCGAGATCACACAGCACCGCTTCGCCTTCGCGCCGCCGTTCCGCGCGAGCTGGGACAGCCATCCGCGCCATCACTGGGACGCCACGATCGTGCGCGTCCATACCGATGCGGGGGTCACTGGCATCGGATCCGGCGATCTGATGCTCGGTTTCGCCGGCCACGAGCATCTGTTCGTGGGACAGGACCCCATGGCGATCGAGCGGCACTACCGCACGCTCAACCACCTCAGCTTCCATTACGGCCGCTGCTGGCCGCTCGACCTCGCCCTGTGGGATCTGGCGGGGAAGATCACCGGCCAGCCGTGCTGGCGGATGCTTGGCGGCCTGAGCAACCGCGTGCGCGCCTATGCCTCGTCCGGCACGCTGCGCGATACGGGGGCGATGGCAGAGGCCGCGGAGCGATACCTTGCGGCGGGTTTTCCCGCGCTGAAACTTCGCTTTCAACGCGGCGACTGGCGCGACGACATCCGCGCGCTGGAAGCGGTCCGTGCCCGGATCGGCGACCGGATGGAACTGATGGTCGATTGCAACCAGGGCTGGCGGCTGCCGCAGGACACCTACCCGCCCTGGACCCTGAAGGACGCGGTGCCCGTGGCGCGCGCGCTGGAGCGGCTGGGGGTGTATTGGATGGAGGAGCCCTTGCATCGGAGCGACCGCGCGGGGATGCGGCGGTTGCGCGAGATGGTGGATGTGCGCGTGGCGGGCGGCGAGATGACGCGCGAGCTGTACGAGTTCCGCGACCTGATCGCCGAAGGCTGCCTGGACGTGTTGCAGCCGGACGCGGCGCTGGTGGGCGGCATCACCGGCCTGCGCCGCGTGGCCGTGATGGCGCAGGAGCACGGCATCGCTTTCACGCCCCACACCTGGGGTAACGGCATCGGGCTTGTTGCCAACGCGCACCTGACGGCCGGGCTGACCGACGCGGCGTATCTCGAATACCCGTACGATCCGCCGGAATGGGACCTCGACCGGCGGGACTACATGCTGGCCGAACCCTGTCGCGTGGATCGCGAGGGCTGGATCACGCTCGGCGAGGCGCCGGGCCTCGGCATTGCGCTCGACGAGACGATGCTGGCGCGGACGCGCGTGCAATGATCGACCGCCGCTGGCTCCCTCTCAACGCGCTCCGGGCCTTCGAGGCGGTGGGGCGGCACCTCTCGTTCACCGCCGCCGCGCAGGCGCTGAGTGTTTCGCAAAGTGCGATCAGCCGTCACGTGATCGCGCTGGAAAGCCTGCTCGGCACGCCGCTGTTTGACCGCCGGCCGCAGCAATTCGGGCTGACCGACGCGGGCGCCGCCTTGCTGCCGGTGGTGCGCAAAAGCTTCGACCGCATGGAACAGGCGCTGAACGACATCGTGCATGATCGCGGGGCCAAGCTGCGCAACCTGCGCGTCCAGTTGCCGACCAGCTTCGCGCATCTGATGGCGGTTCCGATCCTGCGCGAGTTCCGCGCCGAATGCCCCCTGGTGCTGCTCGACATCGAAAGCCCGCATGCGGTCGGCCACGCGGCGCGCGACGCCGATGTCGCGGTGATCTACGCCAAACCGCAGGTCAGCGACCAAGTGGTGAATTTGCTGTGGATGGAGCGGCTGACGCCGTTGTGCCATCCCGGCGTAGCACCGCGCGAAGATGCCGACATGGCGGCCTTTCTGAGTGGCGCGGAGCTGCTGCATGTGAAACTGGACGGCGAGCCGCGCCACAAGATGTGGCACATGCTGGCGAGCCAGGCCGCCATCAAGCTCGACGTCGAGCGTGGGCTTGTGTTCGACACCTCGGCCCTGGCCGCGCAATACGCCATGTCGGGGGCAGGCATCGCGCTGCTGGACCGGCATATGTTCGCCGCCGACATCGCGGCCGGAAGGCTGGTGGCGCCCTTCGACGCCATGTTGGAAGGTGGTTTCGGATACTACATCGCGATCCATCCCGAAGACCTGGCCGACCCGGCCATCTCGCTGTTCCGCGACTGGATGATCCGTCGCTTCGGGATGGCGGCGCCCTTGTCCGAAAGCGCCGGACAGCGTCAACTCCGCATCGTCGGCGACGAAAAGACGGCCTGACCGAAAACCCAAAGCCTTTTCAGGGAGCCTTCACCCATGTTCAACTTCACGACGCTCACCGGCGGAAAGCCGCATCCCGAAGTGCCGGCGCTGGCCGAGCAGTTCCGTGGCGGCCAGATCGACCGTCGCGAATTCCTCCGCACCGTCGCCTGGCTGGGGGTGACCGCGGCCTCGGCTGCCGCCTTCGCCGGTGTGGCGCCGGGAGCGGCGCTGGCCGAAGAGCCCAAGATGGGCGGCGTGCTGCGGATCGCGGTCGCGGTGCAGGAGATCACCGACCCGGCGCTGGTGAGCTGGGTGGAGGGCTCCAACCTGCTGCGCAACGTGGTGGAGTTTCTTACCAAGGTCGATGCCGACAACATCACCCACCCGTTCCTGGCGAAAAGCTGGGAGCCGTCGGAGGATTTGAAGGTCTGGACCTTCCAGCTTCAGCCTAACGTGAAATGGTCGAATGGCGATGCGTTCACCACCGAGGACGTGGTGTTCAACATCAAGCGCTGGACCGATGCGAATTCCAAATCCTCGAACAAATCCTCGTTCGCCGCGATCACCTCGGTCGACGTGAAGGATACGCTCACGTTCAGCATCACGCTGAACCGCGCGATCCTGTCGATTCCGGAGATGTTCTACGCCTACACCTGCCCGATCCTGCACCGTGACTTCGACAAGGTCGGCGCCCCCTGGCCGAAGAACCCGGTGGGCACCGGGCCTTACGCGCTGGCGGAATACGGCGTGGGCCAGAAGGCCATCTTCAAGCGGCGGGAGGGCTATTGGGGCAAGAAGCCCTATCTGGATGAGGTTCGCTATATCGACCTCGGCTCGGAAATCTCGGCCCATATCGCGGCGCTGGCTGCCGGGCAGGTGGATTTCATCGCGCGGATCACGGCGAACGATATCGAGCTGGTCAAAAAATTGCCGAAGGTGCAACTGCTGACGGCGCATGCGGCATCGACCGTCTGCATCCGCATGCAGACCGACCAGAAGCCGTTCGACGACATCCGCGTGCGCCGGGCCGTGCTGCTGGCGGCGGACAACGCGCAGATGGTGAAGCTCGCCTACCGCGACCTTGGCGTGGTGGGCGAGAACCACCACGTCGCGCCGTTCCAGCCGGAATACTTCAAGCTGCCGGCGGTGGCGCGCGATGTGGCCGGCGCCAAGGCGCTGCTGGCGGAAGCGGGCTACAAGGACGGCATCGACCTGACGCTGGTGCTGGGCAACACGCAGGGGCGGTGGGAGCAGGACACCGCACAGGTGTTGCAACAGAACTGTGCCGAGGCCGGCATCCGCGTGAAGCTGAATGTGCTGCCTGCCACGGAATACTGGCCGATCTGGAACAAGGCGCCCTTCGCGCTCACCTTCTGGGTCCATCGCCCGCTCGCGGTGATGACGCTCGATCTCGCCTATCGCAGCACGGCGGCGTGGAACGAGGCGCATTTCAAGTCGCCCGAGTTCGACGCGGCGCTCGACAAGGCCATGGCGATCGTCGATCCGAAGCAGCGGGCGCTGGCGATGCAGGCAGTGGAGAAGATCGTCCAGGACGCGGCGATCATGGTGCAGCCGTTCTGGGCCGACAAGTTCACCGCCGCCTCCACCCGGGTGCAGGGCTTGCGCCTGCACCCGTCCGACTACCATGACCTGACCACCGTCCATCTTGCCTGAGGGCACATGACGCGGTACGCCGCGATCAAGCTGGCCGAGGCGCTGGCGGTGATGCTTGCGGTGTCGTTCCTCGTCTATCTCGTGCTCGAAGCGAACGCGCGCGACGTGGCTGTGAAGGTGTTGGGGCAGTTTTCGACCGAGCCGCAGCGTGACCTGTGGCTCGCCGAGAACGGCTACAACCAGCCGTTCATCGTGCGTTACCTGCGCTGGCTCTGGAACTTCGTGCGTGGGGACTGGGGCGTCTCTTCGCATTACCGCGAGCCGGTCGCCGTAATGCTGCCGCCCCGGCTGCTGCGGACGGGCATCCTCGCAGGCCTCGCGTTGCTTGTGATGGTGCCGGCGAGTTTCGTGCTCGGCATCCTTGCCGGAATGCGCGAGGGGACGCGGACGGACCGCGCGATCTCGTTCGCTTCGGTGGTGACCACGTCGGTGCCGGAATTCGCCTCGGCGGTGTTCCTGTCGGCGATCTTCGTGTTCTGGCTGGGCTGGCTGCCAGGTGCCAGCACCACCCCTGGTTTCGCGTGGGAGGAAGTGGTGCTGCCCGTGCTGGTTCTGGCGCTGTATGCCACCGGCTATCTGGCGCGCATCACCCGTGCCTCGATGGCCGAGGTGATGATGCAGCCTTACGTGCGGACCGCGCTGATGAAGGGCGCTTCGCCCGCGCGGATCGTGTTCCGTCATGCGCTGCGCAACGCGCTGGTGGCGCCGATCACCGTCATCATGCTGCAAATCCCGTGGCTGCTGTCGGGCGTGATCGTCGTGGAGGTGTATTTCGCCTACAAGGGTTTCGGCACGCTGCTGTACGAGGCGTCGCTCAACGGCGACGTGGCGCTGATCGAGGCCTGCGCCATGGTGAGCGTGCTGGTGATCGTGGTGACGCAACTCGCGTCCGACGTGCTGTACACGCTGCTGAACCCCCGCATCAGCTTCGCGCGACGTCCCGATGGTGCGGCGTGACGCTGTTTCGTGCCTTGCGTCGTCCAACGGCGGCGTTCGGGGCGGTCGTGGTGGTCATCTGGGTCGCATGCGCGTTGTTCGCGGGACTGCTCGCCCCTTATGATCCGCTGATCAGCACAACCGCGTTGGTCGAGCCATTTTCACGCGGTCCGGATGGCAAGTTGTTCCTGCTCGGCACGGATATGCTGGGACGCGACATTCTCTCGCGCCTCATCTTTGGCGCGCGGACGGTGGTGTTGTGGGCGGGTCTCGCGACGGCGACGGCCTACGTGGTCGGGATCGTCGGCGGCCTCGCCGCGGGGTTCTATCGCGGCGCGGTGGACCAGATATTGTCGTTCGCGGCCAATGTGATCCTGAGCTTTCCCGTGCTGGTGCTGTATATCCTCATCATCGTGACCCTGGGCTCGTCGGGCGCCAACATCGTGTTGGCGGTGACGTTCGCAAGCGCGCCTGCGATCTTCCGTATCGTGCGTGCGCTCGCGATCGAAATCCGCGAGCAGGATTTCGTGAATGCCGCGATCACGCAGGGCGAGGGCGCCATCCGCATCATGCTGTTCGACATCCTGCCAAACGCCACTGGCCCGCTGGTGGTGGATGCCTGTCTGCGTGTCGGCTACACCGCCATCACCATCGGCATCCTTGGCTTTCTTGGCCTTGGCCTGCCGCCTCCCACGCCGGATTGGGGGACGATGGTGAATGAGGGGCGGGCCATGGCGATGGTGTTCCCATATCTGGTGATCTTCCCATGCCTGGCGATCTCTTCGCTGATGCTCGGTCTTTCGCTGCTTGCGGACGGGCTGCGTGAGGCATCCCGCGAGGGGAGCCGGGCGTGACCGCGATTGTCGAAATCACCGACCTGCACATCGCACTTCCGAAAGGAGCCGATCGGCACTGGGCGGTCGAAGCGGTCAGCCTCGCGGTGGCGCCGGCGGAAATCCTGTGCGTGGTGGGGGAGAGCGGGTCCGGCAAGTCGGTGCTGGCGAGCGCCATCATGGGCGCGCTGCCGCGCGGGCTGCGGCGCGCCAGCGGCAACATTCGGTTCAAGGGCGAGGAGATCACGCGCCTGCCTGAATCGCGGCTGCGGGCGATGCGCGGGCGCGACGTGGCGATGATCTTCCAGGAGCCGATGGCCTCGCTCAATCCCGCGATCCGTGTCGGGCGGCAGATCGAGGAGGTGTTCGAGATACACGCTCCCGCCATGGCGGGAGCCGAACGCACAAGCCGCGCGCTCGACCTCATGCGCGAGATGCGCCTGCCGGAGCCTGCAGCGATGGCGCGGCGTTTCCCGCACCAATTGTCGGGGGGGCAATGTCAGCGGGTGGTGATCGCCATGGCGCTCGCGTTCACTCCGGCCTTGCTGATCGCCGACGAGCCGACCACGGCGCTCGATGTGACCACGCAGGCACGTATTCTGGACCTGATCCGCAACCTTCGCGCGGAACACGGGCAGGGCATCCTGTTCGTGACGCATGATTTCGGGGTGGTGGCCGATATCGCCGACCGGGTGGCTGTGATGCGCCATGGCCGGTTGGTGGAAATCGGCGCCGTCGAGCAGGTGCTGAACGATCCGCGCCACGACTACACGCGCCAGCTTCTTGCCGCCGTGCCGTCCCTGACGCCCCGCGTGCGCGCGGACACCGGGGCGGCGCCGGCCTTGCGGCTGGAGGGTGTATCGAAGAATTTCGGGACGGTGCGGGCAGTCGACGACGTGACGTTCGAGGTGCCGCGCGGCGGCACGGTTGCCATCGTGGGCGAGAGCGGGTCGGGCAAGAGCACCCTGGCCAAAGCTGTGATCCGCCTGCTGGAGCCATCTGCGGGCAGGGTGCTGGTGGAGGATGCCGATTTCGCGCGGCTCGGGCGGGGCGAGTTGATGCGCCGCCGCCGGCTCGTGCAGATGATCTTCCAGGATCCGCACGGGTCGCTGAACCCGAATCGCACCGTGGGCGACGTGCTCACGCGGGCAGGGGTTCTCGGCGGCCTTGCGGCGGGGGGCGCGCGAGCGCAGGCCGCCGAACTGATCGAACTGGTGGGGCTGGAACCGACGGCGCTGCAACGCCGCCCGGCCGCGTTTTCGGGTGGCCAGCGCCAGCGCATCGGCATCGCGCGGGCGCTGGCCATGCGCCCGGCCATCGTGGTCGCGGACGAAAGTGTGTCGGCGCTCGACGTGTCGGTCCAGAAGCAGGTGCTGGAGTTGTTGGACCGGCTGCAATCGCGGGGCGGGCTGACCATGCTGTTCATTACGCACGACCTGCGCGTGGCGGCGCAGATCGCGGACCGCATCGCGGTGATGCAGCGCGGCCGCATCGTGGAGTTCGGCCGCGCCGTGCAAATTCTGCTCAGTCCGGAACATCCCTACACCGCGGAACTGGTGGCCGCGGCACCCGGCCGTGCCTGGCAGGCGCGCCGGGCGATGGCTTCAACCGAGACCCTCTGAGGAGACCGCGATGATCCCTGTTATCGACGTGGCGCCGCTGTTCGGACCAGCGTCGCAGGCACGCGACGCGGTGGACCAGGCCATTCTGCGGGCCGCCACCGATATCGGCTTCATGACCATTTCCGGGCCGCCCGGAATTATCGCGGCCACGGTCGAAACGCGGGCGGCGCTGCTGCGGCTGTTCAGTCTGCCGCCCGCGAAGACGCACGCGCTCTGGCGGCATAATTTCGCGCCCGGGAACCGCAACGTCTATCGCGGCTGGTTCCCTTTGCAGGACGGGTTCGCCACCTACAAGGAGGGCATCGACATCGGGCCGGACGTGGCCCATCCGCCGATGGCGGGCGACGACCCGTTGCTGGAACCGACCCCCTTTCCCGACGAGGCGGACTTGCCCGGCTGGCGTGCGGCGACGGGGGCGTATTACCGCGCGATGGAGTTGCTGGGCCGGATGGCGATGCGCTCGGTGGCGCGGGGCCTCGGCCTGGCCGAAACCTTCTTCGACGAAGCCTTCGTCGGCGGCATCTCGACGCTGCGGCTGATCCATTATCCGCTGCGGACGGCGGCCTCGTTCGAGGGGGCGGAGTCGGCGTGGGTGGAGCATGACGGCGTCCGGCGGCCGGTGGGGGCAGGGGCGCATGTTGATTCCGGGTTCGTGACCTTGCTGGCGCAGGACGGCGTGGCCGGGCTTCAGGCGCAGGACGCGGCGGGAAACTGGCAGGACGTGCCGCCCCGCGAGGGCACGCTGGCGGTCAATTTCGGGGCTCTGCTCGAACGTTGGACCGGCGGGCGCATCAAGGCGACGCGGCACCGCGTGCTTGGGTCCGAGCGGGTGCGCCACTCGATCCCGTTCTTCTACGAGGCGCGCGTCGACGCGGTGATCTCGCCGCTGCCGGGGGGCGAGACGTTCACGGCGTTCCAGTACGGGGACCATCTGTGGGCGGCGATGACGCGCTTTGTCGAGTTCCGTGCCCTGGAGGGCAAACGGGTGCCGCGCGCGGCCTGAAGGCCGCCCAATGACGGTACTCGACTATTGTGCCGGATCGGCCGGCGGCTCAGCCGTGTCGCGGTAGTAAGGTTCGACCTTGCCCTGCAGCTTCATGGTCATCGGCTGGCCCTTGCGGTCCACCGTCTTGCTGATGGTCAGGCGCACCCAGCCTTCGCTGACGCAGTATTCCTCGACGTTGGTCTTCTCGGCGCCGTTGAAGCGGATGCCGACACCGCGTTCGAGCGATGCCGCGTCGTGGTACGGGCTTTTCGGGTTGGCGGCGAGACGGTCGGGCGGGGTGTCGTTCTGTGTGTCGCTCATGGGGGGATGTAGGCCGCTTTAGGCTCGCTTTGCCAGACGCTTCGGCGTGGCGATCTCGCGAAACACCTTCTTGGGCGGCCGCGCCGGTCTGCCGACGGCGAGCGCACCCGGCTCGAGGGTGGGCACGACGCCGGATTGCGCGCCGACGCGGGCCCTGGAACCGATGGTGGCATGAGAGCCGGCGAGGCCGACGACCCGTGGATTGCCGGGAAGTGGAGTCATGGTTGCGCCTGTCCGGATGAGTGCCACGGGATCAGCACCCGACGTGCCGCGCCGATTGCGGCGTAGAAGGCGAAGCCGACCAGGGTCAACAGGAGAATCACGGCGAACAGCAGATCGGTCTGGTAGGCGTTCATCTCGGCCACCAGCAGATACCCCAGGCCCGCATTGCCGCCGAGGAACTGCGCCACGACGCAGCCGATGATCGCCAGCACGATGCCGACCTCCATGCCGGTCAGGATGTAGGGGGCGGCCGAGGGCAGTTCCAGCCGGGTGAAGCGGGCGAGGCGGCTCGCGTTCAGGCTGGTCATCACATCGCGATGCCCGGCCTCGATGGATTTCACGCCGAGCACGGTGTTGGTGAAGATCGGGAAGAAGGCGATCACCGCCGAGACCACGATCTTGGACGTGCTGCCGAAGCCGAACCAGACGATGAACAGCGGAACCAGCGCCACCTTGGGCACCACCTGGCTTGCGATGATGAACGGGTTCAGCGTGCGCTCGAGCCAGCGCAGCTTGCCCACCGGCACGCCGATCAGCACGCCGGCGACGGCGGCGAGCACGAAGCCGGCGACGGTCTCCTCGATCGTCACCCAGACATGCACCCAGGTCGATTTAAGCCCCACCAGATAGACGAAGCCGCTCCAGACGGCGGTGGGCGGGGGCAGGATGAAGGCGGAGACATGAGCCGCGGTCACATACCATTGCCAGAAGCCAAGCAGCACCAGCAGCAGCAGGGGCGAGGCGATCCATTCGAGACGCGCGCGCATCACATCCGGTCCAGCCGGCCGCGAAGATCGGCGCACAGAGCCGCGAATTTCGGGTCGGCCTGCACCTCCGGGCCGCGCGGACGGGGGAAATCGACGGTCGCCACGTGGGCGATGCGTCCCGGCCGGGGCGACAGCAGCACGATGCGGTCGGCGAGGAACACCGCCTCGCCGATGGAGTGCGTGACCAGCACGATGGTGCAGCCGGTCTCGGTCCAGATGCGTTGCAGTTCTAGGTTCATGGTGTCGCGCGTCATGGCGTCGAGTGCGCCGAACGGCTCGTCCATGAGCAGGATCGAAGGTTCGTAGCTGAGTGCCCGCGCGATGGCGGCACGCTGGCGCATGCCGCCGGACAGTTCGCGCGGCCAACGCTGCCCGAACCCCGCGATGCCGACCATTTTGGCCAGTTCACGGGCGCGCGCCTGGCGCGCGGCGCGGCCGACGCCGCGCATGGCGAGCGGCATCGCGATGTTGCGCTCAACGGTGTACCAGGGGAAAAGATTGGCGTCCTGGAACACCACGCCGAGGTCGGCCACGGCGGCCGGGTCGCGTCTGTCGCCCGTCCAGAGATCGCGCCCGGCGACCTGCACGCGGCCCTCGGTGGGTGGGATCAGGCCCGCGATCAGCCGCAACAGCGTGGTCTTGCCGCAGCCAGACGGGCCGAGCAGCACAACCATCTCGCGCTCCGCGATGGCGAGGTCGGTGGGCGCCAGGGCGACCACCGCGCCGGCGCGGCTTTCGAACTGCTTGCGGACGCCTTCCAGCCGGATCGAGCTCACCCGCGCGCAGCCTCGTCGACGAAGCTGTTGGTGTAGAGCCGGGTGATGTCGGCGATGTTGGCGATCGAGGCTTCGGCGAGGTTGTCGCGGGCCGACGTCCACAAGGCGGGGATGTTGCGCATAAGATTGTCCCGCCCCTCGCTCAGCCACAACTCCATGTTGCCGCGCACGGTGCGGGTGAGGCCGGGCTTGTCCCGAATGCCGGGGATGTCGAATTTCGCGGCGGCGCGATCCAGGATCGGCTCCAGCGGGCCGCGCAGCATCTCCTCGACGCTGGCCTTCATGGCACGCACGAACCCAAGCACCATGACGGGTTGCGCGTCGATGATCGCCTGCGTGGTGAAATAGCATTGGCTCGGCATCTTGGCGTAGCGGTCGGTGCTCCAGGCCAGGATCGGCGCCTTCTGTTGTTCCAGCACCTCGACCACGTTGCTGGTGGCGATGAAGCCATCGATGCGGCCCTGCTGGAGCAGCGCGAAGGAGCCGGGATTGTTGCCCACAACCTCCCGCGGCACCTCGGTTTTTGGGATGCCGACCTTGTGCAGCATCAAATCGAGGAAATTCTCGGTGGTGCCGCCGATCGACACGACGCCGATTCGCTTGCCCCGGAAATCCTCGGCGCGCGCGATCGGCTTCGCCTTGTCGCTGATGACGTCGAAGGTCGAGCCCTGGAAGATGGTGGCCACCGAGACCAGGCCGAGGCCGGGCTGCGCGCCGACCGCCTTCACCGCATCGATTGCCGCGCCCCGGATGAACTGGCAGCGCCCCGCCGCGAGCTGCTGGGTGGAGGCGGCGGCACCGCCCGCGCCGAGCACCTGCGTGTCCAGCCCGGCTGCCTGGAAATGCCCGCCGGCGCTCGCGTTCATCATCTCCAGGAAGTCGATGATGAAGCCGAAGGGCGTGAGGACCGTGGCCGGCTGGGCGGCCAGGGCCGGCCGGGTGATTGGAAGCATTGCGGCAGCGGAGATGAAGGCGCGGCGATCCAGCATCGTGTCGGTCTCCTGGGACGGTCGGCAATCAGTCGCTGTCGGGTTCGCCGGGATCATGGACCATGTGCCGGGCGGCGCGAAGGCGCCGCCGGTTCGCGCGCGACACCGGGCTGGGCATCCGTTGGAACCATCCCGCTTACGGTTGCGTATACCCGGCACGCGCGGGGCAAAGCCGCTGCGATTTCGTAACCGCGAATGCAACGCTCTCTCGGAAAGTAACGTTTATCTCCGCAACAGCAAAAATCGTTGGTTTGGGTGCCGTGCCAATTGTCTGACCGATTCACCTCGGCCGCGACTCTTGGGTGCCAGGTCGCTCCGAGGCAAGCCGTGCTATGTCGTCACGAGGGCGGTATCGAGCGGTTGCCGAAGTGGCTGTTGTGCGTTCCCCTGGTGGCGCACTGGTTTTGGCTGGCGCTGCGCCATGGCGGGCTGACGCTGCCCTCCGTGGTCAATCCCGGCATCGAGACCGGCGGGCTGGCCGGCGAGTCGAAGATGGCACGCCTCGACCTCATCGGCGCGGAACATCGGCGCCATGTCGCGCGCACAGTGGCGGTCCGGCAGGGTGATGACGTCGGGCACGCGCGCGCCCAAGCCGGCATGATCTTTCCGCTGATCGCCAAGCCCGATATCGGCTGGTGCGGCTATGGCGTGCGCCGTATCGACGATGAACCCCAGCTCGCGGCGTATGCCGGGGGCTTCCCTGCCGGCGCCACGTTCCTGCTCCAGGATTTCGTGCCCGGCCCAATGGAGGCCGGCCTTTTCTACATGCGGCGTCCATCGGAGACGCATGGGACGCTCATCGCCATGGCCGTCCGCCATCAGCCATCTGTCGTCGGGGACGGAACCAGCAGTCTCGCCGCCTTGATCGAGGCCGATGCGCGCCTGGCACGAGCGCGGCGGCACTATTCCGTCGGTCCGCGCGTGCCGGCTACAGGCGAGCGTGTGGTGCTCACCACCGTCGCCTCGCTCCGTGTGGGCGGCCGCTACGAGGACGCAATGCGGCTCCGCACGCCAGCCCTGGCGGGACGGGTCGATGCCATCGCGCGGTCGATGAAGGGCTTCAATTTCGGCCGCCTGGATGTGCGCTTCACCAACGAGGCGGCACTGCGAGCGGGGAAATTCCGCATCATCGAGATCAATGGCGCGGGCTCGGAGGCGATCCAGTTCTGGGATCCGTCGCGGCGATTTCTGGACGCCTATCGCGGCGTGTTCGCCAAGCAGCGCGACCTGTTCGCGCTGGCCGCCGAGTTCAGGTCACTCGGCCATCGCCCTGTCGGCGTGGCGGCACTGTCGCGCGCGTGGCTGAAGCAGCAGCGCCTGACGCGGTTGTATCCCGCGTCCAATTGATGCCAGGCGTTCGGCTTCAGGGATCGGCGGCCAAACGGCGGGGCTTCTGACCGAGGCGGGGGGCCTTTGCCGTACGCTCGCCCGGCCCTACTTCACCCCCGGCCTACTTCGCCCCCGGCCTACTTCACCCCGGCACTCGGCCGCCCCCGCATCCGCGCGCCCCACCCCGCCAAATTCGTCAGTTCCGGGTCCATCGCCTGCCCAACCTTGCCCAGAAAATCCGTGAACACGAACAGCAGCACATCGGCAAAACTGAATCGCTCTCCGCAAATCCAGGTTTTCCCCGCCATCTGCCCATCCAGCCACGCCAGCCAATGCCGCCCGAGCGCCTTCAGATCGTCCGACGCCTGCGGGATGCAGGGCACGCGTCCCTCGAAGATGGAGAGCCCCTCGTCGTAGCGATACCCATTCAGCATCGGCTCCAGGATGTTGAGGTCGATCCGCCGCACCCACATCCGCGTCTCGGCCCGCTGCTCCGCCGTCGCCCCGAACAGGGAAGGCGAAGGATGCAGCTCCTCCAGGTATTCGCAGATCGCGGTGATCTCGGTGATAACCGCGCCATCGTCGAGCAGCAGGGCCGGGGTCTGGCCGGTCGGGTTCACCCGCAGATAGGGCTCCTTGCGGTTGTCGGCGGCGCGGATGTCCACGCGTTCCATCTCCAGCGTCACGCCCTTCTCGGCCAGGAACACCCGCACGGTGCGAGGATTGGGTCCAACGCTGTCGAACAGCTTCATCGCGTCGCGTTTCCTTCGTTGGGCCAGATGGCCGGATGGGTGCCGATCGGCACCGGAGGACGGTGCCATGCGCCGGGCGTCGCGGAAAGCCGGGCCACCGGTGCCAGATGCCGTACGCGGCCGATGGGCGAGATCTGCTCCATGCTCACCGAAGCGATCTCGTCCTCGGTCCAATCCGCCGGCAGGCCGGCCCAGGCGACTCGGTCGATCAGCCCCGCGTCGCGCAGCCACTGCCCGGTGCGCGCCAGCGACACGCGCACATGGAAGCTGCCGCCCTCGGTTACCTGCCGCGCCAGGGCTGCCATGGTACCCAGCGCCATCAGCGTCCCGCTGATGTAGTCGATGGCCGAAACCGGCATCAGGCGTGGCGACTCCCGTCCACCCACGATATCCGCCATCCCACTCGTCGCCTGCACGATGCTGTCGAATCCCCGACGCCGCGCCCACGGCCCGGTCGGCCCCCAGGCGGTCAGCGTCGTAACCACGATGCCAGGCCGCGCGCCCGCCAGCGCCTCGGGCGAGAGCCCCCGCGCGCCCAGGGTGCCGGGGCGGTAGGATTGCGAGAACACGTCGGCACTTTCCACGAGGGCCCGCAGCCGGGCAGCGTCGCCCTCGTCGCGCAGATCGAGTGTCGCGGATAACTTGCCCACGCCGGTGTCGAACTCGGCGGCGCCGGAATCCGGCAGGTGCGCGCCGTTCACCTTCAGCACGTCGGCGCCATATTCCGCCAGCAGCCGCCCGCAGGTCGGCCCCGCCAGCACGCGCGTGAGGTCGAGCACGCGCATTCCCGAAAGCGGCTGGGCGGCCGGCCGCAGCGCGCGCGGCGCCGCGTCCCCGATCCGCTCCACGCTCAGCAATGCCTGCCCGGCCACGGCCGCCGATTGCGGATGCGCGGCCCACTCCGCCTCGGTCCGCACGAACCCCGCGCAGCCGCCCGCCGCATGGATCGCGTCCTCCAACGCCACGCCATCCCATTCCAGGGCCGCGCGCTCCATCGCCGGCCGCTCCGCCGGCACGCCAAGCGCGCGCGCCGCCGCCGCGCGATGCCCCGGGAAATTGCAATGGATGCTGATCCACCGCCCCGCACCCACCTCATACATTCCGCCAACCGGGTCCCACGGCGAGGGCGGCTTGGCCCCGTCGACGCGCAGATACGTGGCACTCCGCAGCGAGACCGCCGCCCGGCCGGTATCGACCGCCACATCCTGCTCGGTACCGTCGCGCAGCCACGCCAGATACGCCGCGGCCAGCCCCGCCGCTCCGATCGCGGCGGCCGCCCGGTCGCCGATATGAAACGCCACCGGCAACACCGGATCAGCCCTTGCGATCGTCAGCCAACGCACGATGTCTCCAGGGAGACCCGCCGCTTTCAGTAACTCTCTCACACCAGATTTAGTGGCATTCATCGTTTCGGCCCATATATGTGGGAAATCGATTGGCGACTCCCTCATGTTCGCCTAAACACTGCCCGATCGCATACATTCTTGCACGGGACACCTTGATGGACGGCTTCATGAACATTCCAGACCCACTGCCTCTCCCGGAAAAGCCCGTCCGCTTCGACTTGCTGACCGAGAACCCGGTGTACAAGCCGTTCCGCTACCCGTGGGCCTACGATGCGTGGCTGACGCAACAGCGCGTGCATTGGCTGCCCGAGGAAGTGCCGCTCGCCGACGACGTGAAAGACTGGCACCGCAACCTCACGGAGTCGGAGCGCAACCTGCTGGCGCAGATCTTCCGGTTTTTCACCCAAGCCGATGTCGAGGTGAACAACTGCTACATGAAGCACTACAGCCAGGTGTTCAA
>JANXTF010000094.1 GCA_025352565.1 Rhodospirillales bacterium | reverse complement strand
TCGGGTTGTCGCCGAAGGACTTGGCCCCGGTCAGCAGCTGCGCCGCCCATATCGGGGCCATGGCGGCCTGTCGCAAGGAAACACGCATCGGCCCTGCACTCCAAAACTTATTTAGCACTCAAGCCAATTGAGTGCTAACAGGCGCGCCTCGGGAACGCATCCGTCCCGTCCGGAGCCATCACATGAAATTCCGTCCGCTGCACGACCGCGTCGTGGTCCGCCGCATCACGCCGCTCGAGAAATCCGCCGGGGGTATCATCATCCCCGACACCGTCAAGGAAAAGCCGATGGAAGGCGAGATCATCGCCGCCGGGCCCGGCGCCCGCAACGAGCAGGGCGAGATCGTGGCACTGGACGTCAAGGCCGGCGACCGCGTGCTGTTCGGCAAGTGGTCGGGCACCGAAGTGAAGCTCGACGGCGAGGAGCTGCTCATCATGAAGGAGAGCGACCTCATGGGCGTCATCGAGGGTGCCCCGGCACTCGCCAAAGCCGCCTAACAGAAACTCAGGAAGACAAGCACATGGCAGCCAAAGACGTTCGCTTCGGCGACGACGCACGGAGCCGCATGTTGCGCGGCGTGGACATCCTCGCCGACGCGGTGAAGGTGACCCTGGGCCCCAAGGGCCGCAACGTCGTGATCGACAAGAGCTACGGCGCACCCCGCATCACCAAGGACGGTGTGACGGTGGCCAAGGAAATCGAGCTGGCCGAGAAGTTCGAGAACATGGGCGCCCAGATGGTGCGCGAAGTGGCCTCGAAGACCAACGACCTCGCCGGTGACGGCACCACGTCGGCCATCGTGCTGGCGCAGGCGATCGTGCGCGAGGGCGGCAAGGCCGTCGCCGCCGGCATGGCGCCGATGGACCTCAAGCGCGGCGTCGACAAGGCGGTTGCCGCCCTGGTCGAGGAACTGGCCAAGCGCACCAAGAAGATCACCACCCAGGCCGAGACGGCCCAGGTCGGCACGATCAGCGCCAACGGCGAGGCCGAGATCGGCCGCATGATCGCTGAAGCCATGCAGAAGGTCGGCAACGAGGGTGTCATCACCGTCGAGGAAGCCAAGGGCATGGACACCGAGCTTGAAGTGGTCGAGGGCATGCAGTTTGACCGCGGCTATCTCAGCCCGTACTTCATCACCAACGCCGAGAAGATGACGGTCGATCTCGACAACCCGTTCATCCTGATCCACGAGAAGAAGCTGTCGGGCCTTCAGGCCCTGCTGCCGCTGCTCGAGGCCGTGGTGCAGTCGGCGCGTCCGCTGCTGATCATCGCCGAGGACATCGAAGGCGAGGCGCTCGCGACCCTGGTCGTGAACAAGCTGCGCGGCGGCCTCAAGGTCGCGGCCGTGAAGGCGCCGGGCTTCGGCGATCGTCGCAAGGCGATGCTCGAGGATATCGCGGTACTCACCGGCGGTCAGGTGATCTCTGAAGACCTCGGCATCAAGCTCGAGAACGTCACGCTCGAAATGCTGGGCAAGGCCAAGCGGGTTCTGATCGAGAAGGAAAACACCACCGTCATCGAAGGCGCCGGTGCGACCGACGCGATCAAGGGCCGGGTCGAGCAGATCCGCGCGCAGATCGAGGACACGACCAGCGACTACGACCGCGAGAAGCTGCAGGAGCGTCTGGCCAAGCTCGCCGGTGGCGTGGCCGTCATCCGCGTCGGCGGCAGCACCGAGGTCGAGGTGAAAGAGCGTAAGGACCGCGTCGACGACGCGCTGCACGCGACCCGTGCGGCGGTCGAGGAAGGCATCGTCCCCGGCGGCGGCGTCGCCCTGGCCCGTGCCAGCCTGATCCTGGCGAACGTGAAGTTCGACAACGAGGACCAGAAGTTCGGCATCGAGATCGTGCGCAAGGCCATCCAGGCCCCGATGCGTCAGATCGCCGAGAACGCCGGCGAAGACGGCGCCGTGGTCAACGGCAAGGTGCTCGAGAACGCCGAATACGGCTTCGGCTACGACGCACAGAGCGGCACCTACAAGGACATGATCGCCGCCGGCATCATCGATCCGACCAAGGTCGTCCGCGTCTCGCTGCAGAACGCGGCCTCGGTCGCCGGCCTGCTCATCACCACCGAGGCGATGGTGGCCGAGCGTCCCGAGAAGCG
>JANXTF010000161.1 GCA_025352565.1 Rhodospirillales bacterium | reverse complement strand
ACGCTGGCGCCGGCGTCCTGGATGCGGTTGGCGAGGCTTTCGGGCGAGAAGCCGCCGAACACGATGGTATGGACCGCGCCGATGCGGGCGCAGGCGAGCATGGCGACGGCGGCCTCGATCACCATGGGCAGGTAGATCGTGACCCGGTGGCCCTTGGCCACGCCAAGCGATTTCAGCACGTTGGCGAAGCGGCAGACCTTGCCGTGCAGTTCGCGGTAGGTGACGCTTTTGCTGACGTTGGGATCGTCGCCTTCCCAGATGATGGCGATCTGGTCGCCGCGTTCGGCGAGGTGGCGGTCGAGGCAGCTGGCGGACGCGTTCAGCGTGCCGTCCTCGAACCACTTGATGCGGACGTCGCCGGTGAAATCGCCGCTCAACGCCTTCGTGGGCTGCTTCATCCAGGCGATGCGCTGGCACTCGTCGAGCCAGAAACCGGCGGGGTCCACTTCTGCGCGGGCGCGGAGGGCGGCGTAGGTGTCGGCCGTGTAGTGGGCGCGGGCGGCGATCTCGGGCTTCACCGCGATGAGGTCGTGCATGTTTCCTGGTCCTGGACGTTGGCCTTGGCGGGAGTTTAGGCGGCGGAGCGGATTGCCGCTAGACGCGATGAAATCGCTTCCGGACGATACCGGGGTGGCGGGACGCCATCCGGCAACGGCGATGTTACGCCACTGCGCGCTGCAACGCCTGCCACACGCGCTGCGCCGAGGCGGGCATGTCGAGATGCGTGACGCCCCTCGGGCGCAGGGCGTCGAGGATGGCGTTCATGGCGGCGGGCAGCGCGCCGACGGTGCCCGCCTCCCCTACGCCCTTCACGCCGAGCTGGTTGCTGGGGGACGGGACGAGCATTGTCTGGATGGCGACGCGCTTCACCAGGTCCGCGTGAGGCATCGTGTAGTCCATGAAGCTGCCGCTCAGCATCTGGCCATCGGCGTCATAGACGCAGATTTCGCCGAACACCTGGCCGAGCCCTTGCAGCAATCCGCCCCAGATCTGGCCTTCCAGCAGGGTGCGGTTCACCACCACGCCGCAATCGTCGACCGAGACGTAGGAGACCAGTTCGGTCATGCCGGTGTCGGGATCGACTTCCACTTCCGCGACATGGGCGCCGGACGGGAAGGCGCGCGGGGAGGGCAGTTCGGCTCGGCCGTCGAGCGCCCCCGGATGGCGGCGGGCGAGTTCATCGAGGCCGATCGCGCGGTCTGTGCCAGCGATGCGGTAGGTGCCTTCGCTGTAAGCGATGTCGGCCTCGGCGGTCTCCAGCGCGTCGGCGGCGAGCGCCATGCCCTTGCGGATGACCACGTTCGCGACCTCGGCGCTGACCGAGCCCTGCGCCATCATGGAGCGGGAGCCGAACGCGCCGCCGCCCTTGAGGGCGGGGCCATCCATGCGGCCCTGACGCAGCGTGATGCGCGTCGGGTCGATGCCCAGCGCGCGCCCGACGATTTCGGGCAGCACCGTTTCGTGGCCCTGGCCGGAGGCGATTGCGACCTCGTGCAGCAGCAGGGTTCCGTCCGGCTCGAAGGTCAGCGCGGCCTCGTCGGTGGGGGACACGCCGCCGGCGGGCTCGATGAACACCGCGCAGCCGATGCCGCGCAGCCGGCCGCGCGTCGCGGCCTCGGCCCGGCGGTCCTCGAAGCCGTCCCAGTCGGCCTCGGCGATGGCGGCGTCGAGCAGGGCCGCGAAATCGGCGCTGTCATAGGCGCTGGGCATGGGGGCGGTCGGGATGTCGTAGGGGAAGGCCTCGCGCGGGATGAGGTTGCGGCGGCGCAGCGCCAGCCGGTCGATGCCGGTCTGGCGGGCCGCCTCGTCCACCAGGCGTTCGAGGATATAGGCCATGTCGGGCCGGCCGGCGCCGCGATAGGCGGTGATGGGCACGGTGTTGGTGACCGCCAGGCGGTTGCGGCCGTACACGGCGGGGATGCGGTAGGCGCCGAACGGCATGATGGCGGCGTTCAGCGTGTTGGTGCCGGGACCGGCGGCGGATGGGTGGGCGCCGATGTCGCACACCCAATTGTGCCGGATGGCGAGGAATGCGCCGTCCGCGTCGAGCGCCAGTTCGGCCGCCATCCAGACGGCGCGGCCGTGGTAGTCGCTGAGGAAGGTTTCCGAGCGGGTGGCGACCCATTTGACCGGGCGCCCGGCATGGCGCGCGGCCAATGCGAGCGCGGCGTATTCCGGGTAGGCGGCGCCCCGGATGCCGAACGCACCGCCGACGTCGTCGGCATGGACGCGGATATTGGCCGGAGCGAGGCCGGTGAGGCCGGCGAGCTGGTCGCGCAGGCCGGGCATGCCCTGGCTTGGGCTCCAGAGATGCAGCGTGTCGCCGTCCCATTCGGCGATCGCCGCCTTGGGCTCCATCGGGTTGCCGACGACGCGGGCGCTCTCCTGTTCGAGCCGAACCACGTGGGCGGCGGTGGCGAAGGCGGCCTCGACCGCGGTTTCGTCGCCGTAGTCGTAGTCGAAGCAGAGGTTGCCTGGAATGCTGTCATGCAGCTGCGGGGCGCCCTGGGCCAGCGCGGCACGGCCATCGGCGACGGCGGGGAGGGCGTCGTAAGCGACCGCGATCAACTCGGCCGCGTCGTGGGCCGCGTGGAGCGTTTCGGCCACCACGATGGCGACCGCCTCGCCGACATAGCGCACGCGGCCCTGGGCCAGAGCGGGCGAGCTGGGCGAGATCAAAGCCGCGCCGCGCCCCTTGTAGGGAACCTGCGCCCGGCCGCGCGTGTAGCCGGCGGCCGCCATGTCGGCGGCGGTGAGCACCGCGAGCACGCCGGGCGCGGCTCGGGCGGCCGCGATGTCGATCGAACGGATGAGGGCGTGGGCGCGGTCGGCGCGCAGGAAGGCGGCGTGGGCTTGGCCAGGCCGGTCATGGTCGGCGGTGTAGCTGCCGGCGCCGGTGACCAGCCGCCGGTCCTCCCGCCGCCCCGTATAGGGAGACTGCATGGCGACTGTCTTTCATCAATGCGTCGAGGGGTGTTTGGGGTCCGTTTGGGGAAATCGTCCAGTCCGCCGGGTGGAAAAGCGGCGCCCATTCCCGAGACGCGCTATCGCCATCCCCCGATCTGGCAGATTCGCGCCCAGTATTCGTCGGCGACGGGCGCCACCGACAGGCGGGACAAGCGTACCAGCGCGAAATCCGCGAAGGCCGGGTCGGCCTTGATTTCGGCCAGCGTCACCGGCCGCTTCATCGGGCGCAGCGCCTTCATGTCCACGCACACCCAGTCCCCGGTTTCGGCCGTGGGGTCGGGGTAGGCCTCGCGGGCGACCTCGACCACGCCGACGATTTCCTTGCCGATGTTGGAGTGGTAGAAGAATGCTCGGTCGCCGCGGCGCATGGCCTTGAGGTTGTTTTTCGCCATGTGATTGCGCACCCCGGTCCAGGGCTCGATGCCGTGCGCCACCTGCTGGTCCCAGCTGAAGGCGTCGGGTTCGGATTTCACCAGCCAATGGGCCATGCGCGCGGGCGTCCTTGCGGGAGTTTGGCGGGTGACATTACGGTAAGGAACGGTTGCTTCAAAGCCGGCGCGAGACCGGCTATCTTGGACTCCATGGAAGCATCCAGCACGCTCGCGCCGACCCCGGCCACCACGCTTGTGCCGCCCACAGCTGGGGGACGGTCGCTCCATCGCTTCGCCAATCCGGGCCGTTTCCTGCGCATCGCGGCGCGGGCGCAGCCTTGGCTGACCGGCGTGGCGCTGGCGGCGAGTCTGGTGGGGCTCGGCTGGGGGTTGTTCTGGGCACCGGCGGATTGGCAGCAGGGCGACGCGGTGCGGATCATGTTCGTGCATGTGCCAGCGGCCTGGCTCGCCTCGTTCGGCTACCTGGCGCTGGCGGCCTGCTCGGTGGCCTCGCTGATCTGGCGGCACCCGCTGGCCGATCTGGCGGCGGCCGAGATCGGGCCGGTGGGGGCGGGATTCACGGCACTTTGCCTGGTGACCGGGAGCCTGTGGGGCAAGCCGATGTGGGGGGCGTGGTGGGTGTGGGATGCGCGGCTGACCTCGGTGCTGGTGCTGTTCTTCCTGTATCTCGGGCATATCGCGCTGGTGAGGGCGTTCGACGATCCGGTGCGGGGATACCGGGCGGGGGCGATATTGGCCCTGGTGGGGGCGGTGAACGTGCCCATCATCAAGTTCTCGGTCGATTGGTGGAACACGCTGCATCAGCCCGCGAGCATCACGCTGACCGGGGCGCCGACGATGGCGGCCGCGATGCTGTGGCCGCTGCTGATGGTGGCCATCGGGTTCCAGTTCGCGTTCCTGGCACTGGTGGTGGCGCGGCTGCGGGCGGCGGTGATCGAGCGGCGGATGCGGGGATTGCTGATGGCGCGGGCGGCGGGCGCATGAAGATGGCGGGCGCGTGACGCATCTGCCTTACATCGCGGGCGCCTATGGTCTGACGCTGGTGCTGGCGGTCGGCTTCGGCCTGTCCGCGGCCATCCGGCTGTCGCGCGCGCGGAAGAGGCTGGCGGCGATCGATCCGAGGGCCGGGCGATGATACGCAAGATGGGGACCCGCAAGAAGCGGCGCATGGCGGTATTGCTGGCCTGCGGGCTAGGGCTCGGCTCGGCGACGGTCCTCACGTTGTCGGCGTTCCGCGACACGCTGGTGTTCTTCGTGGCGCCGTCGGACATGGCGAGCAAGGCGCCGGGGCCAGGGCGGGTGTTTCGCCTCGGCGGGCTGGTCGAGAGCGGCAGCCTCCGGCGGGGCATGGAGGACAGCAGGCCGGATGCGCGCTTCCGCATCACCGACGGGGCCGCCACGGTGGAGGTGACCTATGTGGGCATCCTGCCGGATCTGTTCCGCGAGGGGCAGGGCGTGGTGACGCTTGGCACGCTGGAGCGCGACGGGGTATTCCACGCGCGGGAGGTGCTGGCCAAGCATGACGAGACCTATATGCCGAAGGATGTGGCCGACGCGCTCAGGAAATCCGGCCGCTGGAACCCGGCTTCCGGCCCGCCGCCGCAAGCCGCGCTGTGGAACACGCTGGGGGCGGCGAAACCATGAGCCCCGAACTTCCATGAGCCCCGAACTTCCATGAGCCCCGAACTTCCATGAGCCCCGAACTGGGACATTTCGCGCTGGCGCTGGCGGTGGCGTTCGCCTTCGCCCAGGCGATATTGCCGCTGTGGGGCGCCTGGCGGCGGGACGCGCGGCTGATGCAGGCGGCGCCCGCCATCGCGATCGGGCAATTGGTGGCGCTCGGCACCGCCTATGCGGCGCTGGTATGGGCGGCGGTGACGGATGATTTCTCGGTGCTGAACGTGGCCGAGAACAGCCACACGCTGAAGCCGCTGATCTACAAGATATCCGGCAGCTGGGGGAACCACGAGGGTTCCATCCTGCTCTGGTGCCTCATTCTCGCGATGTGCGGCGGTGCGGTGGCCGTGTTCGGGCGCGCGTTGCCGGCCTCGCTGCGGGCGCGGGTGATCGGCGTGCTCGGCCTGTCCGCCTGCGGGTTCGAGCTGTTCGCGCTGCTGGAGAGCAACCCGTTCGCCCGCCTGTGGCCCGCGCCGGTGGACGGGCGGGACATGAACCCGCTGTTGCAGGACCCTGGCCTCGCGTTCCATCCGCCGCTGCTCTATGTCGGCTATGTCGGTTTCGCGATCCCGTTCGCCTTCGCCATCGCGGCTTTGCTCGAAGGCCGGGTGGATGCGGCCTGGGGCCGCTGGGTGCGGCCATGGACCCTGGCCGCGTGGTGCTGCCTCACGGGCGGCATCGCGCTGGGGTCGTGGTGGTCGTACTACGAGCTCGGCTGGGGCGGGTTCTGGTTCTGGGACCCGGTGGAGAACGCCTCCCTGCTGCCGTGGCTCACCGGCACCGCATTGCTGCATTCGGCGATCGTGGTGGAGAAGCGCGAGGCGCTGAAGGTCTGGACCATCCTGCTGGCGATCGGCACGTTCTCGCTCAGCCTGTCCGGCACCTTCCTGGTGCGCTCGGGCATCCTCAACTCGGTGCATTCCTTCGCGTCCGATCCGTCGCGCGGGGTGTTCATTCTCGGCCTTCTGGCGCTCGTAATCGGCGGTTCCCTGCTGCTTTTCGCGCTCAGGGCGTCGCTTTTGTCCAGTTCCGGGCTGTTCGCGCCGGTGTCCCGCGAGGGGGCGCTCGTGCTGAACAATATACTATTATGTTCGATCGCGGCCGTGGTGATGACCGGCACGATCTATCCGCTGTTCGCCGACCTGCTGTTCGGCGCCAAGATCAGCGTCGGGCCGCCGTTCTTCAACGCGACGGTGCTGCCACTGGCGGTCCCGGTGTTCATCGCGATGTCGCTCGGTCCCGCGCTGTCATGGAAACGCGCGGATCTGGGCGCCGCCGTTCTGCGCCTGTGGTGGGTGGCGGTGGCGGCGGTGGCGGCGGGGCTGTTCGCGCTGATCGGCATGCAGGCGCTGCCGGCATTGGCGTTCGGGGCGGCGGTGTGGATTATCCTGGGGGCCATCGGCGAGGTGGTCGAACGCATCCGCCTGTTCCGCGTGCCGGTCGCGGCCAGCGCGGCCCGGTTCGCCGGGCTGCCGCGCGGCTCGTTCGGCACCACGCTGGCCCATGCCGGCATGGGCGTCACCATCGCCGGCATCGCGGGGATGTCGCTGGCGCAGGAATCCATCACCCTCACCAAGCCGGGCGAGGGCGTTCCTCTCGCCGGCTACGTGTTCACCCTGGTCGACCTGCACGACGCGCCCGGCCCCAACTACGCCTCCCGCGTGGCGGATCTCCGCGTCACCCGCGACGGCGCGCCGGTCGCGCTGCTGTCGCCCTCCAGGCGCACCTTCCCGGTGCAGAAGATGACCACCACCGAGGCCGCCATCCACACCACCGGCTTCTCCGACCTCTACGCGGTGCTGGGCGACGAGCGCGACGGGGCGGCCGTGCTGCGGCTGCATTACAATCCGCTCGCCCCCTGGATCTGGTTCGGCGCCCTCATCATGGCGGCCGGCGGCGGCATTTCGCTCGCCGACCGGCGCCTGCGCGTGGGCGCCCCCATGCGCGCCCGCGCCAGCGCCGCCGCGAAGGCCTGACCGACATGCGACGGCGCCTGCTGCTGCTCGCCCCGCTTGGCGCCGCGGCCCTCGCCGGGGCCGGCTTCCTGGCCATGCTGCGCCGCATGCGGACCGGGCGGTTCGACCCGCGCGGCGTGCCCACCATGCTGCTCGGCAAGCCCGTGCCGATTTTCGCGCTGCCCGGCTTCGCGCTGCCCGGTTTCGCCAGCGCCGGCTTCGCCAGCGTCGATCTCGCCGGCGCCGATCTTGCCGGCGGCCGGCCGATCCTGTTGAATTTCTTCGCCTCCTGGTGCGCGCCCTGCGTGGCCGAGAACCCGCGATTGATGGCGCTCCACGAAGCCGGCATCCCGCTCTGGGGCATCGCCTACAAGGATCGGCCGGACGCCACCGCCGCCTTTCTCGGCCGCCACGGCAACCCGTTCACCCGCATCGGGCGCGACGATGCCGGCCTCACCGCCATCGATTTCGGCGTGACCGGCGTGCCGGAGACCTTCCTGATCGACGCGTCAGGGGTGGTGCGCTGGCACCTGTCCGGTCCGCTGACCCAGGAGGCCGCGGACGAGGCCGCCTCGATGTTGCGGCAATACGCGTGACACGTCGTGCGGTGGTGGCCGCGCTGGCATTGCTGCTGGCCCTCGCCACCCCCGCATGGGCTATCGGCGACCCCGCCGAGCGCCTGCCGGACCCGGCGCTGGAAGCCCGCGCCGCCGAACTCGGCGGCCAGTTGCGCTGCCTCGTGTGTCAGAACGAGAGCATCGAGGACAGCGGGGCGGACCTCGCGCGCGACCTGCGCCACATCGTCCGCGCGCACATCGCGGCGGGCGAGACCGACTCCCAGATCATCGCCTGGATGACCGCGCGCTACGGCGATTTCGTCCGCCTCCGCCCGCCCTTCAACCCAACGACCGCCCTGCTCTGGGCCTCGCCGTTCGTGGCCCTGCTGATCGGCGGCGGGGCCGCCTATGCCTCGCGCCGCCGTGCCGTGGCGCCGCCGCCGCCGCTCGACGCCGCCGAGCAATCCCGCCTGCGGGAGTTGCTGAACCCTTGATCCTGCTTCCGCTCCTGCTGCTCGCGGTGGTGGCCCTGGTCCCGCTGGCGCTGGCCTTGCGCCCCCGTGCCGCCTTGCGCGGCCGGCAGGCGCCGGCGATGGCGCTGCACCGCGCCCAGTTGCTCGAACTCGACCGCGACCTCGCCGAGGGCCGCATCCTGCAAGCCGAGCACGCCTCCGCCACGCTGGAGGTGCAGCGCCGCCTGCTGGCCGCCGCCGCCGCGCCCGATTTGGCGCCCACCCGCGCCAGCCGGCGGCCGGTGGTGCTGGCCCTGGCCGCGATCCCGCTCGGCGGCGCCGCGCTGTATCTGATCGGCGGCCACCCCGAACTCCCCGCCGCACCCCACGCCGCCCGCGCCGACGAGGACAGCCTGATCCGCCAGCTCCGCAACCGCATCGCCCAGCTCGATCCCGCATCGGACCAGGCCCGGCAGGGCTACGTGCTGCTCGGCAACATCGAGAACCAGCGCGGCAACCTGCCCGAGGCCGCCAAGGCCTGGCGCGCTGCGGTGGCCATCGCATTCGACGCGACCCTGGCAGCGCAGGCCGCCGAGGCGCAGTCGCTGGTGGACCAGGCGGTCTCACCCGACAGCGCCGCCCTGTTCCGCCGCGCGCTGGCCGCGGCGCCGCCGGACGCGCCGTGGCGCGCCATTGCCGAACAGCGATTGAAGCAGGCGCCATGAGCGCCCGACGAAGTGCGGATTGCGCGGTCGAACGCGAGATCGGGCCGTGATCACCGAATATTCACGGTGGGCGACCTCGAAGTGACGACACTAACTGCAAACGTGAACCGCCGCAGGTTTCAGGGCTGTGCAACGCTAACGCCAATGTGATCAGGATTGTTGCTGCAACATCGGCCGGGGCGATTCCCGCGGCGCGTTTTGTCTGAATCTATCGCGAGCAACCATCCCGAAGGGTTGCCCCGATGCCAGGCACGCTGCTGT
>JANXTF010000106.1 GCA_025352565.1 Rhodospirillales bacterium | reverse complement strand
GACTCGGCGAAATCGGAGCTAAAGACCAGACGATCAACTGGGCCTGGAAAGAGAGCGACCGAGATAAGGTTATATATGCGGCTTACGATCCTTAGCTAAGTGTAGCGGCGCGCAATGATGTAGGGGGAGGTTCGGGATACGTGTAAAAAGTAGTCACAGGGCGGATGGCAGCGCGGCCCGGGCGCGTTTGGTGATCTCGCCGACAATGCCGCGGCTGGCTCGGCTCGCGATCCTCTTCTGGATGGCGCGGATGCTCAGGTCTGTGGACGTGGCCAGCGCCTCGATCTCGCTGACGATGCGCTGAGATGTGGCAGGTCGACCCAGGTGCCTGCCGCGCACCTGGGCGGCCCGCATGCCGGCAGTGACGCGCTCGCTGATGAGCGAGGACTCCAGTTCGGCCATGGCGCCGATGATGGTGAACATCGCCCGGCCCATCGGGCTGTCCGTGTCGATCTGGTCCTGCACGCTGACGAATCGCACGCCAAGGTGGTCGAACTCCTCCAACGCCACGAGCAGGTGGCGCGTGCTGCGGGCGAAACGGTCGAACTTCCACACCAGCACACAGTCGATCTCTTGGTTGCGGGCCGCCGCCATGAGCGCGTTGAGCTGCGGCCGGCCTTCCCGACGGCCTGATACTGCGACGTCGCAGTAGTCCTGCACGACCTCGAGGCCGGCGCGCGCGGCATACCCGCGCAAGCCATCATACTGCAGGTCTGGCTTCTGGTCGGCGGTCGAAACCCGCAGGTAAAGGGCGGTACGGGTACCCTGGCGCGGTTTCGACGTTGGGCGCTTGCGTCCAGAAAGGTATTCCTTTGCGGACACCGGATCGCTACCTCCTATCTCCTTCAAATCACATAGCCTGACCGGCCGTTGTGGCGCACCCTTTTCTGGACACCCATGACGGCCATCAATCGCACGGCCTACCCACGCCCTGGCGCGCGGCTGACCCGGGACGAACTCGGCGCCCGCTACGACATGACCGAGGCTGACCTGACTTTAGTCCACGCGACCGCGCGGACCGGTCCGGGGCGTCTGCTGCTGGCCACGCTGCTCAAAACGCGCCGGGATCTGGGATACTTCCCGGCGCCGAATGCAGTTCACGCCGGAACGGTGGCCCATCTGGCCGCGCAGCTTGGCGTCACGCAAGCAGCCGCATGGCCTGATGAGGTGCGGCTCACCAAGTCGCTCTATCGCTATCAGGCCGCGGTGCGGACGTACCTTTCGGTTGTGGCCTACAGGACCACAGCCGAGCAGATGGTGACCGGCATCGTCCTCGGCGCTGCCGAAACCATGAGCGACCCGGCCGACCTCATCAATCGAGCGGTCGAGGCCTTGGGGGCGGCAGCCACCGACCTACCTGCGTTCAGCACCCTCGACCGGCTGGTGGGCCGGCTCCGCGCTGAAGTCCACGGGCGACTCTACGACCGCGTCGCGGCGCGGCTTATGCCGGAGGGTACGGCAGTGCTGGATGGGCTGCTTGCAAAACTCCCTAACAGCGTCACGACCGGCTTTAACCGTCTGAAACAGGCGCCCGGACCCGCAACGCCCAAGACGATTACGCTCTGGACCGATCGTCTCGGATGGATGGACGGGCTGATCGATCCAGATCCGCTCCTCGAGGGTATTGCGCATACCAAGCTGCGCCAGTTCGCCGCCGAGGCCGCGGCGCTCGAGGTGGGCGACATCCTCGACATCACCCAACCGGGCAGGCGGCACACCCTTCTGCTCGCTTTGCTGCGCCAGGCCAGGATGCGTTGCCGTGACGAATTGGTCGAAATGCTGCTGCGCCGCGTCCGACGCACCCAGGCCGCCGCCAAGGAACAGCTCGATGACTTGCACGAACAACACCGAGCCATCGAGGAGAGCCTGATCGGCATCTTCGCCGAGGTGCTCCAGGCCGAGCAGTCCCAGAACAGCGACGCCGACTTCGGCCGGCAAGCCAGGAAGCTCCTGGCCAAGCAAGGCGGCGCCGAGGCCCTGGCAGAACAGTGCGAAACCGTCTCCGCTTGGCATCGTGGCAACGATCTACCGCTGCTGTGGCCGATTCACGCCAAGCACCGGGTCCTGCTGTTCCGGCTCCTCGACCTCATGGACATCCAATCCGCAACCCAGGATCGTATTCTGTTGGACGCGCTCGCCGTCGTGAGCACGATGCGTCACGCGCGCCGGGACGAAGTGGACAGCATCGACCTCGGCTTCGCATCCCTTCGCTGGCGGGCGTTCGTCACCAAGCGACGGTCTTCAACGGACATGCTGGATCGGCGGGCGCTGGAAGTGTGCGTGTTCGCCCACTTGGCCGACGCGCTGGAGATCGGCGACCTGTTTGTCGTCGGAGCCGAAACCTTCGCCGACTACCGCGCCCAGCTCCTGCCTTGGGCCGAGTGCGAAGCCCGGCTGCCCGCCTATTGCGCCGCCCTCGGCATTCCCGAGCGGGGCGAGGACTTCGCCGCCGCGCTGAAAGCCGAGCTGACGACGCTCGCCGCCGAGGTCGATGCTGGGTTCCCGGCCAACACCGAATTCAGCGTCGATGCCGACGGAACGCCGCACCTGAAGCAAATGGCGACGACGGAACAGCCTGCCGGACTGGCTGAGTTCGAGGCTGAAATCCGCGCCCGCATGACCGAGCGTCATCTGCTCGACATCCTCAAGCGCGCCGATCACTGGTCCGGCTACACCCGCCACTTCGGTCCACCCTCCGGCTCCGACCCCAAGTTTGCCGAACCCATCCAACGATACCTGTTCACCGTGTTCGGCTACGGCTGCAATCTCGGGCCGGGTCAGACCGCACGCCACGCCCCGGAGGTTGCGTCGGCTCAGGCGCTGCGGCGGACCAATGCCCAGCACATCACCGCCGGCAAGCTGGAAGCAGGAATGGTCGACGTTATCGACCAGTATGCCCGCTTCGCTCTGCCCCGACACTGGGGCGGCGGCCGGGCGGCAATCGCCGATGGCACCCACGTCAAGTTGCGCGAGAACAACCTGCTCGGCGCCCGGCACATCCGCTACGGGGGCTATGGCGGGATCGCCTACCACCACATCGCCGACAACTACATCGCGCTGTTCACCAGCTTCATTCCGTGCGGGGTGTGGGAGGCCGTCCACATCCTGGACGGGTTGCTGAAGAACCGCTCCACCATCCAGCCCGACACGCTGCACGCGGACACGCAGGGGCAAAGCGAGCCGGTTTTCGGCCTGTCGCGGTTCATGGGCATCAAGCTGATGCCACGCATGCGCGGTCTGGGCGACGTCACCTTCTATCGTCCGGAAAAGGGAGTCCGCTACGAGCATATCGACGCGCTGTTTACCGCCGACATTGATTGGGACCTGATCGCCACGCACACGCGCGACATGATCCAGGTCGTGCTCTCCATCCAGGCAGGGCGGGTCATGCCGTCGATGCTCCTGCGCAAGCTTGGCACGTATAACCGACGGAGCTTACTCTACCGCGCATTCCGTGAGCTTGGTCGTGTCGAGCGCACTCTGTTCCTGCTGCGCTTCTTCTCCAGCGTCGAGGTGCGCCGGGTCATCCGCGCGGAAACCACCAAGATCGAGGCCTACAATGACTTCCTGGATTGGGTGTCGTTCGGCGGGCCGGTGATCAAGAGCGGCGATCCCGTCGAGCAGGAGAAGCAGCTCAAATATGCCAGCCTGGTCGCCAACACTATTATGCTGTCCAACGTCGCCGACTTGAGCCAGGTGTTGTCCGACATGGCCAGGAACGGCCATCCGGTCACTCCAGAGCTGGTCGCCTCGACCAGCCCTTATACCCGCGGGCACATCCTGCGTTTCGGACAGTACGCGCTCGACATGGTCGATTTGCCAGACCCGCTCGATCCACAGCCGCTCCCCTTCGAGCAGACCCTGTGACTACTTTTTACACGTATCCCGAACCTACCCCGTCTACGCCGATCGCCTCACCCGCACCGAGACGGACGACCAGGGCGAGGAGACCGAGCGCGCCATCCCGTTCCTGAAAGGCTACACCGTGTTCAACGCCCAGCAATGCAGCGGACTGCCCGCATCCTACTATGCCAAGCCAGAGGCCCCTGCCCTGCCCCTCCCGCAGCGCATCGAGGCAGCGGACCGGTTCTTTGCCGCAACCGGGGCCACTATCCGGCACGGCGGCACCCGCGCCTATTACGCTGAGGCGTCTGACTATGTGCAGATGCCGCCGTTCGAGACGTTCCAGGATGCCGAGAGCCATGCCGCAACCCTGGCGCACGAGCTCACCCACTGGACCAAGCACGGCACGCGCCTGGCCCGCGACATGGGCCGCGTGAAATGGGGCGATGAAGGTTACGCACGCGAGGAACTGGTGGCCGAGCTAGGGGCTGCGTTCCTTTGCGCCGACCTCGCCATCACCCCCGACGTGCGGGAAGATCACGCCGCCTATATAGCGTCATGGCTAACGGTGCTGAAACTCGACAAGCGGTTTGTCTTTTCGGCCGCCAGTCACGCGCAGCGTGCCGCGGATTATCTGCACGGGCTGCAATCGCGGGGCGACCACGAAGCCGAACAGGAGCGGGCCGCCGCATAGCGGCCCCCTCTTCTCCGCCCCCCGTGGCGCGAGCGTTTAACGCTCACAAAATTTGCCCACTGCGTGGGAGTCGAGGGCTTCCCCCACCGATGCTGTCCGCAGGACGCTCACTTCCCTCGCGGTGTCAACAATTCGTAAATTCATGAATTCAGAAATAAGGTTGCTTCAATTCATGCTTTGCCGTATTCATGAATTACAGAATGAATAAAATCATGAATTCCTAAATGGACCCTCGCATGTTCGGTGTTATCACTCTTATCACTCCCAAGGGCGGCACGGGTAAGTCCACCCTGGCAAGAAGTCTGGCCGCGCACTGGTTGCTCATTGGCCATAAACCGGCACTGGTGGATGCAGACCCTCAGCAGACGCTTGCCGCTCGCTACAACCCGGACGGTCCCATGAAGGGAGTTCCGGTCGTGGCCGA
>JANXTF010000008.1 GCA_025352565.1 Rhodospirillales bacterium | reverse complement strand
GGAGCTTGAGGCCGGTGCTGTCCACCAGCAGGTGGATGGGCTGGTCGCCACGGCGCAATCGTGGACGTGGAACCTCCAGCGTCTCCGCCCGACGGCTGAGCGTCGTGTGGTCCGGCACGGCCAGATCGAGCCCAAGCAGGCCAATGATGGAGCCGATCAGGCCCTCCGTCTGGCGCAGCGCAAGGCGGAACACGGCCCTGAGCGTCAGCGCCGTCAGGATAGCCAGGGGCGAATACCAGCGCTGCCCACCCCGGGTTGTGCGTGGCTGAGCCTTCCAGGCCGCGACCGCCTCATCGGTGAACCACACCGTCAGGCTGCCACGCTGGCGCAACGAAGCATCATACGCGGCCGAGTTGGTCACCTTGCGCTCCTGCTTTGGGATGTGGTGGCGGCGGTCAGCATTCAGCTTGAACGGCAAGGTGGGCATCCAGGGTCAGAAAGGGGAAGTCTCCTACGTCGGACCAGCTTGCAGCGCCACCAGCCCGATCCATGCAACAGCGCCGCATGGGCACCCAGGGCAGGGGAGGGGGCTCGGGCAGCACCTTGATTCAACTCGTATTCTGGGCGCCCCGCAAGGCCGTTTCCGGGCCGGGGAGGGCGGTCTCCGCAGTGGTGGCGGTGGCCCGGCATGTCCCGCATGATAGGGGCATCGGGACAGGGCGGCCGGTGCTTCGTGAACGAGATGGGTGCAGGGACAGAGCGTGGCGTGACGGCAGGACCCGACCCCGGCGCACTGGTGTGCCTGGAGCATGTCGGCAAGGATTTCGGCCCCAAGATGGCGTTGCGGGATATCTCCTTCGTCGTGCCTCAGGGGCAGATATGCGGGCTGCTCGGTCCGAACGGCGCCGGCAAGACCACCCTGTTCCGGCTGCTGATGGGGATATTGAAGCCGACGTCAGGCCGGCTTCGCATCGATGAGCTCGATGCCTTTGCCGATCGGGTCGCCATCAAGCGCCTTATCGGGTTCCTGCCGGATGAGCCGGTTTTTTACTCCTATCTGTCCGGGCGCGAGACGCTCGAGTTGAGTGCGGCCATGCACGGACTGGACGCCAGGGTGACACTCGAAGGGCTGGCACCGATCATCGCCCGCCTGCGGCTCGAGGAGGACCTCGACGCCTTCGCCGAGGACTACTCGCGCGGCATGAAAAAGAAGCTGGGGCTCCTGATGGCCCTGCTGCACCAACCGAAACTGCTGGTGCTCGACGAGCCCACGAACGGCCTCGATGTCGAGGCGGTCAGGCAATTCTACGATCTGATCGAGCATCTCGCGGCCGGCGGCACGACCATCCTGTTCTCCACCCATCTGATGGACCACGTGGCCCGGCTGTGCTCGCACGCGGTGGTCATCGATGCCGGGAGCGTGGTGGCCGCAGGCGCGCTGGACGCGTTGGTGGCCGAAGCGCGGGCGGCCAGCCTGGAAGACCTGTTTCTCACCCTGACCCGCCGCCCCGGCCCCGCATGATCGACAACCGCGTGGCGGCACCCGGCTTCTGGCGGGTGGTCTGGCTGCTGCTGGAGGCGGCCCACAAGCGGGCGGCGGGCCGGCGGCGGCAGGCGGGAAAACTGGCGCGGCAGCGGGGTGGGGGTGGCATCTCGGGATGGAGCGGACTGGGCGTTGCCGCAGCGGTCGTCCTCTATGCGGCCGTCAGCATCACGGCAGGTGTCGTGCTCGGGATCACGATCCGTCCGGCGGAGCGGGTGCAGGCCGAGTGGGACGGCGCGGTCGTGGTGGGCCGCGCCTTCATCGCCGATGTGCGGCGGGCGGAGGTGCGGCTCGGGGATTTGCCACGATCGCTGCTCGGTGCCGACCGGCGCCTGCAGGCCGCGATTCCGGACGAGGCCGCCCGGCAGGCCCAGCGTTTCGGCGGAGTGGAGGAGGACATCGCCACCGCGATACGCGAGGCGGTCCTGGCCACCGGCTCGGACCGTCTGCGCGATGCCGATGCTGCCGCACCCGGGCTCTCGGCGCTGCCCGAGGCAGGGGCGTTTCCAGCCCTGATCGGCTCGCTGGTGCTGCTCGGCTGGGGGCTGATGCTGGTCTGCGCGGGCGAGGGGCTGGAGATCGACACGCAGCGCCGCCGTCATCCCATGTGGGAGTTCCTGCTGAGCCACCCGGTATCACCGCGCGCGGTGTTCCTGGCTGAGATGATCTCGCCGATTGCCGGCAACCCGGCGCTGGTCGGCGCCCCGCTGTTCTGCGGCGTCGGCTACGGCCTGGTCTACGGCCCTTTGCCGGGCTGCCTTGCAGTGCTCGTGATCGGCCTCCCGCTGATGATGGCGGCGGCCTGTCTCGGCAAGGCCGTGGAGATCGCGGTCCTGTTGCGGCTGGCGCCGAGGTCGCGTGGGGCCGCCTTCGGACTGATGGGCTGGTTCGGCCATGTCATGCTCCTGCTGCTGCTCGCCTCGTCCGTGACGGGAACCAAGGCCGTGACGTTCTCGGCGCCTTGGCTCCGGCCGCTCACCGCCGTCGCGTGGCCCTGGATCGGGCTGTTCCTGGGGCAGCGCGGCGGCGAATTCTCGTTTGCGTCAGGCGTGCTGGATTGCTGGCTGTTTGCTGCCCTGGTGGTGGGGAGCGCGCTCGCGCTGTCGCAATGGGGCATCTCCCGCGGGCTCGACGGCGCCACGGGGCGCAACGAGCCCGCCGCACGCAAGATGCAGGCGAGGCCTGTCATCTTCGGCAGGAATGCGCTGTACAGAAAGGAACTGCTCTGGCTTCGCCGGGACCGCGGCGCCATCGTGCAGGCCGTGCTCCTGCCACTCACCATGGCGGCGTTCCAGTTGTTCCAACTTCGCGGCCTCGCCGCGCAGGCCATGGGCGCGTGGAACGCGCTGTGCGGCGCCGCAATCCTGTTCGGAACCTATTTTCTGGGCGTGCTCGGGCCGAAGTCGCTGGCATCGGAAGGCAAGGCGCTCTGGATACCGCTTGGCTGGCCCCATGGCATGGAGGAACTGCTCAAGGCGAAGGCGCGGCTTTGGGCGTGGCTGTCGTCGGCGGTCGTTGCCCTGGTCCTGGTCTACTCGGCCGTGGCCTTTCCTATCGATATCTGGAAGATCGCACTGGTCGGCGTCGGCTGGATGCTGTTCGCCCGCAGCATGAGCGAAAAGGGTGTCACGCTGGCCACGGTCACGGCGGACTCCGGAGAGGTCCGCAAGCTTTCCTGGAGCCAGCGCCTGGCCGCCCAGTTGGGCAGCTTCACCTTCGCGCTCGGTCTGATCACCGAGCAATGGCCGCTGGCGATCACCGGGATCGTGTATTCGGCCGTGACCTCGGCGGCGATGTGGCAGAATTTCCGGGCCAGGCTGCCTTATCTCCTTGATCCGTGGTCGGAGGAGCGTCCGCAGGCACCCACCTTGCTGCACGCGATGGTGGGCATCAGCACTCTGGTCGAACTGGCCGCGATCGGCACCTCTCTCGTGCTGGCGTATGTCGCCCGCAGCAACGTCGCGCTCGGTCAGGCAGTGATCTATGGCTTGTGCGGCGTCGCAGTGTCGGTGGGCATGGCGCGCTTCCTTGCCGGCTGCGGCGTGACACCTGCGCAGATCCTGCTCTGGCCTCGCGAGCCTGAGACAGCGTCTCTGTGGTGGCCCCGCACGCCCGGTGCAGATGCGGCGATGCTGGGCAGGGTGGGGCAGGGGGCCCTGATCGGCGTGGCACTCGGCGCCTGCGTCATGGTCTACCTTGATCTCATCCAGCGTATTCCGGCCGCCCGTGAGATGATCGAGGCGGGGCGCCTTCGCTTCGAGGCGATCCCCCATGCGCACGCCGCCTATGCCGTGATGGCGGTTGCGATCGCCCCGTTCTGCGAGGAGTTCCTGTTCCGGGGGCTGCTGTTTCGCGCACTCGACCGCGAATGGGGTGGCTGGCGTGCGGTGTTGGGAAGTGCCGCGTTCTTTGCGATCTACCACCCGGTGTTGTCCTGGCTGCCGGTCGGGCTGGTCGGAGTGGCCGCCGCACTGATCTTTAAGAGGACCGGCCGCCTGGAGGCGGCGATGGCGTTGCATGTCGCCTACAACGCCGTGGTCACGCTCGCCTGACGTTCACCCCATCGCTCTCGCCAATCGGTCCTGCCGGGCACCGTCGAATTCTCCCCCCGGCAAAGAGCGCGCGCATTGGAGGCGAGTGGGGTGCACGCCCCGGTCCATGCCGGTGGTCATGGCGCCGCGTTTGAGGCTGTGGCCGGCGATCTCCCGGGCATCGGTCGCCCGTAATGGCCCGATCCCTCCGCCTAGCCACGGTTCTGCAGCATGGCCAGTTTCGCGGCCCCGCTGCGTCGCGCGTCCAGCCTGGCGGTGTAGCGCGCGACCATGGTGGGCGTGGTCCAGCCGCCCGCCTGCATCACGGCCGGCAGCTCCACTCCGTGGCGAACCTGGTCCTGTGCGGCACCCACGCGGCTGCTATGCCCGCTGACCCCCGCCACGGCCTCCGGCGCATCCCCGGCGGCGGCCGCCATCTGCTTGAACACGCGGGCCACGTCGCCCGGGTCGAGCGGCCCGCCGATCGCACCGCCCTTGCCGACCGTGCGGAACAGGGCGCCGTCCGTGTGCCCGGCGGCCTCCAGCCACACCCGCACGGCCCGCATGGTGTCGGCGGCCAGGTAGCGCACCGTGCCGCGGCCTTCCGCGTCCGTCTTGGACCGGCGCAGGGTCAGCGTGCCGTCGTCGTGCGATCCGTCGTCAACGTCACGGTGTTGCAACGCCACCAGTTCGGACCGCCGGCACAGGCTGTCATAGGCGACCGCCAGCAGGGCGCGGTTGCGCAACCCGCGCCGATCAGTCCCCGCCACCGCCAGCATGCGGTCGATCCGGTCGCGGGTGAGGGGGGAGGCCTGGACCTGGGCGCGCCCCTTGGCCCGATGCAGGCGCTTCAGCGCCAGCCGCACGATCTCGTGGCCGCACGGGTTCGGCAAGCCAGCCGCGCGGTGCATCGCGGTGACCGAGGAAATGTAGCGCCGCACCGTGGCCGTCGCCCGGGTTTCGCCCATGGCGTCGATGAAGGCCGCCACCGTGTCGGGCAGGGCGGGCAGGGCGGCCAGCCCGGCGGCGCTGCACCATGCGGTGAACACCGCGGTGTCGGCCCGCAGGGCACGCGTGGTGTTCACGGCGTAGGCGCCGCGGGCATCATGGGCGTGCCGGTCGAGGGCGGCCGCGATCGCCGCATCCGTCGGCACCATGCCGCGTGGGTTATGCTGAGTGTCCCGCACAGCCTCCGACGGACCATGCGACAACCCGGCCGAGATGGAGTGGTGGCCGTCAGGCATGCGGTCCGACAGCGAGGTATTCGGCTGGGCGCAGGATGCGCACACCGCGCCAGGGGTGCAGCACGAGCAGGTCGGCGTCACTGCTGACGATCATGCCCGCCCCGGACGCGAGGGCGAGCTCGAGATAGAGGTTGTCCTTGGGGTCGCGGCAGTCGGTCACGCGCTCCGTCGGCGTGAAGACCACCCCTTCCGTGTCCACCAGCGAGAGGACGTCGTCGCGGAAAACGGGATCGACGAACCGCGCCAGCCGCGGCCGGTGCAGCACGTCGATCAACTCGGCGACCACATCTATCGAGACCGCAACCCGGTCGGTGGCGAAGGCGTGGCGCATGGCGCGGTCGGGCACGCTGCCACGGCGGATCGCGGCGCCGACCAGCGTGGAAGCGTCGAGCACGATCACCGGGCGGGGCGCCGCTCCCGGTGCTCGGCGTTGTAGGCGGCGAGTTCCGCGTCGAGGATCTCGTCGGTCAGTCCCCGCCGCTGCGCCTCGGCCGAGAGCGCGTCCATGGCCGCGAACAGCTTTTCGACGCCGGCCTTGCGGACGGTGCTCTCGATGAGGTGCTCGACCCGGCCGCGGATATCAGGGTCGCGGAGTGCGGCGGCGGTGCGCGGTTCGAGCTGGAAGGTGACGGGCATGCGGGTGTCGTCGGGCATGGGCGAAGCCTACGCCCTTGTTGGCGGGCCGGGCAAGATGGTTGTGCCTGATAATGCATACTTATCGGGCACAATGCTGGGACCGTCTACGACGCGGTAAACCGCATTACATTGCCTTAATGACGCTTGCCCCAATTGCAGCGGCGGCGCAAAATCGCCAGCGGCGGCAAGGAATTGGCCATGGCGGGCATCGCAGCAGGGCAGGGCGGATGAGCGGGCTGCCGGCACCGGCGTCGCACGCGCGCCGCGTCATTGGCGAGCCCGTGCCCACCCCCGCCCCGGAAACCCGCCGGCTCTACGCCAACGACTGGGCCCGCTTCACCGCCTGGTGTCGCGCGGTCGGCGTCGATCCGCTCCCGGCCACCCCGGACACCCTGGCCGCCTTTCTGCTGGCGGTCGCACCCGGGCTCAGCCGCGGCGCGCTCGGGCGCCATCGCGCCGCCGTCGTCGCCACCCACCGCGAACGGCGCCAGCCCATCCCCGTACTCGACGACGCGGCGCTCGCGGCCGTGCGTGCGGCGTCGCGGCCCGCAGCCCCGTTCCGCCGTGCGGCCGGTCTAGAAGGTGACCGGCTCGCCGCCATGGCAGAGCAATGCGCCCGCGACCTCGCCGGGCTGCGCGACCGCGCCCTGCTGCTGCTGGCCGCACGATTGTCCGAGCCGCCAGTCTCCCCTGAGGCCGAAGTCGATGCCGCGCCCGGGCATCGTGCTACACGCCGCCATCGCGTGCCCCGAATAAGATTGCTGGAACTGGACGCCGAACACATCCGCTTCACCGCCGACGGAATGCAGCTTCACCTGCGCAGTCGTGTCGATACGCCGGCCCCCGATCAGGCGGTGGACGTCGCCCGCACGACCACCGCCTGCCCGGTCCGCGCGCTGGAAGACTGGCTGCGCGCCTCCGACACGTGGTTCGGGCCGGTGTTCCGCAAGGTGGACCAATGGGGCAACGTCGAGCATGGCCGCCTCGGGCCGGACGCCTGGCCGCGCATCGTCGGCCGATACAGCGTCAAGCTCGGCCGCCGCCCGGGCGTGCGAGCGACGAACGCGGTGTCCGAGACATCGGCCCGAGCAGGCCCCTTGCCGTCGCACGAAGCCGGTTGATGGCGCGCTCGCACGCGGTGCGGGCCGACGCGGCCGCGGCGGCGCTCGACGCCTTCCTGACCACGCGCGGCGGCGGCGGGATCCGCCCGATGCCGCCATGCCTGGGCGAGGCCGCCGGCGTCGGCGAGTCCGATAAGTTGGCGGCCGGGTCGGATGCGGCCGCCGGCCCGGCCCACGACGCCGAGTGGCTGCAATCCGGCTCGGAGCCGCCGCTCGCCTCGCAGCCGCGTGGTGAGAGTACGTCGGCTTCCCGGTTGCCCGGAACGCAACCCGCCAAGCTTCGGCCTCGGGCGGTCGATTGGCTGGAGCATCGCCTGACCGTGTCCGGCCCGGCCCTGGCGCTGGAGGATTTTCGCCGCACGGCGGCCGGGGCGGGCATCGTCCCGTGGGCGATCGACTTCGCGGAGGTGGAGGAGGACTGGTTTCATCGCCTGATGTCGCCGGGCGAGCGCACGCTGAGCGCGGCCGGCGCGCGCGTGCTGGCCGGGCAGCTGCGCGAGGCGGCCGAACGCCGGCACGGGATCGCCGGCGCGCGGGTCGGGCGCAGCCGGGCTTGCCCGTTCGATTTGAACGCGCTGGTGCCGGTGCCGGACAGCGTGCGGCTGCTCGGCCCGGGCCATCCCGACGCCCTGGACTGGCTCCAGGAGCACTGGGGCGTCACCGATACGCTTCGGCATGTCGCGATCGACCCGGCCGCTGCCGCGGCGGCGGCGGGACGGGCGTCCCCTGCCGCGCAGGAGGCGGCGATGCACCTTCGGTTCTGGGCGGCGGACTGGACGCCATGGGCCGCGCTTGCCCGCATTCGGCTGGACTGGCCGGCGCTCCGCCTCGACGCGCGGCCGATCTACGACCTCGCTTGATGGACGGTGCTGGCGTGCCGGCCACGGTGGACATTCCGGCTTCCGACGGGGCCGGCTTCCACGACTGGGAGGACCCGCCGCGGCGACCACGCGAGGCGAACGCGGCGCCGGTGCTGGCAGTGGACGGGTTCGCCGGACCGCTCGACTGGCTGCTGGAGCAGGTGCGCGGAAAAAAGATCGACCTGGCGCGGCTGTCGATCGCGGCCCTGGTGGACGAATTCGTCCGGGCGCTCGAAGCCGCCCTGCCATCCCGCCCGTCAGGGGAAGGGCAAGGCGGTTCACCGCTCGCGTCCCCCGGCCCGCACGACGGTCTCGTGCTCGGGCGGTGGGGCGACTTCCTGGTAATGGCGGCGGACCTTACCCTGCTGCGGTCGCGCCTGCTGCTGCCGGCCGATGCGGCCGAGGCGCGGGATGCGCGCGCGGCGGCGGAAGCGTTGCGGCGCCGGATGGT
>JANXTF010000148.1 GCA_025352565.1 Rhodospirillales bacterium | reverse complement strand
CGACCTCGGAGATCCCCAGAAATTCGAGGATCTCCCGCGCGGTCGCGACCGCGCGGGACTGTTCCGCACGCGCCCGGCGTGACAAAATCGCGCCGCTCAGCAGCCCGGACGAGCCTTCGCCATAGGCTCCGACCAGCAGGTTCTCCAGCACGCTCAGGCCGCCAAAGAGGGCGAGGTTCTGGAACGTCCGCGCGATTCCGCGCCGCGCCATTTCGGGCGCACGCAGGGCGGTCACGTCGGCGCCGTCGAACGCCACGCGGCCATCGGTCGGGCGGTACATGCCGGTGATGCAGTTGAACAGCGTCGTCTTGCCAGCGCCGTTCGGCCCGATGACGGACGTGACCGACCCCGCGGCCATGGTGAACGACACGCTGTCGAGCGCCAATATCCCCCCGAAGCGCATCTGCAGCCCGGCGACCGCGAGCATCGGCTCAGACATCGGCCGGCACCTCGCCCGCGAGCCCCAGATAGGCGTCCGCGATCGCGCTGCTCGCGCCGACCGTGGCCGCGTCGCCGGACATTGCGATGCGCCCGCGATCGAGGATGTAGGCGGTCTGCGCGTATTCCAGCGCGACGTGCGCGTTCTGCTCGACGATCAGCATGGCGGTGCCCAGCGTCTCGCCGACGCTCATCAGTTGCTGGTAGATCGCCTCCACGATCAGCGGCGCCAGCCCCAGCGACAACTCGTCGACGAGCAGCAGGCGGGGGCCGCCGATCAGCGCGCGGCCGAGGGCAAGCATCTGCTGCTCGCCGCCCGACATCAGCCCGGCTGCCTGGCGTCGCCGCTCGCGCAGGCGCGGGAACAGCGCGAACACCGCCTCCAGCCGCTCGGCAACCTTCCCGCGCGGCAGGAACGCCGCGCCCACCTGGAGATTTTCCTCCACGCTGAGCTGCTTGAAAATCAGCCTTCCCTCGGGGACCTGCGCCAGACCCAGCCGGACCAGCCGGTGCGCGGCCATGCCCGTGATGTCCACCCCGGCGAACCGCACCCGGCCTTGCGCCACCCGGCCGTTATGCATCGGCAGCAGGCCCGTGATGGTGCGGATCAGAGTGGTCTTGCCGGCGCCGTTCGCGCCCAGCAGGGCCACGATCCCGCCGGTCGGCACGACCAGGCTCACGTCGTCGAGCGCCAGCCCCTTGCGCGCATAGCCGACCGAAAGCCCCTCGACCTCCAGCATCGCGGCCATCAGCGCACCCGCACGGAAAGCCGGTCCCGCAGGCTGCGGCCGATCCCCGCGATCCCGCCCGGCGCGAAGATCAGGAGCACGATCACCAAGCTGCCGAAGATCAGGTTCACGAGCTGCGGCTTGCTCTCGGTCAGCAGCGTCCCGAACGCGCTGTCGGTCGAGCCGATTTGCGCGGCGAAGCCGGTGATGACCGCCGGCAGCAGCAGCCACACCGCCGCCCCCACCAGCGATCCCGCCAGCGAGCCCATGCCGCCGATGATGATGATGGCGACGAACTGGATCGCGAAGTCGATGGTGAAGAACTCGGCGTTCACGTTGGTCATGTAGTACGAGTAGAGCGTGCCGGCGACGGCGGCGATGGCGGAGCTGCACGCGAAGGCCTTCAGGCGTAGGATGCGCACGTCGATGCCGGCCGCGCTGGCGGCAAGCTCGTGGTCGCGCATCGCCATCATGGCGCGTCCCTCGCGCGTGCGCAGGCTGTTGCGCAGCCCGACATAGACGAGCACGCACAACACGAGCAGGAAGAAGTACCAGCGCAGCGGCGTGTCGAGCACGAACGTCCCGAGCGTCGCCTCCTCGAACGGGATGCCGACCACGTCGAAGAACCGGAACTGGTACTCCGACAGCATGAAAACCACGATGTAGTGCAGCGCGAAGGTGGAGAGCACGAAGTAGAGCCCGCGCACACGCAGCGAGGGCAGGCCTGCAACCACGCCGGTCGCCGCTCCCACCAGCGCGGAGCCGGCGAGCACCACCGGGAACGGCAGGCCCAACTGCGTGCCGAATACCGCGCCAGCCATGGCGCCCATCGCATAGAACGCGGCGTGGCCGATCGAGATCAGGCCGGCAATGCCCGTGAGGTAGTTCAGCGACAATGCCCCCAGCAGCGTGATCATCATCAGGTTGACCTGCGTCAGCCCGATGTTGAGCAGCTGCATGTTCGACAGCCGGACGCCGAAGATCGCCCGTTCGGTCAGGATGAAGGGGAGGTAGCAGGCCGCCGCCACGCCGAGCACAAGCAGCACCGGCGCCCGCCACCCGCGTGCGGGCCGCACCGCCGGCGCAGCGGAAACCGCCGCCTGCTCGCCGCTCATACCCGGCCCAGTTCGCGCTGGCCGAACAGGCCCCAGGGCCGCACCATGAGCACCAGCAACAAGAGCGTATAGACGAAGATGTCGGCCGAGCGCGGCGACACGTAGGAGGAGGCCAGCTGCTCGATGAGCCCGACCAGCAAGCCGCCGATGATGGCGCCGGGGATGCTTTGCAGGCCGCCGATCACGACCGCGGGCAGGGCCAGGAGCCCGATGCCCTCCAGCTCCGTCGAGGCGAGCTGGAGCTGGGCCAGGAACAGGCCGCCGATTGCGGCGAGCACGCTGCCGATCGCCCAGGCGACGCGGTTCACGAAGTCGACGTTGATGCCCGACACCAGCGCCGCCTCGTGCCCGTTGGCGGTGGCGCGCATCTGCAGGCCGAAGGTGGTGAAGCGGAAGAACAGCGCGAACAGTCCGAGGCAGAGCCAGCTCACCCCCGCCGCCAGCATGTGCAGCTGCGAGATACGCACGCCCTCGACGATGAACACGCCGGTCGGCATCGGCGTGGTCAGCGCGCGTGGCTGCGGCCCGAAGATGATCTCGATCAGCGCGCGCAGCACGATCGACAGCGCGATCGTCACCATGATGATCGACAGCATCGACCGCCCGGTGAGCGGCCGGATCAGCAGCGCCTGGATCGCCGCCCCGATCAGTGCGGCAGCGACCACGATGAACATCAGCGTGAGCGCGAACGGCAGGTGCAGCTGCGTGCCCGCCGTGACCGCAAGGAAGGCGCCGACCACCACGAACATGCCCTGGGCGAAGTTGAGCACGTCGGTCGCCTTGAAAACCAGCGCGAAACCGAGCGCCACGAGACCGTAGATGCTTCCCAGCGCGAGGCCGCTGAACAGAACCTGAGGCAGCATCTTGGATCTCGCGGCTCTCGCTGCGGCCTACTGCTCGTATTTCCGCGCCTCGTCGTAGGTCCCGCTCCCGGTGAAGCGCTTGGTCGCGTAGTCGAAGCCGAAGGGCTTGAGCAAGGCGATGCCGCTATGGTCTTCGGGGGTATAGGACACGGGCGCCGAGAGGCCCTTGGTGTCGATGCTGAAACCCTTGCTCAGCATGGCCACCAGCTTCTCGCGGGTCACGTCCGGCCCGGCCTTGGCGATCGCCTCCGTCACGAGCTGGCCGATCACCCAGCCGGCGACGTAGTTGATGTCGTCCTTCATCGCGGAGTGGCCGAACTTGTCCGCGCTCTCGGTCATCGCCTTCATGCCCGCGGAATCGTCCGTGCCGCCCGGCGTGAAGCAGCTCACGAAGGAGTAGCGGCTGCCGGCTTCCGGCGGCAGCGAGTTGTAAACGATCGGCGTGCCGATATAGGCCATGCCGAACACCGGGGTGGGGAGCCCGTATTGCTGCATCGCGCGCATCAGCAGGACGGGCGTGGTCGCGGTGCCGTGGACGGCGACGAAGTCCGGCTTGCTGGCGATGATTTCGAGCACCTGTGCCGTCGCATCCGCGGCATTCGCCTTGATCGGGACCGCCTTGGAACTGCCGCCGTGGCGCATGGCGGCGGCATTGACGAAGTCCGCGTATTCCTTGCCGCCGGCGGTATCCAGATGGACCGTCACCACCTTGGGAGCCGCGAGCTTCAGGCGCTCCGTGAGCGCCCCGACGCCGACCTGCGCCATTTCCTTGTAGCCGCAGAAGCCGCCGTAGAACATCGGCGTCGGCGGCTCGGTCACGGCCTTGGTCGTCGTGTAGCTGCCGAGCACCGGCACCTTGCCGCGCCGGATGGTGGACGCCAGCGCGACCTGGGCGCTCGCGTTGCCCATGCCGGAGATGCCGAGCACCGGCGTCTGTCCGGTCAGCTTCTCGAAGGCGATGCGGTCGAGCGAGGCATCAAAGCGCTCGTCCTCGACCAGCAGGTTGATCTTGCGGCCGTTGATCCCGCCGGCGTCATCCACCTTGCGGATATAGTCCTTGATGCCGGCGGTCCAGACCGCCTGGGAGGCCGAGGTCGGGCCGCTCAGGTCCATGATCACGCCCCAGTCGATATGGTCGGCGTAGACGCCGTCTGCCGGCGACTCGGAGGCGGCGAAGGCGAGGGGCGATGCACCCAGCAAGAGGCCTGCTGCCAATCCGAGGACCGGGCCGACGCGAATTCCCCACATTCCCATTTTATTCTCCCCAGTATTTTTTCTTACGCTGAGACGATAATCGTCTATAAGCGACCATAATGTCAACGCAAACGATGGCGGCGAGCCGCCCGCCGCGCCTGCGGGGATCGGGGGAGGACGAGCAATGAATATCCTGGCGCCAGACATGACATTTCCGCAATCCGGGTCCCCGAGCGCAATCCTGGTCTATCAGGCGCTGGCCGAGGACATCCGTCGCCTCGGCGTCGAGCAGTGCTTCGGCCTGATGAGCGACGACACGATCGGGCTCGTCGTCGCGCTCGACGCGCTCGGCATCCGTTTCAACGCGATCCGGCACGAGACCAACGCGGTGCTCGCCGCCGAGGGCTACGCATCGGCCTCGGGCCGTCTCGGCGTCGCGGTCATCGGCCGCGGACCCGCCGCCGCCAACGGCATGCACGGCATCGTGGCCGCCTCGCGGACCGGCTCGCCCGTGCTCATCGTCATGGGCGAGGAGGAGGCGCCTGCCGGACCCAATGCCACAGGCCCCGACTACAAGGGCTACAATGCCCCGGCGGTGATGACGGCGGCGGGCCTCGCGGCGTTCACGGCGCATAACGCCGCGAGCGCGCGCGCCACCTTCGCGGCTGCCGCGGCCGCCGCGCTTCGGGGTGCGGCGGTGACGCTGCATCTGCCCATGAGCGCCCAGAACGCGGAACTTCCTTTCGTTCCCCAGACGGCGCCCGCGCCACCTCCCGCGCCGTTTCCGGTCGCACACCGTGCCCACGGGATCGCCGCGGCACTCGACGTGCTGGCGCGCAGCCGCAGGCCGCTGATCGTGGCCGGCCGCGGCGCGCACCGCGCGGGCGCGCGGGCGGCGCTGGAGGATTTGGCCGAGAAGATCGGCGCGCTGCTCATCACGCCCGTGAAGGGCAAGGACATGTTCGCGGCAAACCCGTTCAACCTCGGACTGTGCGGTTCGTTCTCCCATTCGCTCGCGCGCAAATACGTCGACCAGGCCGATTGCGTGCTCGTGTTCGGCGCAAGCCTGAACTTCTACACCACAAGCAAAGGCACGTTCTTTCCCGACGTGCCGGTGATCCAGGTCGATGCGGACCGCAGCCATATCGGCCGCTGGTACACCGCCGACATCGCCATCGTCGGGGATGCGCGGCTGGTCGCCGAACAGATCGCGGCCGGCGTCGCCGGGCGCGCGATGGCCGACAAGCCGTTCCGCGGCGACGAGGTGCGTCAGGAGATCGCGGCCTTCGACATGCGCGGCGACTTCCAGCCGGCACACACGAGCCGCACGCTCGACCCGCGCCTGCTCGCCATCCGGCTCGGCGAGTTGCTGCCGGCAGCCCGCAACGTCGTCTACGACGCCGGCAACTTCCTGCTCGCCGCCGGCTACATCCCGGTCGCCGGGCCAGCAAATCTTCGCTTTACCAGCGACTTCGCCTCGATGGGTGCCGGCTTCGGAACCGCACTCGGCGTCGCGTCGGCGCGGCCCGACGAGGTGACGGTCCTGGTCATCGGCGATGGCGGCTTCATGATGACGGTGCAGGAACTCGAGACCGCTTCACGGCTCGCGCTGCGGCTGGTGGTGGTGGTGTTCAACGACTGCGCCTACGGGGCCGAGCTGCAGATGTGCCGGCTCAACAACCTGCCCGAAGCGGCCTCGTTGTTCCCCGACATCGATTTCGCCCCGCTCGCCGAGACGCTCGGCTTCACCGGCATGACGCTCCGCACGATGGACGACCTCGAGCAATGCCGCGACCTGCTGGCGGCGTGCGACGGGCCGATCCTGCTCGACTGCAAGGTCAATGCGGACGTCCAGGCACCCTTCATCGCGGAGCTGGTCGGCAAGGGCGGCAAGCACTGATGTCGACGACGCTGGCATGAAGCTGCACGGTTTCGACATCGACAAGGGCGTGCGGCGCCCGCTCGGCGCGCACGGGGTCGCGGCACTCGACGGATCGTGGGTCAAGCCCCGGCCGGGACAAGCTGGGATAGGGTGAAAAACATGCTCGATGTCGAGACGGCCGAGAACAAGGCAGTCGGGGACACCACAGCCGGGGTGTTCGGGCTCGCGGGGCGGGTCTGCGTCGTCACCGGGGCGGGCGGCGGCATCGGCCGGGCGATCGCGGTCACGCTGGCCGAGGCCGGCGCGCGCCTGGTCATCCTCGACCGCAGCGCGGATACCGCGGCCGAGACGCTGGACGCGGTCCGCGTGCGCGGGGCCGAGGCGGTCGCGATCGGCTGCGACACGGCGGACGAGGCGAGCGTGGCCGCCGCCGCGGCGCAGAGCGCCGAACGCATGGGCGCGTGCGGCGTGCTGGTGAACAACGCCGGCATCCTTCGGCCGGGGCCGCTGGAGACGCTGACCTCGACGGAGTGGCACGCGGTGCTGTCCGTCAACCTCACCGGATATTTTCATTGCGCGCAGGCCTTCGGGCGCCAGATGCGCGGCAATGGCGGCGGCGCGATGGTGCATATCGCCTCCATCGCCGCCCATCACCCAACGCCGTTCAGCGGCGCCTATAACGTGGCCAAGGCGGGCATCGTCATGCTGTCCCGCCAGCTCGCGATCGAGTGGGGCGGCGTGGGCATCCGCTCCAACGTCGTCAGCCCCGGCATGATCCTGACGCCGATGAGCGCGGCTTTCTACGCGCAGCCTGGTGCCGCCGAGCGGCGCAGCGCGACGATCCCGGGCGGGCGGATCGGGCAGCCCGAGGACATCGCGCGCGCGGTGCTGTTCCTCGCAAGCCCGCTTTCCGCCTACATCACCGGCGACGAGATCACGGTCGACGGCGGCTATACGCGCAACATCATGAGCCTGGTCCCGCGCGCCGGATACGCGGATGGCGGGACGTGATATCGAACAACCGCTTCAAGGGAGGCTGCGATGCCTGACGGTCTGATTCTGGATGCGCGCGCACGGGGCGCCATGGATGCGGACGAGTGGGATGTCCGCGTGAAGCTGGCGGCCGCCTATCGTCTCGTCGATCATTTCGGGTGGACCGAGCAGATCTACGGCCACCTCACGGCCCGCGTGCCGGGGCCGGACGAGCATTTCCTGATCAATCCCTGGGGCCTCAACTACGACGAGGTCACGGCGTCGAACCTGGTCAAGATCGACGTGGAGGGCAATGTCGTGGCGGCCGGCGAGCATGCCGTCAACTTCGCGGGCTTCATCATCCATTCCGCGATCCATATGACGCGGTCGAATGAGAACCTCGTGGTGATGCACACGCACACGCGGGCCGGCATGGCGATCGCGGCCATCACGGAGGGCCTGCAGCCGATCTCCATGTTCTCGACGGTGTTCCACAACCGGATCGGCTACCACAAATACGAGGGCGCCTCGCTTTACCCCGACGAACGGGAGCGCATCGTCGCCTCGCTCGGTCCGCACAAGGCGATGATCCTGCGCAACCACGGCCTGCTGGTGGTCGGGCGAACGGTCCCCGAGTGCTTCCTGCGCCTGTATCGGCTGGAGCGCGCCTGCCAGATCCAGGTCGACGCCGCGGCGGCGGGCACGCTCAACCACATCCCGCCGCAAGTCGCGGACCGCTCCGCCGCCGACCTCGACAGCTACCAGGGGATGCAGCCCAAGCCGGAGGGCGAGATCGAGTATGCCGCGCTTATGCGCAAGCTGGACAAGGTCGATGACGGCTACAGGATGTGACGCCTGACCATCGCTTTTAGTCTCCGGCAAGGGATTTCGGCATTCGCCCATCCGGTTGCATCCGGCACGCTTCGTCCCTCGATTATGCGGCACCTCCCCCACCCCGGCCCTCCCCACAAGGGGGCCTACAAGGGGGAGGGGGAAGCGGAAGGAACTCATCGGGAGGGCCGGGGTGGGGGGCCGTTCGATCCGGTCCGACGCCTCTATGGGTGGGCGACGCCGAATTCGCAGCGCGTGTCGATCATGCTGGAGGAACTCGGCCTGGCCTACACGGCGCACGGCGTGAACATCCGCGCGCGGGAGCAGTTTGCGCCGGAGATCCTGGCGCTGAACCCGTACGGAAAGATCCCGATCCTGGTCGAGACCAGGGAAAATGCGGCCCCGCTGGTGCTCTTCGAGTCGGGGGCGATCCTGCTGTATCTAGCGGAAAATCATGGCCGGTTCCTGCCTGGACAGGGCGATGGCCGTGCCACGGCCCTGTCGTGGCTGATGGTCGTCCTGACGTCGTTGGGTCCGTTCACGGGGCAGGCGCACCACTGGACCGAGCTTGCCGCCGACAGCCCCGATGTGGCACAGACCCATGCGGTGGCGCTGGTCAGCCGGGTCTACCGCCTGCTGGACGCCCGTCTGGCGCAGGTGCCACACTTGGGCGGCGATGCCTGTTCGATAGCCGATATCGCGGCCTATCCGTGGGTCGCGCGGCATGGCTGGGCCAGGCAGAGGCTGGATGACTTTCCCGCGCTTGCCGCGTGGTTCGCTCGCCTCACCGCCCGACCGGGTGTGCGGGCCGGCATGGCTGTGCCGGCCGGCGCAATCCTGGAATGAACACGCAGGCAGGCGTCGATCGGCAAGGGACGGAAATGGCGACAATGCAGGGAATTGGCCGATGACGCGTCTCGCGATGCTGGCAACCGTGGTGTTCGGCATGGTTTTGGGCGCCGTGGTTCCGGGCGCTCTGGTTCCGGGAGGCGTCGCCCGCGCGCAGCCATCGTCCGACCGCGTGCTTCGCATCGTTCCCAACGCCGACCTGCAAACGCTCGATCCAATCGTGACGACGGCGGGGGTCGTGCAGAGCCATGCCCATATGGTCTACGATCAGCTTTTCGGCCGCGACGCGTCCCAGCGGCCGCAGCCGCAAATGGTCGATCGCTACGACGTGTCGCCGGACGGGCTGACATGGCGCTTCACCCTGCGGGACGGGCTCTTGTTCCACGACGGCGCGCCCGTCTTGGCGACGGATGTCGTCGCCTCGCTGCGTCGTTGGGGCGCGCGCGATCCGCACGGACGCCAGCTCATCCAGATCACCGAAAGCCTCGTCCCGGAGCCTGACGGCAAGACCGTCGTATGGCGGCTGCGCCGGCCCTACGGGCTGATGCTCGACGCCCTGTCCAAGCCCGCCGGCAATATGCCCGCGATCATGCCGGCACGGATCGCCGCGACCGACCCGTTCACGGCGGTGCAGGACCCGATCGGCAGCGGTCCCTTCATCTTCGAACGCGGCGAATGGATTCCCGGCAGCCGCGTGGTGTACCGCCGCAACCCGGCCTATGTCCCGCGCAGCGGCGCGGCCGAGGGCACCGCGGGCGGCAAACAAGTGTTCGTCGATCGCGTCGAATGGCTCAATATCGCCAACGTGCAGACCGCCGCGCTGGCCCTGATCAAGGGCGAGGTCGATTATGTCGAAAGCCCGGGCGTGGACTTCCTGCCGATGCTGCAAAGCCGCGGCGTGCGGACGCTGCGGACCAACACGCTGGGGGCTCCGGGCATGATCCGGATGAACCACATCCATCCGCCGTTCAACGATGCGCGGGCGCGCCAGGCATTGTTGCTGGTGGTGGACCAGGAGGAATTTCTCCAGGCGATGTTCCCCGACCCGTCTCTGACCCAGGTATGCCACGCCTTCTTCGTGTGCGGCTCGCCGCAGGAGACGGACGCGGGCGTGCCGGAGGGGCTGGGCCACAGCCCGGAGCGCGCGCGCGCTCTGCTGCGCGACAGCGGCTATGACGGCCGCCCGATCGTCATCATGGACCCGACCGACAATCCGTTCATGCACGCGGCGACGCTGGTTCTGGCGCAGGAGATGCAGTCCATCGGGTTCCGCACCGACGTGCAGGCGACCGACTTCGCCTCCATGGCCACCCGCCGCGCCAGCCGGCGCGCCCCCAAGGAGGGAGGCTGGGATATCGGGCTCACGTTCTGGAACGGGCTGGGCGCATCGGACCCGGTCGGCAACGTGCCCATGCAGGCATCCTGCGACCAGGCTTGGCCGGGCTGGCCGTGCGATGCGGCGCACCAGGCATTGATCGATGCCTATCCCTACGCCCCTACCGCCATCGAGCGCCGCCGCATTCTCGAGGCGTTGCAAATCAGCGCCTATCGGCTGGTGCCCTATGTGCCGTTCGGCCAGTGGTTCCTGCCGGTCGCGTACAGCCCGCGCCTGTCCGGCGTGCTGTCGATGCCCGGGATCATCGTGCCATGGAATATCCGCAAATCCCCCGGCTGAAACCGGCGCGGGATAGGCCCGGCCAGCTTCACGCCCCGATCCATTCGGCCGCATCGAGAATCCGCGCGCGGCCGCTTGCGGAGGGGCGCGGGAGGGATGCTGCCGGTCAGGTTTCGAGCCTGTGAAGCAACTGGGCGCGCATGAGTACGGGTTTCCCCCCCATCCCGGCCCTCCCCACGCAGGGGAAGGTGTCGCATTGACTTCGCCCGGTCGCCCGCTATAACGCCGCTTCCTTGGTGGCCGGGTGTTCCGGGCGCCCTTTCACGCTTGGCCGCGCCGTTTGCGGCGATGGGATAGACCGATGTTCGCAGTGATCCGCACCGGCGGGAAACAGTACCGCGTAACCCCGAACCAGGTTCTCAAGGTCGAGAAGCTGGAGGCCGAGGCCGGCGGGACGATCACGTTTACCGACGTGCTGGCCGTGGGCGGCGAAGGCGGCCTGACCATCGGGGCGCCGAATGTGGCGGGCGCCACCGTGACGGCGACCGTGATCGCGCAGGACCGGCTGGACAAGGTGATCATCTTCAAGAAGCGCCGCCGGCAGAACAGCCGCCGCAAGAACGGCCATCGCCAGCACGTGACCGTGTTGCGCGTGTCCGAAATCCTAGCGGCTTAACGGAGACCCTCGCATGGCACACAAAAAAGCAGGCGGCTCATCGCGCAACGGTCGCGATACCGCGGGCCGCCGCCTCGGCGTCAAGAAGTCGGGCGGCCAGGCCGTCATTCCCGGCAACATCATCCTGCGCCAGCGCGGCACCAAGGTGAAGCCGGGACGCAATGTGGGTCTGGGCAAGGACCATACGATCTTCGCGCTCGTCGAGGGCCATGTGATGTTCGAGCACCGCGCCGAGGGGCGGGTGCAGGTTTCCGTCACGCCATCCGCCCCCGTTGCCCCCGCCCAGCCAATGGCGGTCGCCGCCGAATAGGCTGGCGTTTCGCCCGGCCGCGATAATGCGGGGGTCGGCGCCAGCGCCGGCCCCCGTTTTCGTTTGGACATCACATGAAGTTTCTCGATCAGGCCAAGATATTCGTCCGTTCCGGCGATGGCGGGGATGGCGTGATCGCGTTCCGGCGTGAGCGGTTCATCGAGTTCGGCGGCCCCGATGGCGGCAATGGCGGGCGGGGCGGGCATGTCATCTTCGAGGCGGTGCAGAACCTCAACACGCTGATCGACTTCCGCTACACGCAGCATTTCCGCGCCCGCAAGGGCGGTAACGGCGCCGGGTCCGACAAGACCGGGGCAGGGGCGGAGGATGTGCTGATACGGGTGCCGGTGGGCACGCAGATCATGGACGACGACAACGAGACGCTGCTGGCGGACCTCGATGTGCCGGGCAAGCGAGTGCAATTGCTGACCGGCGGCGATGGCGGGCACGGCAACGCCAACTTCAAGACCTCGACCAACCGGGCGCCGCGACGGGCCGACAAGGGGTGGCCGGGCGAGGAGCGCTGGGTGTGGCTGCGTCTGAAGCTGATCGCCGATGCCGGGCTGGTGGGGCTGCCGAACGCGGGTAAGTCCACTTTCCTTTCAGTGGTTTCGGCGGCGCGGCCGAAGGTGGCGGATTATCCGTTCACGACGCTGCATCCGCAACTTGGCGTGGTGCGGCTGTCCGATACGCAGGAATTCGTGCTGGCCGACATCCCCGGATTGATCGAGGGCGCGCATGAGGGCACCGGGCTGGGCGATCGGTTCCTCGGCCATGTGGAGCGGTGCGCGGTGCTGCTGCATCTGGTCGATGGCGCGGCCGGCGATGTGGTGAAGGCGTGGCGCACGATCCGCACCGAGTTGGCGGCCTATGGCGGGGGGCTGGCGGACAAGCCGGAGATCCTGGTGCTCAACAAGATCGATGCGATGAGCCCGCGCGCGATTTCCGCGCGGCGGGCGGCGTTGGCGAAGGCCTCGGGCCAGACGGTGCTGACGATGTCCGGCGTGTCGCGCCAGGGGTTGCCGGAGGTGCTTTCGGCGCTGTGGCGCGAGGTGGCGGAGGCGCGGCGGAAATGAATTCCGTGCCGCCATCGTTGCGATCCGCCCGCCGCGTGGTGGTCAAGATCGGCAGCGCGCTGCTGGTGGATGCCGATCTGGCCGCGCCACGGGCGGCGTGGCTGGCGGGGATCGCCGAGGATATCGCGGAGCTGCGGGGCTGCGGCACGGAGGTGATCGTGGTCAGCTCCGGGGCCATCGCGCTGGCCCGGCGGACATTGAAGCTGACGCAGGCGCGGCTGCGGCTGGAGGAGAAACAGGCGGCGGCGGCGGTGGGGCAGATCAGGCTCGCGCAGGCCTGGTCGGAGGCGTTGCAGGCGCGGGGCATGGTGGCGGCGCAATTGCTGCTGACCATCGCGGACAGCGAGGATCGGCGGCGCTATCTGAACGCGCGGGCCACGCTGGAGACTTTGCTGCGGCTTGGATGCGTCCCGGTCATCAACGAGAATGACAGCGTGGCGACGGCCGAAATCCGCTTCGGCGACAATGACCGGCTGGCGGCGCGGGTGGCCGAGATGGTGCAGGCCGACCAGCTGATCCTGCTCTCGGACATCGACGGGCTGTACACCGCCGATCCCAAACGAAACGCCGATGCGTCGCACATTCCTGTGGTGGCCGCGCTGACGGCCGATATCGAGGCGATGGGAGGCGATCCGCCGCCGGGCTATTCCAGCGGGGGGATGCGCACCAAGCTGGTCGCGGCGCGGATCGCGACCGGGGCGGGGTGCGCCATGGCGATCGCGCTGGGACATGCCGATCGGCCGCTGCACGCATTGGCCGCGGGTGCGCGCTGCACCTGGTTCCTCGCCGCACCCGAGGGGCGGTCGGCACGTAAAAACTGGATTCTCAACGGGTTGCAGCAGACGGGCAGCCTCATGGTCGATGCCGGGGCGGCACGGGCCTTGGTCAAAGGCGGCTCGCTTCTGCCCGCCGGGGTGCGCGGTTTGGCGGGCGTGTTCGAACGCGGCGACGCGGTCGCGGTGCTGGGGCCGCAAGGCGAAGCGGTGGCGCGGGGGCTGTCGGCCTATGCCAGCGCGGATGCCGCCCGTATCATCGGCCATCGCAGCGGCGAGATCGAGGCTATCCTCGGCTGGCGCGGGCGCGACGAGATCATCCATCGCGACGATCTCGTTCTTCTGGCGGGGGCGTGATGCAAACGGCGGCACAGGCGTGGCTGGACCGGGCCGCCACGGACGCGCGGGCGGCGTCCGGCGTGCTGGCGCGGGCGGATGCGGCCACGCGGAACACCGCGTTGCGGGCGGCGGCAACCGCCATGCGCGCGGCTTCGGAGGCGATCGTTGCCGCCAACGCCATTGATCTTGCGGCATTCGACGGCAGCGCCGCGTTCCGCGACCGGCTGGCGCTGACCCCCTCGCGCGTGGCGGCCATGGCGCAGGGCCTCGACGATATCGCCGATCTGCCAGACCCGTTGGCCCGCGTTCTGGCGGACTGGACGCGGCCGAACGGGCTGCGAATCCGCCGCATCGCGTCGCCCATCGGCGTGATCGGCATGATCTACGAGAGCCGCCCGAATGTCGGCGCGGACGCCGCCGGGCTGTGCCTCAAATCCGCCAACGCGGTCATCCTGCGCGGCGGGTCGGACAGTATTCATTCCGCGCGCGTGATCAACGCGGCGATCGCGGTCGGGCTCGCGGCGGCTGGTTTGCCGGCTGGGTGCGTGCAGATCCCCCCCGAAACAGGCCGCGAATATGTCGCGGAAATGCTCAAAGCCGCGGGGAAAATCGACCTTATCGTGCCAAGAGGGGGCCGCGGGCTGGTCGAGCGCGTGCAATCCGAGGCGCGGATTCCGGTGCTCTCGCACGCGACAGGGATGTGTCATACCTATGTCCACGCAGCCGCCGATCCGGCCATGGCGCGCGCCATCGTCGCCAACGCCAAGATGCGCCGCACCGGCGTGTGCGGCTCCACCGAGACGCTGCTGATCGACGCCGCCATCGCGCCCGAACTGCTCCCGGCGATCGTGGCCGACCTCAGAGCGTTGGGCTGCGATTTCCGCGCCGGGCCACGCGCCCGCGCGATCGTTCCCGATCTCACCCCGGCCCAACCCGGCGATTTCGACACCGAATGGCTTGGCCCCACGCTCAACATCGCCGTGGTGGACGATCTCTCCCACGCCCTGCGGCATATTCGCCGCCATGGCAGCGAGCACACCGAGGCCATCGTCACCGGGGATGCGCGGGCGGCCGAAAGCTTCCTCGCCGGCATCGACAGCGCGGTGGGGCTGTGGAACGCGTCCACCCAGTTCTGCGACGGCGGCGAATTCGGCTTCGGCGCCGAAATCGGCATCGCCACCGGCCGGGTCCATGCGCGCGGCCCGGTGGGCGTCGAGCAGCTCACCAGCTTCCGCTACATCGTCACCGGGACCGGCCAGGTGCGGCCCTGAGCGACCGGATACCGACCCATGGCGACCATCGCCGCATCCGCGTGGGCCTGCTCGGCGGCTCGTTCAACCCCGGCCATGCGGGACACCTGCACGTGGCCCGCCAGGCGATGCGGCGGTTGCGGCTGGATCAGGTCTGGCTGCTGGTCTCGCCCGGCAACCCGTTGAAATCGCCCAAGGGCATGGCGAAGTTCGCGGATCGGCTGGCCTCCGCCCGCGATATCGCCGATGGCCGCCGCATCATCGCCACCGACATCGAGGCGCGGCTGGGCACGCGCTACACCGCCGACACGATGGCCCGTCTGCACACGCTGTTTCCATGCGCGGGCTTCGTCTGGCTGATGGGCGCCGATATTCTGGCGGAATTGCCCCGCTGGCGGCGTTTTCGCGATCTTGTGCGGCACACATCGTTTGCCGTGCTGCCACGACCCACCTACAATCATCGCGCATTGGCGGGCCACGCGGCGCGGCTTCTGCGCGGCGCCCGCCTCGCCGCCCGGCTGGCCCCCGCTTTGGCCGATCGGGCGACCCCGGCCTGGGTGTTCCTGCCGACGCCCCAGCATGAAGCTTCCGCCACCGCCTTGCGCGCCACCATCCCAGGAGTTTGACGTCATCGCCAAGAAGCCCACGCCGCCCCCGGTCATGCCCGCCGCGCCAAAGGCCGCGGCCCCCAGGCGCCGCACGGCAATCCGCGCCCCGCTCGGTGCCGCCCTGCCATCGCCGCCCGGCACGCCGCGCAAGAAAGCCGCCGCCGCCGGGCCGGTCAGCGCCAAATCGGTCAGCGCCAAATCGGCCAGCGCCAAATCGGCCAGCGCCAAGCCGGCCCGCGCCAGGCGCGTCCGCGAGGCGCCCGCCGAAGCCTCGCGTCTGGACCAGTTGCAGAAAATCATCGTCGACAGCCTGGAGGACGACAAGGCCGAGCACGTCGTGGCGCTCGACCTCGCCGGCCGCGCCAGCTTCGCCGACCGCATGGTGATCGCCACCGGCCTCGCCGACCGCCAGATCGCCGCCATGGCCACGCATCTCGAGGACAAGCTGCACGCGGCCGGCCTAAAGCGCATCCAGATGGAGGGCGCCACCGGCTCGGACTGGCTGCTGATCGACGCGGGCGACATCGTGATCCACTTGTTCAAGGCCGATGCCCGCGAGCAGTACGGCCTCGAACGCATGTGGGCGCCCGCCCTGGACGAGCCGGCCCCGGAGCCGACCGAAGCTGGCTGAACTCCGTCTCCTGGCCATCGGCCGGATCGGCCGAGGTCTGGAAGCCGAACTGTTCCAGCGTTACGCCGGCCGCATCCGCCCCCGCCTGCTCGTGACCGAGTTGGCGGAGGGGCGCGGCAGCCCCGCCGAGATCAAGCGCCGCGAAGCCGCCCTCGTGCTCGCGGCGCTGCCGGCCAACGCGCTGCTGGTGGCGTTGGATCTGGGTGCGCCCTCCGCCACCAGCGAGGCGCTGTCGGCCCAGCTCAGCCAATGGCGCGAGACGGGCCGGGCGCTCTGCTTCGCCATCGGCGGCGCGGAGGGTTTCGATGCCTCGGTGCTGGCCCGCGCCGATCACGCGCTGTCATTGGGCCATCTCACCTGGCCCCACATGCTGGCCCGCGTGATGCTGGCCGAGCAGCTGTTCCGCGCGCAGTCGATCGCGGCCAACCATCCATATCATCGGGCGGGACGGCCGTAGCCAACAAGCGCCGATACGACAAGCGGCGCGCGGGGCTACTGTCGCGCGTCACCCAGGAGCCTCCATGCGCCGCACCCTCATCGCCACCCTCATCGCCACTCTGGCATCCCCCGCCTGGGCGCAAGCGCCAACGGTCGAACACGCCTGGTCCCGCGCCGCCGTCAAGACCGGCGCCGCCTACGTCACCATCACCGGCCATGGCGCTCCCGACCGCCTGATCTCGGCCACGACTCCCGTGGCCGAGCGCGCCGAAATCCATGAGAGCATGGCCGACGGCACCGTCATGCGAATGCGCCCCGTGGCCGGCGTCGCCATCCCCGCGTCCGCGCCGGTCGTGCTCGCGCCCGGCGGCCTGCACATCATGCTCGTCAACCTCCGCCAGCCGCTCGTGCGCGGCCAGCATTTCCCGCTCACCCTCGTGTTCGAGAAGGCCGGCACGGTGGAATCCGACGTGACGGTGGAGGCAGCCGGGGCGGCGATGCCGATGGCCATGCCCATGGCCCACTGAGGCACCCCCTCGCGCCCACCCGCCACATCGCGCATCATGGCGCGGACAAGGAGACTCCGATGGCCGCCAACCCACCCGTCATGCTGGTGATCCTCGACGGCTGGGGTTGGCGCGAGGAATCCGCCGACAACGCGGTGCGCCTCGCCGATACCCCGGTCTTCGACCGGCTCTGGGCCACGTGCCCGCACGCCTTCCTGCGCACCAGCGGCCTCGATGTCGGGCTGCCGGTGGGCCAGATGGGCAATTCGGAGGTCGGCCACATGAACATCGGCGCCGGCCGCGTCGTCATGCAGGACCTGCCGCGCATCGGCCAAGCCATCGCCGATGGCAGCCTCGACACCATGCCCGAACTCCTGCGTTTCATTGCCGCGATGAAGGCGTCGGGCGGTACTTGCCACGTCATCGGGTTGATCTCGCAAGGCGGCGTGCATTCGCACCAGGACCACCCGGTCGCACTCGCCCGCGTGCTCGCCGCGGCCGGGCTGCGGGTGCTGATCCATGTCATCCTGGATGGCCGCGACACCGCCCCCCGTTCGGCCGACGCCGCCGTGGCCCGCCTGCGGGCGGCGACGCCCGGCGTTCCCATCGCCAGCGTGTCGGGCCGCTACTACGCCATGGACCGCGACAAGCGATGGGACCGCGTGGCCAAGGCCTATCTCGCCATGGCCGAGGCGCAGGGCCCGGTGTTCGCCGACGCCGCCAGCGTGATCGACGACGCCTATGGCCGCGAGATCACCGACGAATTCGTGCTCCCCGCCGTGGTCGCCGGCTATCGCGGCATGAAGGACGGCGACGGCCTGCTGTGCTTCAACTTCCGCGCCGACCGCGTGCGCGAGATCCTCGGCGCATTGGTCGACCCTGCCTTCGACGGCTTCCCCCGTGCCCGCACCATCAAATTCGCGGCCTGCCTGGGCATGACCCGCTACAGCGACGACCTTGCCCCTTATATGGCAGCGGTGTTCCCGCCGCAGACCATGAAGAACCTGCTGGGCGACGTGGTGGAAGCGGCCGGCCGCACCCAACTCCGCATGGCGGAAACCGAGAAATACCCCCACGTCACCTATTTCCTGAACGGCGGCGACGAGACCCAGCGGCGCGGCGAGGAGCGCCAGATGGTGGCCTCCCCCAAGGTCGCCACTTACGATCTGCAACCCGAGATGTCGGCCCCCGAACTCTGCGACAAGGCGGTCGCCGCGATTCAATCGGGTGCCCACGACCTCATTGTGCTCAACTTCGCCAACGCCGACATGGTCGGCCACACCGGCCAGCTCGCCGCCACCATCGAGGCGGTCGAGACCGTCGACAAGGCGCTCGGCCGCATCGTCGCCGCCATCGAAGCGAAAGGGGGCGCGCTGCTGGTCACCGCCGACCATGGCAACGCCGAACTGATGCGCGATCCCGCTACGGGCGGCCCGCACACGGCCCACACCACCAACCCGGTTCCGGTCCTGCTGGTCGGGGGCCACGCGACCGCATTGCACGACGGCCGCCTCGCCGATGTGGCGCCCACCTTGCTCGGCCTGATGGGTATTCCGCTTCCTCCGGAGATGACCGGGCGCAGCCTCGTCGGGTGATCTTCTTCGCCAAGTGTCCGTCCCCCGTCGCCTCCCGCAAGCGGAGGGGGAAAACGAGATTCCTTGCCGCCCTCCTGCTTTTCGCCGCCCCCCCGGCCCACGCCGCCCCGGCCCCCTCCCAGCAGCAGCTGCAGGAAGCCGAACGCACCCGCGCCGCCCTCCTGCAAGCCCAGCAATCCGCCGCCATCCGCGCCGCCGCCGCCCAAACCGAGGAACGCCGCCTCGCCGATGAACGCGTCGCCGCCGCCACCCGCCTCCGCGGCCTGGAAACCGCCACCGCCGACGCCGCCAACCGCATCGCCGACCTCGCGGCCCGCCGGGGCGAGGCCGAGGCCCGCATCGCCATCCGCGCCGCCGAACTGGCCCCGCTGCTGCCGCTCGCCGAGCGCCTCTCGCTGTATCCCGCCGAGACCCTGCTCGCCGTCCCGCTGCCGATGGACGACGCGGTGCGCGGCGTGCTCGTGCTGCGCGGCATGACGCGCGCCATCGAGGCCGATGCCGCCGACCTGCGCGCCCAGCAGGCCGCCATCGACGCGATCCGCCGCCAGATCGACGCCGGGCTGCCGCGCCTCGCAGCCTCCCAGGCGGCCCAGGCCCGCGAGGCAACGGCGCTGGATGCCCGCCTCGCCGCCACCCGCGACAGCCGCCGCGCGGCCGAGGATGCCGGGGCCGAGGCCGCCCGCCGTGCCGCCGCCGAAGCCGGCCGCGCCGACACCATCCGCGCCGCCATTGCCCGTATCGAGGCCGATTCGCGCGCCACCGAGGCACGCCTGCGCGCCGAGGCCCTCGCGCAATCCCGCCAGCGCCGCGAAAGCGCGGACGCCACCCGTCAGCGCCAGGAAGCCGCCGCCCGCCCCGCCGGCCCCGGCATTCCCGCGCCCGCGAGCGGGGAAGGGCAGGGGGGCATGACCGCCCCCGTGGCTGGCGCCGTCATCCATTCCTTCGGCGAGGCGGGCGATGCCGGCCCCGCCACGTTCATCGCCTACCAGTCGCCACCCGCCGCCAGGGTGGTCGCGCCCTGCGCCGGGCGCGTGGTGTTCGCCGCTCCCTTCCGCAGCTTCGGCCAGTTGATGATCCTGGACTGCGGCGGCGGCGCGCATATCGTGCTTTCGGGGCTTGAGCGGCTCGACGCGCCGGTCGGCCAGCGCGTGCTCGCGGGCGAGCCGGTCGGCGTGATGCCCGCCTGGGACCCCCGCGCGGGCCTGCCGCGCCCGGTGCTGAAGCTCGAACTCCGCCGCGACGGCGCCCCGGTCAATCCCGCCCCCTTCCTGCGCGCGCGGGGCTGATTCCGCACGCGTCTTGCACGCGCGCGGCTGAATGTCTTGCACGCGTGCGGCTGAATGCCATTTTCCATGTTCAGGAAGGGGTCCGGTAATGTCTGACAAGACATACTCGGTCGGATTGGCCTAGATTGCGCCACGCGCCGCGAAGGGATGTTGCAGGATGAAGTTACGTACGGGGCTGCTGCTGGGAGTGGCGTTCGCCGCCGGCATCACGGTCGGGCCGCAGGCGAGCCGCCTCGCGCACCGCCACGGCTTCCAGTTCCTCCCCGCCGCGTGGGCGCAGACGGGCGGCAACAGTGAGACCTACCGGCTGCTGAAGCTGTTCGGCGACGTGTTCGACCGCGTCCGCGCCGAGTACGTCGAGCCGGTCAGCGACCGCGACCTGATCGAAAACGCCATCAACGGCATGCTCACCGGCCTCGACCCGCACAGCAACTACATGAACGCCAAAAGCTATGGCGACATGCAGGTGCAGACCCGCGGCGAGTTCGGCGGCCTGGGCATCGAGGTGACGCAGGAGAATGGCTACATTAAAGTCATCTCGCCGATCGACGACACGCCCGCCTACCGCGCGGGCGTGAAGGCCGGCGACCTCATCCTCGCCCTCGACGGCCAGACCGTGCAGGGCCTGAGCCTGAACGACGCGGTGGACAAGATGCGCGGCATCGCCAACAGCCGCATCAAGCTCACCATCAAGCGCGAGGGCGTCGACAAGCCGGTCGAATTGTCGATGAACCGCGAGGTGATCAAGGTCCAGGTGATCAAATCCCATCTCGAGGGCAACGACATCGCCTATATTCGCATGACCGGCTTCACCGAGCAGACCGAAAGTGGCCTGCGCAAAGCCATGCAGACCCTCCGCCAGCAGGGCGGCGACCGTCTGCGCGGCGTGGTGCTCGACATGCGCAACAACCCCGGCGGCCTGCTCGATCAGGCGGTCGCCGTGTCGGACGACTTCATCGCCCAGGGCGAGATCGTCTCCACCCGCGCCCGCCACACCGAGGACAGCCAGAGGTGGGACGCCAAGGACGGCGACATCACCGGCGGCCTGCCCCTCGTGGTCCTCATCAACGGCGGCTCGGCGTCGGCCAGCGAGATCGTCGCCGGCGCGTTGCAGGATCATCGCCGCGCCGTGGTGATCGGCACCCGCAGCTTCGGCAAGGGCTCGGTGCAAACGGTCATCCCGCTGGAGGGCAACGGGGCCATGCGCCTGACCACCGCGCGCTACTACACGCCGTCCGGCCGCTCCATCCAGGGCCTCGGCATCACGCCTGACATCGAGGTGCGCTCCAGCCGCACGGAAACCGCGCATTTCGGCCCCGAGCGCGAGGCCGACCTTAACCGTGTACTCCAGAACACCGGCGGCACGCCGCAGCAATCGGCACCGCCCCGCACCGACCTGCCGCAGATCGCGCGCGACATTCCCAAGCTGCCGCCCGAGGGTTTCCCGGCCTACGACCAGACCAAGCCGGAGACCGATTTCCAGTTGCAGCAGGCCTTGACCGTGGTCCGCTCCATGGCCGTAAGCAAACGCGCCTCGCGCTAGATGATGCCACCAGGCCGCGCGGGCCGCGCCCTCGCGGTCTTCTGGATCGTGCTGATCGCGGCGGCGGGTCTCGGCGCCGCCACGTTGCAATGGCTCGGCCCGCCCGGCGAGGCGCCACGCCCGCCGGCGGCGGCCGCGGCCCATGCCGAGGCGGCCCGGCCCGAGCCCGCTTCCGCCTCCGTGCCCGGCAGTCCGCGCGTGCCCGAGCCGTCCCGCCAGTCCACCCCCGCGCCCCCCGCGCCGCTCCGGCCCGGCCAGCCAATCCCCGGCCCTGTCGCCGCCCTGCTCGAAGCCGGCAACCTGCCGCGCATCGGCGCCGACGGCCGGGCGCCGATGCGCGCCTATGCCGGCGGCGTGGATCCCGCGGACACGCGCCCCCGCATCGCCATCCTGTTCGGCGGCATCGGCCTCTCGGCCAGCGACAGCGAGGAAGCCCTGCGCGCGCTGCCGCCCGCCGTCACCTTCGTGGTCTCCCCGTACGCCGCCAAACCTGACCGCCTGCTGGGAGAAATCCGCGCCCACGGCCACGAATTCCTGCTGGCGCTGCCGATGGAGCCGCAAGGTTATCCGCTGGACGATCCGGGCAACCAGGCGCTCCTCATCGGCGCGCCGCCCACGCAAAACACCCGGCGACTCGACTGGTCGCTCTCCCGCTTCTCCGGTTACGCGGGCGTCACCAACGCCGCGGACGGCCTGCGGGGCGAGCGCTTCGCCGCGAGTTCCACCATGGCGCCCATCCTGCAAACCCTCGCGCGGCGCGGCCTGTTCTACATCGACACTGGCGCCTCCCGGCCCGCCGACGCGCCCGCCGCGCTGGTGGCGCGGGGCATCGACCTCGTGCTCGATGAACCCGCCGTCCGCTCGGAGATCGACACGCGGCTGGCCCGTCTGGAGCAGTTCGCCCGCGACCACGGCGCCGCCATCGGCCTTGCCTCGCTGCCCCGCCCCGTCACCATCGACCGTATCGCGGCCTGGACCGCCACGCTCTCCGAGCGCGGCATCGCCCTGGTGCCGGCGAGCGCCATCGCCATCCCGGTGCCATGACCCGCGATCTGCCCTACCGCCAGAACGTCGGCGCCGTCCTGTTCAACGCCCAGGGCCAGGTCTTCGTCGCCCGCCGCGCGGACCAGGCGCACGAGGCCTTAGCAGCCTGGCAGCTCCCCCAAGGCGGCATCGACGACGGCGAGGACCCGCGCCAGGCCATCCTGCGCGAACTGCACGAGGAAATCGGCACGGCCGACGCGGATATCCTCGCCGAGCATCCCGACTGGCTGCACTACGACCTGCCGCCCGACCTGCGCGCGCGCGTCTGGGGCGGCCGCTACCGGGGCCAGCGCCAACGCTGGTTCGCGCTCCGCTTTCGCGGCACCGATGCCGACATCAGGCTCGATGGCCACGCCCACCCCGAATTCGACGCCTGGCGCTGGGCGACCCTGTCCGAACTCCCCACCCTCGCGGTCCCGTTCAAGCGGCCGATCTACGAAGCCCTCGCGGCCGCCTTCGCGCCGTTCAGCGATGCAGCCTTGCCACCCACGCATCCTGCCCGTTCGCCAGCCAGTCCGCCTCGCTGAGATACCCGTAGCCGCCCCGGCCCCAGCCGGTCCCCTTCGAGTTCTGCAGCCAGAACCCGCCGGCATCGTAGCCGATCAGCACGAAGGCATGGGTGCCGCGCATCGTGGCGGGAAAGCCGATTACCCCGTCCGCAGCCACGCGATGCCACCCCTCATGCACATCGGCGGTGACGTAGACGATCCCCTCATGAAAAATCGCCGCCCGCAGTGCCGCCACGTCCTTGCCCGGCACCCGGTGATAGCCGCCCAGCGGCCGCAGCACCGCATCCGCCGCGCGCGCCGCCGTCAGTTCCCGGTCCAGCACATCGGCCTGGTACGGCCACGCATTCCACCCGCACACGCCATGCTTGTGCCACCCCTTCAGCGCCCCGCGCGGCGTCGAGCCCTTGTGGTCGGGGTCCGCCACGCCGTCGTATAGCCGCGCCATCTCGTACAACATGCGCGGGCTCGCCGGCCGCAGCCCCTCCGCTTCCTCGCGCCGCCGCAAGCCGTGATCCACCACCGCGGCCAGCCCGAACCCGGTACAGGAGAACTCGTCCCCCTGGTCGTGTAACGGCAGGCCGAGATCGGCATACCGCGCGAGTGCGGCCTCCTCGGGCACGTAACCGGTCGCCGGCGCATACACGATATCTCGCCGATCTTGCGCGTCGCGGCGGGCATTGTGGCGGGCGGCGTGCGGTGCGACATCCGGTGGCATGGCGGGTTTCCTCTGGCTTCGGCGCCCTCGTCTTGGCACGCCCGCCCCCTGCGATCCATGCTACAGAAACCTTACGCCATCGAAAGTGCCCGGCCATGATAGAGTGCCTGTCCTGCGGCGTGGCCAACCCGGACGGACACGCGCATTGCGACTCCTGCGGCGCCCCGCTCGCGCGCGGCTGCGCCGATTGCGGCCACCCAAACCGCCCCGCCGCCCGCTTCTGCGGCCGCTGCGGCAAGGGTCTCGTTGCTGCCCACGCGCCGCCGCCGCTGCTGCCGGCGCACCGTGCCCGCCTCGAACTCGATTCCGGCGAACTCAAGCTGCTCACCGTCATGTTCGCCGATATCCGCGGCTCGCTTGCGCTGATCCGCGACCTCGATCCCGAGGAGGCGATGGCCCGCCTCGAGCCCGGACTGCAGGCCATGATCGAGGGCGCCCGTAAGCATGGCGGCACCGTCAACCGCGTGCAGGGCGACGGGATCATGGTGCTGTTCGGCGCGCCCATCGCGCAGGAGGACCATGCGGCTCAGGCCTGCCTCGCCGCCTGGACCATGCTCGAAGCCATCCGCGCCATGTCCGACGGCGCGATTGAAATCCGCATCGGCATCCATTCCGGCCAGGTGCTCGTGCGCTCCGTCGCCAACGACATGTCGGTCGATTACGACGTGGTCGGCGCCACCGCCCATCTCGCCCGCCGGCTCGAGGAATTCGCCGCCGTCGGCACCGCATGTCTGTCCGCGACCACGTGGCGCCTCGCCGGCGGCAACATCGCCGCCGAAAAGCTCGGCACCCACCGCATCAAGGGCTTCGACGCCCTGCTGCCGCTGTTCCGCCTGCTCGGTCCCCCCCTCACGCGTGACCGCTGGGCGATCCGCGCCGCGTCGCGCGAGCTTTCCGGCTTCGTCGGCCGCGAGGCGGAGCTGGCGCAGGTCGAACGTGCCCGCCTGCGCGCGGCCGATGGCAGGGGCCAGGTCGTCGGCATCGTGGGCGATCCCGGCAACGGCAAATCCCGCTTCGTCCACGAATTCCTCCGCACCGTTCCCGGCGGCTCCCGCGTCCTGCGCGCCGCCGCCGCGCCGCACGACATCGAGACGCCGTTCCTGCTGATATCGTCGCTGGTGCGCGCGTGGCTCACGGCGCAAGACGCCGATCCCTCGTCCGATCTTTCGTCCGATCTTTCGTCCGATCTTTCGTCCGATCCGCGCGAGACGATGGAGCGCAGGCTGTCCGGCAGCCCGCATGCGCGTCATCTGCCCGCGTTGCGCTTCCTGCTCGGCCTTGCCTCCGACCAGGACCGTGAATGGTCCGCACTCGAACCCGTCCAGCGCCGCCGCGCGGTCGCCGCCGCCATGCGCGACATCATCGCGCCGGCCGCCGGGCAGGAAACGCTGCTGGTCGTCTGCGAAGACCTGCACTGGATCGACCCTGAAAGCCAGGTCGTGCTCGACGCCATGGTCGAAAGCCTTGCCCGCGCGCGCATCCTGCTGCTCGCCACGTTCCGCCCGAGCTACGCGGCCCCCGTGCATCGCAGCAGCTTCTCGCTCATCCAGCTTGCGCCGCTCGATGACGCGGCGTCGGACCGCCTGCTCCGCAACCTCGTGGGCGACGAGGCGGCGCTGGCTCCCCTGCGCACCCTGCTGATCGCGCGCACCGGCGGCACGCCGCTGTTCCTCGAAGAGACCGCGCGGATGCTGGTCGAAACCGGCGTCGTCTCGTCCGACCTCCCGCGCCGCCTGCTGCGGCCGATCGACGCCATCCAGATCCCCGATTCCGTGCAGGCCGTCATCGCTTCCCGCATCGACGCGCTGCCGCCGCAATCGCGCAGCCTGCTGCAACTCGCCTCCGTGATCGGCATGGACATCCCGCGCTCCGTGCTGGCCCTCGTCGCCGAATTGTCGGAGCACCGGATCGACGTCGATCTCGATCTCGTGCTCGCCCACGAATTCCTGTTCCCCGCCCACGTCGCGGCTGACACCAGCTACGTGTTCAAGCACGCGCTGACACAGGCGGTGACCTATGAGGGCCTGCTGCAGCGCCATCGCCGGGTGCTGCATGGCCGCGTGCTGCGCGCGATCGAGAGCCGCTACGCCGACCGCCTCGGCGAATTCACCGAGCGTCTCGCCGAACACGCGCTGAAGGCCGGCGACCTCGACCGCGCGGTGCATTATCTGGCCAAGGCCGGCCAGCGCGCCAACGCGCACGCGGCGCACCACATGGCGATCGGCTTCTTCGAGCAGGCGCTCGCCATCTACGACAAGTTGCCCGATCCCGGTCCCCACGCCGACGACGCGATCGAGATCCATCTTGGCCTGCGCGTGGCCCTGGCCTCCACCGCCGAGCTGCCGCGCATCCTCACCCATCTCGACCGAGCCGAGGCCCTGGCGCGCACGCTGCGGGATCATCGCCGCCTGCTGCTCATCAACGTGAGCCAGGCCAACATCCGCGCCCTGGTCGGCCAGATGGACGATGCGGTTCTGGCCGGCCGCGCGGGCCTGCGCATCGCCGAGGCAGCCGGCGACCTGCCGGTGCTGATGAACGCCCGCTTCGCGCTCGCCCAGGCCTATTCCTTCCAGGGCGACCTCGCCGCCGCGATCGCGCTGCTGGAGCCGGAGGCCCAACAGGTGATCGATGCGCGCGAACACGGCACGTCCGGCACCACCGGCACCACCTCCGTGCTGTATCTCTGCTGCCTCGCCAACGCCCTTTCGCTGTCCGGCCGCTTCGAGGATGCCGGCACGATGTCCGACGCCGCCAACGCCATCGCGACCCTCACGGCGCGGCCCTACGACCTCAGCTACGCCCAGCTTTCGGAGGGTGTGAGGCTGCTGTCGCACGGCGATCCCGCGCTGGCGCTGATCCCGCTGGAGCGCGCCATGCAGGGCGCCATCGACGGCCGCATCCGCGTGCTGGTGTCTTCGATCGCCCGCTTTCTTGGTTCGGCCTACGTCGCCTGCGGCCGCTTCGACGACGCCGGGCGCGTGCTGTCGGACGCCATCGCCCATAGCCGCGCGCAGGGCCTCGTGGTGTTCGATGCGTGGTGCTCCGCCGTGCTCGCGGCGATGCACCTCGCAGCCGGCGACATCGACGCATCGGTCGAGATCGCCTCCGCTTCACGCGACATCGCGACGGCGCGCGGCCTGGCACCCGTCGAGGTGCTCGCCGGGCGCAGTCTCGGCCGCGCCCTGGCCGCACGCGGCGACGCCGGGGGGGAGGCGGCGATCCGCCAAGCCATGGCGCGCGCCGAACAAACCGGCATGCGCCCCGAAATCGCCCATGGCCATGCCGATCTCGCAAGGGTGAACACGCTGGCGCACCGATTCGACGACGCAAGGAGTTCCCGCGCGGCGGCGTATCGCCTATACAGCGATCTCGCGATGGCCTGGCACGCCGCCGGTGTCGCCGAGCCTGTGCAAGCCTGACAACGGAGGAAACCAGAATGGCGACCCTGAAGACGATGACCCATGCCGACCTGACCGAGCTGCTCGGCAAGGCCATGCTCGATGCGGGACTGCGGGCCAAGCTCATGTCGGACACGGCGGCCACGCTGCAGAACCTCGGCTTCGAGGCCAACCCATCCTCGGTGAAGTTCTTCGAGTTGCTGAAGACCAAGGGCTTCGATCACGCCGCTGGCGAAATCAAGACCACCAAGACGCACGACCCGATCAAGCTCGCCGGCGACATGTAGCGGATGGGGCCGCGTCGCATCGGCTTCGCGGCCCTTCCTTTCTCGGCGCTCAGCTATCCCGCGATCGGCCTCAGCCTGCTCAAGGCCGCGCTGCACCGGCGCGGCATCGCGTCGGACATCCACTACCTCTATCTGAATTTCGCCGACCGCATCGGCGCCGTCGCGCATGACCTCGTGATGTCGTCGGAAACCTACCACGCGCTCGTCGGCGAGTGGGTGTTCGCGCCATACATCGGCGCCACGCCGCCCGATGGATGGGACACCGACCTGTCCTATTTCACCGATGTGTTCGCCCGCGAGCACCCCGGACATTTCACCGCCGAACGCATCGCCGCCATCATGGACGCCCGCCGTCACGCGTCTCTCTTCCTCGACGAATGCGCGGCGAACATCGCGTGGTCCGCTTACGGCATCGTCGGCTTCACCACCTCGTTCCAGCAGAACACCGCGTCCCTGGCACTCGCCCGCCGCATCAAGCAGCGTCACCCCAAAACCCTGATCGTGTTCGGCGGCGCCAATTGCCGTGGCGAGATGGGCGTGGAGCTGCTCCGCCAGTTCGACTTCATCGACCTGGTCTGCACCGATGAGAGCGACACCACCTTCCCCGATTTCGCCGAGGCATGGCTGGACGGCGAGCCGCTGCCCGAACTTCCCGGCCTTCTGCGCCGTGGCTCGCCTTACGCCGAAACCCTCGCCCCCAGCCTCGTGCGCGACATGGACGCGCTGCCGTACCCCGATTTTTCCGATTTCTTCGCCCAGCACGCGGCGTCCGAGGTGGCGCGTCAGTTCCATCCGCCGGTCGCCCTGTTCGAGACCTCACGCGGCTGCTGGTGGGGCGAGAAGCACCATTGCACCTTCTGCGGCATCAATGGCCTGTCCATGGCCTTCCGCAGCAAATCCCCGGTTCGCGCGTTCGAGGAAATCGCGGCTCTCGCCCGTGCCCACGGCACCGACCTCGTCAACGTCGATGCCATTCTCGACCACCGCTATTTCACCACGCTGCTGCCGATGCTGGCGACCTTGCCCGAGGCGCTCACCGTCTATTACGAACTCAAAAGCAACCTGCGCCCGGAGCATTTCCCGCTGCTGGCGTCCGCCGGCATCACCAAGATCCAGCCCGGCATCGAGTCGCTCGACACGCGGATTCTCGCCATGATGAACAAGGGCGTCACCCGGCTGCAGAACGCGCAGACGCTGAAGCTCGCCGCCGAATACGGCCTGTACGTCGAATGGAACCTGCTCCACGGCTTCCCTGGCGAGACCGCGGCGCAGTACGGCGAGATGCGCGAAACCATGCGCCACCTCATCCATCTCCAGGCGCCATCGGCGTTCTGGCCGGTCCGCGCCGACCGGTTCAGCCCGTATTTCAACGATCCGGATCGCTTCGACATCCGCGTCGAGCCCAACGCCGCCTATGCCCACGTCTATCCCTTCGCCCCGGAAATCGTCCGGCGTCTGGCCTACCATTTTCAAATCGTATCGGATGCCTCTCGCCCCGACGCTGCTGGCCCCGACGCAGCGAGCCTCGCCGAGATCGGGAGCGCCTGCGAAGCCTGGTCGGCCCGCGCCGCCGATGCCGGCCTCGCCATGGCGGATGACGGCGACACGGTCACGGTGCGCGACCGCCGGCCGTGCTGGCCGGTAAGCACGCACCGGCTGACCGGTCCCGAGGCCGCGATCCTGCGCGAATGCTGGCGCATTACGAGCCTGCGCAAGCTCGCCGCCGATCCTCGGAGTATCGCGCGGCTGGCATCCCTCGGCATCCTCATGGTCGAGAACGACAGCGCGCTCTGCCTGGCCCTGCGCAACGATCGCGGCACCGCGCCGGACTGGCAGGCCATCCGCGACCGCTCCATCATTGCTCCAGCCTGGCCTGATCCAGCGCCCGCTTCGCCCGCGCATCCTCCAGCGCCTGAGCCTGCCGCTCCGCCTTCGTCCGGCCGTGCTTCGCCCGCGCGGCCTCCGCCGCCAGCGCCGCGTCGTCTTGCGCCCGCCGCTTCTTCACCCGCCGGAGGTTGACGATTTCGCCCATCCCGGCATCCTGCCGCCGCGCGACGCCAGGTCAAGCGCATGGAGAGCATCATGGGCGACATCACACTCACGGCCGCCGACGGCCACAGCTTCTCGGCCTACCGCGCGGGGCCCGATGACGCAGCCCACGGCCTCGTGGTCGTGCAGGAGATTTTCGGCGTCAACCACCACATGCGCCATGTGTGCGACGCCTTCGCCGAGAAGGGCTACGCCGTCGTCTCGCCCGCCTTGTTCGACCGCACCGAACGGGGCGTCCAGCTCGGTTATACGCCCGACGACGTGCAGCGCGGCCTCGCGCTGCGGGCGAAGATCAGCGACGCCGCCGTCATGGCCGACATCGCGGCCGCCGCCGCCGCATTGGGCGGCATGAAGATCGGCATCGTCGGCTATTGCTGGGGCGGCACCCTCGCATGGCTCGGCGCCACCCGCACGAAAACCTTCTCCGCCGCCGTCGGCTGGTACGGCGGCGGCATCGCCGCCACGCGTACCGAGGTGCCGAACTGCCCGGTTCAACTCCATTTCGGCGTGCTGGACGCCTCCATCCCCATGCTCGACGTGCGCGCCATCCGCGAGGCCCAGCCCGGCGTCGAGGTCTTTGTCTATGACGGCGCTGGGCACGGCTTCGGCTGCGACGAACGCGGCAGCTACAGCGCGCGCGACGCCCGCGAGGCGCAGGATCGCACCTTGGAATTCTTCGGGCAGAATCTGCGCTGATCCGGCGTTCCCGTCGCGTGTGGTAACCTCGCGCCCATGAGCATCTGGGGCAGGATCATCGGCGGTGTTGCGGGCTTCGCCATGGGCGGCCCGTTCGGCGCCGTGGTGGGGGCGGCCCTGGGCCACGCGGCCGAGAATGGCGGCCTTGCCGGCATGAAGCTTCCGCAACTGCCCATGCCGGGGTCCGCCGCCCTGCTCGCGCGGCGCGACCAGATGTTCGCCGTCTCGGTGGTGGTGCTGGCGGCCAAGCTCGCCAAGGCCGATGGACCGGTGGTCCGCGCGGAGATCGACGCGTTCAAGCGCGCGTTCCGTATCCCGCCCGGCTCCGTGCGCGACATCGGCCGCCTGTTCGATCAGGCAAAGGACAGCCCGGCCGGCTACCAGCTTTATGCCGACCAGCTCGGCGCCGCGTTCGAGGATAACCGGGGCATGTTGGAGGATGTGCTCGCCGCCCTGTTCGCCATCGCGCGGGCCGACAAGCCGATCACGGTTGGCGAGCGCGGCTTCCTGGAAAACGTCTGGCGCGGCTTCGGCCTCGACGTCGCCGCCTGGGAACGCGCCAGCGGCACCGTGCCGCCCCGTGCCGCCGCGTCCCAGGGCGAGGACCCGTATGCGATCCTCGGCGTGTCTCCCTCGCTCAACGGCGAGGAACTGCGCGCCGCCTGGAAGCAGCTGGTGCGCGAGAACCATCCCGACAGCCTCGCCGGCCGCGGCGTGCCGGCCGAATTCGTCGCCCGCGCCAGCGACAAGGTCGCCCGCATCAACGCCGCATGGGACCGCATCAAACGCGAACGCGGATTATAGGCGGTGAAGTTGACCCGTGGCGGAGCGGTCTTTTAGGCTGCAACCATCTGGCGGGGCAGGATCATCATGACAGACGCCAAGGCGGTCGATCGTTTCGCGGTCGACCATTTCGCGCGGGACAATCTCCCGCCACGCGAATTATGGCCCGACTTCCTGCTCGACCGCCCCGAGTTCCAGTATCCGCCCCGGCTCAACGCCGTCTCGGTGCTGCTGGATCGCTGGGTGGACGCGGGACATGGCGGCCGGCCATGCCTGATCGGAGACAAGCTGTGCTTCACCTATGCCGAACTGGCGGCGGTGGTGAACCGGATCGCCAACGTGCTGGTGGGTCGTCTCGGGCTGATCCCGGGCGGGCGGGTGCTGCTGCGCTCGGCCAACAACCCCATGATGGCGGCGTGTTACCTGGCCGTGCTGAAGGCCGGCGGCATCGCGGTCGGCACCATGCCGATGCTGCGGGCGCGCGAACTGGGCCACCCCATCGAGAAGGCGCGCATCGCGCTGGCCCTGTGCGACGCGAGTCTGGCCGACGGGATGCTCGTCGCCCGCGCCGCGGCGCCGGGTCTCGGGCATGTCGTCATGTTCAACACCGCCGCGCCGGACGGGCTGGAGGCGATGCTCGAAAACGCCTCGCCGGTCTTCGCGGCGCATGACACCGAAGCCCTCGATGTGGCGCTGATCGCCTTCACCTCCGGCACTACCGGCGTGCCGAAGGGCACGATGCACACCCACCGCGACCTGTTGGCCACCTGCGACAGCTACGCGCGCCACGTCCTGCGGCCCGGTCCCGAGGACCGTTTCATCGGTTCGCCGCCTCTGGCCTTCACCTTCGGCCTGGGTGGGATGCTGCTGTTCCCGCTGTACGGCGGCTCCTCGACCATCCTGCTGGAAAAGCCCGCGCCCGACGCGCTGATGGCGGGCATCGAGTCGCATCGCGCGACGATCTGCTTCACCGCCCCCACCGCATACCGCGCCATCCTCGCCAAGATGGCCGGGCGGGACCTCTCCAGCCTGCGCAAATGCGTCTCCGCCGGCGAGACCCTGCCGCGCGCCACCTTCGATGCGTGGGAGCGCGCCACCGGCATCCGCATCATGGACGGCATCGGCTCCACCGAGATGCTGCATATCTTCATCGCCGACCGCGCCGCGGATGCCCGGGCCGGCAGCACCGGCCGCCCGGTGCCTGGTTACGAGGCGCGAGTGGTCGATGCGCTGGGAAACGAGGTGCCCGACGGCACCCCCGGCCGCCTCGCCGTGCGCGGCCCGACCGGGTGCCGCTACCTCGCCGACGAGCGGCAGAAAATCTACGTCCAGAACGGCTGGAACATGACCGGCGACACCTATTTGCGCGATGCCGATGGCTATTTCTGGTACCAGGCGCGCTCGGACGACATGATCGTGAGTGCCGGCTACAACATTGCCGGTCCCGAAATCGAAAGCGTGATGCTGCTGCACCCGGCGGTCGCGGAATGCGCCGTGGTGGGCGCGCCCGACGCCGAGCGCGGCCACATCGTGAAGGCCTTCATCGTGCTGGCGCCCGGCTTCGTGGGCGACGCCGCGATGACGAAGACGTTGCAGGATTTCGCCAAAGCCGAGATCGCGCCCTACAAATATCCCCGCGCCATCGAATACATGGCCGCCTTGCCGCGCACCGAGACCGGCAAGCTGCAACGGTTCAAGCTGCGCGGGGCTTGATCGGCCTTCGCGGCAGGTCAAACACCACCACCGCCTCGAGCCGTGCCGACCACAGGAACTGGTCGATCGGCGTCGCAGCCAGCATCGTGTATCCCGCGTCGCGCAGGATGCGCGCGTCGCGGGCCAATGCGGCCGGATTGCAACTCACGTAGATCACACGGGCAACCTTCGCGGCGGCGATCTCGGCGAGCTGGGTCGCGGCGCCGCCGAACGGCGGGTCCAGCACCACGGCCGCGAAGGCCTTCAGGTCGCGTCCCAGCAAAGGTCGCCGCACCAGGTCGCGGTGCTCGACAGCCATGCCGCTGCGCTTGAGCGACGCGGCAGCCTCGGCGTCGCCCTCGAAGGCCGAAACGCGGTGCGTGACCGCGATGGCGTGGGTGATGGTGCCGTAGCCGGCGTAAAGATCGGCCACCCGCCCCTTTGCCGGCAACCCCGCGCGCACGGCGGCGATGATGGCGGCCTCGCCTTGCGGTGACGCCTGGAGGAACGCGCCGGGCGCCGGCCGCACCGTCACGCCCGAGAGCGCGATCTCGGGCGCCTGCAGCGTGGCGGCCGATTCCGTCGGGCCTTGCCCCATCGCCCACGACACGCGCGCGACATTGCTCGCAGCGGCGAACGCGGCAAGCCGCGTGCGGTCGCCGCTGGTGAGTGCCGCGTCCGTGCGGAGCAGAATATCGATGCCGTTATCGGCGAGGTTGCAGATTGCCGAGCCCTCGCGGTTCAGCGCCTGCAGGCTGTTCAGCACGCGCCGCAATTTCGGCAGCAGCCCGACCAGTGCCGGGTGGCACACCAGGCAGGTCTCCCAGTCCACCACGCCGGAACTGCGCAGCCCATGCAGCCCGACCGAGACGCGGGGGCCTTCGCGCCGCACCGCGAGATCGACCCGGCGGCGGGCGCCCGGCGGCGTCCGCGCCATCGCCGGCAACGTGCCCGCGTCGTAGCCCGCGCGCGCCAACGCCATGGCCAGCGCCTCGGTCTTCCAGGCCACGTAAGACTCGTCGCGCCAATGCTGCAAATTGCATCCGCCGCAGGCGCCGAAATGCGGGCAGGGGGCATCGACCCGGTCGGCGCTCGCCTCGGTGATGCACAGCACCGCGCCGCGCGTGCCCGCGAGGTCGATATCGACCAGCTCGCCCGGCAGCGTCAACGGAACATGGATCGCCTGCCCGTCGATCGTGGCAACGCCGTCACCGTCGGCGCCGACGCGGTCGATGCGCGCGGTTACGCGCCGAATGCCGAAAGGCCTGTCTGGGCGCGGCCGAGGATCAGCGCGTGGACGTCATGCGTGCCCTCGTAGGTGTTCACCGATTCGAGGTTCATCGCATGGCGGATCACGTGGTACTCGTCGGAGATGCCGTTGCCGCCGTGCATGTCGCGGGCGACGCGGGCGATATCGAGCGCCTTGCCGCAGGAATTGCGCTTGCACAGGCTGATCATCTCGGGTGCCGCGTCGTTGGCATCCATCAGCCGGCCGAGTTGCAGCACCGATTGCAGCGCCAGCGTGATCTCGGTCTGCATGTCGGCGAGCTTCTTCTGGACCAGCTGAGTCGCCGCCAGAGGCCGTCCGAACATCATGCGCTGCATGGTGTAGTCGCGCGCCGCGTGCCAGCAGAACTCGGCGGCGCCCAAGGCACCCCACGAGATGCCGTACCGCGCATTGTTGAGGCAGCTGAACGGCCCGCGCAGGCCCTTCACGTTCGGCAGCATGTTCTCCGCCGGCACGAACACGTCCTGCATCATGATCATGCCGGTGACGCTCGCGCGCAGGCTGAACTTGCCCTCGATCTTGGGCGCGGTAAGCCCGGCCATGCCCTTGTCCAGGATGAAACCGCGGATGTCGCCGGCATCGTCCTTCGCCCACACCACGAACACGTCGGCGATCGGCGCGTTGCTGATCCAGGTTTTCGAGCCGCTCAACAGATATCCGCCATCCACGGTTTTCGCCCGTGTGCGCATGGATGCGGGATCGGAGCCGGCATCGGGTTCGGTCAGGCCGAAGCAGCCGATGAATTCGCCGGATTGCAGCCTGGGCAGGTATTTCTGGCGCTGCGCCTCGGACCCGAAGGCGTAGATCGGATACATCACCAGCGAGGATTGCACCGAGAACGCGCTGCGATAGCCGCTGTCCACACGCTCGACCTCGCGCGCGATCAGGCCGTAGGACACGTAGTTGACGCCGGCGCAGCCATAGCCGTCGAGGGTGGCGCCGAGGAAGCCCATGGCCCCCATCTCGTTCATGATCTCGCGGTCGAATGTCTCGTGCCGGTTGGCCATCAGCACGCGCGGGAACAGCTTCTCCTGGCAGTAATCATGGGCTGCGTCGCGGATGGCGCGCTCGTCCTCGCTCAACTGCCGGTCCAGCCGCAGCGCGTCGTCCCACTGGAACGGCGTGAATTTTCCTTTCGCCGCCGGCTTGTGCGCGGCTTCGGGCGCGATCTGGACGATATCGTTCATGCCTCGACCTCCGTTTCCTCGATCCGCGCATTCTGCCGGTTGGAACGGGCCGCGACCAGCATGAAGGCGGGCACGTCGTCGCCGAACCCGGCCACGCGCGGCCCGAGGTCGTCCGGGCGGTGCTCGCGACGGCCCTCGTCACGGCGCGGCTCGCGCGCACGCACCGGCTCACGCGTAAGCGCCGGCGCGGGGGCGTGGGCGGGGGCCTCGATCGGCCGGGGTGCCGCGCGCTCCGCACGGTTGCGCGGCGCGCGGGCGGGGCGCGGTGCGGGGGCTTGCGCCTCGACCACGTCCACCGGCTCGGGCTTCGGCTCCACGCGGCGCGGCTCACGCACGCGCGGCTCGGCGGCGCCCCGCTTGGGAGCCGCACCCCGGGCACCGCCGCGGCCACGACGGCGCCCGTCGCCCTCGGACCACTGCACCACGTCGAGCCCAGGAATGGTCATGCGCGGGATGGGTGCCCCGGTCAGCTTCTCGATCGCCTCCACGGCCATCCGGTCATCGGGCGTGGCCAGCGTGTAGGCATGGCCCTCCCGCCCGGCACGGCCGGTGCGGCCGATGCGATGGACGAAATCCTCGGCATGGATCGGCACGTCGAAGTTGAACACATGGCTCAATCCGCCGATGTCGAGCCCGCGCGCGGCCACGTCGCTGCAGCAAAGCAGGCGGATCTCGTTGTTCTTGAACTTCTCCAGCGTGGAGAAGCGCACCGGCTGCGCCATGTCGCCATGCAGCGCGCCCACACTGAAACCGTGGCGCGAAAGGGATTTGTTGAGGATGTCGACGTCCCGCTTGCGGTTGCAGAAGATAAGCGCGTTCTGCACTTCCTCGCTGCGGATGAGCCGGCGCAGCGCCTCGCGCTTGTCCTGCTCGGCCACCAGCACAATGCCCGTCGTGATGGTGGTCGCCACCGTCGCCGGCTTGGAGACCGTGATCTCCTTGGGATTGTCGAGGAACGCGTCCGCCAGCTTGCGGACTTCCTTGGCCATCGTGGCGCTGAAAAACAGCGTCTGGCGGTTTTTTGGCAGCATCGCGACGATGCGTTCCACATCGGGGATGAACCCCATGTCGAGCATCCGGTCGGCCTCGTCGATCACCAGGATCTTGCAGTCCGTCAACAACATGCCTCCGCGCTCGAACATGTCGATCAGGCGGCCCGGGGTGGCGATCAGCACATCGACCCCCTTCATCAGCAGATCCTTCTGTCGGATATGCTCTCGCCGCCGATGATCAGCGCGTGCTTCAGCTGGAGGTACTTGCCGTATTTGACGAAGTTCTCGGCCACCTGGAGCGCCAGTTCGCGCGTGGGCTCCAGGATCAGGCTGCGCGGCATCCGGGCGCGGGCGCGCGAGCCGGAGAGGATATCGAGCATCGGCAGGGTGAAGCCGGCGGTCTTGCCGGTGCCGGTCTGGGCGCAGCCGAGCACGTCGCGGTTCATCAACACGAACGGGATCGCCTGGGCCTGCACCGGGGTCGGGATCAGGTAGCCCATCTCGGCCACGGCCTTGAGGATCGGCTCGGACAGGCCGAGATCGGCAAAGCCGTTGCGCGGCTCGTCGGGCTCGGACTCATCGTCATGTCTGTCGTCCGCGTTATGCCCGTCCTCCGGTTCATGCCCGTCCTCCGCCGACCGGGCTTCCTCGGCGGGTTCGGTGGCGTCCTCGACGAACGGCAACGAAGCGTGCGGAAGCTCCGCGTCGGTGGGGACGGTGTCGGGCATCGGTATGGTGTCGATCAAGTTGCCTGTGCTCTCGTGGCAGGCGCGCGAGTACGCTGCGCCGACGCGGCCGCGCAGGTTGCGCGTCGCACGGCGGGATATCAGAAATAGAGGCCCGAAAGTCAAGCTTTTCCGGCCGCAAACGTTCGAGGGAATAGGTGCCATGTCGCTTCCAGTGCTGTTTCTTCCGGGATTGCTGTGCGACGCGCGGTTGTGGCGCGACCAGGTCGCGGCGCTGTCGGCCGACCATGCGTGCCTCGTGGCCGACCTCACGCAGGATGACGCCATCGCCGCGATGGTGGCCCGCACGCTGGCGGACGCGCCGGACCGCTTCGCCCTGTGCGGCCTGTCGATGGGCGGCTACGTGGCCCTGGCGCTGATGCGCGCGGCCCCCGGGAGGGTCGCGCGTCTGTGTCTCATGGACACCCGCGCCCGGCCCGACACGCCCGACCAAGCCCGCCACCGTCGCGGCCTGATGGCGATGACGCGCGGCAACCGCTTCAACGGCGTCACTTCGCGTTTGCTCCCCAGCCTGCTGCACCCCGATCGCGTCGCCGACGAGGCCCTGGCGGGGGAGGTGATGCTGATGGCCGCCCGGGTCGGCAAGGCGGCGTTCCTGCGCCAGCAAACGGCCATCCTGAACCGCGCCGACAGCAGGCCCCATCTGGCCGCGATCGCCGTGCCGACCTGGGTGCTGGTGGGCGAGGCAGACCAGCTGACGCCGCCCGAATTGTCGCGCGAGATGGCGGCGGCAATCCCAGGGGCGCGTCTGGCGTTGATCGCGGATGCCGGGCACCTGCCGCCCATGGAGCAGCCCGAGGCCACGACCGCGCTGCTCCGCGAATGGCTGTCCCACGAACCCGGCTGAGCCCGAACGGACCCAGGCATGGCACCACACCACGATGAAGCCGCCGCGATCGAGGATTACGGCCTGATCGGCGATTGTTGCTCCGCCGCCCTGGTGAGCCGCGCCGGCTCGATCGATTGGCTGTGCTGGCCCCGCTTCGATAGCGCGGCATGCTTCGCCGGTCTGGTCGGCACCGCCGAGAACGGCCGCTGGGCGATCGCGCCCGTGGCCGACGCGACCATCACCCGCGCCTACCAGGATGGCTCGGTTATCCTCGAAACCCGTTTCGCGACGGCGGAGGGCGAAGTGGCGCTGATCGACTTCATGCCGACGGGCTCGCCGACCTGCACCCTAATCCGCCTCGTGCGCGGCCTGCGCGGCAGCGTGGCCATGACCATGGAACTGGTCCTGCGCTTCGATTACGGCTCGATCGTCCCGTGGGTCAGCCGGTTGGAGGAAGGCGGCATCACCGCTATCGCCGGACCGGACATGGTGGTGCTTCGCGCGCCGGTCGATCTGGTGGGCCGCGACATGCGGACGGTGGCCGCATTCACCGTGGCCGAGGGCGAGAGCGTGCCGTTCGTGCTCAGCTACGCGCCCAGCCACGAGGCAATTCCCGCCGCTGTCGACGCCGCCGCCGCGCTGGCGCGCACGGCGGCGTATTGGCGGGAGTGGTCCGGACGCTGCAACCACGAAGGTCCGGCGGCGGCGGCGGTGAAGCGGTCGCTCATCACGCTGAAGGCGCTCACCTACGCGCCGACCGGCGGCATCGTGGCCGCCCCCACTACGTCGCTCCCTGAGCAGTTGGGCGGCGGGCGGAATTGGGACTACCGCTATTGCTGGCTGCGCGACGCCACCATCACGCTGCTGGCATTCATGCATAACGGCTATTTCGACGAAGCCAGGTCCTGGGCCGCCTGGCTGCTCCGCAGCGTGGCCGGCAGCCCGGACCAGTTGCAGATCATGTACGGCATCGCCGGCGAGCGGCGGTTGCAGGAATGGCAGGCCGGCTGGCTGCCCGGCTACCAGGGCGCCTCCCCGGTCCGCATCGGCAACGCGGCGCATGAGCAGGTGCAGCTGGATGTGTTCGGCGAGCTGATGGACGCGCTGCACCAAGCCCGCGCCGGGGGATTGCAGCTGCCCGAGGCGGGCTGGGCCGTGCAGACCAACATCGTGGAGCACCTGGAGAAAATTTGGGACCAGCCGGACGAGGGCTTGTGGGAGGTGAGGGGGAAGCCGCGCCATTTCACCCATTCCAAGGTCATGGCGTGGGTGGCGCTCGACCGCACCATCCGCAGCGCCGAGGAGCATGGGCTGGACGGCCCGCTGGACCGCTGGCGCGCGCTGCGCGACCACATGCACGCCGACATCTGCGCGCGCGGCTACGACGCCGAACGCGGCAGCTTCGTGCAGAGCTATGGCTCGAAGGAACTGGACGCCAGCCTGCTGCTGATCCCGCTGATGGGCTTCCTGCCGCCCGAGGACCCGCGCATCCGCTTCACGCTCGCCGCCATCGAGGGCGAATTGCTGCGCGACGGTTTCGTGCTGCGCAATCGCACGGAATCGGGCGCGGATGGCCTGCCGGCGGGGGAGGGCGCTTTTCTCGCCTGCAGCTTCTGGCTGTGCGACAACTACGTGCAGCAGGGCCGGCTCGCGGAGGCGCGCGCGCTGTTCGAACGCCTCATGACGCTGCGCAACGATCTCGGGCTGCTATCCGAGGAATACGACCCGCGCGCACGCCGCCTGGTCGGCAATTTCCCGCAGGCTTTCTCCCACGTTGCGTTGATCGGAAGCGCCATGGCCCTGGTTGGCAACGCGCCGGCGGAGATGCGCGCGACGGGGGATTGAGCCTGACGCACTGCCTATAGCGCAAGGCTGTTCAATGCTACCGGATATGCTGAACTGAGTCTGTGCTGCAACACAGGCGGAGTGAAGTGAAGCGGCTGACGAGAAAGGGGATTCCCGAAGCGGGGAATGTCTGACTCCTGGGGCGGCAACCGACTCGGAGGTT
>JANXTF010000142.1 GCA_025352565.1 Rhodospirillales bacterium | reverse complement strand
CCTCACCAATCTCGCCGAAATCGAACCGCCACGCGGCTACGGGCGCGACTGAACACGATCAACCCACCGGCAAAATCGAAAACTGGAGCAGTGAGCCGCAGATACCGCTTGACCCCAATAACCCCAATCAGAGAGGACTCTTATAACAATGGCACCAGCCGGGGCGACGCGCTGGTGGGCATCGCCAACAGCACCGGAGAACCGCACGAACCTGCTGCCGGTAGCCGGGGACAGGAACGACGCGGAGGCGGCGCGGCTGTATCAGGCGGCGCTGAACCGGACGCCGGACGGGCCGGGGCTGGCGCTATTCTCGACCGCGCTGCAAAATGGGCTGACGCCGGTGCAGCTCGCGCAGACTTTTGTGGCTTCGGGCGAGTTCATGCGCAAATACGGGGCACTCGACAACACCGGCTATGCGACGCAACTTTATCAGAACGTGCTGCACCGCGCCCCGGACGCGGCGGGGCTGTCGGTGCAGGTGAACGCGTTGAACAACCGGGCGAGCCGGGCGGGCGTGCTGGCCGGTTTCTCGGACAGCACTGAAAACCGTATCGCCACTGCGGGGCTGACGCATGACGCGTGGGTGTTGTTGGGGTGATCGTGCCCGTCCGCCGTTGGTTTGCCTCGTCAACTTTCCCCTAAAGGCAAGGTCAACTTTCCCCTAAAGGAAAGGCTGTGCAACGCTATCGGATAGGGTGGAGTGAGTCTCGATTGCAACACCGGCGGGCCGAAGTGACGCGTCTTGGAGAGCATGGGATGCCCGAATCGGAGAAAGTCTGACTCCTGGGGCGGCAACCGCGTCGGAGGTTGCCGTGACTGCGTTTGAGCCGTTGTTGGGTCTGCCTGCAGACGTTCCTGATCCTCGCAGGGGAATCGGGTGAACGATTTCAGGCGGTGAGCAGGCTGGCCAGGAAGTCATCGTCCCATGACGCGGCCTTGCGCCGTCCGCGCAAGGATTGCTTGCCGGGCGGCCCTCTCAGCTGGTTGAGGGCCATGTGCTTGATGGTTGTGAAGTTGGCGGGGGCGTGGTCGGTCCGGAGCCGGCTCTCGTCGTCGCGGAACACCCTGTCCAGAAGCCAGTGGAGGCTGTTCTCGATAGCCCAATGGCTGCGCACGACCGGGCCCATGAGCGCCGCCGCGATCATCATCGAGGTGATGTAATAGCGCGTCTCCCGCTCGATCTTTCCGCTGATTTCGCGGCTGCTCTCGATGATGGCCACGCCTTTGAGGCCCGGCCAGTCGTGGCGCTCCTGAAGCCATTTCACGTCGTGGATGACGGTCGTGGTCCCGGTCTCGATGCGGGCGTGGTCGCCATCGACCGTGGTGTCCTGGCTGACCTTGACGTCGGCGAAACCTCTTGCCTTCTGCTCGCGGCGAACAGTTCGACGTCGTCGCGCAGCGAGCCCTGGTTGCCTTTCAGGGCGAGCACGTAATCGGCCTTCTTGTCGATCACCTTGAAGCAAAACAGTTGCTGCCCAGTGCGCCGATGCCACTTTTGGCGCCACATGAGCGTATTTTGGAGATCGCCCGGGAGATGTTCTGCCGCGACGGCGTCCATGCGACCGGCATCGACCGTATCCTGGCGGCCTCGGGCGCGTCGAAGATGACGCTCTATTCGCGGTTCGGGTCCAAGGAGGCGCTGCTGCGCGAGGTGCTGGTGCGGGAAGGCGAGGCCGTGCGGTCGGTGCTGCTCGGTGCCATCCGTGACTCGGCGGACACGCCGGCGGGTCGCCTGCGCCAGGTGATCCCGGCGCTAGCCCTGTGGTTCGGACAGGAGAATTTCACCGGATGCGCGTTCATGAACGCCATCGCTGAATATACCAAGGGCGAGCCATGGTTGCGCGACCTGGCGCGCACCCACCACCGGCTGATCCTGAACATCCTCGAGACCGAGGCGGCTGCGGCGGGATGCGAGGAGCCGGACATGCTGGCGCGCCAGATATTGCTGGTGATCGACGGCGCGATTGCCGCGACCATGGTAAGCGGCGATCCGAAGGTGCTGCAGGTGTCGGCGCGGAATCTGGATTCAGTGCTCGCGCAAGCCGGCATTTAGAGCAACCCCCGACCGTCCGGTTGCCTTAGCGGGTGGAGAGGTGACGGAGCGTCTCGCCGGGGAGGTCGGAAAATCCTTTTCGAGAAACTCGTGCACCGTGGTCGGTATGGCTGACTCCGGCTCATCACCGATGCGCAGGATGTGATTATGGAGTTTGCCATTGGTTCGGCTTGCCCGTTTCGGGATTGGCCGCAGATGGTTGCCGTGGGGGGAGGGTCACTGCCGCCACGAAGCGGTCGCGTGTATATCGGCATCGCTGGGACCCCCGATCGGCGTTGGGGGTCCCCGTCTAAAAAGCAACGTCTATCACCGACTTGTCTGCCGGAGCCGGGGCGAATCAGGGATCCCGCTCGGAGCCGAGCCACACCTCGCTCGCCGCGTGTTCGGTTCGGACGGGGCCGTAATCATACCCGGTCCCCCAGCAATCAGGCCGGAAGCAGCACCTTATCCACAACGTGGATCACGCCATTGCTCTGCTTCACGTCCGCAATCGTGACATGGGCCATCGTGCCCTTGTTGTCGGCGACGATAATCATGTCGCCGGCCATCGTGAAAGTCAGCGTTTCACCTTCGACCGTCTTCATCGTGGCCTTGCCCTTGCCGTCCATGATCGCCTTTTTGATCCCGGCAGCATCATGCATTCCCGCCACGACGTGGTAGGTCAGCACCTTCGTGAGCGCCGGCTTGTTCTCTGGCTTCAGAAGCGAGTCCACCGTGCCGGCCGGCAGGGCGGCGAAGGCCGCGTTCACAGGGGCAAACACCGTGAACGGTCCGCTGCCCTTCAACGTATCGACCAAGCCTGCCGCTTTGACGGCCGCGACGAGGGTCGTGTGATCCTTCGAGTTGACGGCGTTGTCGATTATATCCTTGTTGGCAAACATCGGTGCTCCACCGACGGTTACCTGCGCGAAAGCGGGTGTGCCCGTGAGTAGCGTGACAGCGAGCAGGGCGCTGCGGAATCGGGTTTTCATGAGCGTATTCTCCATGTGCAATGTAGCGGAAACGCGACGGCGCGGGCCTTCGTCCCGGCCCATAATCCATTACCCCCCACCCACCCCAATGGATGCAGACGGGGCTGGAAATGAATACGACGGGTGGTCCGGGTCACCGACGATGCCGAAGAGGCGGTAGTCGCGGCTTCGGTGAGCGCGGCCGCCCTCCTGGTCGCGCTTGTCCGAGTGTGTACAGGCACGCCGCGCTACCCCCGATCGGCAACGGGGTCCCGCGTGCAAACCGCTGACCCTCGTCAATTTCGTCACGGGACCTCGGCGCCGACCGGAGTCCGCTGGCACGCCGATTTAAAGGTAGGCCTCCAATCGCGAAACCGGGTCCGCCCTCAGAACCCGTTTGAACGGGCAAACTCTTTCGCGCAGACTGTCGAGGGTCCCGGGGAGCTAAGATCTATGCGACGCAGAAGCCTCATCGGCGCGGCCGCTTCACTCGGCCTCGCCCGGCCCTCCATCGGGCGCGCGCAAGGCGCACGGATCCTCAAGCTCATCCCGCAGGCCGACGTCGCGGTGCTCGATCCGGTCGCGACAACCGCCAATGTCACCCGCAACCACGGCTTCCTGATCTTCGACACGCTGTACGGTCTGGACATGGATCTGCGCCCCCAGCCGCAGATGGTTGAGGGCCACACGGTCGGCGACCACGGCAAGACCTGGAACCTCACCTTGCGCGAGAAGCTGCGCTTCCATGACGGGGAGCCAGTGCGGGCACGCGACGTGGTCGCCAGCATCCGCCGCTGGGCCGCCCGCGATCCACTTGGCAACTCGCTCATGGCGTACACTGACGAGTTGGTGGCGGTCTCCGACAACACGTTGCGGTTCCGCCTTCGTCGTCCCTTCCCGCTGCTGCCGGCCACGCTCGGCAAGATGCAGTCGAACATGTGCCCGATCATGCCCGAGCGGCTGGCATCGACCGACCCGTTCCGTCCGCTCACCGAAATGGTGGGCAGCGGCCCGTTCCGCTTCGTCGCGAACGAGCGCGTGCCCGGCGCGCGCCTCGTCTATGTCCGCAACGAGTCCTATGTCCCGCGCGAGGACGGCGTAGCCGGCTACACCTCGGGGCCCAAGATCGTCCATCTCGACCGCGTCGAGTGGAACGTCGTGCCCGACCCCGCCACCGCCGCGGCGGCGATGCGCTCGGGCGAGGCGGACTGGTTGGAGCGGCCGATCCCCGACCTACTGCCGTCGCTGCGCCGGGACCCGAACCTTGTGGTCCGCGCCAACGATCCGTTCGGCAATCTGGAGACGCTTCGCTTCAACCACCTCCAGCCCCCGTTCAACAGTCCCGCCATCCGCCGCGCCATCCTGGGCGCGATCGACCAGACCGAGATCATGACCGCCGTGGGCGGTGAGGACCGCACGTTGTGGCGCGCCGGCGTCGGCATCTACCCGCCCGCCTCGCCCTGGGCCACCGACGCGGGTCTGGAGGTATTGACCGGCCCGCGCGACTACGACCGCGTGAAGCGCGAGATCGCGGCGGCCGGCTACGATGGCGGCCGCGTCGTGATGATGGTCGGCAGCGACATCCCCGACATCGTCGCCATGAGCCAGGTCGGCGCGGACGCCTTCCGCCGCGCCGGTCTCAACGTTGATTACATCACGCTCGACTGGGGCACGGTGGTGCAGCGCACGCTCAGCCAGCGCCCACTCGACCAGGGGGGCTGGAGTTGCTTCTTCGTGCCGAACCTCGGCATCGACGACGTCGATCCCGCGGTCAACGCCAACATCCGCGGCGCCGGGCTGAAGGGCATCCCGGGCTGGGCCGAGAGCCCCCGGCTGGAACAGCTGCACACCGCCTGGCTCGAAGCCGAGAACGACGCCCAGCGCCGCCAGATCAGCCGCGACGCGCAATTACAGACCTGGCAAGACGTGCCGTTCGTGCCGCTCGGCGCCTTGTTCCTGCCAATGGTCTTGCGTCGCAACGTCACCGGCGTGGTGCCGGGCTTCGTCAAGTTCTGGGGCGTTTCGAAAGCCTGACCGCTGAACTCACGCCGTCGCGGTCAGCATCCCGCGCACTCCACGCAGCCACGGCCCCTGTGGGTCGATGCACGCCATGTGCGCGTAAAAATGGTCGCAGCCGGGGAACACGAGGCGCTCGCGCAGGAAGCCGTGCTCCCGCGCCACCGTCTCCATGCGCGCGCCGTCATGCAGGATTTCCGGCGGCTCGTTCTCACCATAGGCGATCAGGAACGGAACCGTTCGCCGTCCGACATGGCGATACACCGTCACCTCCGCCGCCTCCGCCTCGTCGGCCACCATCTCCGACCAGAAGCGGTTGCGCAGCCCGTCGCTGGCCAACAGGTCCTGCTTGTCCATGGTGTAGATGCCGCTCACCGGCAGGCAGCCCCGCACGCTGCCCGGCGCGATGCCGCGGGCCTCCTGATCCGCCGTCCGCGCGGCCAACAGCGCCGCGAGGTAGGCGCCCGCAGAGTGCCCGCCGACATAGATGCGCGACGGATCGCCGCCATGCCGCGCGATATTGGCATGCACCCAGGCCAGCGCGTCGAGACAGTCGCGCATCGCGTCGATGTTGCGCACGGCAGGGACCAAGCGGTAGTTCGGCGACACCAGGATCGCCGGCAGCGCGCAGATGCTGGGCGCCATCGCCCCGATCCACTCCTTGAAGCCGTTGCGCATCGCTCCGCCATGGATGAACACGATCACCGGCAGCTCCCCCGCGCCCGCCGCCGGTGGCGCCCACACGTCGAGCTGCTGGAATGGGTCCGCGCCATAGGCGACGTCCATCGCCACCCGATGCCCCGCCAGCGCCGCCCGGCCGAGCCGCAGGCATTCGGCGGCGTAATCGTTGGCGCCGGGCATGAACATCGCGCCGAGAGTGGGCATGTTATCGAACGACATCGGGTTGGATCTCCGCGTGGTTGTCAGTGCGGGGCCATCGGGGCGGCCACAAATGAGGTCCGGCCAGCTCGGCTGCCGAGGCGGTTTCCAGGCTTTCCCGCTTGGTCTACAGCAAAGCATCATTATGCAAGCCGCCGCTGCTGCCAAGCTGGTCGCGAACGAGGCGAACACGATCCAGACTGTGAATCAGCACCGAACTGGGCCCGCGTCGAAACCGAAGCCAAGGCGCTGAAAGAATTTGGCTATTCGTGAGGTGGGTGGGGTCCTGATCGGCGCCGATCGGGACCCCACCCGAATAAGTTTTCGTCAAACGATTTCAGTAATTTGTGCCGTATTCAGAGGGGGTCCTCCTTCGATGCTGATTCACAGGCTGTTGGGAGTTGACCGCAAGACGCTCCGCCACTGGCTCATGGCCGGCGCGGTGCCCTCCTGGCGGCAACCTCCGCGTGGCCAAATGATCGGCGCTCACCTTAGCTTATCTGGAGAAGCGTTGGGCTGACGTGTGCCGCAATGCCACCCTTCTATGGCGCGAAGTAGCCGCCCCTGGCTTCCCAGGCAAGTATACGGCCGTCAAGGCGTGGGCAGCACGGCACCGGAACGGCGAGATCGCGGTGCGTGACATACAGGGCAAGAGCTCTGCCTGGGCACGCCCGTCGGTCAGGCGAACCGCCCGTCTCCTACTGGCGGGAGATGTCGGCGCCAACACGCCCGACGCCGCCTTCGTCACCCGCCTCCTGGCGAAGGTGCCAGCTCTGGCTGATACCGTTGGAGCCGCCAAGCAGCTTGCTCTGCTGCTCCGGCGCAAAAGTGAGGAGGTGCTCACCCATGTTCTGGATGCGGCAGGCGCCACCATGCTGCGGCCGTTCATCACCGAACTGCACAAGGACATCGGCGCTGTCCAGGCGGCGCTCGGCCTGCCGTGGACCACAAGCCCCGTCGAAGGCCAGATCAGCTGACTCAAAATGCTCAAACGCACGATGTACGGCCGCGCCGGCTTCGCCCTCCTGCGGGCTCGTGTACTCCATACCGAGTGACACCCCAACCAGCACCATCTTTGCGGGAGAACCAGATTTCATCCGTCACTGACAGGGGTTGAGCGGGGCAGACGCTGGCGGGTTGCGGACAAGCTGCGGATTCTGGCCGAGCTGGATGAACCCGGCGTCAAGTCAACGACGTCGCACGCCGCCATGACCTGAGCCGCGGGCTGCTGTGGCATTGGCGTGATGCGCACCGGTCGGGCAGTTGGTGGAGGACGCACCGGTGTTCCTGCCGGTGCGGGTCGCCATGGACCAGCCCCGTCCGGCCCCCCCGCTGCTCCGGCGGCGAGCTCGCGACCGCCTCGGCGGGAGGGGACGCGGTCCGGGCTGATCGAGGTCGTCTGGTGCGCACTTGGCGCCGTCAGCAACGCCATTCGAGCGGAGCTACTGGACCACAGGGCTCTTCTCAGCAAGGATGCCACAACTCCGTGCCGGAACGGCACACCGCCGCACCCAGGGAAGTGTCCGATGTTCAATAGGCTGATATTCGCGGCCGCCGTGCTCGCCTCTTTTCCGGTCGCCGTGCACGCGCAAGCACCCGTCACGCTCACATTTGCGAACTGGGCCGATGCGGAAGCCGCGACTCGGCCTGGAATCCAGGCGGCAATTCATGAGTTCGAGCGTATCCATCCGAATATCAAGATCGAGAGCCAGGCAATTTCGGTTTCCGAGATCGCGCGCCAGCTCGTGCTCCGCGTCCGCTCGGGCAACCCGCCCGACATGGCGGAACTGCAAGGCAACGATACGATCCTGCTGGCGCTGACCGGAAAGCTGGAGCCGCTCGACCCTTATCTCGGAGCGGGTGGCACCTCGGTGTTCACGCCGCAGGCCCTGAACGGGCTGGTGCGCGACGGCAAGTTGATCGCGCTTCCGTGGACGGTATCTCCGGTTGCGCTTTGGTACAACAAGGACATCATGAAGAAGGCGGGCCTGGACCCGAACCATCCGCCGGCGACGCTCGACGAGTTGATGGCCGATCTCGCGGCGATCAAGAAAGCAGTGCCGGATGTGGCTGGGATCGGCATCGACACCACGAACCGGGTCTTTTCAATGACCGCCAATTGGCCGTGGATGCAGACCTTCGGCGCCGATCCGATCGCCGATGACGGCAAGGGTGCAGTGTCGCCCGCGATGACCGCCTATTTGTCCTGGATGCGCTCGCTGGCACAGAACGGCTACTTGCAGCCCGGCCAGAAGATGGGCGACTTCCGCCCGCTCGCCGCACAGAACAAGATCGCGTTCACCTATGACGCGGTGTTGCTGAAGGGCGTGATCCAGAGCCTCAATCACATCAGCGACGCCGAGCTCGATGCACATTGGGGCGTGACGCCGCTGCCGGCCGGCCCGACCGGCAAATCCTTCACCTTCGACAGCGGCCACAACCTCGGCATCTTCTCGGGCTCACAGCACAAGAAGGAAGCGTGGGAGTTCATCAGTTTCCTGGCGACCTCGCCCTGGGGGATCGAGAACTACACGATGAAATACGAAACCTCGCTGTCACCGCTGAAGAAGGCGCCAAGCGAGGCGCTGGAGAAGAGCCTGGACACGCCGCTCCTCCAGGCGTTCATCACGAAGGTAATGCCAACCCTGTCGGGGGCGCCATTCGGCGCGAAGTTCGCCCCCGCTTCGACCGCGGTGATGGCGGGCGTGCAGCAGGCGGTGACCGGGACCATGCCGATTGCCGACATCGAGAAGTCGATCCAGCAAAATATGGACAAGGACTGAACGGCCGCGGCATCTTCCGCCGTGAAGCGTAAGGCCGCACCCTGGCTCGACTGGATGGTCATGCCCGCGCTGGGTGTGCTGGCCCTCGTGGTCGGCTATCCCGTGCTCTATACGGCGTATTTGTCCACCCAGCGCATGAACCTGCTAGATACCGATCCGTCGCGTTATATCGGTACGCGGAACTACGTAAGGCTGTTCGGCGATCCTGTGTTCTGGAGCTCGCTTGAGAACACAGCTATCTACACGTTCGGCAGTGTTATCGTGGCGGCGCTGTTCGGACTCTCGCTTGCGCTGCTGACCGAGAACCTATTGGGCTGGAGATTCCGAAGCATCCGGGCGCTGCTGCTTGTGCCGTGGGCCGTGCCATTCGTGGTGGTCGCGTTCCTGTTCCGCTTCATGTTCCTGCAGGATGGGGGTGTTATAAATGCGGTGCTGCTGCGTCTGGGCGCGATCTCCAGCCCCGTTCTGTGGCTGAACGATGCCAACCTTGCGCTGCCGTCGACCATGCTGACAAATATCTGGACCATGACTCCGTTCTTCTTCCTTCTGCTGAGCGCCGCCCTGTCCTCGATTCCCATCGAGGTGATCGAATCCGCGCGCATCGACCGTGCGCCTACCTGGAGCATGGTGTTCCACATCAAACTGCCATTCCTTCGCAACGAGCTGCTGATCAGCGGGCTGCTTATGGTGATCAGCAATGTGAACGACTTTGCCAAGATATGGGCGATGACCGAGGGCGGCCCAGGCTACGCCACGACCACGCTGGTGGTGTACGTGTACCGCCTGGCGTTCGGAGATTTCAACTTTGGCTATGCCTCTGCGATCGGCGTGGTCTGGCTGGTGCTGTTGCTGGTGTTCGCGAGCCTGTATCTACGCGCTATCCGCACCGCATGAAGCGGATCCTGCAATGGCTGCTGATCGGGCTCGCGCTGGCCTGGAGCTTGGCCCCGGTCTACTGGATGGTGGTGACGTCCTTCAAGGATGCGCTTGAGGCGACACGGCCCGTGCCCACGTTCTTGCCGGAAGCGCCGACCTTGGCGAACTACCAGGGACTTGCCGGCGGATCGCTCCCTTTCCTGTCGTTTTTCGTCAACACGACGCTAAGTTGCCTGGCAACGGCCGCACTCGCCATGTTGATCGCAACACCCGCGGCCTATGCGCTGTCGCGCGGACGGTTCCGGCTGCGCGGGCCGATCAGCCAGGGTATCCTGGTGTTCCGGATGCTGCCGCTCGTGGTCATGCTCGCACCGCTTTATCTGATGCTGCTGGCAGCGGGGCTACTGGACAGCCTCGCGGGGCTGGTGGTTGGCTTCACGACCTTCGGCTTGCCGTTCGCGGTCTGGATGATGAAGGGCTTCATCGACACCGTGCCGATCGAGATCGAGGAAGCCGCGCGCGTCGATGGCTACAAGAAATGGGAGATTCTGGTCCGCGTCGTCGTGCCTCTAGTGCTGCCCGGGTTGCTGACGACCGCGACGTTCGTGTTCATGGAATCGTGGAACAACCTGATTTTCCCACTCAGTCTCATTACCACGCTGGCCAAGCAGACGCTACCGGCGGCGATCCAACTTAGCTTTACGGGGCAGTTCAAAACCGATTGGGGAGGGATGATGGCGGCGTCGACCGTGACCACGCTGCCGCTGATGGTGGCGTTCTTCGCCGTGCAGCGTTCGATGGTCCGCGGCCTGACCGGCGGCGCGGTGGCGGGCGCATAGCATGGCATCACTGTCGCTGCGCCACGTGTCCAAGCATTTCGGCGCGCTGCAAATCCTGTTCGACTGCAATCTTGAGATCTCGGACCGCGAGTTCATGGTGCTGGTGGGACCATCGGGTTCGGGCAAGACCACGCTGCTCCGGATCATCGCTGGCCTCGAGGACTTGACGGGAGGCGAGTTGTATTTCGGAGACCGGCTGATGAACGATGTCGATGTCGGCGACCGCGACATCGCCATGGTGTTCCAGAACTACGGCCTCTATCCGCACATGACGGTGTTCGACAACATGGCATTTGGCCTGCGCCGGCGGAAGCTGCCGCCGCAGGAGATCACCCGGCGCGTGAGTTCGGCCGCCGACATGTTGAATATCGGACCGTATCTGAAGCGCAAACCGCGCCAGCTTTCTGGCGGCCAGCGGCAGCGCGTGGCGCTGGGACGCGCCATCGTGCGCGAGCCGCAGGTGTTCCTACTGGACGAGCCGCTGTCCAACCTCGATGCTCATTTGCGGGTGCAGATGCGCGCGGAGATCCTGCGGGTCCATCGCGCGGTGCGCGCGACCGCCGTGTTCGTGACCCACGACCAGGTGGAGGCGATGACGATGGGCGACCGCATAGTGGTTATGAACGCGGGCCGCATCCAGCAGGTGGGCACGCCGGACGAATTGTACGACGCGCCGGTGAACCGCTTCGTCGCCTCGTTCATCGGCACGCCGTCGATGGGTTTTCTGACCGGATCGGTGGAGCGCGCCGACGCGAGTGCCCGGGTCGTCACTGGCACTGCGCGGATCGCGCTGTCACCCCATCAGTCCGATGCGGTCGGAGCGCGGGAGCGGGTTGTGGTGGGCATTCGGCCTGAGCGGCTGGTGATAGGCGATGGCGGTGAGTGGACGGTGCGTGGAACCGCGACCGTTGTGGAGATGCTGGGTGCCGAGCAATACGTGCACTTCGCGGCTGACGGCGGTGCGCTGACGGCGCGCGTGGGTCGCGACCATCTCGTGCGCGCTGGCGACGAAGTGACGTTCGCGGGCGAGGCGCGTCATTTGTATCTGTTCGACGACCAGACCGGCACGCGCCTGGCCTGACAGACTGAGACGCGTTGGTGCACATCCGGGACGGAGCACGTGGTGACCCCAGCCCCGAGCCG
>JANXTF010000124.1 GCA_025352565.1 Rhodospirillales bacterium | reverse complement strand
AGCCGCCACCCTCGTAGTGCGGGTTCAGTTGCAGCAGCGGCTCAGGCCAGAAGCGGCGGCCGGCATAAAGCCGGTTGACCTCTTGCTGGAGTTCGGCCGACCGGATGCGGGTGAAGGATCGCGCGAAGCCTGTGTACTGATCCAGCAGGTGATCGTCTAATGCGAATACGTCCATCAGGCCGAAGCTCCGTCAACCGCAGCGTGTTGCCCGACATTCTCGATCGGTGGACCGGGTGAGAAATCTGACCCCCCGTTGTGACGGCGGGCCTCCGAGCTGCGCCACGAATGGTGCAGCAGCGGGTTAGCGGTAGCGTTACCAAGACCGCTTGGCATGGAGCCCAATTGATTTCTCTCGGCCGCGTTGACCATTCCACCCGCCTACGTCGGCGGAACGGGAGCAACCGTCGCCGCCCGGTGTTCCGATTCGATCATCTTCAAACGTTGATACTCCTCCACGGCCAGCACGATCACGACCGGCCGACCATGCTTCTCGACGGTCACGGGTTCGGCCCTGGCCGTGTCGATAAGCCGACCGAAGTTGTACTTCGCGTCCCTGGCCGATAGCGTCTGCATGTCTCGCCCGAAAATATGCGCTTGCGCTATTTGTGGCCAAAATGGCCATGGGTTCAAGGGCGGTCTCGGGGACGGATCGCCCGTCGGCGAATGACCGAGAGCGCTGAGAGACCAGTCCATCGCTCGACGAATGACACAGCGGTCCTGCATACGCGTGCGACCGTCGGCAAGCCGACCAGTAGGTTCTCCCGGCAACTTCGCCTGGAGTGGCCGCAGACGTGGGGAGAGCGGCACTCGGGTACCGCCAAACCCACGACAGGGTATCCGGCGACTTTCTGCCGACTGCGTTGATTTTGCTCAGATTGCACTGCAATCTAGGCCCTCTAAGCAAAGACGGCCCCGAAGGACCGCTTTCAAGTTCTTGATTTTCTTGAGAAAATCTGGAGCGGGCGATGGGATTCGAACCCACGACCCCAACCTTGGCAAGGTTGTGCTCTACCCCTGAGCTACGCCCGCACTCCGTTCCCGCCGTGGCGGTGGCGCCTTCTAGGCAACTCGCCGGATGATTGCAAGCGTGTCTGCGGGGCGCCGGCGCGCGCGGCCACTTGCGTCGGGCGGTCGTGTGGGCGAGACGGCTTCATGGTGCGTGAAACATTGCTGGATCAGGCGGCGACGGAGTTGCTCGCGGCGCGGGTCGCGGAGGCGGCGCGCAACGGCGATGCGATCCTCCTGACCGGCATGTTGGGGGCGGGCAAGAGCACGTTCGCGCGGGCTTTTCTGCGGGCGGCGAGCGGCGACCTGTCGCTCGATGTGCCCAGTCCGAGCTATACGCTGGTGCAGAGCTACGACACGGCGCGGGGCAGGGTGCATCATTTCGATCTTTGGCGGCTGGACGGGCCTGCTGCGCTCGTGGAACTCGGCTGGGACGAAGCGCGGGAGGATATCGTGCTGGTGGAATGGCCGGATCGGCTGGGTGGGCTGCGGCCCGAGGGCGCGTTGGAGATCACGCTGCTGCCAGGGCCTGGCGCCGATTCGCGGGTGGCGGAGCTGAGCGGGTGGCCAGACCGGGGCGAGGCGTTCGCATGACGCAGCCGCGCACGGCGATGCTGCTGGCGGCCGGGCTCGGCGTACGGATGCGGCCGCTGACGGAGCGGACCTCGAAGACGCTGTTGCCGTTGGGCGGGCGCACGCTGCTCGACCACGCGCTCGACCGGCTGGGCGAGGCAGGCATCGAGACGGTGGTGGTGAACACCCACTGGCAGGCCGGGCGCGTGGCCGAGCACCTCGCGGCACGAACCACGGGGCCGGCCACCATCGTGCGGCCGGAGGGCGTGCTGCTGGACACCGGCGGCAGCGTCCGGGCGGCGCTCGACGTGCTGGGGCCGGACCCGTTCCTCGTGGTGAACGGCGACATCCTTTGGCTCGACGGGCCACGCGGCACGCTGCGGCGGGTGATCGCCGCCTGGGACCCGGCGCGGGCGGACGCCGTGCTGCTGGCGCATCGCACGTTCCAGGTGCACGCCGAGACGGGGCGGGGCGATTTCGCGATCGACAAGCTGGGCTTCATCCGGCGGCGGGCGGAGCGCGAGATCGTGCCGTATGTCTTCGCCGGCATTCAGATGCTGTCCCCCGCCTGCCTCGACGCCATGCCGGCCGGCGCGTTCAGCATGAACCGCGTGTGGGACGCGATCGTCGCGCGCGAGCGGCTACTGGCGGTGGTGCATGACGGGTTGTGGTTCCATCTGTCCACGCCGCCCGACCTCGCGGAAGCCGAGTTTCATCTGCAGGCGCGAGCGGTGGGCGAGACGCGGTGAGGCTTTCGGCGATCAGCGCGGAGGCACCGTTCCTCGATGTCCTGGCCGGACGGTGGCTCGCGGAGCCTCGGAATGACGGCCAGACGGGAGGGAGCCAGACCGGTGGCGGACTGATCCTGCTGCCCACGCGGCGCTCGGCGCGCGCGCTGGCGGAGGCGTTTCTGCGCGCCGGCGACGGCCGCCCGATGCTGCTGCCGCGCATCACGGCGCTGGGGGCGCTGGACGAGACGCCGCTGGCGCTGAACGGGGCGCTCGATCTGCCGCCCGCGGTGGACCCGATGCGCCGCCTGGCGGAACTGGCGCGGCTCGTGATGGCGTTGCCCGTGGCGCATGGCGGCATGGCGGCGGCCGACGGCGCCTGGATGCTGGCGCGCGAGCTGGCGTCGCTGATGGACGAGGCGGAGCGGGCGGAGCTCGATCTCCCCGCCGCCCTGGCGCGGGCGGCGGAGGGCGACTACGCGACGCATTGGCAGGCGACGCTGCGGTTTCTGGAGATCGTGACGCGCGCGTGGCCCGCCTGGCTCGCGGCGGAAGGGCTGTGCAACCCGGCTTGGCGGCAGGTGCGGCTGCTGCGCGCCCAGGCCGCGGCATGGCGCGCGCGGCCGCCGGCCGAGCCGGTGTGGATCGCGGGTGTCACCGGGGGCATTCCGGCGGCGGCGGAACTGGTGCGGGTGGTGGCGGGCCTGCCGACTGGATTGGTGGTGCTGCCGGGCCTGGATTTCGCCATGCCGGATACCGAATGGGAGGCGCTGGAGGAGGCGCATCCGCAGGCCGGCCTGGCGCGGCTGCTGGCGGGTATGGGGGCGCGACGGGAGGATGCCGTGGCGGAAACCGCTTCTGGCGGACGGTTCGGCCTGTTGGCCACCGCCTTGGCGCCGGCCGGGGCGCTGGCGGGGTGGCATGGCGCGGCGGTGCCGGATCTGACGGGGCTGAGCCTGCTGTCGCCGCCGGACGCGCAAGCCGAGGCGGCGTCGATCGCCATGGTGCTGCGGCAGGCGCTGGAGGTGCCGGGCGCGCGGGCGGCGCTGGTGACGCCGGATCGGGCCTTGGCCGGGCGGGTGGCCACCGAACTGCTGCGTTGGGGCGTGGTGGCCGATGACAGCTCGGGCGAGCCGTTGGCCGAAACGCCGCCGGCCGTGTTCCTGCGGCTGCTGGCGCGGGCGGTCGCCGAGGAATTCGCGCCGGTGGCATTGCTGGCGCTGTTGAAGCATCCGTTCGCGGCCTGCGGGCTCGCGCCCGCCGCGTGCCGGGAGGCGGCGCGGGCCTTCGAGAAGGCGTGCCTGCGCGGCCCGCGTCCGTTGCCGGGGCTGTCCGGACTGCGCGAGGCGGCGGAGCGGGCCGGGCATTCCACAGCGTTCCTCGCGCGCTTCGAGGCCTGCGTGGCGCATCTGCTGCGGCCCGACGCCAGCGTGGTTCTGGCGCCCGCCGACCATCTGGCCGGCTTGATCCAGGCCGCCGAGGCGCTCGCCACGGCCGACACGTTCGCCGGGCCGGCGGTGCTGTGGGGCGACGAGGAGGGCGCGGCGCTGGCGGCCCATCTCGCAAGCGCGCTCGACGCGCTGGAGCGGCTGCCGGATCAGGCGCCGCGCACCCTGCCGGGCTTGCTCGACGCGCTGCTGGAGGGCGAGGTGGTGCGGAGCCGGCGGGCACTGCGCGGGCGGGGCGGGACGGAGCATCCCCGCGTGTTCATCTGGGGCCTGCTGGAGGCGCGGCTGCAATCGGTCGAGACCATCGTGCTGGGCGGGCTGGTCGAGGGCGTGTGGCCGCCCGCGACCGACCCCGGCCCATGGATGAGCCGGCCGATGCGCCGGCTCGCGGGATTGCCGAGCCCGGAGGAGCGGGTGGGGCAGGCGGCGCATGATTTCGTCATGGCCGTGTGTGCCGCGCCGGTGGCGGTGCTGTCGTGCCCGCGTCGGCGCGACGGCGCGCCGGCGGTGCCGTCGCGCTGGCTGCTGCGCATGGAGGCGTTCCTGGCAGGACGCGAAATGCAGCTGCCGCGGCATCCGGCGACCGGGTGGGCGGCGCTGCTCGACATGCCGCAAGACGGGCAGCCGAGCCCGGTTTCGCCCCCGCGGCCTTGCCCGCCGGTGGCGTTGCGGCCCCAGCGGTTGAGCGTGACCGCGATCGAGACCTGGATCGCCGACCCGTATGCCATCCATGCGCGCCACATTCTGAAACTCCGCGCGCTCGATCCGCTGGAGCAGGCGACCGACGCGGCCGATTACGGCGGCATCGTTCATGCCGGGCTGCACAAATTCATCGCCCGCGCCGGCGCCGCCTGGCCGCCCGACGCGCAAGCCGGGTTGCGGGAGGCGATGCTGGCAGCGCTGGGCGAGGCGCGGCTGCGGCCGGCGCTCGCCGAATGGTGGGCGCCCCGGCTGCTGCGGATCGCCGACTGGGTGGCCGAACAGGAGGCCGGGCGGCGGGCGCGCCTGGCGCCGCTGCGGATCGCCTCCGAGGTGGATGGAAAGTGGCTGCGCGACGGGTTCGAGCTGGTCGGGCGGGCCGACCGCGTCGAGATGCGGGCCGACGGCACGCTGGCGTTCCTGGACTACAAGACCGGCGCCCCGCCGGCCAAAGGCGCGGCCGATGCCGGGGACGCGCCGCAGCTGCCATTGGAGGCGGCGATGGCGGAGTTCGGCGCGTTCGGGCCGGATTACACCGGGGTCGCGGGCGAACTTACCTATTGGCATCTGTCCGGCGCGCATGTGCCAGGGGAGGCGCGGCCGATCCTGGCGGGCAAGCCGGACGAACTGGCCGCGCTGGTCGCCCATGTGAGCGACCGGCTGGATGCGCTGGTGCGCGATTATCGCGATCCGGCGCGGCCCTATCTGTCGCAGCCGCATCCCGGCCGGGTGCCGCGCTTCCCGGATTACGCGCAACTGGCGCGGGTGGCCGAATGGGGCGGCGGGAGCGAACCGGAATGACGCCGCGGGACCGGGCGCGGGCGGCGCAGCAGCAGGCGAGCGATCCCGGCGTGTCCGCCTTCGTCGCGGCCTCCGCCGGCTCGGGCAAGACCAAGCTGCTGACCGACCGGCTGTTGCGGCTGATGCTGCTGGGCGAGGATCCGGCGCGCATCCAGTGTCTCACCTACACCAAGGCCGCCGCCGCCGAGATGGCGGTGCGGTTGCAGCGCACGCTGGGCGGCTGGGTGACGCTGGGCGACGCGGCGCTGGATGCCGATCTGACGGACCGGGGGCTGCTGCCGAGCGCGCGGATGCGGGCCGATGCGCGGGGGTTGTTCGCCCGCGTGCTCGACCTGCCGGGCGGGATGCGGATCGGCACCATCCATGCGTTCTGCGAATCGCTGCTGCGGCGTTTCCCGATCGAGGCCCGCCTGTCGCCGCATTTCCGGGTGATCGAGGAGGCCGACGCCGCGGCGGCCCAGCAGGATGCGCGCGAGGACATGCTGGCGGGCGCGCACACCGAGGCACGGCGGCATGCGCTCACCACGCTGGCGGGGCTGGTGTCGCTGGACCAGCTGGGTAGGCTGGTACAGGGGCTGGAGAGCGATCGGGACCGGCTGGGCCGCGTGCTCGCGCTCGACGCCGACACGCTGCTGGCGGGGCTGGACCGGGTGACGGGGGCCGCGCGCGGCGTGGCGTTGCCGGTGAACTGGCGCGCGGAGCCCGGCGTGCGCGAGGCGGCGGACACGGTGTTCGCCCATGGCAGCCCGGAAGCCGCCAAGGCGGGCGGACGCATGCTCGACTGGCTCGGCCTGGGGAACGCGGACCGGTGCGAGTATTGGGCGATGTGGCGGCAGGAATTCATGCTCGCGCCCGGCGTCAAGCGCGGGCTCGGGCGGCTGGTGAACAAGAAGCTGGCAGATCGCAGGCCGGATCTGCTGGGCATCTTTGCCGCCGAACAGGAGCGGCTGGCCGAGGTGGACGACCGGCTGCGGGCGATCGCGGTTGCCGATCTCACGGCGGCGCTGCTGACGCTTGCGGCCCCCATCGTACAGGGTTATGCGGCGGCCAAGGAGGCGAGTGGGCAACTGGATTTCACCGACCTGATCGGGCGGACGCAGGCGCTGCTGATCGATCCCGGCGCGGCCTGGGTGCTGTACAAGCTCGATGGCGGGCTCGATCATCTGCTGCTGGACGAGGTGCAGGACACGGCGCCCGCGCAATGGGCCATCGCCGGTGCGCTGACCGCGGATTTCCATACCGGGGCGGGGGCCCGCGAACCCGCCGCGCGGGCCCGGACGATCTTCGCGGTGGGCGACCGCAAGCAGTCGATATTCTCGTTCCAGGGCGCCGACCCGGCCAGCTTCGAGCATTGGCGCGGCGTGCTGGGCGCGCGGGTGAACGGGGCCGGCGAGGTGTGGCGCGACGTCGGGCTCGACGTGTCGTTCCGCTCGACGCCGCCCGTGCTGTCGCTGGTGGATGCGGTGTTCGCGGAGGCCGACGCGGCTTCGGGCGTGGTTGCCGACGGCGTGCTGGCGCATTTCGCCGACCGGGCCGGCCATGCCGGACGGGTGGAGCTATGGCCGCTGGTGCCGACGCCGCCCCGGCAGGCGCCGGAGCCGTGGTGCGTGCCGGAGCAGAATCTGCGCCGGGTCAGCGCGCCGCAGCGCCTGGCCGACGCGCTGGCGGATTGGCTGAAGCGGCAATTCGACGACGGCGCGATGCTGCCAAGCCGGGGGCGGCCGCTCGAGCCGGGCGATGTGCTGATCCTGGTGCGGCGGCGGGACGACCTCGCGCGTGCCATCGTGCGGGCGCTGAAGGTGCGCGGCGTGCCGGTGGCGGGCATCGACCGGATGGTGCTGACCGACCAACCGGCGGTGGCCGACCTGCTGGCGCTGTGCGATGCGCTGCTGCTGCCCGACGACGATCTTTCGCTGGCCTGCGTGCTGACCAGCCCGCTGGGCGGCCTGACCGACGATTCGCTGATGGCGCTGGCCATGGGGCGGCGGGGGCGGCTGTGGGAGGCGCTGCGGGCGCGGGCGGCGGAGCGGGCGGACTGGGCGGCGGCCGAAGCGTTCGTGTCGCGGCTGCTGGCGCGGGTGGATTTCGCGGCGCCGCATGCGTTGCTGTCCGAGGCGCTGGGGCCGCTCGGGGGCCGCGCAAGGCTTTTGGGGCGCCTCGGGCCGGAGGCCGCCGAGCCGATCGACGAGCTGCTGTCGGCGGCGCTGACCCATGCGCGTGGCCATCCGCCCTCGTTGCAGGGATTTCTGCACTGGCTGCGCCGGTCGGGCGCCGAGGTGAAGCGCGAGGCCGAGTCGGCCGGGCGGCTGGTGCGGCTGATGACCGTGCATGGCGCCAAGGGTTTGCAGGCGCCGCTGGTGATTCTGCCGGATACGACGACGATGCCGCAGGACGAGGGGCCGCTGTCCTGGGCGCCCGATGCCGCCACCGGGCTCGATCTGCCCGTGTGGTCGCCGCGCAAGGAACTGCGCTGCAACGCCGCTGAGGCGCTGCGGGCGGCGGCGGCGGAGCGGCAGCGGCAGGAGCTGAACCGGCTGCTGTACGTGGCGCTGACGCGGGCGGAAGACCGGCTGGTCGTTTGCGGCTGGGAACCGGCGCGCAAGCTGCCGGACGGGTGCTGGTACGAGTCGGTCCGGCGCGGGTTCGCCCGGCTGGGCCATTTCGCCGAGGCGCTGCCCGTGGCCCGCGACCCCTGGGCGGGCGATGTGCTGGTGCATCTGGAGGAACAGGCACGGGCCCATGTCTCGGATCGCCGGGCGCAAGCGGCGGAGCATGACGCGGCATTGCCGCGATGGGCCGGCGCCGCGCCGCTCTGGCTGCCGGCATCGCCGCCCGAGGAGCCGGCCCTGCCGCGGCCGCTCGCGCCAAGCCGGCCGGAGCAGGCAGACCTGGGGCGCGTGCCGGGGGCCGCCTCGCCGTTGCAAGCGCGGGACGCGGGAGGCAAGCGGTTCCGCCGGGGGCAGCTGGTGCATGCGCTGCTGCAGCACCTCCCGGATATCCCGGAGGCGGAGCGCGAGGCGGCCGCGCGACGCTATCTCGACCGGCCGGGGCATGGGCTGGGCGCCGACGCGGCGGGCGTGCTGGCGGATATCATGGCGGTGCTCGCGCATCCGGAATTGGCCGCGCTGTTCGGACCCGGCAGCCGGGCCGAGGTGCCGTTGACCGGGGTGGTGGCCGGCACCGTGATCGGTGGGCTGGTGGACCGGCTGGCCGTGCTGCCGGACCGGGTGTTGCTGGCCGACTACAAGACCAACCGGGCGCCGCCCGCGACGGCCGACGCGGTGCCGGTGCTGTATCTGCGCCAGATGGCGGCCTATCGCGCGGTGCTGCGGGGCGCGCTCCCGGGGCGCGAGATCTCTTGCGCGCTGGTCTGGACCAGTGCCGCGCATGTGATGGCGCTGCCGCACGCCTTGCTCGACCGTTATGCGCCTGGCGTTGCACACGCCGCTTGATCGACTCGCCCCGACGCCCCAATTTCTGCGCTCAAACAGCATGAGCAGGACCATGAGCGAGAACACCAAGCCGGTCACCGACGCCACCTTCGACGTTGACGTGCTGCAGGCCAGCGGCCCCGTGCTGGTCGATTTCTGGGCCGAATGGTGCGGGCCGTGCAAGGCGATCGCCCCGGCGCTGGAGGAGATCGGCGCCGAGTTCGCGGGCAAGCTGACCATCGCCAAGGTGAACATCGACGACAATCTGCAGACGCCGACGCAGTATCATGTGCGCGGCATCCCCACGCTGATCCTGTTCAAGGATGGCAAGCCGGTGGACACCAAGGTGGGTGCGATGCCGAAGAGCGCGCTCAGGCAGTGGATCGCGTCAGCGATCTGACGCTAGAGCGGCTGGCGACGCCGCTCGGGGATCTGACACTGGAGCGGCTGGCGACGCCGCTCGGGGAGATGCTGGTCGCGGCGGACGGCGCGGCCGTCCGCGCGATCGAGTTTTCGGATTGCGCGGACCGGCTGGCGCGAAACCTGCGGGTTTCGTGGCCTCGGTTGTCGGAACTGCTTGCGCCGGCGCGCGGCGGCCTCGCCGAGCGGCTCGGGGCCTATTTCGCGGGGGAATTGCGGGCGATCGACGGGATCGTCGTCGGTGCCCTGGGCACGCCGTTTCAGCGGAAGATCTGGGCCGCGCTGCGGACGCTTCCGCCCGGCGAGAGCATCACCTATGGCCAGCTCGCGGCCGATCTGGGGATGCCGCGGGCGAGCCGGGCAGTGGGGGCGGCCAATGGCGCCAACCCGGTGTCGATTGTGGTGCCCTGCCATCGTCTGACCGGGGCGGATGGCACGCTGACAGGGTATGCCGGCGGGCTCGCCCGCAAGGCGTGGCTACTGCGGCACGAAGCCGGTCTCAGTCCGCGGGCGCTTCCGGGCCGCCCCTGACCTCGCTTTCCGGGCCGACCGATTTTAGCGTGCCAGGGGCTTTCGGCTTGTCCGGTGCGGGGGTTTGCTCGGCGGCGGGCGGCGGTTCGCTTTTGATGTCGTCCATGATGGCTCCTTCGAGGGGGCGTTAACGCGCGGCTAAGGGTTTCGAACGATGATCGGGAAAACCAAAAAGGGGTTCCCGGTGCATCCCAATCCGATCGTTCCGCAGGACAAACTGCCCATGCTGGTGGCGAACCTGACGCCGCCGGAAATTCATGGCATGGCGGAGTTGGCGCATCGCGCCTACGCGGGCGCATCGCTGTGCGAACTGCTGGCGTTCGTGCGCCGCCCGGCGCGCGATCAGGCGGAGGAGGCGGCGATGGCGCTCGATGCGTCGCTGGCGCACCGCATGCACTTCGAGGCGAGGGCGGCCGATGCGTTGCAGGCGCTGGCCCTGGCGCAATGCGCGGTGTTCCGCATCAAGCCGGATGCGGGCGCGGCGCGGGCCTCGAAACGCACGCTGCGCGTGCTGGCGCTGGCCGCGCCGGGGGATTTGATGGTCAACACCCCGATCGGCTTCATCACGCGGTACATCGACGTGCGGCTCGACGTGCTTTTCGTGCGGCCGGGGTGTCCGTTGCCGCAATGCCTGCCCGACCATGACGTGGCGTTCTTCGCGGTGAGCGAGTCGGACCCGTCCACGCTGGCACGGCTGCTTCCGCTGTTCGCCGCCTGGCCACGCCCGGTGCTGAACGACCCCGCCGCCATCGCCCGCCTGTCGCGCGACGTGGTGGCGCGCGGTCTCGCCGGGCTTGCCGGCATCCATGCCCCCGCCACGCGCCGGCTCGAACGCGCGGCGCTGGACGGCCTCTCGCTGGAACGGCCGCTGCTGGTCCGTCCGGTCGGCACCCATGCGGGCGAGGGGCTGGACATGATCGAGCACGACCGCGATCTGGCGGCGTATTTGCAAACCACCGATGCGGCGGAGTTCTTCGTCACGGAGTTCGTGGATTATCGCGGTCCGGACGGCATGTTCCGCAAATACCGGGTGGTGTTCGTCGATGGCGAGCCGTTGCTGTGCCACATGGCGGTCTCGCGGCACTGGATGGTGCATTATTTGAACGCGGAGATGACCCAGAACGCGGATCGGCGCGCGGAGGAGGCCCAGGCGATGCGGGATTTCGAGGCGGGGTTCGCCCGCCGCCATCAAGCCGCCTTCGCCGCGCTGAACGGATGGATGGGACTCGATTACCACCAGATCGACTGCGCCGAAACGCAGGACGGCAGGCTGCTCGTGTTCGAGGTCGACACGGCCGCGATCGTCCACCTGATGGATCCGCCCGACCTGTTTCCCTACAAGGCGCCGCAGATGCGCCGCGTGTTCAACGCGTTTGCCGCGATGCTGCGCCGCGCGGCGGCGACGCGGCATGGCCGTTACGATACGTCGATGGCCATGTCGGGCGGGATGGGCTAACTGCCGGGCGGAGGCGGCGGGAGGCGGGATCGTGAAATTCGGGCTGGTTCTGGCGGTATTGCTGGCAGGCGCGGCACCGGCGATCGCACCGGCGATGGCGCAGGAGAACGCCGCGAGCGTGGCGCGTGCGGCGGCCCGGCCGGCCGCAGCGTCGGCGCCGCGCGCCATGCCGGCCGAGGCGGTCACCCCGCACACGGTCGACCTGCCGGGCCGTGTGCTGAAATTCACCGCCTCGGTGGGCGCGTTCCGGCTCGGCGCATCCGACGCGCCATCGGCGGACGACGCGCCGCTGGCGGATCTCGTCACCACCGCCTACGTGCTGGACGGTGCCGCGCCCGCCAGCCGGCCGGTGACGTTCGTGTTCAATGGCGGACCGGGCGCATCCTCCGCCTGGCTGCAGTTCGGCGCGCTCGGCCCCTGGCGCGTGGCCATGAGCGGTGCGGCGGCCGCGCCCTCGGCCGCGCAGATGGCGGCGCCGAACGCGGAGACCTGGCTCGATTTCACCGATCTCGTGTTCGTCGACCCCGCGGGCGCGGGGTTCAGCCGGCTGTTGCGGAACACCGAGGAAGGGCGGGGCAAGATCTGGAGCGTCGAAGGCGACATCGACAGCCTGACCGAGGTGATGCGCCGCTGGCTGGAGCGGGCGCACCGGATGGCCTCGCCGAAATACATCGTGGGCGAAAGCTATGGCGGCTTCCGCGGGCCGCGCCTGGTGCGGCGGATGCAGACCCGCGAGGGCATCGGCATCGCCGGGCTCATCCTGGTGTCGCCGTTGCTCGATTACGGCGGACGCAGCGCGGCACTCGACCCGCTGACCTGGGCGACGCGGCTGCCCTCGATCGCGGCGAGCGCCCGGGAACATGCGGGAGAGGCGGTGACGCGCGAGACCCAGGCCGAGGTCGAGCGATACGCGTCCGGCGAGTTCATCGCCGATTATCTGCGTGGCGAGCGAGACATTGAGGCCCTGGACCGGATGAGCGCGCGCGTGGCGCGGTTCACCGGCCTCGATCCGGTTGCGGTGCGGGCGCATGGCGGACGGGTGGAATGGGGGATGGCGCTGCGGCGCGATCCGGGCCGGATCGGCGCCGTGTATGACTCCACCGTCACCGAGCCCGACCCGTTCCCGCTGCAAAGCTTCAGCAATGCGCCCGACCCGATCGCCGACGGCCTGCGCGCGGCGATGACAACCGCGGCGCTGGAACTATACGGCAACCGGCTGAACTGGCTGCCGGAGGGGCGCTACGAGGTGCTGAACGCGGAGGTGCTCCGCCAGTGGGATTTCGGCCGGACCAACACCCGCCCCGAAAGCCTGACCTGGCTGCGTTCGGCGCTGGCGCTCGACCCCGCGCTCAAGCTGCTGGTGTTGCACGGGTTCAACGATCTGGCGACGCCGTACCTGATGACCCAAATGGACCTGGATCAAATTCCAGCCAACGTCGCGGCGGACCGGGTGCGCTTCACCGTGCTGCCGGGCGGACACATGTTCTATAGCCGCGACGAGTCGCGGCGGGCGTTCCGGGACGAGGCAATGAGGGTTTATCGGCGTTGAGGCGGGGGGCATTGCCTTGGCCCTGACGGGGCAAGGGCAGCCCCCTTGCCTTGCTACGCCACCAGCGCCGAGCGCTCGCTGCTGGTCCGCGCCCAGGCCATCGCCGCATCCTCGTCGAACAATTCGGTGAGTTTCTTCATCATCGTGCCGCCGAGTTCCTCGGCGTCCACGATCGTCACCGCGCGGCGGTAGTAGCGGGTCACGTCGTGGCCGATGCCGATGGCGACGAGTTCGACGATGTCGCGGCCCTCGATCTCGCGGATCACTTCGCGAAGATGGCGTTCGAGGTAGTTGCCGGGGTTGACGCTGAGCGTGCTGTCATCGACCGGGGCGCCGTCGCTGATGACCATGAGGATGCGGCGGTGCTCGGAGCGGGCCAGGATGCGGCGATAGGCCCAGAGCAGGGCCTCGCCGTCGATGTTTTCCTTCAGCAGCCCCTCGCGCAGCATCAGGCCGAGGTTCTTGCGGCTGCGGCGCCAGGGCGCATCGGCGGATTTGTAGACGATATGGCGCAGATCGTTCAGCCGGCCGGGGTTGCGCGGCTTGCCTTCCGCCACCCACCGCTCGCGGCTCTGGCCGCCTTTCCAGGCGCGGGTGGTGAAGCCCAGCACCTCGACCTTGACGGCGCAGCGCTCCAGCGTGCGGGCCAGGATGTCCCCGCACATGGCCGCCACCGTGATCGGGCGGCCGCGCATGGAGCCGGAATTGTCGATCAGGAGCGTGACGACGGTGTCGCGGAATTCGGTGTCGCGCTCGCGCTTGTAGGACAAAGCGAGCATCGGGTTGACGATCACGCGGGCGAGGCGCCCGGCGTCGAGCATGCCTTCCTCCAGGTCGAAATCCCAGGCGCGGGTCTGCTGCGCCAGCAGGCGGCGCTGCAACCGGTTGGCAAGTTTCGCCACAACACCTTGAAGATGCTGCAATTGCTGGTCGAGTTGCTGGCGCAGGCGGGTGAGTTCGTCGGCGTCGCAGAGATCCTCGGCGTGGATCTCCTCGTCGAAGCTTCGTGTGTAGGCGCGATAGGTCGCCTCGTGATCGGCCACCGGCTTCTCCCGGCGGGGCTGCGGGCCGCCCGGCCGGTCATCGCCTTCGGCGGCGGCGGAATCCTCGTCGGACGCGTCCGCGCCGTCGTCGTCGGCGGCCTCGCCCTCCATCTGCTCCGGCTGGGCGCCGAGCTGGCTGTCGGCCTCGGCCTGGCTCTGGCCATCGCCTTCCTCGGCGTTGTCCTGCTGGCCGGCCTGTTCGCCACCTTCCTCGCCTTCCTGGCTGTCGTCGGGCTCGGCCTCGACTTCGGCCTCCGCGAGATCGAGCGCCGCCAGCAGCTTGCGGGCGGCGCGGGTGAAGCCGACCTGGTCGTCCTGCCTGGCCGCCATCTCGCTCAGCGCGTCCTCGGCCGCCTGGCCGAGCGTGTCGCGCCACAGGTCGAGCACGCGGCCCGCCGAAGCGGGGGAGGGTTCGCCGGACATGCGCTCGCGCATCAACATGGAGAGGGCCGCCGCCATCGGCAGCTGGTCCTTGCGGGTCATCCGGTCGAAGCCCTCGGCCTCGCATTCGTCCGACAGGCGCGCGCGCAGGTTGGACGCGACGCCGGCCATGTGGCGGGAGCCGATCACCTCGACGCGGGCCTGTTCCAGCGCGTCGTACACGTCCTTGGCCTCGCGCCGGCCGGGCATCCGGGCGGCGTGAACGATGTCGTCGTGGTGGCGGAGCTTGAGGGCGAGGCTATCGGCCGCGCCGCGCAGCCGGGCCATCTCGGCCGGCGGCAGCGCCCGCGTGGGCAACGGCAGGCGGGCGCGTTTGCCGGCCAGACCGGAGGGGCCGGGCTGGAACGCCACCTGCACGTCGGTGGTCTGGGCGATGGCCCGCAACGCGCCCGCGGTGGCGCGCTTGAAGTCCTCCGCCCGGTTGTCCTTGGCTCCGCCGCCGCCGCCGCTCATCGGGGGCCGCTCAGGAGGTCTTGCGGATCAAATTGCCGGTCGGCACTTCCTCGTTGAAGCAGCGCTGGTAGTACTCGGCCACTGTCGCGCGCTCCGCCTCATCGCATTTGTTCAGGAACGTCATCCGAAAAGCAAACGCCACATCTTTGAAGATACGGGAATTTTCGGCCCAGGTGATGACCGTGCGCGGCGACATGACGGTGGAGATATCGCCATTGATGAAGCCCGCGCGGGTGAGGTCGGCGAGCGCCACCATGGCTTCCACGCGCTTCTTGGCCGGCTTGTCGGACGGGTCCTGGCCCATCTTGGCCATGACGATCTCGGTCTCCTGGCCATGCGCCAGGTAGTTCAGGGTGGCCACGATGTTCCAGCGGTCCATCTGGCCCTGATTGATCTGCTGGGTGCCGTGATAGAGGCCGGTGGTGTCGCCGAGGCCCACCGTGTTGGCGGTGGCGAACAGGCGGAAGCTGGGGTGCGGACGGATCACGCGGTTCTGGTCGAGCAGCGTCAGTTTGCCCTCGACCTCGAGCACGCGCTGGATCACGAACATCACGTCTGGGCGGCCGGCATCGTATTCGTCGAACACCAGCGCGCAGGGGTGTTGCAGCGCCCAGGGCAGGATGCCCTCGCGGAACTCGGTGATCTGCTTGCCGTCCTTCAGCACGATCGCGTCTTTGCCGATCAGGTCGATGCGGCTGATGTGGCTGTCGAGGTTGATGCGGATGCAGGGCCAGTTGAGGCGGGCCGCGACCTGCTCGATATGGGTGGATTTTCCGGTGCCGTGATAGCCCTGGATCATCACCCGGCGGTTGAACGCGAACCCGGCCAGGATCGCCACCGTGGTCTCGCGGTCGAAGCGGTAGGTGGGGTCGATGTCCGGCACGTGCTCGGTGCGCGTGCTGAAGGCGGGCACGTGCATGTCGGTGTCGATGCCGAACGTCTCGCGCGGGTTTACCGTCGTGTCGGGCAGACTGATGGCCGATGTCGGCGCGGTGGCGCGTTCGGAGTTCACGGCAACGTCGTTCATAGGCCAGCAATCCTGTGGTTTCCGGGCAGACTACTCCCGGGTTGCGGGGATGGGTAGCTCAGCCGGCCGCAGTCATGCGCGGTTCCGTGAGGCGGCCCCGGAGGGCGGCGTAGGCGAGGTTGATGGTCTTCAGCCGCTCCTCGGCCGCGCGGTCGCCGCCATTGGCGTCGGGGTGGTGGCGTTTGGCGAGAGTCTTGTAGCGGGCCTTCAGCTCATCGAGGGTGAGCGGCCATGACAGGCCGAGGGCGGCGAGCGGCTCGCGCATCTCGGATGGCGCCGTGTTGGCGTGCTGGCGGCGGGCCGCGTCGGCGCGGGCGGCGCGGCCGGCGTTCAGCACGTGCATCGGGTCGCGCAGCATGTCGTCGTCGATGCGGGCGCCGAGGCGGCCGAGCGGCCAGGTGGGGCGCTGCCAGCCGGTGTCGGCGCGAAGCTGGGCCTCGATCTGGTCCGGGCTCATGCCCTTGTAGAAATCCCACCCGGCGTTGTGCTCGCGGACATGGTCGAGGCAGAACCACCAGTAATCGTTCAGCGAAGCGCGGGATTTGGGCGCGCGATACTCGCCGGGCGCGCCGCAGCCGGGCAGGTCGCAATGGCGGCCCGGCGCCGCTGGATCGGGCGCGTAGGCCCGGGAGCGCGTGGGGCGTCGGGTCATGTGGGGGATATGTGCGGCCGGGGAGGGGGTTTGAAAAGGGGGATTTGCACCCCGGGGGATTTGCGCGCCCGGCGGCGGCGGGCCATACCGCATGGCATGACCGACCGCCGCACCCGCATCGAGGCCACCCTGCGCGAGCGCTTCGCGCCGGTGCTGGTGTCCGTGACCGATGACAGCGCCCAGCACGCCGGCCATGCCGGGGCCGCACCCGGCGGGCAGACGCATTTTTCCGCGCTCGTGGTGTCGGACGCATTCGTGGGGACGACGCGGGTGGCGCGGTCGCGGGCGGCGCATGACGCGCTGGCGGCGGAGTTCGCCGGCGGGCTGCATGCGCTGGCGCTGACCCTTCGGACGCCGGACGAGCATGGGGCGGTAACGAAGAGGTAATTTCCGCGCGGTATCCCGCGGCTGTAGCGCAGGAGGAGGGCGAATGGCCGCAGCGCGACGTGGCCGCAGGCGGGCGCACAGCGCAACCGCATCGGCATGAACCGTCGGCACAGGCTGGTGCGGCGCGACACGGTGACCGATGCGGCGCGCCACGACATTTTGGAGCTTGCGGCGGTGCCCAACCCGGCCAAGGCTCAACCCGGCCAGGGCCTGGGAGTTCACAAGGGGCGCAAGGACGGTGGCTGTCTACGCCACGTAGCGGCCGCCGCCAGCTTCGCGGGCCTGGCCCATGGCGGCCAACACTTCGAGCATGGGGGCGAGCTTGGCCGGGCGGACGCCGCGGAACTGGCGGGCGAGATCGGCGGGGCCGGCGCGTCCGGCGCGGGCCAGGGCGGCGCGGAGGGCGACGTATTGCGCGTCCGGCTTCTTGGGCCAGGTCGGCAGGGCCGCGTCCGGCTCGACCGGCATGGCGAGCTGTTCGCGGCGGCCGACCTGCGCCGCCTCGCCCGGAGCCTGGTATTCGGGGCGCAGCCAGCGCACGAGGCCGGCGGCTTCCTCCGCCACACGCTCCCGGTTCAAGGCCACCACCTTCTCCACGATGGCGGCGGCGGGGAGGTCGGCGGGCCAGCCATAGGCGGCGGCCACGGCCGCGTCCAGGCGGTCGTGCAGGTGGCGCAGCACCTCGACATGCCCGGCATCGAACACGTCGCGCTCGGCTGGCGTGAGGGGCTGGCCGGCGCGGATGGCGGCGAGGACGTTGTAGAGGCCGGTCAGGGTCAGATGCGGGTGGGCGGCCATGCGGTGCTTGCGCAGTGCGTCCAGTTCCTCCGCCAGCGCGGCGATCTCGGCGGTCTGTGCCGGGGTGGCGGCTGGGAAGGGGAAGGGGTCGAAGCATTGTGTCTTATTATAGCGGGGACGGTTCTCAAGGTCGCCGCCAGCGGCCAGTGCCCATGCCACGTGCTGACGCGATGACAGCACGCCCAGGTGAAAGGCGTCGCCAGTGGCAACGCATACAAGCATATTGTCTGGCAGCACTGCTGCGGGTTGGAATACAAACAGGCGGTGCTTGGCGGTTTCCACCGTAGCAATGTAACGGGGCAAACCGGCCAGCGCTGGCCGAAAATCCCGACGCGGCTCGCCGAAGATCCACCACGTGTCTCTATATGTGGGACGAGGGTTTTGGTCCCGCTCCGGCTTCACATGCAGCAACAAGTGTTGGAACACTGCCGGGAACCGCTGCCGCACCTCCGCTTCCGTCAGCCCGTTCAGATCGATAACCATCATGCCCCGACTGCGCCCGGTCATATCCCTGCCGTTTAGATACGGTCGGATGTGCTTTTCCAGTCCCGATAGGCGGCCCAAGCCGAGGGCCCTGGCCGTCGCGGGTGAGACGATGAATCCAGCTCCGTGCAGCTTGACGCCTGGACTGCAGATCAGGCTGCTAGCCTTCAATGGCCGGGCTGTATCTGGGCTGGCTCCCACCGTCAGGTCGGAGTTTAACATGCCGTCTCGTTCGATTAGCTCCACGTCGGGTATCAGGCCCGTGTCCTCTCGTGTCACAGTTAATAGCCGGCCCGTTCCGACGCCTGCTGCCGCAACTGTCATAGCGATCCGTACCGCCGCGGTCCCGCTGCCCTGTGCCCAGGGATGATCAGGGATAGCAAAGGCCAGATGCAGCGGCTTTGCACCGTCCATCGCCGCTGCAATTACGCGACGGCAGAAAACTTGCCGGATGCTGTTGCTCGTTATGAAGCCGAACCTGCGAATCTTGCGGGCTCGTACTACCTCCGCCGCACGCCACCAAAAGAACATCGCCAAGTCGGCAGACTGCGGCACCTTGGGATAGGCAGCCCATAATGCCTCCGCGTAGCCGCTGCCCAATTCCGCCCGAAGGTCCTTGCCGGCGACGAATGGCGGATTGCCGACGATGAAGTCCGCCTCTGGCCAGGGGGCTTGTTGGCCACCAACCGGGCGCAGCACCAGCATCTGGTCGGTCAAGTCCGGCACTTGCTCCCCGGTGATCGGGTGCAGGGTTGTGCGGCCGCCCCAGCGCGTGATGGGCCGGCCCGCGCCGTCGCGGTCCTCCTTCGTGCGGGTGTAGCTCAGCAATGCGTCGGCCTCGCGGATGGTGCGGA
>JANXTF010000026.1 GCA_025352565.1 Rhodospirillales bacterium | reverse complement strand
TGTCCGATCGCGCCGCCGATCGCGCCTGCCGCGTCGCCGACCGCGTCGGCTGCCTGTCCGGCGGCATCGCCCACGGCTCCGGCTGCCTGTCCGATCGCGCCGCCGACCGCGCCGGCCGCATCGCCGACCGCCCCGGCTGCCTGTCCGGCGGCATCGCCCACGGCTCCGGCTGCCTGTTCGGCCCCGTCCACCACCACGCTGGCGCCATCGACGACGGCGCTGCCGGCTTGCCTTGCCAAATCGATCCCGCTGTCCACCGCGCCGCCCACGGCTCCCGCGACCTGTTCGGCCCCGGCCACCGCCACGCTGGCGCCATCGGCGACGGCGCTGCCGGCTTGCCTCGCCAAATCGATCCCGCTGTCCACCGCGCTGCTCGCCGCGCCGAGCACGGCCTTGCCGGTATCCGTGCTCATCAACGCGTTGCCGGCATAGCCGACCAAGCCGCCGACGACCGCGCCCGCCACCAAACCGACCGCTGTCCCGAGGATCGGAATGGGAATGGCGGTCCCCACGGCGGCGCCGATCTCGGCGCCCGCGGCGGCGCCTGCCAGACCCGCGGCGACGCCCACGGCGGTCTTGGCGCCGACATCGACGGCGGCAGTTCCGCCGGTCATTTTGCCGCTCTGCACCTGCCCGACATCGCTGTACAGGGCTATGCCGCCGGCGATGACGCCACCGATCGCGCCGGCGCCCGCGAGGCCGCCCAAGCCGGCGACCGCGCCGCCCTCGGCGCCGATCGCGCCCTCGGCCCCGGCGAGCCCGGCCGCGCCTTCGGCGCCAGCCGCACCCTCCGCCCCAGCCAGCCCCTCGGACGCGGAAGTCCCGGCCGCCGCCGCCTCGCTGTCCGCCGCCGCATTCGCCGCCGCCGCTTCGGGATCGGGATAGGCCGGGAACTGGTGGACATTCGTATCGAGCAAAGGGTCGTTTCCGCCCATCTCGAACGGGCTGCGTGCCGCCGGCATCTGCTGCGTGGTGCCGAACGGGTCGACGGCTCCCCCGCCCGGCGGGGTGTATGGGGTGCCGGGCTCGTAGGCCATTGGGCTGACGCCCTCGCCAGGGCCGACAGCCGGCATCTGCTGCGTGGTGCCGAACGGGTCGACGGCTCCCCCGCCCGGCGGGGTGTATGGAGTGCCGGGCTCGTACGCCATCGGGCTGACGCCGGTCCCCTGGCCCATGGCCGGAACCCGCTGGGTCGGCGCATAGGCGTCGGGGACCGCGCTGCCGTCGCCGGGACGGAGTTGCAGATTCGGCACACGCTGCGTATCGGCGTATGCGGGATCGAGCTGCGCCGACGGATATGCCGGCGCCGGTGCGGCGCCGGGTCCGGATCCGGGTGCCGGATTGAGCCCGCCCGTCAAGGTTGGTGTCGCGGACGGGGCCTGCGAATAGCCTGCTCTGTTGGAGCCGCTCGGAGCTTGCAGCCCGGGCAGCGTGGGTGTCTGACTCGCACCCATGCCGTATGCGGGTCCAGCCGCCGATGACGGCGTTCCCGTCTGGATCATGTTCCCGGCTGGGCGCTTGATCAGGCCATCGAGCCAGAATCTCTGTTCGTCGGTCATCGGCATGACGGCGGCTCCGGGTCAGCGCATGATGCTGGACAGTGTCGACAAGGTGCCCGTCAGGGTTTTGCCGATCGCCAGCGGGACAAACGGGTTTTTGTCCAGGTGGCTGATGATGTCGCTGCCTTGGACGAACTGCATGTAGCGATCGACAGCGCCACGGGCCTGATCGAGCAGCTTGTTGCGTTGGCTTTCATCGGTCGCGTCGGCCGCCTGGGTCAGCGTGTCCGACAACGTCGCGTCGAGCGTCGCAAGCACCGGCGCGACCGCTGAGAGGAACTCGCTCTCCAGCCCTTGCGCCATGTCCTCGCCCTCGCTCGCCGCAAGGATCGCCTTCGACAGCTTCTGCAACTCGCTATCGACTTTGGCCCGGGTCGCCATCCAGGCCGCGCAGGATTTCCGGAACTTCTGGATCGTCGCCGGATCGGCCTGGCCATTCGCCGAGGGAGAAGCCGGGGCGGCCGTTGGACTGGCCGCCGGACTGGCCGTTGGACTGGCCGTTGGACTGGCCGTCGGACTCGCTGGCGCGGTCGCGGCCGCCGCCGAGGGATCGGCTTGGCCGTTTCCGGCCGATGGTTCGGGCTGCAAGGCCTCTTGCAGCACCGCGATGCCCGCGGCCGCCTGGTCCAGGTCGCCCCGCTTGATGCTGGCCTGCGCGTCCGTCGCCATCTCGGTCAACGCTGCTTTTTGCGACGGGTCTTTGCCGATCACGCCCAGCATCCGTTTGACCAGCCCGGTCAATTGCCGGGTCAGCGCGCCGGCATCCGGTCGATCGGCAGCGCCAGCCGGCGGTGGGGCCGGCGGTGCGGCCGCTTGCGGCTGGATCGCGTCGATTGTTTGCGAGCCATCGGCCGCTGTCGCCGATGGGTTGGGATCGAGCCGCGGCGGCTCCTCCCAGTTGTTTTGCGCGGGCGTGTCCGATGCCGTCGCCGCCGGGTCGCCGGGGTCGGCGTCGGTCGCATCGATGTCGCCATCCGGGGCCGAGGCGTCAGGGCCGCCGGAGGCGGTTCCCGGCCCGTTCGCGCCGAGGAACGAGGGGCGGCCGCCGGCTGCCGCGTCCTCCTCGTCCTCGTCCTCGCCTTCGGCATCCTCGACCGAGGCGCCGTCCTCCATCACGATCTGGACCTTGGTGAAGCCGGTGCCCTTGAGCGCCACCACAAGCTTGCGCGCGAGCCCGCCGCCGGCCTTGTTGACCATGAAGATCGCGACCTTGGGGTCGTCCGGGCTCACCGTCACCATGCCGAAGCGATGGTTCTTGGAATCCGGCGCGCCGTCCTTCAGCGCCTTCTCGAGCGCGCGCGGCTGCTTGAGCTTGTCGAGCTTGACCACTGCCTTGCCGTCGCCCCCGAGGGCGAACGCCATGTGGATCGGGTTCTCGGACGCGAGCTTGAGCAGCTTCTTCAGCTCCGCCCGGTCGCTCCCGACGTTTTCCGCCGCCTTCGCCGCCATGGCCGCTCCCTCCAGAACCCTCTGGCTTGGATGCTAGAACCGCCCAAGCGCATATCGGAATAAAAATCGTCGGATCTACCCCCGTTTTCCTCGCGTTGACGATAACGTGCGGTAACTTCAACGGCGGTGGCAGCCGACGTCCGAACCCCGAGCGTCTCGCGCGACGGCAATCGCCCGAACGTCCGGGGATGCGGCCTTCGTGCTTGACTCAAGCCAAATTCTAGGCTTATTTTCCTTGGATGCACGACACGCCCCCCGGCCCCTCGGTCACCGACCGCTTCGCCTGGATCATCGACGGCATGTGCCACGCGGTCGCGGCGCTGGTCGCCCGTGAACGGTCGGCCGCGCCGCTCATCCTGCTGATCCACAGCCGCCTGCGCCGCCTGCTCGCGCGGTTCGCCGCCGTCGCGGCGCGGGCAAAGGCCGGCACCTTGCTCCCCGCACGAAGCCGCATCGCCCCGCGCGCGGCCCGGTTGGGTTCACCGCGCCCGATGCCGGGCGGTTTCGGGTGGTTGGTCAGGCTGCTGCCGGAGACGGCGTGCTTCGGCACGCGGCTGGAGCATCTGCTGCTGACCGATCCGGAGATGGCATCGCTCCTTGCCGCAGCGCCGCAAGCGGGGCGCATCCTCCGGCCGGTGCTCTGGATGATGGGCATCCGCCCCATCCCGGAGGTTCTGCGGCGGGCGGCAGCGATGTCGGCCCGGCCCGTGGACCACGCCGCCGCGGTCAAGCTTCGCGCCGCCGTCAAACTTCGCGCTGCCGTCCCTGGCCGCGCGAAGCCGGCCGCCAAGCGGCGCGCGCCTCCGCCTCGCCCAGGCTGGCCTCGACCGCCGGACGCAAAGCGTTCCCGCCGCCGCCGCCTTCCCGCCGCCGCCGAGCGTTGGCTGTTGCCCGCCTGACCGACCCGGCTTTCGCACGCGCTATTCGTTCTATGATCGCAACTACTATCGGACTACCCGGCTGAGCCCTTAGGGTTTGCTGACAATTAATCGCTTCGAGATTCGCACGTTCGCATCATCCCGTCATGGTCCGCGAAGGCCGACCGTCCACGACGTGTGCCAGGCATTGGCACGTCTCTACAGGGTGCAAGTCCCGAACGGGCCGGGATGGCCGGAACCGTTAGCCGATGGCAACTGTGTCACCGCGAGGTGGGGTGGGGAGGCAGCCCTGCGGCCAACTTCGGAGCTGACGAACAGGAACCGGATACAAGGCCGCTGCGTCGGGGTGACCCTGCGTCTGAAGGGAAAGCCCGATGTCCATCCAGACGCCGCCTCAGGTAAATCCGGCAGCATTCGAGGGAAAGAGGCGTGTCTTACCCTGGGAGATCTCTCCGCCGCTCGGCGTGACGGAGTAGGGGACCGG
>JANXTF010000112.1 GCA_025352565.1 Rhodospirillales bacterium | reverse complement strand
TGTGACCGGGCTGGGCGCCACCAACATGCTGGAGGCGATGCGCATCGTGTGCCCGACGGCGCGGTTCTATCAGGCGTCGTCTTCTGAAATGTTCGGCAAGATACAGGAGCAGTTGCAGACCGAGCGCACCCCGTTCTATCCGCGCAGCCCCTATGCCGTGGCCAAGCTTTACGCGCATTGGATGACGGTGAACTACCGCGAGAGCTTCGGCATGCACGCCAGTTCCGGCATCCTGTTCAACCACGAAAGCCCGCTGCGCGGCATCGAGTTCGTCACCCGCAAGGTCACCGACGGCGTCGCCCGCATCAAGCTCGGGCTGGCCAAGGATCTCACGCTCGGCAACCTCGACGCGACCCGCGATTGGGGCCATGCGCGCGACTATGTCCGCGCCATGCACCTGATGTTGCAGCAGGAGGTTGCCGACGACTACGTGATCGCCACCGGCCGCACCACCAGCATCCGTGACCTGTGCCAGATCGCGTTCAGCCATGCCGGGCTGAATTGGCAGGACCATGTCCGCCAGCACCCGAGCATGATGCGTCCCGCCGAAGTGGAGGTGCTGCTCGGCAATGCGACCAAGGCGCGCGACAAGCTCGGGTGGGTTCCCGAAATCCAACTCGAGGATCTGGTCGCCGAGATGGTGGAGGCCGATCTCGCCCGCCATGGCGCCCGTATACAGATGGCTATGCCCCGCGAGGTGCCGCGCGGCGGAAGTTGATGTGAAACGCATCCTCGTCACCGGCGCGGGCGGCTTCGTTGGCGGACACCTCATGCCCCGCCTGCGCGCCGCGTTCCCGCAGGCCGAGGTGGCGACGCCCGGCACCGCGGGCGCGGCGTACGACATCCGCGATGCCGCATCCGTCGCGTCGCTGGTCGCCGGGTTCAGGCCCGATGCCTGCATCCACCTGGCCGCCATTGCCGCGGTCCCCACCGCCCGGCGGGACCCCGGCCAGGCCTGGCAGGTCAACCTGCACGGCACGCTCAACCTTGCTTCCGCGATCATGCGTTCGGCGCCGGAATGCCTGCTGGTCTATCCCTCCTCGGCGGACTGCTACGGCTTGTCGTTCCGCACCGGCCAACCGCTCGACGAGACGGCGCTTCTCGCCCCCATCAACGTTTATGGCGCCACCAAGGCCGCTGCCGACCTCGCCCTCGGCGCCATGGTCGGCGAGGATCTCCGCGTGGTCCGCCTGCGCCCGTTCAACCACACCGGCGCCGGCCAGACCACCGACCTCGTGGTGCCCGCCTTCGCCCGCCAAATCGCCCGCATCAAGGCCGGGCTGCAGCCGCCGGTGATGCGCGTTGGCGCGCTGGACAGCCATCGGGACTTCCTCGACGTGCGCGACGTGTGCGACGCCTATCTCGCCTGCCTGTCTCACGCCGGCACGCTGGCCACCGGAACCATCCTCAACATCGCCTCCGGCACGCCCCGCCGCATCGGCGACATCCTGGCATCCCTCCTGGCCATGGCCGGCATCGCCCCCGAGATCGAGACCGGCGCCAGCCTTCTGCGCAAATCCGACATTCCCATGGCCTGCGGCAACGCCGCCGCCGCGCGTGCGGCGCTGGGCTGGTCTCCCCGCATCGCGTGGGCCGAAACGCTGCGCGACGTGTTGGCCGACTGGAATGAACGGGTGCTTGCCGAACCCGCCTGACCGGGCGGCAACCCGCCACCACGCGTCACGTTCACGCCGGATGCCACGCGCGAGCATCGTCCAAACCGCCGCTCCTTTTCCCCGCAAACGCGGCGTGCGCGGCACCGACATCGCCGCCTATCAGGCCAAGCGGGACTTCACCGTCACCGCGGAGCCCAGCCCCTCCCCAGTCAAAAAACCCGGCAACGCGCCCATCTTCGTCGTCCAGAAACACGACGCCACCCGCCTGCACTGGGATTTCCGGCTCGAACATGGCGGCGTGCTCTGGTCCTGGGCGGTCCCGCGCGGCCCCTCGCTCGACCCGCACGACAAGCGTCTCGCGGTCCATGTGGAAGACCACCCGATCGAATACGCCGCCTTCCACGGCACCATCCCCGAGGGCCAGTATGGCGCCGGGACCGTCGAGACATGGGACCGGGGCACCTGGACCGCGCTGGGCGATCCGGCAGCGGACATGAAGCGAGGCGAGATGAAGTTCGAACTTGCCGGCACCCGCCTGCGCGGCCGCTTCGTGCTGATCCGCCTGAAACCCCGCCCCAAGGAGCACGCCGAGAACTGGCTGCTCATCAAGGAGCATGACGAACATGAGCGTCCCGGCATCGGCGCCGGCGAGATCGAGGCCGAAACTCCAGCGCCGAAACCGAAAGGCGCACCCAAGAGCTACGGCAAACCGACCAAGCGGCCGGGTACTAAGGAACCGGGCACGAGGGAACCGGCACAAGGCGCCGTCCTGGCCACTATGCCCGACACCCAGGCCCCCCAGCTCGCCACCCTTGCCACCGAACCGCCCGAGGGTGCCGGCTGGCTCAGCGAGGTCAAGTTCGACGGCTACCGCATGCTCGCCTTCGTCCAGGACGGCGAGGTGAGGATGCTGACGCGCAACGGCCTGGACTGGTCCGCGCGCATGCCCACCATCGCCGCCGCGATCGGAAGACTCGACCTTGCCGCCGCCATCCTCGATGGCGAGTTGGTCGCGTTGCGCGAGGACGGCGTTTCCAGCTTCGCTGACCTCCAGGCCGCCCTGGCGGCAAGGCGCGACACCAAGCTGTTCTACTATGCCTTCGACCTGCTTTACCTGAACGGGTGGGACCTCCGCCCTTGCCGGCTGATCGACCGCAAGGCCGCGCTCGCGACCTTGTCGGACTGGCGCGGCGCAATTCGCTACAGCGATCACCACGCGGGCGATTCGGGCCGCATGCGGTGCGAGGCCTGCGCGCACGGCCTCGAAGGCATCATCTGCAAGCAGGCCGATGCGCATTACCGGGCGGGACGCACCATGACGTGGCTGAAGGTGAAATGCCAGGACCGCGACGAATTCCTTGTGCTCGGCTGGACGCCCCCAGGCGGCAGCCGAAAGGGTCTCGGCGCGCTCCATCTCGGCTTTTTCGACCCCGCTGGCGGCCTGCACTATGCCGGAGCCGTCGGCACCGGCTTCTCCGACGCCGAACTCGGCCGCCTCCGCGCCCGGCTCGATCAGATCGAGGCCACGCGCCCGGAAAAACTCCTGTTCGCGGGCGAGCCCCTGGACCGTGCCATCGCCTGGGTTCGCCCCGAACTCATCGCCGAAGTGCAGTACCTCAACTGGACCAGCGACGGCCGCCTCCGCCACGCGGCCTATCTCGGTCTGCGCGAGGACAAATCCCCGGCGGAGATCGTGCGCGAGATCCCCGAGCCGGACACCGCCCGCAAAGAGGTTGGCGCCGCCCGTGCGGCCACCCGCATCGTCACCGCCAGCGCGCCCGCTGCCCGCAAAGCTCGCGTGCCCCTCATCCGCAAGCCGGCCGCCGGACCCGAGGAGATGGCGGGCGTCCGCCTCAGCCACCCCGACCGCGAATTTTGGCCCGGGATCACCAAACGCGACCTCGCCGATTACTGGCTCGCGGTCGCCGACCACGCGCTGCCCGAAATCGCCGGCCGCCCCCTCGCCTTGGTCCGCTGCCCGGATGGCGCGGACGGCCAGCACTTCTTTCAGAAACATTCCAGGCCCGGCTTTCCCAAGCAAATCCGCGCCGGATCGGCCGACGGCGCGCCCTATCTGGCCATCGACAACACCCAGGGTCTTGTCGCCGCCGCCCAGGTCGCGGCGCTCGAACTCCACGCCTGGGGCGCCAACGGCACCGATCCGCTCCATCCCGACCGCCTGATCTTCGACCTCGATCCGGGCGAGAGCATCACCATGACCGAGATCGCCGCCGCCGCGCACGACGTGAAAGCCCGCCTGGAAGCCGCCGGCCTCGTTGCATTCTGCCGCACCTCCGGCGGCAAGGGCTTGCACGTCGTCACCCCGCTCACGCCCGATGCCGACTGGGACACCGCCCGCGCGTGGTGCCGCGCCTTCGCCGAGGCGATGGAGCGCGAGGCCCCCGAACGATACGTCGCCAGCGTGCCCAAGGCCCGCCGCCAGGGCCGTATCCTGATCGACTGGCTCCGCAACGGTCTCGGCGCCACCGCCATCGCCTCGTTCTCGCCGCGGGCGCGGCCGGGTGCCGGCGTTGCCATGCGGCTCGATTGGTCCGAGATCACCGCGAGGCTCGTCCCGTCGCGCTTCAGCCTCCGGACCGTGCCGAACCTCCTGGCCCAGCGGAAAGACGACCCATGGGCAGGTTTCGATGCCGCCGCAAAAAAGCTTCCCAAACCCTTGAACGGTAAGAAATAATGGCCGAGCGACCGATCTGGCGCGGGCATCTTCGCCTCGCTTTGGTATCCTGCCCGATCTCGCTTCACACCGCCCGGCATGACCGGGGCAGCCTGCATTTCCACTTCATCAACCCCGAGACCGGCCATCGCGTCCGCATGGTGACGTTGGACGCGGGCACCGACCAGGAGGTGTCGCGCCGCGATCTGGCCAAGGGCTACGAGTTCAAGAAGGACACCTACCTGCTGCTGACCGAGGAGGATTTCGACAGCGCCCGCATCGAAAGCTCCGCCACGTTGAACATCGAGAAATTCGTGGCACTCGACAGCATCGACCCGATCTACTTCGAGAACAGTTATTTCTGCGTTCCCGATGGCGACACGGGCGCCGATGTCTTTGCCGTGCTGCGCGAGGCGATCGGCCAGACCCGGCGCATCGCGCTCTCCCGCGTGGTGATCGCGCGGCGCGAGCGCGCCGTCGCGATCATGCCGATGGAACGCGGCCTCATCGTCCACACGCTGCATGACAGCCGCGAGGTGAACGACCCCAAAGCCCTGTTCGACCGCATCCCGCACGCCAGGCCCGACCCGGAGATGGTCAAGCTCGCGACCCAGCTGGTCGATCGCCAGGTGGGAAAATTCGATCCCGCCGACATGGACGACCGTTACGAGGCGCGGCTCCGCGAAGTGATCCAGGCAAAGCTGCATGGCGAGGGGATCGAGCCGGAGGCCGAACCCGAGGACCGAGGCAACGTTGTCGACCTGATGGCCGCGCTGAAGAAAAGCCTGCAGGTCGCGGCCGATCCAGCCAAGCCGGCCGCGAAATCCGCCGCCAAGCCGGCGCGCAAGGCGCCCGCCAAAGTCCTGCCGAAGCCGGTGCGCAAGCACGCGTAGCAAGCCGCAGCGGCCAGTTTGAATGTTCGCGAAGGGTGGAAAGCGGTCATGAGATTTGGCGTTGCGACGGCGGCTTTGCGCCCTTTGTGGCCGTCCAGCCAATACTTATCGCTTGTCCAAAGCGGCCCCTTCATCCGCAGGGCTTCCCCCGGGCCGCGGGGGGGGGGGGAGTGGCCGTTCGGTGAGGGATGGACGTGGCGGTATCAGCACTTGTGACGGATCCTTAACTGGTGCCCAATTTAAGCAGAGCGTGCGAAAACTCGGTTGTGGATACGCGCGGCGAAATTATCGGTCGCCGAGTGGGCTACAGCGTTCGCTTTTGGGGAGCCTTTGGCAAATCCGCTCCGGTCAACCGATTCGAACAGGGTCGCCATTCGCGGCGAGGTGCCCTACAAGCTCAGGTTGAAGGCCCGTCGTCACCGAGTGGTCGATGCCCGAAGTAGTTGAACCGGAAGAGCACCCCGCAGAATCGATCGCCCTCGAGTCGGAAGAGGTCGCCGCTCCGATCGTGGATACAGTCGGCAGCGTCAAAGACTTCGCGGCTCTAATGGTCGAAGCAACGCGCGGAGGAAATCGGCGTTGGTTCCGATGGACCCGCGATTTCGCCCACCAGCTAGTGGTGCGAGTCTAACACTTGGTGCCCGCGCCTGACGGCGGCGATAATCTCGTCGGGATTCTTGGTCCAGCGGAAGGGCTGGGGGTTTTCATTGGCCTGCTTGACGAACCGTTTGATGGCGACCTGAAGGGCGACGATGGAGTGGAACACGCCGCGCTTGAGCCGGCGGTTGGTGAACTTGGCGAAGAAGCCCTCGACGGCGTTGATCCACGAGGCCGAGGTCGGGGTGAAGTGGAAGGTGAAGCGCTCATGCCGTCCGAGCCACTCGATGACCTTTGGATGCTTGCGGGTCGCATAGTTGTCGAGCACGACATGGACCTGCTTGCTTGCTGGAACCTGGTTCTCGACGACGTTCAGGAAGCGGATGAACTCCTGGTGGGTTTGGCGCTGCATGCACCGGCCGATGACGCTGCCTGAGAGAACGTTGAAGGCGGCGAACAATGTGGTGGTGCCGTTCCTCTTATAGTCGTGGGTCGTCGAACCAAGCGGTTCGCCGGACATGGTGCCGCAGCGTCCCTTCTTCAGCGGCAGACCCGGCTGGGTGCGGTCGAGCGCCTGGATTTGGCTTTTCTCGTCCACCGACAGCACGACGGCATGCTCCGGCGGGTTGACGTAGAGGCCCACGATGTCGCGCACCTTCGCCGCGAACCGCGGATCGTTGGACAGCTTGAACTGCCGTATCTGATGAGGACGCAGACCGTGGCGTCGCCAGGTGTCATCCACTAGCTGTGGTCCGGGGCGAAGATTGGCACTTGCTAGGCGGTTACGGTTGGGACACCGTTTTCACCTGCGAGGGGGCGAACGCGTCACCGAAGCGGCGCGACAAGCATCTCGGTCAGCATGACCCGCGCCACACCGGAAGCGATGCTAGCCAAGAGCGGCTTGCGGAGACAGGGGGGCTGGCGGCGCGACTGCTCCGGCTATCAGGGCTGCGCCGGGGCGGGCGGTGAGGGCCGAGCGGAAAGCGGAGCGCCGGACCATCCCTGAAAAACATCAACGTGCCTCTCAAATAGGAGGAGCGGCTGATCGCCGTTTGAGCTAACGTAACGAGAGGGTGTCGAAGCCCGCCCGCCTTGAGGCATTTACTTTACGACGAACCCGCATTGAGGCTCCCATGGTCTCGCCGAAACCACAGATAATCACGCTTGCGAGCTTCGATTATACAGACGGGTTCGTGCCCTATTCCGCCCTCATCGCGGACGCTCAGGGCAATCTCTACGGAACCGCCCGCGCCGGCGGCGTGGGCACGGTGTTCAACGGCGACGGCACGGTGTTCGAAGTCATCAACGGCACGGGCGTCGTCACGACGCTTGCCGAGTTCAACGGCCCCAACGGGGCCTCGCCCTACGGCGGTCTAATCGCCGACGCTCAAGGCAATCTTTACGGCACCACGGCTACCGGCGGTGCCAACGACCTGGGTACGGTGTTCGAGTTTGTCAAAGCCACGGGCACTCTAAAAACGCTCGCCAGTTTCAACGGCGCGAACGGGTCCATTCCCAGCTCCGATCTCATTGCTGACGCTAGCGGAAATCTTTACGGGACGGCAGGTCAAGGCGGCGACCACGGCTTGGGCACTGTGTTCGAGCTGGCAAGCGGCACGGGTGTCATCACGGCGCTTGTGAGTTTCGACGGAACGCACGGAACTGATCCCGGGTCTGGCCGGCTGTACGCCGATACACAGGGTAATCTCTACGGCACCACGGGTCGTGGCGGCAGCAATGATTTGGGAACGGTGTTCGAGATCGCAAATGGCACGGGCGTCATCACCACGCTTGCCACTTTCGCCGGCACTGACGGCGCGGACCCGCTCTCCGGTGTGATCGCGGATGCTCAAGGCAACCTATACGGGGCCACTTACGTCGGCGGCGCCGGTTACGGCACGATCTTCGAGGTGGCGAAGGGAACGAACACTGTTACCACGCTCGCCAGCTTCAACGAAGCGAACGGGGCATACACCTTTGGCAGCCTGATCATCGATGCCCAGGGCAACCTCTTCGGCCTGAGCCAAATTGGCGATGCCTACGACCTCGGCGGAGTGTTCGAGGTCGTCAAAGGGTCGAACACGATCACCGTGCTCGCCAGCTTCACCGGCGCCAACGGTGCCCGTCCCTTGGATCGACTGCTCGCCGACGCCCAGGGCAACCTGTATGGCACAACGGCGTACGGAGGCGCCAACAACGATGGCTCCGTCTTCGAACTGACCGGCTCGGGCTTCGTCGTGCCGGCACCCCCGATGGTCACTCTCACCAGCGTCGCCGAGGCCAGCAACAGGGCGGCCCAGACCATCACCGGCATGGTGGCCAGCGGCGGGGGTGTGGTGGTCGGCCAGACCGTCACGCTGAAGGACAACGGCACCACCATCGGCACGACCACGGTGCGCGCCGATGGCACGTTCAGCGCCGGCGTGACGCTGCCGAATCAGGGCGCCAATAGCATCGTCGCCAGCGTCTCAGACCGCAACGGCAAGGCGGGCGTGAGTGCTGCGGTCATCGACACGCTCGACAGTGTCGCGCCAACGGTGAAGATCGCCAACCCGAGCATAACGACCAATGCCCCAGGACAGTCTATCGCCGGCACCGTGGTCAGCGGCGGCACGGCGGCCGTGGTCGGGCAGCAGGTTACGTTGACCGACAACGGGGCGTTCCTCGCCAAAGCCGCTGTTGGTGCAAACGGGACCTTTAGCGTCAAGGTGACGCTCCCGAACGGCGGCGGCAACTCGATAGTTGCAAGCGTCTCCGACAGCTACGGCAACGTCGGCTCGAGCAACGCCGTTATCTACACGCTACGCGCCAGCACCACGGTCATCCACCTTGCAGGGAGCAACAACGTCGTGGCCGGCCCCACGACGCAGGGCGCGGCGACCGGCCTTGCGGGACCGTCAATCCTCGGCAAGGCGGCCGGCTACGACACCATCTCTGGGACCGGCGCCAATCAGTCGCTCACCGTCTTCGCGTCCGGCAACACGATCGTCGCCGGCGGAGGCGATGTGACCATCACAGCGGGTCTCGGCTTCGCCCACGTGATCACAAGCGCTATCGACGGGGACACCACGATCGACGGCGCGAGCGTTGGCAACACCAAGGTGACATTGGGCAAAGGTCGCGAAACGATTTCGCTCGGCGGACTCAACAACGTGGTGAGCCTGGGCGCCGGCGTCGGCAGCGTGATCTCGCTAGGCGCGGGATACGAAACCTTCTCGGCCGCGGGCGGCAGTGCCGCGCTTTCCGCCGGAGGCTACAATGACAGCTTCACCCTCGGCGCCGGCCAATTCAGCATCGGCGGGATGGCCGGCAACGCCACCGTCGCGCTCGGCTCCGGCTTCGCCGCAGGTGGCAGCCTCGACCTCACGGGCACCGCGAAGGATAGCTTCAGCGTTGCGGGCGGCGTGCTCACGGTCGGCAACCCCGACGGCAGCACCTACGCCGCGATCGACGCGCGCGCCGCGGGCGGCGGCTTCTCTTTCGCCGCCGACGGACATGGCGGCGTGACGCTCTCGGTGCTGGCGGGCAGCGGCCTCACCGGGCAACTCGGCGTCGGCGCAGGAACCACGGGTGGCATCGTCGAGCCACAGGGCTACGCGACGCTCGGCCTGGGTGCCGCGGCAGCAACCGTCGGATCGGTGCACCTCGCGGGGTACGGCAACAGCCTCACCGGAGGCGCGGGCGATGTGTCGGTCGATGGCGCGCTCGGCTATACCAGCGTTGCACTCGGCACCGGCTACCAAAACGTGGTGCTGACCGGCTACGGCAACAACGTCACGCTGGGCGGCAACGCCGGGGCCGCCGGGCGATCCGCCTTCGTGAACGCGGGTGCCGGCAATGCGACAGTGAGGGTGGGAGACGGCAGCAACGTGATCCTCGCCGGCGGATACAATAACACCGTCAACGTCGGCAACGGCCTGAACGTGATCTTCGACGCTTCAATCGCGGCGGCGAAGCTGCTGCTGCCGGCCAACCACGGCTTGTTGGCGGCCGAGTTGGGCGTCGCCAACGTGACGTTGGGCACAGGGACCAACTACGTGACCCTAGGCGGCACCAACAACACCGTCCACAGCAACGGTGGAACCGACATCCTCGTGTCAGGAACCGGGGTAGACACGTTCAAGGTGGATGCCGGGGGCGGGCATATCAGCATCAAGAGCTTCGGCCTAACCAACAACGACTTGCTCGACCTCACGAGCCTGCACGCCAGCAGCGTGAAGCTGACTGCATCCGGGAGCGATACGCTGATCACGGCGGCCGGCGGTGGCGGCACCACGCTCATTACGCTTGTGGGCGAGACCGGGTTTAGCCTCGCAGGCCTTCAGTCGCATAATAGCCTGCGCTACTGAATTTAGGTCGGCTGGACGACGATCTGCGAACGCAGACCACGGAGCTTTTAAGCGCCGGACCGGAGCACGCCAACTGGATAAGCGCCCCCATTCACGCCGCTCCCGCTACAAGCCCCTGCTGGCGAGTTCCGCAAGCGCCGAGGTGAGCTTCGCGATGGAGATGTGGCACGCATTCTGTCCCGCGGAGAGGGCGGTATCCGTTAAGCCATGCAGCAGCGATATCTACACGATATCGCGTTCATCAAGTCTAGGGCGTGCCCTCAATTAAGCCAAACGGTGGCTGCGGCGAGGTAGATCGCTCCGAGCAAGCTCGTTTGTAGCCATTCCGCTTTCGGCCCGTCTTGGCCGGTGGAATCGCGATTACGAACGACCGCCTGGGGTCGGAACGGGAAATACAAACCGACCCACTCCCAGCAACGGCAAAGTCCCCCTCCCCCCCCCACGGCGCGCATCACAACCCGTAGCCATCGAACGCCCGCGCCGCCGCGGTCACCTCGGCCGCGGTCAGAAGCACGCCACCGCCCAGCGCAACGGCATGATAATACTGCTTTGCGAGTGTCTCCAGCTCCACCGCCAGCCACATCGCCCGCGCCAGGCTCGGCCCCACCACGATCATCCCATGATTGGCCAGCAGGCACGCGCACCGTCCCTCCAGCGCCGCCAGCGCGTTCGCCGCCAGCTCCGCCGTGCCGAAATTGGCGTATTCGGCACAGCGGACATCGTCGCCGCCGAACTGCGCGATCATGTAGTGGCACGCCGGTATCCCCCGCCGCGCCATCGACAGCGTGGTGCAGAAGGTCGCATGGGTGTGGACCACCGCCGCCGCCTCGGGCCTGGCCCGCAGAATCTCCAGATGAAACCGCCACTCCGTGGATGGCTTGACGCCGCCCGACCAGCCGCCCGCGAAATCCATCGCCACGATCTGCTCCGGACCCATGTCCTCGTACGGCGTGGCGGAGGGCGTGACCAGGATGCCCGCGCCGCAGCGCACGCTGATGTTGCCCGACGTGCCCTGGTTGATCCCGAGGGCGTTCATCCGCCGGGCCTGCGCCACGACCTCGCCCCGCAATTCCCACTCGGTCATCCCTGTTCCCCCAGCATCACCACCTCGCCCGACGCGTCGGCCGGATCATGCGTGACCAGCAGGACCGGCAGGCCGCGCGCCCGCGCCGTCTCGAATACCATGGACCGGAATCGCGACCGCAGCGCCGCGTCCAGCCGCGCGAACGGCTCGTCGAGCAGCAGCGCCCGCGGCCGCGACAGCAGCACCCGCAGCAGCGCCGCCCGCGCCCGCTGACCTCCCGAGAGCGTCGCCGGGTCGCGCCGGGCCATCCCGCCCAGCTCGGCCTCCGCCAAAGCCTGCTCGATCGCCGCGCGCCGCGCACGGCGCCCGCGTACCCCCGGCTCCAGCCCGAACAGCAGGTTGTCCGCCACGCTCATGTGCGGAAAAAGCAAGTCGTCCTGGAACAAAATGCCGATGCGGCGGCGATGCGGCGCAAGCCCGGTCACGTCCGCGCCATCCACCCGCACCCGTCCGCTGCCCACCACGCCGTCCGGCAGGGTGCCGCAGGCCCAGGCCAGCAGGCTGCTCTTGCCGACCCCGCTCGGCCCCATCACGGTCACGATCTCGCCCGGCGCCACCGCCACCGACAACCCCCTGACCAGCCAGCGTCCGCCCACGCGAAGGCTCACATCGTCCAATGCGAGGCTCACCGCCGCCGCTCCCGCCAGCCCGGCAAACCCACCGCGAGCACGAAGGCCAGCAGCGGCACCGCAGCCTGCAGCAAGGCCGTCGCGGCCACCACGCGCCGGTCCCCGCCCGAGGCCAGCGTCACCGCCTCCGTGGTCAGCGTGCGCCACCGGCCGGCGCCCGCGAACAGCGTCGGCAGATACAGCCCGGCAGACACCGCGAACCCGGTGGCCGACGCCGCCAGCAGCGGCCGGGCCAGCATCGGCAACGTCACCCGGAACAGCACCCGAAGCGGCGACGCGCCCAGGCACGCCGCGCTCCGCCCGTAGCGCGGATCGAGCGCGCGCCACGGGTCGGCCAGGGCCAGGAACACGTATGGCAGCACGAACACCAGATGCGCCCACACCACCGCCGCCGCCCCGCCATCGAGCCGCAGGCGCAGCAGCGCCACCTGCATCCCGAACAGGAACGCGACCTGCGGCACCAGGAGGGGCACATATACGAGCGCCGCGCCGCGCCGCCCGACGCCCGACGCGAGACACCCGATCACGATGGCCAACGCGATCGCCGTGGCCGCGATCCCGAGCCCGATCGTGGCGGCGGCCGGGCCCGCGAGGTCCGATGCCGGCCAGGCCGCGAAGTCCCATACCCGCGGCAGCGCCGCCGGGAACCGCCAGACCCGCGCGCAGGACCACACGGCGAGCACCGCCAGCGCCGCGGCACTCAAGCTGCCCCACAGCACCAGCACCGCCCCGCCGATCGCGTCGGCCGCCGCCCCGGCGCCGCCCCGCGCTCCGGTGCGGAGCGCCATCCGGCCAAGCCACGCGGCCAGAACCTCGACGCCAAGCAGTCCGAGGATCGCCGCCCCGATCACCCCCGCCAGCAGCAGGGCTCCCGCCGAGGCGGTGAACCAGCGCGCGAGGTCGGGGTCCGAGAACCAGCGCAGCACCTGCACCGCGAGGCTTGGCGGGTTCGTCGGCCCCAGCACCAGCGCCACATCGACCACCGAGAGCGAGAACGCCAGCACCGCCATCACCGGCAGCCGCATCTGCCGCCAAACGCGCGGCAGCACGCCCAGCATCCAGCCGCGCCACGGCCCATACCCCAGCGCCGCCGCCACCCGCGAGGCCGGCGCCGCCTCCGCCTGCCCGAGCGCCGCCAGCAGCATCAACAGCAGATAGGGCGTCTCCTTCAGCCACAATCCCAGGACCAGCGCGACCCCCCATTGGTCCTGGACGCTGGCGAAATCAGGCGGCGACCGCCATCCGGTCAACCAGGGCGAGATCACCCGCGCGATCCAGCCGCTGGGCGCGGCCAGGAACGCGAACCCGATCGCCAGCGCCGAATGCGGCGTCGCCAGCACCGCCGGCAGCCACGCCTGGATGGCCCGCAGCCACCCCGCCCGCCGCGCCAGCGCGGCCATCGCGACCGCCGAGGCCAGCGAGAGGAAGGTCGCCAGCAGGCCCGTTGAAACGGTCAGGATCAAGCTGGTTCCGAGCCCGGGCCAGGCCAGCAGGTCTCGCCACGCATCCAGCGAGAGCGTCGATCTCCCGAGCGCCGGCAAGTAACCGAACGCGGGAAGCAGCGTTGCCGCCACGCCGCCGGCCACCGGAACGAACAGGATGGCGCCAAGCAAAATGGCCCAGGTCGCGCGCCCGAAAACCGTCAATGATGTCATGTTGCTTCCGGCGGGCGCCCACGTGGACGCCCCGACCGTTATGGCACGGAGAAGTCTCCGCAATTTCCTCGATCGTCCGCCGTCACTTCCGCTGGTTGATCCGCGCCAGCAGGAAATCCCGGAACACCGCCACCCGCTTGGAATTCCGCAACTCCTCCGGATACACGAAGAACACGTCCACCTTCGGCGCCCGGATCTCGGGCAGTATCCGCACCAGCCCCGCCATGTCGGCCACCATGTAGTCCGGCACGGCGGCGATCCCGAGGCCGGACTTCACCGCATGCAGCATGGCCGCGAGGCTGTTCACCCCCAGCAGCGCGCGCGGCGTGCCAGGCGTGGGGCGGCGCACCGCGTCGGCCAGCCAGTTCACGTCGGGCACCGGGGGGCGGTAATCGCCGAACAGGATCAGCTTGTGCCCCTCCAGCTCCTCCGGCCGCGTCGGCGTGCCCGCCCGTTTCAGGTATTCGGCCGACGCCACCACATGCCAATCCATCGAAACCAGATGCCGCTGCACGAGGTCGGGCTGCTTTGGCGGGTGCATCCGGATCGCCACGTCGGCCTCGCGCATCGCGAGGTCGAGGTCCGCGTCATCCAGCAGCAACGTCATGGTGACTTCGGGATAGGCGTTCAGGAACCCCTCCAGCCGCGGCGCCAGCCACGACGCGCCAAAACCGAGCGTGGTGGTCACCTTGATCCGCCCGGCTGGCTTCTCCTTGCTTTCCGTCAGCAGCGCCTCGGTCATCGCTAGCTTGCTGAACACCTCGCGCACGGTGGCGTTGAGCTTCTCGCCCTGTTCGGTGAGGATGAGCCCGCGCGCGTGGCGGTGGAACAGCGGCACCTGCAGCGCATCCTCCAGCGCCGAAATCTGGCGCGAGACGGCGGATTGGCTCAGGTTCAGCGTGTCGCCGGCATGCGTGAAACTGCCGGCCTCGGCGACCGCGTGGAAGACGCGCAGCTTGTCCCAGTCCATGATTCAGTCACCCCGTTTGGCCTGTTGCCCGGCCCAACCGGGATTGAAGCCTTAATCTGCCGCGGGCGCCGAATCGGATTCGTGCTCGCCGATCCACTTTTCGGCTTCCAGCGCCGCCATGCAACCAGTTCCAGCAGCCGTCACCGCCTGACGCCATATTTTGTCCTGCACATCGCCCGCCGCGAACACGCCCGGCACCGAAGTGCGGGTCGTGCCAGGGGCCGTCAGCACATAGCCGTCGCCGTCCAGTTCCAAATGGCCCGCGAACACCCCGGTATTCGGCGTGTGCCCGATCGCCACGAACACCCCCTCCACCGCCACATGGCTCGCCGCCCCCGTCCGGGTGTTGAGCAGCTTCACGCCCGAGACCGTGGCCGGCGTCCCGGCGCCCTCGATCTCCTCGACCATGCAATCCCACACCACGGCGATCTTGGGATGCGCGAACAGCCGCGCCTGCAATATCTTCTCCGCCCGCAGCGTGTCGCGCCGATGGATCAGCGTCACGTGGGACGCGTGGTGCGTCAGATAAAGCGCCTCCTCGACGGCGGTGTTGCCGCCGCCGACCACGGCCACCCGCTTGCCGCGGAAAAAAAACCCGTCGCAGGTGGCGCAGGCCGATACGCCGGCCCCTTGCAGGCGTTTCTCCGACTCGAGCCCGAGCCACCGCGCCTGCGCCCCGGTCGCCACGACCACGCTGTCGGCGATGTACGTGTCCCCCGAATCGCCCACGCAGCGGAATGGCGCCGCCGAGAAATCCACCTCCGTGATCAGGTCATTCACCACGGTCGTGCCGACATGGGCGGCCTGGGCCGCCATCTGCTCCATCAGCCACGGCCCCTGGATCGCCTCGGCGAACCCCGGGTAATTCTCGACCTCGGTGGTGATCGTCAGCTGCCCGCCCGGCTGCAAGCCGGCCACCAGCATTGGCCGCAGACTGGCCCGCGCCGCATAGATCGCGGCGGTGTAGCCGGCGGGGCCGGCGCCGATGATGAGGACCGGGATGCGATGGGTGCTGGGCATGCCGACCATATCGGCCAGCCCGCGCGCGCCGACAAGAACACATGCACGAAAGCCTTGCGGCGCGGTCATCGCGGAACAATATTGCGCGGCCCCCCGGACAGCCGCAACGAAGACCCATGAAAACGCCCCTCCCCGAGCCACAGATTCTCGACCAGATCGACCGCCGCATCCTGGCCGAGCTTCAGGAGGACGGCCGCATGACCAACGTCGAACTCGCCCGGCGCGCCGGCATCTCCGCCCCGCCCTGCCTGCGCCGCGTCCGCCGCCTCGAGGAGGACGGCGTCATTCGGGGCTACCACGCGGACAGCGACCCCCAGAAGCTCGGCTGGGCGATCACCTTCTTCGCCATTGTCGGGCTGGAGAGCCAGAAGGAGACGGTGCTTGCCGGCTTCGAGGCGGAGGTCGCGACGTGGCCCGAGGTCCGCGAATGCCACATGATCCGCGGCGGCAGCGATTTCCTGCTCAAACTGGTGGCGCGCGACACCGCGCATGAGAACCTGCTCACCCAGCGCCTCACGGGGGCCGACCAGGTCGGCCGCGTCCAGACGCTGCAAACCATCCGCACCAGTCGCCACCTCGCCGGCGTGCCGCTCTGAGGTTGGCCCTCGCGGCGCTGGCCACCCTCACGGCCGCGCGCCTTGTCATGGCCGCCATCCTGCCGCTGTCGCCCGACGAGGCCTATTACTGGGTCTGGGCGCGCGCGCCGGCCGCCTCCTATCTCGACCATCCGCCCATGGTGGCCAGCTGGATCCGCCTCGGCATCGCGCTGATCGGCGACACCCCCCTCGGCATCCGCCTGCTCGCGCCCCTTTCGGCGGCCCTCGGCTCGCTGCTCCTGGTGGACGCCGCCCGCACCCTGTTTCCCGGCCCCGGCGCCCTCCGGCGCGGCCTGCTCGCCGCCGGACTGATGAACGCCACGCTGTTTTTCGGCGTGGGCTCGGTCACCATGACGCCCGATACGCCGCTGCTGTTCTTTTGGACGCTGTGCCTGGCGCTCGCGGCGCAATTGCTCGCCACCGGGCGGCCGCGCATCTGGATCGCCCTCGGAATCATGGCCGGCCTGGCCTTCAGCAGCAAATACACCGCCGCCCTGCTCGCCCCCGCCTTGCTGCTCTGGACCCTGCTGGTGCCTTCGCTCCGTGCCCAGCTCCGCACCCTGCCGCCCTGGGCGGGCGCGGTCCTGGGGTGCCTGATCCTGTGGCCCATCGTGCAATGGAACGCGCAGCACCACTGGATCAGCTTCCTCAAGCAAGGCGGCCGCACCGGCGACTGGCAGCCAGCGCGCGCCGCCCAGTTCGTCGGTGAATTGCTGGGCGGCCAGATCGGCCTCGCGACCCCGCTGGTGGCGCTGCTCTGCGCCGGCGGCATCGGGCTCGCCGCCCGCGAGGCCTGGCGGCGCGACCCCGCCTCGCTGCTGCTCGCAGCCCTCACCCTGATCCCGGCGGCCGTGTTCATCCAGCACGCGCTGGGCGACCGGGTGCAGGCCAACTGGCCCGCCATCGTCTATCCCGCCGCCTGCTTGGCCGCCACCGGCCTCACCGGATGGTGGCGCCGCCTGTTCACGCCCGCCATCGCCAGCGGCTTCGCGCTCACGGCGTTGGTGTGGCTGCAAGCCACCGCCGCCCCCCTCCCTTTGCCCCGCGCACTCGATCCCACGTTGATGCGCCTCGGCGGCTGGCCCGCCTTCGCCGCCGCCGTAACCGGAGCGGCCGCGCGCGAAAACGCGGCCTTCATTGCCGCGGACAATTACGGCGACGCTTCCCTCCTCGCCCGGCTCGCGCCCACCGCCGCCCCGGTTCTCGGCGCCGGGTCCCGCTGGGCCAGCTTCGCCCTCGCCGACGCCAGCTCGCTCGTGGCCGGCCGGCCCGGCCTCCTGGTCCGCAGCGCCCGCCGCGACGAGCCGCCCTCCCGCGCCGAATGGACCGCGATTTCGCCCGTCGGCGACATTGTACGCGCCCGCGACGGCGTGGCCGCCGAGACCTTCCATTTGTATCGCGTCACCCACGCCCAGGCTGGCACGCTCGTCGTCCTGCCGCGTCCGTCCCGAGGAACCCCGCCATGAACTCGCCGACCCGAGCCGACGTCCTGACAGCCCGCGCCCGCCTCGAAGGCCACATCGTGCGCACGCCGATGCTGCGCCATCCCTTGCTGGACGAGCGCACCGGCGGGACCATCCTGCTCAAGGCCGAGAACCTCCAGCGCACGGGAAGCTTCAAGTTGCGCGGCGCCACCAACGCGTTGCGCCAGCTCGGCTCCGAAGACCGCGCACGCGGCGTGGTCTCCCACTCGTCGGGCAACCACGGCCAGGCTGTCGCCTGCGCCGCCGCGTCGCTCGGCATGCGCGCGACCATCTTCATGCCCACCGACGCCCCGCGCATCAAGATCGAGAGCACCCGGCGCTGGGGGGCCGAGATCATCCATTTCGACCGTCTGCTCGCGGACCGCGAGGCACTCACCCAGGAACACGCCGCCCGCACCGGCGCCATATTGGTGCCCCCGTTCGACCATCCCGGCGTCATTGCCGGCCAAGGCACGCTGGCGCTCGAACTCGCCGAGGATGCCGCCACCGCCGGTCTCGCCATCGGGTCGCTGCTCGTCTGCACCGGCGGCGGCGGCATGGTCGCCGGCTGCGTGCTGGCCCTGCAAGGCAGCGCCACCCGGGTCTTCGCGGTCGAACCCGCCGGCTGGGACGACACCGCGCGTTCGCTTGCCGCCGGCGAACGCCTGCCCATCATCCCCGGCGGCTCGACCTTCTGCGACGCGCTGCTGTCGAAAATGCCCGGCGAGATCACCTTTCCCATCAACCGGGCGGGCCTCGCCGGCGCCCTCGTGGTGACCGACGACGAGGTGCTCGCCGCCATGCGCTTCGCCTTCGACCACCTCAAGCTCGTGGTCGAGCCCGGCGGCGCGGTGGCACTCGCCGCCCTTCTGTCCAGCCGCATCGACGCGCGCGGCCAGGTGGTCGGGGCCGTGCTCAGCGGCGGCAACGTCGATCCGACCACCTTCGCCCGCGCCCTTTAGCCTCCCGTTAAGCCCTTTGCGGCATTCTGCCTCCGCCGGCCAACAGCGCCGGCGCTGCCGGAGGCCTTATGGGCAAAAAGAGCGACAAGTCGGGCGGCCAGCGGCCCCTGGTCATCAGACGCGAGGAGATTATCGCGGGTGGCCATCATGGTGGCGCCTGGAAGGTGGCGTACGCCGATTTCGTGACCGCCATGATGGCGTTCTTCCTGCTGATGTGGCTGCTCAACGCCACCACCGAGGACCAGAAGCGCGGCCTCGCGGACTATTTCGCCACCGCCGGCACCCTCAGCCGCGCGCAAAGCGGCAGCGGCGCGCCGTTCGGCGGCAAGACCCCGTTCGACAATGGCAGCCTCGTCTCCGATCGTGGCGCCGTGTCGGTCGTGCGCGGCAAGAACGACCCCACCCAACCGCCCGATGACGCCGACGAGGTGGCCGAAACGCTTCCATCCGGCCACGCCCCCCTTCTCCCGGACGGCAAGGCCGCCCCGCCTTCCGAGTTCGCGGTTTCCAGCACACCGAAACCGGCGAAGTCCGAGGCCCTCAAGGCCAGCGAGCAGGACGCGAAGGCGCGCGACAGGGAGGAGCGAAAAGCCTTCGAGCAGGCCGCCCAGCAGATCCGCGAAGCCGTTCGCATGGATCCGGCGCTGGCCGATCTCGCGCGCCAGCTTGCCATCGACCAGACGCCGGAGGGCATGCGCATCCAGCTGCTCGATGAGGACCGCACCGCCATGTTCGCCACCGGCTCGGCGGTGCCCAACGAGCGCGCGCGCCAGCTGCTGCAAAAGATCGCACCGGTCCTGGGTCGCCTGTCCGAACGCATCGCCATCGCCGGACACACTGACGCCGCACCCTATCGCGGCACCGATCGCGGCAACTGGGAGCTTTCGGCGGACCGCGCGAACGCCACCCGCCGGGCCCTCACCGAGGCCGGTGTCGCCGAGACCCGCATCCAGAGCGTCACCGGCGTCGCCGACCGCGACCCGCTGCTGCCGGCCGATCCGCTGGCCTCGGCCAACCGCCGCATCGCCATCGTGGTGCTGCGCGCCGCCGGAATCCGACCTTAGATGCTCACGATCGGCGGATTGGGCTTTCTGCTCGCCTGCGTGTTCGGCAGCTACATCCTGTCGGGCGGCAGCCTCGAGCCGCTGATCGAGGCGATGCCGTTCGAATTGCTCACCATCGGCGGGGCGGCCCTCGGCACGTTCGTCATGGGCAACTCCATGCACGACGTGAAGCACACGCTCGGCGGCTTCGGCAAAATCATGAAGGGGGCGGTCTATCGCAAGGCCGACTATGTCGAGCTGCTCAGCCTGCTGTTCTTCTTCGTCCGCCTCGCCAGCACCAAGGGCTCGATGGCGCTGGAACCCCATATCGAGAAGCCCGAGGACAGTGCCGCCTTCAAGCACTTCCCCAAACTGCTGACGAACCATCACGCGAGCGCGCTCATCTGCGACTATCTGCGCATGGTGGGCATGAACGCCGACGACCCCAACCAGACCGAGGACCTGCTCGGCCGGGAGCTCAAAAAGACGCTTGCGGAGGAACTGCACGGCGCCCACGCGCTACAGAACATGGCCGACGGCCTGCCCGCGCTCGGCATCGTCGCGGCCGTGCTCGGCGTCATCAAGACCATGAGCCACATCAACGAGCCGCCCGCCGTGCTCGGCGCCATGATCGGCGGCGCCCTCGTGGGCACGTTCCTCGGCGTGCTGCTGGCCTACGGCATGGCCGGGCCGTTCGCGACCAGGCTGCAAAACGTGGTGATCGAGGAAAGCAAGTTCTATGAGGTGATCCGTGCCGTGCTGGTGGCCCATCTGCACGGCAACGCCCCCCAGGTCAGCGTCGAGACCGGCCGCAAGATGGCGCCCAACCAGCACATGCCGAGCTTCCAGGAACTCGAAACCGCCGTGCAATCCTTGCAGATCGCCTAAGCATTCACCTAAAGCACATCGGCCGCGGTTGATTGTCCGGGGAGCGTGCTAAATTGCATAAATGCCGAACCGATCGGTTCGGCATTTATGATGAAGTGGGCCTCCCATTGAGCAAAGCGCCGCGCCTCGCCGTCCTGTTCGCGTCCGCCCTCACTCTGGGCGCCTGCACTGTCGGTCCCGATTTCGAGCAGCCCGCGCCGTGGTATTCGCCCACCTCCTGGTTCGAGAAGCGCGAACCCAAGGTATCGGCCCCCAGCGTAATGGTGTCCGAGCCGGTCGATCCGCAATGGTGGACCCTGTTCCGCGACCCGGAACTCACCTCGCTCGTCACCCGTGTCACCGCCGTCAACCTCGATGTGCGCGTGGCCAGCATCCGCCTCGCCGAGAGCCGGGCCTCGCTCGGCATCGCCCGCGCCGATCAGTTTCCGCAATCGAACGCCAACGCCTCCTACACGCGCGAACAGCTGAGCTCGAAGGGCGTGATCGGCCTGCTCGGCGCGGGTGGGCGCAGTAACGCCACCACGTCCAACGGGCTCGGCGGTCGCCAGGGCGGCGTGCCGAGCAGCAGCCCGACAGCGCCGTTCAGCCTGTTCCAGTACGGCTTCGATGCCTCGTGGGAGCTGGATTTCTGGGGCCGGGTGCGCCGCAACGTCGAGAGCGTCGACGCGCAGCTTCTGGCCAGCGGCGAGTCGCGCCGGGGTGCCGCGCTCACCGCCATGGCCGAGGTGGCGCGCGACTACATCCAGCTGCGCGGCGTCCAGCGCAGCATCCAGATCAACAAGGACAACGCCGACACCGCCCAGCGCAGCCTCGGCCTCACGCGCGACCGCGCCGCAGGCGGCCTCACCACCGAACTCGACGTCGCCAACGCCGCGGCCCAGCTTGCCGCGACCCTGGCCCAGCTTCCGGCCCTACAAACCCAGCAGGCGCAGCTGACCAACGCCATCGCCCTGCTGCTCGGCGAGCCGCCGCATTCCGTGGAGGCCGAGCTTGTCACGCCAAGGCCGGTGCCCCCGGTGCCCGCCCGGGTGCCGGTCGGCTTCCCCTCCGAACTCGCCCGCCGCCGCCCGGACATCCGCCAGGCCGAGGCCCAGCTTCATGCCGCCACCGCCACCGTCGGTGTGGCCATCGGCGATTTCTACCCGCGCGTGACGCTGTCGGGTTCGCTGGCGATCCAGGCGGTCAATGCCAGCGACCTCGGCAACTGGGCGGCGCGCACCTATGGCCTCGGCCCCAGCATCTCCATCCCGATCTTCGAGGGCGGCCGCCTGACCCGCACCCTCGAACTGCGCCGCGCCCAGGAGCAGGAGGCCGCGATCAACTACCAGCGCACGGTGCTTCAGGCGCTGCACGAAGTGGACAACGCGCTCACTTCCTACGAGGGCGAGCAGCGCCGCCGCGCCCAGTTGGACCGCGCGGTGGCGCAGAACCGCCGCGCGGTCGGCCTTGCCCGCCAACGCTACACCGACGGCCTCGCGGATTTCCTCTCGGTGCTCGACGCCCAGCGCAGCCAACTCGCGACCGAGCAGCAGCTGGCCGACAGCATCACCGCGATCTCGACGGACCTCGTGCAGATCTACAAGGCCCTCGGCGGCGGCTGGGAGCAGGATTTCCCCGACACACCAGCGCCCGCCCCCAAGGAGTCGATCCTATGAGCTTCTTTCCCGGCTTCGACCTCCGGCGGATGGACCTTCCGCAAGGCGGCCATCTCCGCGTCCGCACCGCCGGCTCCGGCCCGCCGCTGCTGCTGCTGCACGGCAATCCGCAGACCCATGCCATGTGGCATCGCGTGGCCCCCAGCCTCGCCGAACGCTTCACCGTCATCTGCCCCGACCTGCGCGGCTACGGACAAAGCCACAAGCCGCCCGCAAGCGCCGATCACGCCCCCTACGCCAAACGCGAGATGGCGGCCGACATGGCGGCGCTGATGACGCTTCTGGGCCACGAAACCTTCCGCGTCGGCAGCCATGATCGCGGGGCCCGCGTCGCCCACCGCCTCGCGCTCGACAATCCCGCCCGCGTCGAGCGCCTCGCCGTGCTCGACATCGTGCCCACGCTGGAGCATTTCGAGCGCACCGACATGGCGTTCGCGCTCGGCTACTATCACTGGTTCTGGTTCGCCCAGCCCCACCCCTTCCCGGAAAACCTCATTTCGGCGGCTCCCGACCTCTGGTGGGCCAGCCACACCAGCCGCGAGCCGAAAGGCGCGGATTTTTTCGACCCCGCCGCCGCCGCCGACTATCTCGCCGCCATCCACGACCCCGCCATGATACGCGGCATGTGCGAGGACTACCGGGCCGCCGCCACGATCGATCTGGCACATGACCGCGCGAGCCGCGCGGCTGGAATCAAGGTGAAGTGCCCCATGCTCGTGCTCTGGGGCGCCCGTGGAAAAATCGGCCAGTGGTATCAGCCGCTGGATGTGTGGCGGGCGTATTGCGCCAACGAGGTTTCGGGCGGTCCCGCGCCGTCGGGCCACTACGTCGCCGAGGAGGCCCCGGCCGAGGTGCTGGCGGCATTCGGCACGTTCTTCGGCTGAACCGCGAGCCCCGAACCAACCGATCCGGCGGCAACGCTCCGGAACCAGCCGTTGAAATCGCAATCGTCAACGCGAGCCGCGATGACGGCCTGGTCTCACACCTCACGCAAAGGCCAACCGCGCAGCCGTCCTCTCCTGCAATGCCTCCCGCGTCATCCCCGGCACCATCTCGATCACCGCGAACCCGCCCGCCGTCACGTCCAGCACCGCGAAATTGGTGTAGATCCGCGTGACCGCCGCCAGCGCGGTCAGCGGGTAGCCGCAACGCTCCACCAGCTTCGGCCGCCCGTCCTTCGTGGTGTGCTCCATGATCACCCATAGCCGCTTCGCCCCGGCCGCCAGGTCCATGGCGCCGCCCACCGCCGGCGCGGTGTCGTTCTCCGAGGTCGCCCAATTGGCGATGTCGCCGTTCTCGGCCACCTCGAACGCCCCCAGCACGCATAGATCGAGGTGTCCGCCCCGGATCATCCCGAAGCTGTCCGCATGGTGGCAGTAGCTGCCGCCGGCCCGCAGCGTCACGTGCTTCTTGCCGGCGTTGATCAGCCACGGATCGACCGCGCCGGGCGGCGGCGCCGGCCCCATGCCCAGCACGCCGTTCTCGGAGTGGAAGATGACCTCGCGCTCCACCGGCACATGGTCGGCCACCATGGTCGGGATGCCGATGCCGAGGTTCACGTACCAGCCCTCCGGCACATCGTGCGCCAGCCGTGCCGCCATCGCGTCGCGCGACCAGGGTTTCGTCTCGATCATCTTGATGTCCTCACCCAACGGGGTCGCCATACGGCACGTGCAGCACCCGATCGACGAAAATCCCCGGCGTCACGATCGCCTCGGGATCGAGCGCGCCCAGTTCCACCACATGCTGCGTCTGCACGATGGTGGTCCTGGCCGCCATCGCCATCACCGGATTGAAGTTGCGGCCGGATTTGTTGAACACCAGGTTCCCCCACCGATCCGCCCGCCACGCCTCGACCAGCGCCACGTCGCCATGCAGCGCGTATTCCAGCACATGCATCCGTCCGCCGATCTCGCGCGTCTCCTTGCCCTCGGCCAGCTTCGTGCCGTACGAGGTCGGCGTGTAGAACGCGCCAACGCCCGCCCCCGCCGCCCGCATCCGTTCCGCCATCGTCCCCTGCGGCACGATCTCCAGCTCGATCTTGCCGGCGCGATACAGTTCCTCGAACACGGTCGAGTTGGAGCTGCGGGGGAACGAGCAGATCAGCCGCCGCACGCAGCCGCGTTGCATCAGATGCGCCAGTCCCACCACGCCGCCGCCCGAATTATTGGCGACGATGGTGAGATCGCGGACATCCCGCTCGATCAGCGCCTCGATCAGCGCGTTGGGCTGGCCGACCGATCCGAAGCCACCCACCAGGATGGTCGAGCCGCTCACCACCCCCGCCATCGCGGCATTCATGTCAGGCACGATCTTGTCGATCATCGGCGGCGTTCTCCCCGGCTCGCGGCCGTCATCCTAGCCCACAATCTCGACCACCGCATCCGCCGCGAACGCGCCCTCCCCCGCCGCCATCGCGAACACCGGGTTGAGGTCGATCGACACCAGCGCCGGGCCGGCCTGATGGGCGAACACCGAGAGGCGCGACAGCATCTCGGCCAGCGCACGGATATCGGCGGCTTCGCGTCCCCGCGCCCCGGTCAGCAACCGCGCGGCACGGATCGAGCGGATCATCGCCTCGGCCGCCGCCACGCCGAACGGGCAGCGGCGGAACACCACGTCGCGCAGCACCTCCACGAAGATACCACCCAGGCCGAACATCGCCATCGGCCCGAACACGGGATCGCGCACCATGCCCATGATGCACTCCACACCGCCGCTCAACTGCCGCGCCACGAGCACTCCCTCGATTCGCGCGCCCGGCGCCGCCGCCCGCGCGCGGCCCAGCAGCGTGACAAACCCGTCTTGCACCGCCGCCTCGTCCGCCACACCCAGAAGCACCCCGCCGATCTCGGTTTTGTGGACGATGTCCGGCGACAGAATCTTCATCACCACCGGGAAGCCGAACGATCGCGCCGCCGCGACCGCCGCGTCCGCCGAGGCGCAGGCACGCTCGGGGGGAGCGGCAATGCCGGCGCGGCCCAGCAGCGCCTTCGCCTCCGCCTCGCTGGGCGTGGATGCCGGCAGCACGAACGCGGGCACCGCGTCGGGCGCCGTCTCGGCCAGACGCGCGAACGCCTCCCCGAACCGGCCCATGGCGTGCAAGGCCACCGTCGCCCGGGTCGGGTCCTCGAACACCAGGTACCCGTCCGATTCGTATTCCGCCACCATCTCCGGCGGCGCGATCACCGACAGCGCGTAGAGCCGATCCGGGTGCCGGGCCTTGACCGCGTTCAACTCGGCGCGCAATCGCGGCGCCACCGACGGCGCGCCACCCACCTGGGTGAAGAACGCCAGCACCGAGGCGTATCCGCCATCGGCCACCATGCTTTCCGTGAAGCGCCCGACCAGGCTCATGTCGTTGAACGCCTGCGCCGTGCAATCCACCGGATTGGCCGGCGCCGCGAACGGCACCAGCGCCCGCAAGGCGGCCTGTGCCGCCTCCGGCATCGGCGGCATCGGCAGGCCCAGCGTCTCCGCCACGTCGCTGATCAGCACGCCCGCGCCGCCGCTGACCGTGATCACGCCCAGCGTGTTGCGGGCCGGATAGATGCGGCGGGTCGCGGCATAGGCGATGTCGATTAACTCTTCGGTGTTGCGTGCCCGGACCACGCCGAATTCCGCCAGCACGGCATCCGTCACCGCGTCGTCGCCCGCGATGGACGCGGTGTGGGACTGCGCCGCCGCCCGCCCCAACGCGCTGCGCCCGACCTTCATCATAACCACCGGCTTGCGCGCGGCGCGGGCCGCCTCCAGCGCCGCCATCAGCCGCGTGCCGTTGCGGATTCCCTCGGAATAGGCGCAGATCACCTCGGTCGCCGAGTCCTCCGCCATCCAGCCGATCACGTCGGCCACGGTCACATCGGCCTCGTTGCCCGTCGTGACGCATAAAGGCGTGCCGATGCGGCGGTTGCGGGCGATGGCGAACAGATGCGTGCCGTAGGCGCCTGACTGGCTGGCGATCCCGATCACGCCCGGCAGCGGCCAGCCGCTCTCGAAGCTCGATGAGAATATCGGGAAAAACCCGATCCGCGCATTGAACAATCCGAGGCAGTTCGGCCCAAACAGCCGCATTTCCCCGGCGGCTTGCACCATCGCGGCCTGCAGCGTGGCCCCGGCCGCATCCACCTCCGCGAACCCGGCCGTCAGCACGATGGCACCCTTGGTGCCCGCGCGCGCCAATGCCGCCACCGCGGCCACGGCGTCCGCGGCCGACACGGCCACCACCGCCACGTCCGGTACCTCGGGGAGCGACGCGATATCGGGATAAGCCGCGAGGCCCTGCACGCGATCCCGGTTCGGATTGACCGGCAGGATGCTACCGGTGAACCCGCGCTCGATCATGTAGGCCAGCGGCCGCCCGCCGATGCGGCGCGGATCGCTGGAAGCACCGATAACGGCCACCGAGCGTGGCGCCAGGAGGGGAGTCAGCGCGGAAAACCTGGAAGCTGCCAACCCACCCTCACCGTCAATCCCACGCATGACGGTATCGCATCAAGGCGCGGAGACTCCTACTCCACCGTCTCCGGCTCCCGCTCGCTGCCGCCCTCGTCGCCATCGCCCTCGGCCTTCGCGGCCACGGGGACGTTGGCCTCGGTGTATTCGAAGTCGAGCTTCTTGTCCTTCAGGCCCACCTTGACCGAGCCACCCTTCACCAGCTTGCCGAACAACAATTCCTCGGCCAGCGGCTTCTTGATGTATTCCTGGATCACCCGGCCCAGCGGCCGCGCGCCATACAGGCGGTCATAGCCACGCTCCGCCAGCCACTCCTTGGCCGCCGAGCTGAGCTCGATCGTCACGTTGCGGTCCGCAAGCTGCGCCTCGAGCTGCATCACGAACTTCTCGACCACCCGTCCGACCACTTCCTGCGTCAACGCGGCGAAGGGAATGGTGGCATCCAGCCGGTTGCGGAACTCCGGCGTGAACATCCGCTTGATCGCCTCGTCGTCCTCGCCCACCCGTGCCTCGCGCCCGAAGCCGATGGCCTCCTTGGCCATGTCCGCGGCCCCGGCATTCGTGGTCATGATGAGGATGACGTTGCGGAAATCGACCACCTTGCCGTTGTGGTCGGTCAGCTTCCCGTGGTCCATCACCTGCAGCAGGATGTTGAACAGGTCGGGATGCGCCTTCTCGATCTCGTCCAGGAGCAGCACGCAATGCGGATGCTGGTCGATGCTGTCGGTCAGCATGCCGCCCTGGTCGAAGCCCACATAGCCCGGCGGCGCGCCGATCAGGCGGCTGATGCTGTGCCGCTCCATGTACTCGCTCATGTCGAAGCGGATCAGCTCGATCCCCAGCGTATTGGCCAATTGTCGCGCGACCTCGGTCTTGCCCACGCCGGTCGGGCCGCTGAACAGATAGTTGCCGATCGGCTTCTCCTGGTCGCGCAGGCCGGCCCGCGACAGCTTGATCGCGGCCGCCAGCGCGTCGATCGCGCGGTCCTGGCCAAACACCATGCTGCGCAGGTCGCGCTCCAGGTTGCGCAGCGTCTCCTTGTCGTCCGCCGACACCGCCTTGGGGGGAATGCGGGCGATCTTGGCGACGATCTCCTCCACGTCCTTCAGCGTCACGGTCTTGCGGCGCTTGCCCTCGGGCTGAAGCATCCGGCTGGCCCCCACCTCATCGATCACGTCGATCGCCTTGTCGGGAAGCTTGCGGTCGTGGATGTATTTCGCGGCCAGTTCCACGGCGCCGCGGATCGCCTCGTCGGTGTAGCGAACCTTGTGGTGCTTCTCGTAATTCGCCTTCAGCCCGCGCAGAATCTTGATCGCGTCCTCGACCGAGGGCTCGTTCACGTCGATCTTCTGGAACCGGCGCACCAGCGCCCGGTCCTTCTCGAAGTAGTTGCGGAACTCCTTGTAGGTCGTGCTGCCGATGCAGCGCATCGTGCCCGAGGCCAAGGCGGGTTTCAGCAGGTTGGACGCGTCCATCGCGCCGCCGCTGGTGGCGCCCGCACCTATGACGGTGTGGATCTCGTCGATGAACAAGATGGCGTTGGGATGCGCCTCCAACTCGGTCACCACCGCCTTCAGGCGCTCCTCGAAGTCGCCGCGATAGCGCGTGCCGGCGAGCAGGGCGCCCATGTCCAGCGCGAAGATGGTCGATTTCGCCAGCACCTCGGGCACGTCGCCCTCGACGATGCGCTTGGCGAGCCCCTCGGCGATGGCGGTCTTGCCCACGCCCGGGTCACCCACGTAGAGCGGGTTGTTCTTGGTGCGGCGGCACAGGATCTGGATCGTGCGCTCGATCTCCAGTTCGCGCCCGATCAACGGATCGATCTTGCCGGCCATCGCCTTCTTGTTCAAATTCACGCAATAATTGCCGAGCGCATCCTGGCCCCGGCGGCCCGGCTTCTCCTCGCGCTCGCCCTCGCCGCCGTTCGGCTCGTTGCCGGCCGGGTTCCCGTTGCCCGAATTGCCGGCACCTGATGGCGGCCGCTGGCTGGAACGGCCGGGCGCCTTGGCGATGCCGTGGCTGATGAAGTTGACCGCATCGAGCCGCGTCATGTCCTGGGTCTGCAGGAAATACACCGCGTGGCTCTCGCGCTCGCTGAACAGCGCCACCAGCACGTTGGCGCCGGTCACCTCGTCCCGCCCGGAGGACTGAACGTGGATGGCGGCCCGCTGCACGACCCGCTGGAAGCCCGCGGTGGGCTTGGGTTCGCCGGGCCGGTCGGTGGCCAAGCCCGACAGATCCTTGTCCAGGAACTCCGTCAGGTCGCCACGAAGCTTGTCGATATCGACCCCGCAGGCCCGCAGCACCGTGATCGCGTCGGTGTCGTCCACCAGGCCAAGCAGCAGATGCTCCAGCGTCGCGTATTCGTGGCGACGCTCACTGGCCAGCGACAGGGCGCGATGGAGCGTCTGTTCGAGATTCCGGGAGAGCATGGGTCGACGCTCCTCAGTGTCAGCTATGGCGGGCAGGATTTGCCGCCAATTCAGAATTTAGTCACGCAGGCAACGCACTGGCAGCCGCCCCGATCGCGGCAGATGGAGATACTTGAACGAATGCGCGCTTCGCGCACTCACAATCTCACATCACATACTTAAAAATTTGACACGCCTTTGGCACCCGGACGGATAGCGGGGTTGCTCGTCGGCTCAGGACCAGCCGGCGGATTCCCCGGCTATTCCTTCTCGATCGTGCATTGCAACGGATGCTGGTTCTGCCGCGCGAGGTCCATCACCTGCGTCACCTTGGTCTCGGCGACCTCGTAGGTGAACACCCCGCACACGCCCACGCCCCGCCGATGCACATGCAGCATGATGCGGGTGGACTCCTCGCGGGATTTTTGGAAAAACCGCTCCAGCACATGCACGACGAACTCCATCGGAGTATAATCGTCGTTCAGCATCAATACCTTGTACATTGCGGGCTTGCGCGTCTTGGGACGTGCCTTGACCACAACGCCGGTGTTCGGCCCTTCGCCGCCCCGATCGCCGTCCTTGCGTCTGTCCCCGTCACCCATCGTCTCGAACATGCGAACCGAACTACCCGTATTGTCAAAGCCGAACCGCCGCCACAGGCGGCTCCGCAGGTCGAAGATTGGTCGGCGCATCGCGCGTGGCAAGGCCCAAAGAAAAAGGCCCGGAGTTTCCCCCGGGCCTCCATCCGTCCGGCAAGAAGCCGAATTAGGCGGCGCGGCCGAACTTCTCGACCGCGAGGGTCACGCGGGCGCTGATCGGCGCAATCGTCTGCTCGGCGAGCTTCATGGAAGCGTCGGTCAGCTTGCCGGTCTCGGCGACGGCCACTTCCATCGAGCTGCGCGCCACGCTGGTCTGCAGTTCCATCGCTTCCTTCAGCGACTTCACCCCGGCCAGCGCCTTCCAGGTGGAGACGGTCTGGTCGAGCTGCGCCTGCGCGGTGGCGGCGAAGCTCTTGGACAGATCCTGCACGCCGGCGGCCCAGATCTGGCCGCACTTCATGATGGCCTCGACGTTGCCCTGGCCGAACGAAACGAACTCTTCAGCAGTCTTCATGGTCTTCTCCATTGCGGCATTTGCCGTTGTAAGTGTCTTGGCGACTGGCGGTGTTATTACGGTCGCCTGCGCCGGGACGATCGTTTGGGGAGCCTCAACCACGACGTCAGGCGCGACGGGCGCGGCGCTGACGATCTCGGCCGGGGTCTGGATGCTTTCCGAAACCGCCACATGGGCGACTTCGGCGACGAGCACGAGCGGGGCGGGCGCGACCGGCGCAGGCGCAGGCGGGGCGGGCGCCAGGGACGCGGGCGCCTCGGGAACCACCGCCGCCTTGATCGGCGCGAAAGCCTTGAATGCCACGGGGGATTGAACGGGTTTCTTGATGGCCATGCCTGGATCCTTGAGCTTCTCGCCGAGATGGCGCTATTCGTGGCAAGCCTTCGGTCGGAGCGTTATTGGCCAAAAGCTTATGCTGCACCGCAGCAATCGGGGTGTAAGCCTCGTGTTCCATGCCGTCAAGATATTTTTGTGCAGCGCACAAAAGATGCGCCGCAACGAGCCTTGGAACAGCCGAGCTGGCTAAGCCCTTCGTTTCAAAGTTATCCAGGCATTCCGGTTGTGGACATCGGCGGTATGGGTTTGATAGTGTCGCGCGAGTGACGGGAGATTTGGCAATGGCCTGTGGGCAGCGCCGGTTCGGCAATCGGCGGCCAGCAATGGTGGGCGTGCTCCTGGCCGCGTTCCTGGGCGTGCTCGCCTGGGGTCCGGCTGCCTGGGCACAGATCGGGTCGGACCGATACAGTTCCATCGTCATCGAGGCGCGTGGCGGCAACATCCTGTCCGCCGCCAATCCTGACGCGCCGCGTTATCCGGCGAGCCTCACCAAGATGATGACCCTCTATATGGTCTTCGAGGCGCTGCGCGACCGGCGGATCACGCTGGACGCGCTGGTCCCGGTCAGCCTGCACGCGGCCTCGATGTCGCCCACCAAGCTTGGCCTGCTGCCGGCCACCCGCATCACCGTCGAGGAGGCGATCCTCGGCCTGGTCACGAAATCCGCCAACGATGCCGCCGCCGCCCTGGGCGAGATGCTCGGCGGAGACGAGGACCGGTTCGCCCAGGCCATGACGCTGCGCGCCCGCGCGCTCGGCATGACCCAGACCACCTTCCGCAACGCCTCCGGCCTGCCGGACCCCGAGCAGATCAGCACCGCGCGCGACCTCGCCATGCTCGCGCGCCGGCTCATCGCGGACTACCCGAACGAATACCGCTATTTCAGCACGCCCAGCTTCGTGTTCCACGGCCACACCATCTATAATCACGACATGATGCTGCAGCGTTACCCCGGTGCGGACGGCCTCAAGACCGGCTACACCATCGCCGCTGGCCACAACCTCACTACCTCGGCCGTGCGCGGCGACGTGCGCCTGATCGGCGTCGTGCTGGGAGCCTCCTCCAACCCGGAGCGCGACGTCCACATGATGGCGCTGCTCGACCAGGGGTTCGAGCGGATGGATGTGCCGGTGACACTGGTCCACCGCGACGTGCAGCCGCAAACCCCACGATTTGGCGGCTTGCTCGCCTCGGCGCAGGCATCGCCGCTGGTACGCGGGCCAGGCCGGGCCGTCGCCCTGCCGGAACCGCCGCGCCTGACCCACCCGCCGACCGCCAAGCCCGCGCTGGTACGCAAGATCGTGGACGAGGCTCCTCGGCATCTCGCGAAAGTCTCGACCCGCTGCACCGGGCCGCGCTGTCCAGCCTGACTTGGGTTGAGTGTCAGTTGTTAAATAACTGAATCAGCTGAAATCGCTTACGAAGTCATCCCGTCATGGTCGGCCTTCGCCGACCATGACGGGTTGATACGACAGTGCGAACCCTGAAGCGATTGATTGCTGCATCAAACCCTAAACCTCTTCGCGCCCATCCGCGAATTCCACGTCGCGGTGGACATACACGCTCATCAACACGCCGAACCCGATCATCACCATAATCATGGCCGAGCCGCCATGGGAGACCAGCGGCAGCGGCACGCCGCCGACCGGGATCACGCCCATCACCATGGCGATGTTGACGAACACATACATGAAGAAATTCATGCTGATGCCGAGCGCCACCAGCCGGCCGAACTGATGGCGGCAGCGCAGGGCCATCGCCATGCCGCCCAGAACGATCAGCGCGAGGAGGCCGATCAGCGCGATGCCGCCCACGAAACCGAACTCCTCGCCCAGCATGGTGAAGATGAAGTCGGTCTGCTTCTCGGGCAGGAAGTTCAAGTGTCCCTGCGTGCCCTGCAGGAACCCCTCACCCCACATGCCGCCCGAACCCAGCGCGATCTTGGACTGGATGATGTTATAGCCGGCGCCCAGCGGATCGCTCTCGGGATTCAGGAACGTCTCGATCCGCGCCCGCTGGTAATCATGCAGATGGCTGTAGGCGAGGGGCGCCGCGAATGCCACGCCGCCGACCAGCAGCACCATTTTCCACCAGCGCATCCCGGCGCCGAGGAAGATCGTGCCCCCCACCACGGCGGTGATCACAGCCGTGCCGAGATTGGGCTCCTTCACGATCAGCGCAACCGGCACCAGCACCGCCAAAGCCGGCGGGATCAGGAATAGCGGGTTGCCCATGCGCTCCCACGAGGCCTTGTGGAACCAGGACGCCAGAGCCAGCACCAGCACAATCTTCATGAACTCGCTCGGCTGCCACTGCATGCCGGCGATATCGATCCAGCGTTGCGCGCCCTTGCCGACGTGGCCCATCCGCTCGACCAGCACCAGCAGGCCGACGCCGGCGGCATAGGCGAGCCAGGAAAACCGCGCGATGAACCGGATATCGATCAGCGCGATGGCCAGCATCAACACCAGACCAAGCCCGAAGCGCAGCAGGTGGCGGGAGGCATAGGGCTCGGGCGCGCCGCCGGCCGCCGAATACAGCGCCACGTAGCCAACCGACGCCAGCGCGCAAAGCAGCAGCACATACAGCCAGCTGATCTGCCACAATTTTCCGGTCAGCCCGAACGAGGCCTCGCGGATCAGCCGCCGTTCCAGAACGCTCATGGCCTCACCGCCTGTCCGCCACCGTCATGCCGCGCGGCTCCACCCGGTTGGCGGGGTCGCGCGTCAACACGTTCATCATGATATCCCGCGCGATCGGGGCCGCTGCCTGGGCACCCGCGTTGCCGTGCTCGACCACCAGCGACACGGCGTAGCGCGGGTTATCGTACGGCGCGTACGCCACGAACATCGCGTGCGGCCGAAACTCCCACGGCAGGTTCTCCGATTTGTAGCCGTGTTCCCGCTGCTCCCGCGACACGTTGCGGACCTGCACGCTGCCGGTCTTGCCCGCCATCGTCACGCCCGGCATCGACAGCCGCGCAAGCGGCGCGGTGCCACCCTGTTCGTTGACCACGGCGTACATTCCATCGCGGATCAGGTGCATCTCGCGCTCCGGCAAATTCATGCTGGGCCAGTCCGTCGCCAGCGACCCAGGTTGCAGCACGCCGCCGATCGCGCGGGTCAGATGCGGCTGCACCGCGCGCCCGGTCGCGATCCGTGCGACCATGGTCGCCATGGCCAACGGGGTCAGCTGCAGAAAACCCTGACCGATGCCATGGACGATGGTGTCGCCGATGTTCCACGCCTTGCCCTGCCCCAGCCGCCAGGCGCGGTTCGGGACCAGCCCGGCGCGGGCTCCCGGAAGCTCGATATCGAGCTTCACGCCCAGGCCGAAGCGGTTGGCCATCAGCGCGATCTTGTCGATGCCGGTGCGCTTGGCGACCTCGTAGAAGAACACGTCGCAACTGTTCTTAAGCCCGCCGCGCAGATCGAGCGAGCCGTGCCCGTACTTGCTCCAGCAATGATATCGCCGATCGCCGTAGTCGAGGAAGCCGGGACAGCTCACCCGGTCGTAGGGCGAGATCGCCTTCGCCTCCAGCGCGGCCATCGCCACCACCATCTTGTAGGTGGACCCAGGAGCGTACAGCCCCGCCACCGCCTTGTTGATGAGCGGCGCGCGGCGGTTGGACGTCCATTCCACCCACTGCGCCTGCGATACGCCGGCGTTGAACACCGACGGGTCGAATGACGGGTTGGTGGCCATCGCCAGCACCTCGCCATTGCGGCAATCCATCACCACCGCGCTGGCGCTCTCGTCGCCGAGCCGCGCCAGCACGCTGCTTTGAAGACCGGAATCGATCGTCAGCGTGATGTCCTGACCGGGCGTGCCCTCCTGGCGATCCAGCTCGCGGATCACCCGTCCCATGGCATTGACCTCGAGTTGGACGGCACCCGCGCGTCCGCGCAGGCCGACATCGTGGAACTTCTCCACCCCGGCGCGACCGACGCGGATGCCCGGCAGCGACATCATCGGGTCATCGGCGACGTCGGCATCATTGGGAGGCGCCACGTAGCCGACGATATGGGCCAGCGTCGCCCCGAACGGGTACTCACGCGTGGTGCCCACATCGACCAGGATGCCGGGCAGGTCAGGCGCGTTCACCTCGATCCGCGCCATGTCCTCCCATGACAGGAACTCCCGCACCGTGATCGGGATGAACCGGCGATGCCGCCGCAGATCGCGTTCGATGCGGGCGCGCTCATGGTCCGGCAGCGCCACGATGCGGGCGAGGTTGTCGAGCGTGCTGCCGACATTCTCGGTCTGCTCGGCCACCAGCAGCGCGCGCCAGTTCAGCCGGTTGCCGCCCACCGGCGTTGCGAATCGATCGAGCAGCCGGCCGCGCGGCGGCGCGATCAGGCGGGCCGAGATGCGGTTGGTCGCGGCCAAGGTCGCGTAACGCGCACCCTCGACCACCTGTGCTTGGTACAACTTGGCGCCGAGAAAGCCGAGCGCCCCCAACTGGCCCCCCGCGATCAGCAGGGCACGCCGGGTGAACACGCCGGTGCGCTTGCTCTCGCGTTTCATCGCGCCGCCTTACACAAGGTTTGACTTACACATGGTTTGACTCACGCATGGTCAGGTTCCGCGAGCGTCGTGTGCGCCCATCCGAGCACCGTCGCCAGCGCCGGATAAAGGCCGGCGCCGATCACGGCCTCGAATACGCCACCGGCCGGCGGCAGGAGCCGCAGCGTCAGCAGCGAGGTCAACGCCCATTGCAGCCCGGCCGCCGCGGCGGCCACGCAGGAGAATGCCAGCCAAACGACCAGAAATCCCCGATGCGCCAGAACCCGCCGTCCGCGCAATGCCGTGCCATGCACGAGCAACAGCGTCAGCACCCCCACGCCCATCGGGGCATAGCCGAGCAGATCGACCAGCATCCCGAGCAGGAACACCAGAGGCGGGGTCATGGAGGCGGGGCGGAACACCGACCAGAAATACACGCAGGCAACCGCAATGGCGGCTTGCAGCTCGGTCTGTCCGGGCAACCCAAGGGGCGCGGCGGTCACCAGCAGCAGGATCACCGCGATCGCCACCGGCGTGCCGCGCCGCGCGGCCATGTCGAGCCGCCGCCACAAGCTCGGGCGCGGCCGGATGCCGGGCGTGCGGTCCACGCATTCCCCCGCTAACGTTTGCGGTCTGTCGGACGCGCGACACCCGCCTCTGGCGGCAGCAGGCCGCGCAGGCCGTAATCGAACAGGCGCACGATCTCCAGCCGGTCGAGCCGCGCCGCCGGTTCCACCTCCGGCACGTTGCTCGACGTGTAGTGAACCACGCCGACCGGCAAGCCGGCGGGAAAGGCGTTCGCCTCGGCACTGGTCACCAGCCGCTCGCCTTCGGCCGGCTGCATGCCCTCCGGCCAATACATCAGGCGCGGGCGGGAGCCGTTGGTGCCCACCAGCATCGCGCGCGCCCGGCTGCTCTCCAGAATCACCGGGACGCGGCTGTTCATGTCGGTCAACAGGAGCACGCGGGCGCTGCGGGCGCCAAGTTCGGTCACGCGGCCAACCAGCCCCCGGTCATCCAGCGCGATCTGCCCCTTGGTGATGCCGTGGTTCGGCCCCGCCGAAAGCAGCACCGCGCGGGCATACACGCCACCCGCGTCCGCGACCACGCGCGCGGTGATGAACGCCGCCGAAGCGTCGGGAATCCAGTGGAGATTGTCCTTCAGCGTGGTGTTCTCGGCGTCCAGCGCCAGCGCAACCGCCTGCCATCGCTGCAGCCGGTCGTTTTCCTCGCGCAGCCGCGCATTGTCGGCGTAGATCGTGAGCAACCGCTCGGCGTTGTCGACCGCGTCGCGCACATGGGCCACCGGCTCGGCCACCGCGCCGAAAATTGGCGCCAGCGCATCGGCCAGCGCCATGCGCGCCTTGTCCGCCAGAAGCGCGTCCGCCTTGCCGACCAGCATCAGGCCGAACGCCGCCAGGATCAGCACCGGCAACGTCAGCTTGCCCAGGGCCTGGCGGACGGGGATGGAAAGATGGATCAAGGAAGCGGACCTCCTCGTGAGGGACCAGGTGGCGGCCGGTTAATACATGGACGTCAGCACGTTCCGCAGCCGCTTCATCTCCTCCAGCGCCCGGCCCGTGCCGAGCGCCACGCATTGCAGCGGGTCCTCGGCCACCACCACAGGCAGCCCGGTCGCCTCACGCAGCACCTCGTCCAGACGATAGAGCAACGCGCCCCCGCCCGTCAGCACTATTCCCTTGTCCACGATGTCGGCGGCCAGTTCCGGCGGCGTGTTCTCGAGGGCCACCTTCACGGCATCCACGATCGCGACGACCGGCTCGGCCAGGCTCTCGGCGATCTGCCGCTGGCTCACCAGCACCTCGCGCGGCACCCCGTTCATCAGGTCGCGGCCCTTCACCTCGCGCAACGGACCGTCCTCGCCGCCATAAGGCTGGGCGGCGGCGCCGATATCCATCTTGATCCGCTCGGCGGAGCTTTCCCCGATCAGCAGATTATGGTTGCGGCGGATATAGCTGATGATCGCCTCGTCCATCTTGTCCCCGCCCACGCGGACGCTGCGCGAATAGACGATGCCACCGAGCGAAATCACCGCCACCTCGGTCGTGCCCCCCCCGACATCGACCACCATGCTGCCGGAAGGCTCCGTCACCGGCAGGCCAGCGCCGATCGCGGCCGCCATCGGCTCCTCGATCAGCAGCACCTTGCGGGCGCCGGCGCTCTCCGCGCTCTCCTGGATCGCGCGGCGTTCGACGGCGGTCGAACCCGAAGGCACGCACACGATGATCATGGGGGAGGCGAAGCCGCGCCGGTTGTGTACCTTGCGGATGAAATGCTTGATCATTTCCTCCGCGACCTCGAAATCCGCGATCACGCCGTCGCGCAGCGGGCGGATCGCCTGGATGTTGCCGGGTGTGCGACCGAGCATCTGCTTGGCCTCCTCGCCCACCGCGAGCACCTGCTTCTTGCCGCGCACATCGGCGATGGCCACCACGCTCGGCTCGTCGAGCACGATGCCGCGCCCCTTCACGTAGACGAGCGTGTTGGCGGTGCCGAGATCGATGGCCATGTCGGCGGACATGAAGCCGAGCAGGCGGGAAAACATCCGGGATAAGCCTTCTGGAAGCGCGCGGCCGGGGCCGTGGGATCGCGATAGGTGGCGGGCGGGAAGCCGCAGGGCTTAACCCCCCGGCCGTGCGGGAGCAAGGGCCGCCGCCGCAACTCCACCCATGATTTATCGCGTCAGGTGTTCACGCGCTCTGAACCGTCACGATCTCGGCGTGGGCCGTCGGGTCGTGCCGCGCATCGACTTCGTTGAACCCCTCGGCCAGCACGCGCCCGTCGCGCACGATCACGCAGCCGATGCCGTTCGCCCCCGGCTTGCGGTCCCCCTTGCGGGCCCCCTTGCGGGCCTGGGCGATCGCCCGCCGCATCATGTCGTCACCCGCGTCCATTCCGACGCAGCGCCTCATCCCACGGCGAGTTTCACGGCCACGCACGCTCCCAGGTCTCGCCGACCAGATTTTGGCCGAAACCGCGATGCGGCTCGCTGGAGATCCAGCCAGTGTCGCCCGCATTGTGTCCGCGCAGCGTGACCTCGCCCGCCATCTCCGCCCCAGCAATACACCCCAGAACTCGTCCCGGTGCCGGCCGGTTGACAATGCCAGACCCAGGAGGCGCAAGCGGCTAAACCCGCAACGCCTCCGGAATGTGCAACCCCAGGCGCGTGGGGATGCTCCACGTCTCGGCCACCTCGCGCAGCGGCACGAACCCGGCGCGCAGATAGTTCGGCATGGCGCGAGGGTGGTCGGCGGTGCAGGTGTTGACCGTGATCGCCTCCGGCCCCTTGCGCCAGGCCCGCGACACCGCGTCGCACAGCAGCGCATACCCGAGGCCGCGACCCACCGCATGCGGCATCAGCCCGAAATAGCTGAGATTGACCAAGGGCCAAGCGGTCTCGTCCAATTCGTAAAAGCCGGCGACCCGGCCGTTCAGCTCCAAACGGAAGATCGAGACGTCGCGGTCGCGCAGCAGCCCCGCCAGTTGCCGGTCCGACATCGCGCGCCGCAGCCACCACAGATAGGCGGCGCCCACCGTCTCGTAATACGAACGGTACTCCGCCACCCCGCAATCCTTCCGGCGCATCACCGCAGCCCCCGGCGGGAGGGCGACGAGGTCGGCGGGCGGGCGGTCCATCCGCATAAAGGTCACGGTAACGCCCACCCGCACCACGGGCTCCGACAAAAGGCCCACCGGACGCCTTAGTCGTCGAGGAAGCTGCGCAGTTTGCGGCTGCGGCTCGGGTGCTTCAGCTTGCGCAGCGCCTTGGCCTCGATCTGGCGGATGCGCTCGCGCGTCACGTTGAACTGCTGGCCGACCTCCTCCAGCGTGTGGTCGGTGTTCATGCCGATGCCGAAGCGCATCCGCAGCACCCGCTCCTCGCGCGGCGTGAGGCTCGACAGCACCCGCGTGGTGGCCTCGCGCAGATTGGCCTGGATCGCGGCATCGAGCGGGATCACCGCCGCCTTGTCCTCGATGAAGTCGCCGAGATGGCTGTCTTCCTCGTCGCCGATCGGGGTTTCGAGGCTGATCGGCTCCTTGGCGATCTTGAGCACCTTGCGCACCTTCTCCAGCGGCATGCCCAATTTCTCGGCGAGTTCCTCAGGGGCCGGCTCGCGGCCGATCTCGTGCAGCATCTGACGGCTGGTGCGGACCAGCTTGTTGATGGTCTCGATCATATGGACCGGAATGCGGATGGTCCGCGCCTGGTCGGCGATGCTGCGGGTGATCGCCTGGCGGATCCACCATGTCGCGTAGGTGCTGAATTTGTAGCCCCGGCGGTACTCGAACTTATCGACCGCCTTCATCAGCCCGATATTGCCCTCCTGGATCAGGTCGAGGAATTGCAGGCCGCGGTTGGTGTATTTCTTGGCGATCGAGATCACGAGACGGAGATTGGCCTCGATCATCTCCTTTTTGGCGCGCGCGCTGTCCCGCTCGCCCCGGCTCACGGTCTTGTAGACCCGCTGAAACTCGCTGATCGGCAGGCCGGCATCGGTCGCCACCGCCGAAATCTGCGCGCGCACCGTGCCGACGGGCTCGAAATGCTTGGCCGTGAAGGTCTTCCACGCCTTGCCCGGCAGGCGGCTGATGCGCTCCATCCAGTTCGGGTCGAGTTCGTGCCCGCGGTACTGGCCGAGGAAATCGTCGCGGGCGACCTTGCTGCTTTCCGCCATGCGGAGCAGTTGCCCTTCAAACCCGGTCAGCCGTTGGTTCAGCTGCTTGAGCTGTGTCACGAGCTCCTCGATGCGATTATTGTGGAGCCGCACCTGCTCCACCTTGGCGACCAGCTCCTCGCGCAATTTCTCGTAACTTCTTTCGCTGCGGACATTCACCTCCTCGCCCGAGGTGATGCTTTCGAGACGCCTGGACTGCATCTTGTGCAGCTTCTTGTACAGCGTCTCGATCTCCTCGAAGGTGGCCAGCACCTCCGGTTTCAGCTTTTCCTCCAATGCGGACAACGACATGCTCGGCCCTTCGCCGTCCTCGTCGCCGTCATCCTCAGGCGGCGGCGGCGGTTCGAAGGCAGGCTCTGCACCCGGTTCGGCGGGTTCGGATTCGGCGGCCACGACGGCCACCTCGGCCACGGTCGGGCCGCCCTGGGTCGCCTCCAGATCGACGATGTCGCGCAGCAGCATGCGCCCGGCCTTCAGCTCCTCGTGCCAGGTGATGATGGCGCGGAAGGTCAGCGGGCTCTCGCACAGGCCGCCGATCATCATGTCGCGGCCGGCCTCGATGCGCTTGGCGATGGCGATCTCGCCCTCGCGCGACAGCAGTTCCACGCTGCCCATCTCGCGCAGATACATCCGCACCGGGTCGTCAGTGCGGCCGAGACTCTCCTCGTCGACGTTGCCGGTGGTCTCCTTCTCCTCTGTCTCGCCGTCGCCCTCGGCCTTCTCGACCTTGACCACCGGCGTCTCGCCTTCCTCGGCCTCCTCGCCCTCGACCACCTGGATGCCCATCTCGCTCAGGCCGGCCATCACGTCCTCGATCTGCTCGGAGCTGGTCTGCTCCGGCGAGAGGACGAGGTTCAGCTCGTCGAACGTAATGTAGCCGCGCTCCTTGCCCTTCACGATCAGTCGTTTGACGGCGGCCGATTGAACGTCGAGCAGCGTGGTGTCGGAATCTTGCTCTGCGGCCGCTGCGGTTTCGGTGGCTGTGTTCGGCTTGGTTGCCATGGTATACTCTGCTCCAACGTTCAATGGGGCCGACGAGAAAGCGCCCCGTGGCCCGTAAATATCATTTAGCCTTGCTCGCTCTCGCGCAATGCGTTGAGGGCGGCCCGCAACGCCAGCAGGCGCCGTACCCTGGTCTGATCGAAATGGGCGACAAGATCCCGCTCAGCGATCTCGACCTCCTCTTCCAACCGCTTCCGATGCATCAGGCCGAAAATCTCCCACCAGCCCGCCTCCGCTTCAGCCGGCATGGCGTCCGCGGACGCGCAGATCGGCAGGGGAGTGGGGAAATGAGACAGAACCTCGGCGACGGAGACGGCGAAACCAGACTGGGTCAGGTGGTCCATGAGGGTTTGACTGTCAAGAAGCTCCGTCGCGATCGCCCAGTCCTGGATGCATTCGCGCAACGCCGCCAGCGCGTCCGGCAGCACGAGTTGGCCGAACGCCTCGTCCACGTCATGCAGCAGATCCGGGTGACGCAGGAGAATGGCGACGAGGTTGCGCGCGCGTTCGGCCTGGGTTTCAGCCTCATCCACCTGGCGGCGCTGGAATTTCGCCGCCGGCCTGGCCGCGGCGCCCCGGAACGGCCTTGCCGCAAAGAAACGATCGAGAAGAACGCGCCGGTATTCGCCGGCCAGCGACTTGTCCGCGATCTTGCCCGCGGCATCCATCAGCCGCGTCCGCAACCCCGCGCGCTGCTCCGGCGTCGCGTCGCCATGGCTCTCGCGGATCAGATCGTACAGCGCGTCCGACAACGGGCGGGCCGAGCCGATCACGGCGCGAAACCCGTTCGGCCCCTGGCGCCGCACCAGCGTGTCGGGGTCCTCGCCGGCCGGCAGCGAGGCCAGCCGCAAGGTCCGCTCCGCCGACAACATCGGCAGCGCCAGTTCGGCCGCTCGCGCGGCGGCCCGTCCGCCCGCCGCATCGCCGTCGAAGCACAGCACCGGCGAGGGCGACAGGCGCCAGAGCTCCTCCAGCTGCTCCTCGGTCAGCGCCGTGCCGAGCGGCGCGACAGCGCCCGCGAACCCCGCCTGATGCAGCGCGATCACGTCCATATACCCTTCGGCCACCACCACATCGGCCCCCGCCCGGCTGCCTTCCCGTGCCCGGTCCAGCGCGAACAGGGTGCGCCGCTTGCTGAACAGGGGGGTCTCCGGGCCGTTCACGTATTTGGGCTGCCCGTCGCCCAGAATGCGCCCGCCAAAGCTGATCTCGCGCCCGCGCCGGTCGCGGATCGGGAACATCACGCGGTTGTAGAACAGCTCGCGCGGCGCCTGACCCTCGCCCGGATCACGCAGCAGCCCGGCTTCGAGCAGCATCGCCGGCGTGGCGTCGGCCCGCGCCAGTTCGGTCGCCAGACCGCCGCGCCCATCGCCCGACCAGCCGATGCCAAACGCCGCGATCATGGCGTCGCTCACGCCGCGTTCGCGCAAGTACGACAGGGCCCGCGCGCCCTCGGGCGCGAACAGCTTGCGCTGGAAAAATTTCGCGGCGGCGGCCAGCACGCCATGCAGATCGATCCGCAACCGCTCGGCGGCCTCCTGGGTCGGGCTGGCCCTGGGCACCTCCAGCCCCGCCTCGCCCGCCAGCTTCTCCACCGCCTCGACGAAGCCCGAGCCCTCGCTCTGCATCACGAAGCTGATCGCGTCGCCGTGCGCGCCGCAGCCGAAGCAGTGGAAACCGTCGTCGTACACATAAAAGGATGGCGTCTTCTCGCCGTGGAACGGGCAGCACCCCTTCCACTGCTTGCCCGATTTAGCCAACCGCACGCGCCGCCCGATCAGGGCAGCGATCGGTGTGCGTGCCCGCAGCTCCTCCAGGAATTGCGGCGGCAGCGCCATCAGCCGAGTTTCGCGCGCACCAGCGGCCCGACGCGGGCCATGTCGAGGCTCACGCCATGCCTGGCCTTCAGCGCCGCCATCACACGCCCCATGTCCTTGATGCTGGCGGCGCCGGTTTCCGCCACGGCCTCGGCCACCGCCGCCTCGGTCGCCGCCTGGTCCATCTGCCGCGGCAGGAACCCCTCGATCACCGCGATCTCGGCCTCCTCCTTCGCCGCCAGCTCCGGGCGGTTGCCCTTTTGATACAGCTCCACGCTCTCGCGGCGAGACTTCACCATGCCGCGCAGCATCGACACGATTTCCTCGTCGGGCACTTTTTCGACGCCCTTGGGCCGGGCCGCGATGTCCATGTCCTTCAGCTTGGACGTCACCATCCGCAGCGCCGATACCCGTGCCGCCTCATGCGCCAGCATCGCGGTTTTCAGTTCGGCGGTGAATTGCTCGCGTAAATTCATGGAAATCTCCAACGATGAACCCTTCATGCGGGCGTTGATTTCCTCCCCCGTCGTCCCCGTGTGGCAGGGGAAGGGAGAAGTGGGAACCAATTTCCCAATCATACTATCTCATGTTGAACTGGGAAGCCAATTCCGGCATACTCCTTCAATGCCAGTCACCGTGAACCAGATCATCGACCGCCTTGGCAACGCTGACGCCGCCGCCCGCCTGCTGGGTGTCGGCACCGAGGCGGTGCGAAAATGGCGCCAGAGCCAGTTCATCCCTGCCCGTCATTGGCCCGCCATTCTCGGCGCAACGGGCCTCGCTTTGTCGGACATGCCCGGCGCCCCTGTCGCCACGGCGCTCCCCGGCGACGTCCCGCAGGGGGCCACCGCCGCCCTCGTGCTGGCCGATGGCGCGGTGTTCTGGGGCCGCGGCTTCGGCGCCCACACCGCCGTCGAGCCGCCTGTCGCGGAAATCTGCTTCAACACGGGCATGACCGGCTATCAGGAAACCCTTACCGATCCTTCCTATGCCGGGCAGATCATCACCTTCACCTTCCCCCATATCGGCAATGTCGGCATCAACGCCGAGGATTTCGAGGCCATCACCATCGCCGCGCGCGGTTTGATCGTGAAGCAGGACGTGACCGAGCCAAGCAACTGGCGCAGCACGCAAGGCCTGCCCCAGTGGCTGCGCGCCCAGGGCGTGACCGGCCTCGCCGGCATCGATACCCGCGCGTTGACCATCCGCATCCGCGACGGCGGCGCTCCCAACGGCGTGCTGGCGTTCCCCACCGATGGCCGCTTCGACCTCGCCGCCCTCCAGGCGCAAGCCGCCGCATGGCCGGGCCTCGAGGGCCTGGACCTCGCGAAATCGGTCTCCTGCACGCAATCCTATGCGTGGGACGAGACCGAATGGTCATGGCCCAACGGCTCCGGCCGGCAGACCGCGCCCACGCGTCATGTCGTCGCCGTCGATTACGGCGCCAAGCGCAACATTCTGCGCTGCCTCGCCTCCGCCGGCTGCCGCGTGACCGTGGTGCCCGCGACGGCCACCGCCGCGGATATCCTGCGCCACAAGCCGGACGGCGTGTTCCTCTCCAATGGTCCGGGCGACCCGGCGGCGACCGGCGCCTACGCGGTGCCCGCCATCCAGGGCGTGCTGGCGGCGGGAAAACCGATCTTCGGCATCTGCCTCGGCCACCAGCTTCTCGCGCTCGCTCTGGGCGCGCGGACCTTCAAGCTCGATCGTGGCCATCGGGGGGCGAACCAGCCGGTAAAGGACCTCGCCACCGGCCGCGTCGAAATTACCAGCCAGAATCACGGCTTCGCGGTGGACGACAAATCGCTCCCCGAAGGCGTCCGCATCACCCATGTCAGCCTGTTCGACGGCAGCAACGAGGGCATCGCCTGCGACGCGAAACGCTGTTTCAGCGTCCAGTACCATCCCGAGGCCAGCCCCGGCCCGGCCGACAGCCACCATTTGTTCAAGCGCTTCGCCGACGCGCTGGCATAGGGCGAAAACACATGCCAAAGCGCACCGACATCCAGTCCATCCTCATCATCGGCGCCGGCCCCATCATCATTGGCCAGGCCTGCGAGTTCGACTATTCCGGCGCCCAGGCCTGCAAGGCGCTCCGCGCCGAGGGCTACCGCGTCATCCTGGTCAACTCCAACCCCGCCACCATCATGACCGACCCCGGTCTTGCCGATGCCACCTACGTCGAACCGATCACGCCCGAATTCGTCGAGCGCATCATCGCCAAGGAGAGGCCCGACGCGCTGCTCCCCACCATGGGCGGACAGACCGCGCTCAACACCGCCCTGGCGCTCGATGCGAGCGGCGTACTGACCCGGTACGGCGTCGAGCTGATCGGCGCCAAGGCCGACGTGATCGACCGTGCGGAAGACCGGCTGAAATTCCGCGACGCGATGGCCGAGATTGGCATCGAGAGCCCGCGCAGCATGATCGCGCACACGATGGCCGACGCGCGCGAGGCGCTCGCGATGGTGGGCCTGCCTGCCGTCATCCGCCCCAGCTTTACCCTGGGAGGCACCGGCGGCGGCATCGCCTACAACCGCGAGGAGTTCGAGGCCATCGTCACGGGCGGCCTCGACGCCTCGCCCACCACGGAAGTGCTCGTGGAAGAGAGCGTGCTGGGCTGGAAGGAATACGAGATGGAGGTGGTCCGCGACGCGGCGGATAACTGCATCATAGTGTGCGCCATCGAGAACGTGGACCCCATGGGCGTCCATACCGGCGACAGCGTGACGGTGGCGCCGGCCCTCACGCTCACCGACAAAGAATACCAGATCATGCGCGACGCCTCGATCGCGTGCCTGCGCCGGATCGGCGTGGAGACCGGCGGATCGAACGTGCAATTCGCGCTCAACCCGGCCGATGGCCGGCTGCTGGTGATCGAGATGAACCCGCGCGTGTCGCGGTCCTCGGCGCTCGCATCGAAGGCCACCGGCTTCCCGATCGCCAAGATCGCCGCCAAGCTCGCGGTCGGCTACACGCTCGACGAACTCGCCAACGACATCACCCGCACCACGCCGGCGAGCTTCGAGCCGGCCATCGACTACGTGGTGGTGAAGATCCCGCGCTTCACCTTCGAGAAATTCCCCGGCACGCCGGCCCTGCTTTCCACCAGCATGAAGTCGGTCGGCGAAGCCATGGCGATCGGCCGCAGTTTCGCGGAAGCCTTGCAGAAGGGCCTGCGCAGCATGGAGACCGGCCTGTCCGGCCTCGACCCTGTCGAGCCTCCGGGCGACGGCACCCACGATGCTTACCGCGCCGCCTTGTCGGCACCGAAACCCGATCGGCTGCTGATGGCGGCTCAGGCCCTGCGTGCCGGGCTGTCGGTCGAGGACATCCACGACGCCTGCAAGTTCGACCCGTGGTTCCTGCGCGAACTGGCCAAGATCGTCGCCGCCGAAACCGAGATCGCCGCCGGGCTGCCAGCCGACGCGCACGCCATGCGGCGCATCAAGGCGCTCGGCTTCTCCGACGGCCAGATCGCCGCCTTCGTGGGTCGGCCCGAGCCGGAAGTGGCCGCCCACCGCATCGCCCTCGGCGTGCTGCCGGTGTTCAAGCGCATCGACACCTGTGCCGGTGAGTTCGGCTCCGACACGCCGTACATGTACTCCACCTATGAAGGCGGCTTCGGCGTGCCGGAATGCGAATCGCGCCCAACCGCGCGCGAGAAAGTCGTCATCCTCGGCGGCGGCCCCAACCGTATCGGCCAGGGCATCGAATTCGATTATTGCTGCGTCCATGCCGCCTATGCGCTGCGCGAGGCCGGGTTCGAGACCATCATGGTCAACTGCAACCCCGAGACCGTCAGCACGGACTACGACACCTCCGACCGGCTGTATTTCGAGCCGCTGACCGCGGAGGACGTGATCGCCATCGTGCGCCGAGAACAAACCGACGGCCGGGTGCTGGGCTGCATCGTGCAGTACGGCGGGCAGACCCCGCTGAAGCTTTCTCTCGCATTGGAAAGGGCCGGCATCCCACTGCTGGGCACCAGCGCGGATGCGATCGACCTCGCCGAGGATCGCGAGCGGTTCCAGCAACTCCTGCACAAGCTCGGCCTGCGCCAGCCGGAGAACGGGATCGCGCGCTCGACCGCCGAAGCCGAGAGAATAACCGACCGCATCGGCTACCCGGTGGTGATCCGCCCCAGCTATGTGCTCGGCGGCCGCGCCATGGAGATCGTCTACGACACCAAGGGCCTGCATCGCTACATGCGCGAGGCGGTGCGCGTCTCGGGCGACAACCCGGTGCTGATCGACCGCTATCTCAACGACGCGATCGAGGTCGATGTGGACTGCATCTCCGACGGGCAGACCGTGTACGTCGCGGGCGTCATGGAGCACATCGAGGAAGCCGGCATCCATTCCGGCGACAGCGCCTGCGCGCTGCCGCCCTACACGCTGTCGCCCGCCATGGTCACCGAGCTGAAATCGCAGACCGAGGCGCTGGCCAAGGGCATCGGCGTAGTCGGGCTGATGAACGTGCAATACGCCATCAAGGGTTCCGATGTGTTCGTGCTGGAGGTGAATCCGCGCGCGTCCCGCACCGTGCCGTTCGTCGCCAAGGCGACCGGGGTTCCCGTGGCCAAGATCGGCGCCCGCGTCATGGCCGGAGCGCGGCTGTCCGAGTTCAAGCTCGATGACGACAGCGTGGCGCGCCATGTCGCGGTGAAGGAGGCGGTGTTCCCGTTCGCCCGCTTCCCCGGCGTGGACAGCATCCTCGGCCCCGAGATGCGCTCCACCGGCGAGGTCATGGGCCTGGACAGCAGCTTCGAGCGCGCTTTCGCCAAGAGCCAGCTGGGTGCCGGGGTGAAGCTGCCGGATTCGGGCCAGGTGTTCCTTTCGGTGCGCGACACCGACAAGGCGGCGGCGCTGGCGGTGGCACGGCACCTGCTCGATCTCGGGTTCTCGATCCTGGCCACGCGCGGCACGGCCGCGCGGCTGCGCGAGGCGGGGCTCTCGGTCAAGGTGGTGAACAAGGTGCTGGAGGGCCGGCCGCATTGTGTGGACGCCATCCGCTCCGGCGACGTGCAACTGGTGATCAACACCGCATCGGGCGCGCAGTCGGTTGCCGACAGCTTCGACATCCGCCGCAGCGCGCTCACCAACGCCATCCCGCACTACACCACGATCGCGGGTGCCCGGGCCGCCACCCACGCCATCGCGGCCCTGCGGGCGGGCACCCTTGAAGTCGCGCCGCTGCAGTCCTACTTTCGCGGATCGTTCTGAGCCCCGTCGCGGCCCGGTCATGAACCCGGCCGCGGCGTTTGCGTTTGGACCGCCCGACTTGCCGCGATAGCCTGCTCCCATACCCCCCGCCTCGAGGTTCGTCCGTTGCAAAAGTTTCCGATGACCGCCCCTGGGCTGCTGAAGCTCGAAGAGGAGCTACGCTTCCTCAAGAGCAGCGAACGCCCCGCCGTGATCCGCGCGATCGCGGAGGCGCGAACGCATGGCGACCTCAGCGAGAACGCCGAATATCACGCGGCCCGCGAACGCCAGAGCTTCATCGAGGGCCGCATCGCCGAGCTCGAGGAGATCACCTCGTCCGTCGAGGTGATCGACCCCTCCACCCTCACCGGCGAACACATCAAGTTCGGCGCCCATGTTCGTCTGGTCGATGAGGAGACGGACAAGGAAAGCACCTACCAGATCGTCGGCGTGCATGAGGCCGACATCAAATCGGCGCGGCTTTCCGTGTCCTCTCCGTTGGCCAAGGCGCTGATCGGCAAAAAGGTGGGCGACACCATCTCGGTGCCGGCGCCGGGCGGGGACCGCAGCTACGAGGTGCTGTCGTTCAAGTTCGTCTGACCGGCCTTCGTCTG
>JANXTF010000111.1 GCA_025352565.1 Rhodospirillales bacterium | reverse complement strand
CTGCAACCGCCGCAGCCGCGCAAAGATCAGGATGATGAGCGGCCCCGCCCCCCGGTCCCGCGCGATCAGCTTCGGCACCGCATGGCACAATCCGTCGAAGATCGCAGAGACCCGGTCGGTGAGGGTGGAGGGAAGCGCGAGGGACATCGCAGGAATAGAGACCTATTTCTCGCACCGCCTCAATGAATTTCGTCATCGCGAGCCGCGCTCGGGCGGCGCGGCAATCCAGGGGCAGCGCATGGTCGGGCCGTTCGCCTTGATCGCGCGGCGCTGAACGACGACCCACCCAATGCATACTTTCGGAAGCGGATACGGACACGGAATCGTCGAGGCTTGCCGCCGAAGTTCTTCCCTCCGTGCTGCATGGAATGGCCGCTACGTCGAGCATGCCACTTGTGAGACCGGGCTCTCTGGCAGGCGCGGCGCAGGCCCGGATCGATCGCGATGGCTGCCCGAATTGCGGGTGCCGCAAACTTCAGCGCTGGGGAAGCTCCGCCGGCCTGCCGCGCTATCGGTGCGTCGATTGCCGTCGCAGCTTCAACGCGCTGACCGGCACGTCGCTGGCTGGCCTGCGAAAGGAGGAACGCTGGGCGGAGCACACGCAAGCCCTGATGAGCGGGGAAAGCCTGGCCAGTCCGTGGAGCGCTGCGGCGTGGCGTTCAGCACGGCGTTCCGCTGGCGGCACCGGTTTCTCGCGGCGCCTTCGCTCGACAAGCCGACCAGGCTCACCGGGCTCACCGGGCTCACCGGGATCGTCGAGGCGGACGAGACGTTCATCCTGGAATCCTTCAGGGGCAAACGGCTCGGACCTGCCGCGCCCGTCGCGCAAGCGGGGCGGCAAGGCCAAGAACCGCGGCTTGTCCAGGGAACGGCGTCACGATGGATGCCGTCCTGCCTCGGCTCGACCGGGCCTGTGTCTCGACGGCCCTCGACGGCGTCGTGACCACGGGGAACCAACTCTGCTGCGGCGGCGGCACGGCCATCATCGGGTTCGCTCGAAAGGCGCACATTCCCTGCTGCATTCTGCCGTCGCCGGGAGGCCCCATGCACGGCGCGCGCGAGCGGCATATCAACAACGTCAACGGATACCACGGGCGGCTGAAGGAATGGCTCCGGCCGACGGCGTCGCCACCAAGTATCTCAATCACTATCTCGGTTCGCGGCGAACGCTCGAAGCTCTCGGGGCAGACGCCAATCCACCCGCTTGGCTGCGGTCAGCGATAGGAATGCGTGTCTGCCAACAGGAAACGTGATAGGGAGCCAAACGCTTTTAGGAACCCGGCATGGCTGGCGGCGAATTGAATTTCCTAAAATCGGTTGTGGTGCCGACATTCGACGAACTTATGTGGCCAACATTAACAGCGTTGAAGGCAATGGGCGGTTCGGGCACTAACGAGGAGCTGCTCACAAAAGTCGTCGAGCGGGAAGGATATCCGCCAGAGGTTCAGGCCTTTCAACACACAGACAACAGACAGACCAAGATTAACTACAATTTGGCGTGGGCCAAGACGTATCTTAAAAAAGTCGGGGCTATCGAGAACAGTAGTCGCGGAGTTTGGTCTTTGACCAAGCTTGGTGAGCAATTCACCCCTGAAGAAGTCGCCTTGGTGCCGGCTCGTGTTCGTAAAAAGTTTGTCGACGACAAACGGACAAATCTCGTTGTGGCCGCCGTCGACGAGCGCCCCGCGCTGGCGGTGGAAGCCGAAGAACTCGAAGCAACCGAACCGCATTGGAAAGATAGGTTGCTAAGCCACCTACGAGCCATAACATCCGAAGCGTTTGAGCGTTTAGCACAGCGCTTATTGCGCGAGGCTGGATTTCTGAAAGTTGAGGTCACAGGCAAGAGCGGGGATGGCGGAATCGATGGCATCGGCGTGTTGCGCGTCAATTTACTATCGTTCCAGGTTCTCTTTCAGTGCAAGCGATACCAGGGAAGCGTCGGCGCATCTGCAATTCGGGATTTCCGAGGGGCTATGGTGGGGCGCAGCGATAAGGGATTAATAATCACTACCGGCACCTTTACGTCTGATGCAAAGCGCGAAGCGACGAGAGACGGTGCGCCCGCAATTGATCTCATCGACGGCGATCAACTCTGTGACCTGCTCAAACAACTGAAACTCGGCGTTCGTACGGAGTTGGTGGAAAAAATGACGGTCGAACCCGACTGGTTTGATAGCCTTTAAGCCGCAGACGACACACGCGCGAGCGCTGCTCACGTGTGATCCACAAGAGTTCGCAACAGAAACCAATTGTCCTACGGTTGCGAAGGTGCAAAACTCCACGCTGGCACACGGCTTGGGCCGCTAATAATACACCGGCACCTGATCGCGTGACCGGATATCCTGGGGAGGAACACGCATGCAAGACCGTCGCACATTTGGGAAGCTGAGCGCGGCCGTCGCGGCCACGATGGCGTTTGGTCGGCACGCGAGCGCAGCCGATGAGATCGTCATCGGCTACCATGGCCCGATGACGGGTCCGGCGAGCTGGGTGGGCCTTGGCGGCCGTGACGGCGCGCTGATGGCGCTGGGCGAGATCAACGCGGCCGGCGGGGTCAACGGGCGCATGATCCGGATGATCTCCTATGACGACGCCGGCAAGGCATCGGAAGCCGAGGCAGTCGCGAAAAAGATGATCGAGAGCGACAAGGTTTTCGCTATCCTGGGAGGCGGAATCAGCAACGTCGCGATCGTCGTTGCCGAGGAGGCGCACCGGGGAAAGGTGCCCTACATGAACGGTTCCGGCGCCAGCCCCAAGATCATGGACCTCAAGAGCCGCTGGACATTCTCCGGCGCCACCATCGACGTGAGGGACATTGCCGAGAACGCGGCGATTTTCATCGGTGACTATCTCAAGGTCAAGAAGGTTGCCGTGATGAACGGCGCGGACGAGTTTTCGCAGTCGCTGTCCGATAACGTGGTCCGCCTGATCAAGGACCGCTACGGCATCGAGACGCTGACCCGGCAGAGGTATAACCCCGGTGAGACCGATTTCAGTTCCCAGCTGCTCGCGGTGAAGCAGAGCAACCCCGAATACATCCTGATGTTTGGCCTCTATGTCGAAGCCGCGCGGGCGGTGCGGCAATCGCGCGAACTCGGCATCAAGACGCCGATCAAGGGCGACACGTCGATGATGAACCTCGGGTTCCTGACGGTGGCGGGAGCGGCGGCCGAAGGCATGATCGCGGAATACCTCCCACTCTACTTCAACGGCGACACCGCCAAAGACATGGTGGAGTTCGAGTCCCGCTACAAGAAACTTTTCCCAAGCTATCCGGTGGACCGGCCGAACTACGTGGACGTTTATAATTACGGCAATATGTATGCTTTCGCCGAAGGCATGAAGCGCGCCGGCAAGGACCTGACCCGCAAGGGCCTCGTCGAAGCGCTCGAGACATTGAATAATTACCAGGCCGCGGACACTTGGCCGAAGGCGGTGAACCTCATCCAGCCGCTCACCTTCACCGAGAGCCATAACGGCAACCGGCGGCTCAGCTTCTTCCGGGTCACCAACGGCGCATTCAAGCCGATTGCCGACTTCAAGGTGCCGGTCCCTTCGACGAAGTTCCCGCAGAACGCAAGCCTGAACTGGTGAGCGCGCCGCACCCGCCCTACGAGGCAGCCTGCCCGCCCTACGAGGCAGCCTGCCCGCCCTACGAGGCAGCCTGCCCGCCCTACGAGGCAGCCTGCCCGGCCTACGAGGCAGCCTGATGGAGCTCGTGCCGCAGCTCATCGTGAGCGGGATCGCGGCGGGGTCGCTGTATGCCCTGGTCGCGATCGGGCTGGTGCTGATCTACAAGGCGACCGACATCGTCAATTTCGCGCAAGGCGAGTCGGTCACCGTCGGGGCATATATGGGATGGCTGTGCATCACCCAGTTCCGGCTCCCCTACTTCGTCGCCGTGGTTCTCGTGCTGGCCGGCTCGGCGCTCGTCGGGATGATCGTGGAGCGGGTGGCCTACCGGCCGCTGCTCAAGTCGCCGCCGTTCACGGTCATCCTCGCGACCCTGGCCGTCGGGCTCATCATCAAGAACGCGATCCGGCTGGTGTGGCAGGACACGCCGCGAACGATCAGCGGCGTTTTCAGCGCCGAGCCGATCGAGATCGGCAGCGTGTTGATCACGCCGGAACGCCTCGCGATCATGTTCACGGTGGCGCTCGTCGTGGCGCTTCTGGTTTTGTTCTTCCGGTTCAGCAAATTGGGGAAGGCGATGCGCGCCACCGCGCAAAGCCAGGAGGCCGCGTCGCTCATGGGGATCAGCGTCCCCGGTATATTCTCGAAGACCTGGGCGCTCGGCAGCGCACTCGGCGGACTGGCGGGCGTGCTGATCGCCCCGCTCGTCGGGATCAACACCGAACTCGGGGCGGTGCTGGTGCCAGGTTTCGTGGCCGCGGTGGTCGGCGGGTTCACCAGCATTCCCGGTGCCATCGTCGGCGGCATCCTGGTGGGCGTGCTGGAAAACCTGGGCGGCGTCTTCATCTCGTCGAGCTTCAAGCAGGTCGTGCCGTTCGTGGTGCTGATTACCGTGCTGATGGTGCTGCCCACCGGCCTGTTCGGCAAGCCGCTCCGTAAGGCGGTCTGATGGCCCCCCTTATGGTTGGAGCACGCGGAAACGCGTTGGCACGTCTGTGGCCCTACGGGTTGTTGCTGCTGTTGCTCGCCGTGCTACCGGCCGTTGTGTCGTCGTACGCGCTGCACATTCTTTCGACGCTCGGCATCGCCGTCATCCTGGCGCTCGGGCTGAACATCCTGATGGGGTTCGCCGGTCAGGTTTCGCTCGCCAATGCCGCCTTCTTCGGCATCGGCGCCTATGCCGTCGCGGTGCTGGGCAACGGATACGGCGTGACGTTCTGGCTGGCCCTGCCCCTCGTCGCCCTGCTCACCGCGGGGATCGGCTTCCTCGTCGGGCTGCCGGCCTTGCGCGTCAGCAGCCACTACCTCGCTTTGGCCACGTTGGCCTTCGTCTGGACCGTTCAGGTCGTGCTGATCAACTGGGTCTCGGTGACAGGCGGGTCGCCCGGCCTCACCAGCTCGCGCAGTGGCCTCGGGCTGAGCGCCTTCCGCGCGGACTGGACCTATTACCTGCTGATCCTGGCGGTCACCACGGTCATGGTCGTCCTGGCCGTCAACATCGTCCATTCGAAGATCGGCCGCGCGTTCACGGCAATCCGCGACAACGAGAATGCCGCCGAGATCATGGGCGTGAACCTCGCGAAGTACAAAACGCTGGCGTTCGCGATCAACGCTTTTTACTGCGCCGTCGCGGGCGGACTCCAGGCGGGTCTCGTGAGGTTTCTCGACCCGTATGAGTTCGGGCTTTGGCCGTCGATCTGGCACCTCCTCTACATCGTGGTGGGAGGGTTGGGCTCCATTCCGGGGTCGATCCTCGGACCTCTCGTGCTGGTGTCGCTGCCCGAGGCGCTCCGGGGGTTCGCCGAATACCGGGAGCTGATCTTCGCCGTCCTCATGCTGCTGACGCTGATCTACCTGCCCAATGGCATCGCCGGGGGGATCGACAGGCTGCGGCAACGGTGGCGCGCCGATCGCGCCACCGCTGGATCGAACGACACCGATGCGGCATCTGCGCCGCAGCGCCAGAGTGCCACGGTTCTCACGACCGCTCATGCGCCGCCCGCGCATGGCGGGATCTCTCTGGAAGTGGCGGGTCTCACGCTGTCCTTCGGTGGGTTGAAGGCGTTGCAGGATGCGTCGCTAACGGTGAAGGAAGGCGAGATCCGGGCGTTGATCGGGCCGAACGGGGCAGGCAAGACCACGTTCCTCAATCTGCTCTGCCGGGTCTACACGCCCGACGCCGGGACCATGCGCTTCCGTGGCCGCAGCCTGCTCGACGTGAAATCGCATGATCTGGTCCGGCTCGGCATCGTGCGAACCTTCCAGAACATCCGGCTGTTCGCCAAGATGACGGTGCTGGACAATGTCCTGGTCGGGATGCACAGCCATCTCGATCACGGCATCATCGGGTGCGCGTGGCGGTTGCCGGGAGCGATGGAAGAGGCCCGGGAGGCGCAACGCAAAGCGTCGCTCCTGCTCGGCTATGTCGGGCTGGAACATGCCAGGGACATGCCGGCCGCCTCGCTGTCGTTCGGCCAGCAGCGACGACTGGAACTGGCCAGGGCGCTCGCGGCAGATCCTGCTCTGCTGTTGCTCGACGAGCCAGCCTCGGGTCTGGACAAGAGCGAGGTCGCGGAGCTTCTCGCAGTCCTGCACACCATCCGCGACCAGCTCGGCGTCTCGATCCTGGTGATCGAGCACGACATGAACTTCGTCATGGGCCTCGCGGACCGCATCACGGTGCTGGACCACGGCGTGGTGATCGCCGAGGGGATCCCGCGGGACATACAGCGCGATCAACTCGTCATCGAAGCCTATCTGGGCAAAGGACACGCGCTTGTTGAAGCTTGATGGCGTCGAGACGTTCTACGGAGCGGTGAAGGCGCTCAAAGGCGTGTCCTTCACGGTCCCCGACGGCAGCATCGTCGCCCTGCTCGGCGGCAACGGCGCGGGGAAGACCACCACCCTGCGGTCCATCTCCGGTTTGACCACGGCCAGGAAAGGCACCATCGAGTTCAACGGCACGCGGATCGAAAAGTCGCCGCCGGAGCGGGTGGTCGGTCTCGGGATCAGCCTGGTTCCGCAGGGCAGGCTGTTGTTCGCGGAGCTCACCGTGGCCGAGAATCTCGAACTAGGCGCCTATCTGCGCCACGACAGCGCCGAGATTAAGCGGGACATCGAGAAGGCCTACGAGCAGTTCCCGATACTCCGGCAGAAGCGCGCGCAGGAAGCAGGCACGCTCAGCGGCGGACAGCAGCAGATGGTCGCCATCGCCAGGAGCCTGATGTCGCGCCCGAAGCTGCTGATGCTGGACGAGCCTTCGCTCGGCCTGGCTCCGATGATCGTCGCCGAGATTTTCGAGACCATCCGCAAAATCCGCGACGACGGCGTGTCCATTCTTCTCGTCGAGCAGAATGCCAACATGGCGCTCTCAATCGCCAATTTTGGCTATGTCCTCGAATCCGGGAAGGTCGTGATGTCAGGGAATGTCGCGCAACTCCTCTCGGACCCGCGCGTGCAACAGGCCTATCTCGGGCAGGAAGCCGGCCCGGCCGCGCCGCAAGCCGTTCGGCATTGATGGCGCGCGCCTGGGAGCGTCTGCGCCAGGTTATCGCCCGCCAGCACGCGCCGCCGAGCCGTCGTCGGTCAGCAGCCGGTAGTGAAAATCCGTGATGCTGCCTTGCGGTTCGTCGATGAACTCCACGCTGACCCGGGTGCCAGGACAGATGCGGCGCATGGCGGCCTCGACATCCGAAAGGTCGAGCCCCTCGACGTAGTTGACGATGGCCGAGTCCACCCCGTCGAGGCGGACATACGCCACCGCGATCGGCGGCGGACGCGAGCCCTCGAACCCGCGCACGACGATGGTCGATGCCTCGATGACGCCCTCATGGCCGGCCTCCACCCAGGAGTCGCATTTCTCGAAGCTACGCTCGCAGAAGGCGCGGGGCGGCAGGTAGACCATGGCCGATTTGGAGCAGCGGGTCGCCAGGATTTTGCGGTTTTTCAGCCCGTCCATGAATGTTCCGACAACCTCGCCGAAGGCGTAGTCGTATCGAAGCGTGACCTGCTCGGTCAGGTAGCCGCGCGCCGGCTCAGCCGTGTTGCCGCTCATGCTCAATGCTCCTTCATTATATCGGCGCCGAATACCGTGCAGCTCAGGAACTGTGCGATGCCGCCCACCGCGGTCGCGACGGCGTTGCGCACGTTCGGGATCTGGTGCCCTCCGGCGGTTCCCATCACCTGGTTCGCCGCCTCGATCGCCCGCACCAGGCCGGAGACGGCGATCGGGTTGCTGCATAGGGTGCCGCCGGACGGGCATACCGCCACCATGCCGTCGATGTCCCAGGCGTCGTCGCATTCGAGCCTGAATGCGGTGCCTGAGGAGCAGAACCCAAGCTGCTCCAACTGGATCAGGCCCTGGATGCTGAACGCATCGTACACTTCGGCTACTTGGATCTGGTTGATGGGGTCGGTGATCCCGGCCCGCCGGAAGCACTCGCGCCCGGCGAGCGCCATCAGCTTCCAGTCGATGAAATCCGCATGGGCGGTCGGCACGATGCGGTCGCCGATCCAGTTCGAGTCCGAAACGCTGCCGACGCCGTTGATAAACGCCGGTTTGGATTGGTGCTCGCGGACCGAATCGAGATTGCCGACGATCATCGCGGCGCTGCCGGACGAGCGCGGGCAGCAATCGAACCGCTTGAACGGGTAGGAGATCATCGGCGAGGCCATGACGTCGGCGATCGTGATGTTGCCCTTCAGATGGGCGTGCGGATTGTTCATGGCGCTGCGACGCTGGCGCACGACGAGATGGGCGAGGTGCTCCTGCGTGATGGCGTGCCGCTGCATGTAGGCGTTGGCCATCAGCGCCACGGTGGTGATGGTCTGGAGCGGCATCTCCTTCTCGTAGAACGGATCGAATATCTGGTTCAGCACCTTCTGTGCGTCCGGCGTCTCGGAGATGCGTTCGGCGCCCACGATCATCACCGTGCGGAACATGCCGGAGCGCACCAGCGCGTGCGCGGCGTGAACGACGGAGCCGCCCGTCGCCCCTCCGGTATGGACCCGCATCATCGGCTTTCCCGCGCCGAAGATGTGGTCGATGCTCCATCGGTCCGCGTCCGCCACTCCCATGAATGCCGTCGGGGCCAGGGAGAACACGATCGCGTCGATATCGTCGGGCGTCATGCCGGCGGCTTGCAGCGCGCCGAACGCGGCGTGCTGGGCCTGCTCCACGAATGTGAGCTCCGGGTGCCGCAGCTTGAATTGCGACTGGTAGGTTCCGAGGACCGCGACGACTTCAGGCAATGCCAGCTCCTGCGGCTTCGAACACCATGACGACGTTACCCTGCTGCGCGTAGCCGTGGCAGGAATGCGCGGCGGCGCGCCGCACCCGCGGCACCTGGACCGCGCCGGCCCGGCCCGCGACCTGCAACACCGCTTCGGCGGCGCCCACCAAGCCAGTGCAGAACAGCGGATTCTGCGCGAACGGGCCGCCCGAAGGCGATACGGCAACGTGTTCGGGCAGGCCGAAGGCCCGCACGTAGGCGGCCTCGTGATAACCCGTCTGAGATTCGATCTCGATCACGTCGATGCCGCCCGCGCCGTCCAGTCCGGCCTGGCGCAGCGCGTTGCGCCACGCGACGCGGGCCGAGTTCATCGACCGCAGCCGCTGTTCGCCGAGGCGGTAGGAGTCGGTCGCCCACCCGACGCCCGTGACCTGCGCCATGGGCGTGTGGCCGGGGTTGCGGTCGAGCCACCGCTCGGACGCCAGCACCATGCAAACGGCCCCGTCGGTGAGCGGTGCGCGGTAGCCTTTCCGTAGCGGCATGGCTTCACGAACCGAAGCCCTGAGGTCCGCGGCCGACGGGACCTCGAAGCCCATGCCGCGCGGGTTGCGTGCCGCGCGTTCATAGGATGCGCGGACGCGGCCGACGACCTCCTCCTCCCCGATCCCGAATGCCAGTTCGACCGCCTGTGCGAACAGCGCATCCGACAGCAGCATGTTCAAACCGAACGGACGGGTGAAGAACGGCTCGCCACGCAGCCGCATGACCGATTCGACATCGGTCTTGGAGCTTTTGCACCAACTCGCGACCATCCCGAGATCGAAGTCTTCGGACTTCAGTCGCGCGGTCGCCAGACAGAGCGCGCTCGCGCCGGAATCGGTGACCTTGATCTCGTCGGTCAGATAGGCCCCCGCCGGCATCGCCATCAGCATGCTGGAAATCGAGCGGCCATCGAGTTCGTCGCAGGAGCCCAGTGTCACGCTGTCCAACTGGCCGCGCGTGACCCCGGCATCGTCCAGCGCCGCACGCGCCGTGCGATACACCAGCTCCTCCAGCCGCAGCGCGTCCAACCTCGACGAGGGTTCGTGGATTGCCAGCCCGAGGACATAGACGTTCACGCAAAATCCTCCCATCCGCTCGGCCGCTTAGCGGCATCGAAAATTGACTCGCGGGTAGAAAAGTTGCTTGTTCCCGGCCTGCCTGTCAACTCCGGGCTTGTGCCCGGCCACACGACGGCGCCCGGCGCATCGGGCCCGATGCAAGGAATTCCAGCGTCCGCATGTCCCGCTTCAGTCATTTCATGTCGGGCATTCGCGTGCTCGATCTGTCGCGCCATTTCCCCGGGCCGCTGGCCACGTTGCTGATGGTGGATTTCGGGGCGGAGGTGTTGAAAATCGAACCCCCGTCCGGCGACGAGCTTCGCCAGACCGGACCCGTCGACGCGCAAGGGCGCCCGGTTTATTTCGACGCCATCAATGCCGGCAAGGTTTGCCGCCGCATGAACCTGAAGGACGATCGGGACAAGGGCGAGTTCCTGACCGTCGTGGCCCAGGCGGATATCCTGATCGAGTCGTTCCGGCCGGGAGTGATGGAACGGCTCGGCCTCGGCTATCCCGTGCTGAGCGCGCTCAACCCCGGCCTGGTCTATTGCTCGCTCAACGGCTTCGGCCACGACAGTCCGTTGGCGAACATCGCGGCCCATGACGGGAACTACCTCGGTCTCGCCGGTGTCCTGGACCGCAACGGCAGCGACGCCCCCATTTTCTCGGACCCGCCGGTGGCCGACTGCGTGGGTGGCCTGCTGGCGCTCTCGGCGATATTGGGCGCGTTGCAGGCCCGCCATGCCGACGGCCGCGGCTGCCAGATCGACCTGGCGCTGGCCGACGCGGTGATGCCCTTGCAGGCGTTCCAGCTTGCCACGTTCGCGGCCAACGGGACCATCCCGCGCCGAGGGCACCATTTCTGGAACGGGTCGGCCGCCTATTACCACACCTACGCGACCAGCGACCGGCGCTTCGTCATGCTGGGCGCGGTCGAGCCGAAGTTCTGGCAGGCGTTCTGCTCGGCCGCGGCCAGGCCGGACTGGGTGGCGCGCCACGGCGAGGCGGAACCCCAGCACGGATTGAAGGCGGCGGTCGCCGCGATGTTCGCCACGCTCACCCTGGCGGAATGCCTTGCCCGCTTCGGTCCCGCCGATTGCTGCGTCACCGCCATCCTGGACCTGAAGGAAGCCATCGAGTCGCCGCACCACCGCCAGCGCGGCCTGGTCCGGCAGGGTTCGAACGGCGAGCTGCAAGCCCTGTTCCCGGCCCTGGTGAATGGCGAGCCGCCGGCCCTTCGCATGCCGATCGACGACCGATCGGCGCCCGCCGCCGCGTCGGGTTAAGATATTGCTTGGCAGATCGAGCTGCATTGCTTTGAGGTCCATTCAGGCTTTGCGCCCATGTAGGCGCGGCAACAAACAAGGCAGCCATCAAGGCAAAAGTAATAGACTTCATTGCAATCTCCTTCGCGTGGAAATTACGACACCAGCGCCGCCGCCCGGCTGTCCACCAGCGCCTGGGCGTAGGGTGCCGCGACCTGCCGGAACTTGGCCTGGAGCACTTCCCATGCCGCCTTCTCTTGGGCCACTGTCAACGCCGGAGCGAAAATACATCGGCACGCCGGAGCAAAACTACATCACGCCTTGCTGCACGCCGGTCATTCGTCGGGAGGGTTGGCGGATGCGTTGACGACCTGGAGCGCGCGCTGGCGCCGCTTGCTCTGCTTGAGGCGGTAGCTGTCGCCGTTCATCTCCAGGATATGGACATGATGGGTCAGTCGGTCGAGCAGCGCGCCGGTGAGACGTTCGGAGGCGAACACGCCGGTCCACTCGTCGAACGGCAGGTTGCTGGTGACGATGGTCGAGCCACGCTCGTAGCGCTGGCTGAACACCTCGAA
>JANXTF010000102.1 GCA_025352565.1 Rhodospirillales bacterium | reverse complement strand
TGGGCGGCGAGGCGCTGCTCGCGCGGGCCGGGATCGCGCCGGAGCGGCGCGCGGAGACGCTGTCGGTCGCGGAGTTCGAGGCCCTGGCGATCAGGCTGGTGTAATAATCCGTCCCCCCACCCCGGCCCTCCCCACAAGGGGGGGAGAAGACCAAGGGATCTTCCGTCCCCTTCCCCCCTGTGGGGAGGGCCGGGGCGGGGGGCGAGAGTCAATCTCTCCGCATGTCGGCTCAGCCGGGCGGCCCCCGCGGCGAGTCCAGGTTGAGTGCCGCGCCGCGCGAGATCATGCGGTTGATCTGGCCCTGTTCGAAGCCCACCGACGGCACGCACGGCTACGAGTTGTGGGCCACCGACGGAACCAGCGCTGGGACGATGCAGGTGGCCGATATCAACGGCTCGGGCAGCTCCAATCCGGGCAGGTTCGCGCTCCTGACCGCCTGCTTCGCCGGGGCATCCGCATCGGGACCGCGGAGGGCGAGATCGCGGTGGAGCATCTGCGGGCCGCCCCTGGTCCACAACAGTTCGCCCCGCGCGTCCCAGACGCCGCGAAAGTAAAAAACGTCGTTCACGCTGCGTTTCGTCCCTCATGGTTTGCTGCCCCATGTCCGCACGCTACAAGGGGAGCGACATGGGTCAAGCTTGGACGAGTACGCGGTGAGCGGCCGGTTTCTGGTGACCGGGGGCGCGGGATTCGTCGGCAGCCATCTGGTCGCGACGCTCATCGCCAGGGGCGACGATTGTGTCGTGCTGGATAATTTCCGCATCGGGCATCGCGCGGCAATTCTTCCGGGTGCCGAGGCGGCCGATATCGACCTGGCCGACCGGGTCGCGGTCGACCGGATCGTGGCCGCCGGCCCGTGGGACGCCGTGTTCCACTTCGCCGGCCTGTCGCTGGTCGCCGAGAGCATGCGCGACCCGTTCCGCTATCTCGGCGAGAATTTCGGCCACGGCCTCACATTGATCGAGGCCTGCGTGCGCCATGGCGTCGATCGGTTCGTGCTGTCGTCCACCGCCGCCTTGTTCGGCCGCCCGACCACGCCGCGCCTGGACGAGACCACGCCGATCGACCCCGTCTCCCCCTATGGCGAAAGCAAGTGGCTGCTGGAGCGCGCTTTGGTCTGGGCCGACCGCGTCCATGGCCTGCGCAGCGCCACACTGCGCTACTTCAACGCCGCCGGTTCCGATCCCGCCGGCCGGCTGGGCGAGGATCACCAGCCCGAAACCCATCTGATGCCGCTGGCGATCGACACCGCCCTCGGCCGCCGCCCCGAATTCGTCGTGTTCGGCGGCGACTACGACACGCCAGATGGCACCTGCATCCGCGATTACGTCCATGTCAGCGACCTGGCCGACGCGCATCTGCGCGCGTTCCGCCAGCTCGATCGCGGCAGCGTCGCCTATAATGTCGGCATCGGCGCGGGGGCCTCGGTGCTCGACGTGATCCGATCGGTCGAACGGGTGTCCGGCCGCAAGGTGCGCTATCGCGTGGCCGACCGCCGCCCCGGCGACCCGGCGGTGCTGGTGGCGGACCCCGGCAAGATCATGCGCGAAACCGGCTGGTCGCCCCGCTTCACGGCACTCGACGACATCGTCCGCACCGCCTTCGACTGGCGGGCCGCGCATCCCAACGGCTACGAGAGCGCGCTCACGAATGCCGCCAGCCCGGTCTGACGCGGCACCGCCCGCCGCGCGGCGTGCAGCACGCCCTGAACTTCGCGCACCGCATCCTCGAACACGCGGTTCACCACCACGTAGTCGAACTCGCCCGCATGGCTCATCTCCGCGCGGGCCGCGTCCATCCGCCGTGCGATCTCGGCGGGCGCGTCGCCGCGCCGTTGCAGCCGCGCCTCCAGCTCCTCGGCCGAGGGCGGCAGCAGGAACAGCCCCACCGTGTCCCCGGGCAACGCCTGCCGGACCTGGCGGTGGCCCTGCCAGTCGATGTCGAACAGCACATCGCGTCCGGCGGAAAGTGCCGCCTCGACCGGCGCGCGAGGCGTGCCGTAGCAGCGGTCGAACACCCGCGCCCATTCGAGCAATTCGCCCGCTTCCACCATCGCGTCGAACTGCGCCTGGGTGCGGAAGAAGTAGTGGACGCCCTCCTGCTCCCCCGCGCGGGGTGCCCGGGTGGTGGCGCTGACTGACAGCGCGAGCCGCATCTCGGCGGCCAGCAAGGCGCGCGTGATCGAGCTTTTCCCTGCCCCCGAGGGCGCCGCGACGACGAGGCACAGGCCCCGCCGCGCGATCATCCGGGGCCGGTCGTCCCCGTCATGGGCCGGCATCGCACGCCGGCGGACCGTGGGGTCGTCGGTCACGGCGGCGTGCGCGGCGCTTACGCCGCTTCGAAGTTCTTCTCGAACTTCTTGCGCGTGTGCGGGTCCAGGTAGCGCTTGCGCAGCCGGATGGCGCTCGGCGTCACCTCGACCAGCTCGTCCTCCTCGATGTAGGCGATCGCCTGCTCGAGGCTCATCCGGCGCGGCGGCACCAGCAGCATCGCCTCGTCCTTGCCGGCGGCGCGGATGTTGGTGAGCTTCTTCTCCTTGATGCAGTTCACATCGAGGTCGTTCTCGCGGCTGTGCTCGCCCAGGATCAGCCCGACATACACCTTGGCGCCCGGATCGATGAACAGCGTGCCGCGCTCCTGCAGATACCACAGGGAATACTGCACCGCCTCGCCGTCGGAGTTCGAGATCAGCGAGCCGTTGCGCCGCCCCTCGATAACCCCTTTCCAGGGCGCGTAGCCGTCGAACAGCCGGTTCATGATGCCGGTGCCGCGCGTGTCGGTCAGGAACTCGCCGTGATAGCCGATCAGGCCGCGGCTCGGCATCTTGAACGTCAGCCGCACCTTGCCGCCGCCGGACGGACGCATGTCCTGCATCTCGCCCTTCCGCTTGCTCATCTTCTCCACGACGATGCCGGAATAGGGCTCGTCCACATCGACCAGCACCTCCTCCATCGGCTCCTCGCGCTCCCCGGTCTCGGGGTTGATGCGCGTCAGCACGCGCGGCCGGCCGATCGCCAGCTCGAAGCCCTCGCGGCGCATGGTCTCGATCAGCACGCCGAGCTGCAGCTCGCCCCGCCCGGCCACCTCGAAGGCGTCGGTCTCGTTGCTCTCGGTGATCTTGATGGCGACGTTGCCCTCGGATTCGCGCAACAGGCGGTCGCGGATCTGGCGCGACGTCACCTTCTTGCCCTCGCGGCCGCCGAGCGGGCCGTCATTCACCCGGAACGTCATCGCCAGCGTCGGCGGATCGACCGGGATCGCGTACAGCGGCGACATGACCTCGGGCGAGCACAGCGTGTCCGGGATGGTGCCCTCGGTCAGCCCCGCCACCGCGATGATGTCGCCGGCCTCGGCCTCCTCGATGGTCACGCGCTCCAGCCCGCGAAAGCCCATCAGCTTGGTCAGGCGGCCGGTTTCCACCACCGTCCCATCCTGCCGCAGCACCTTCAGCGGCATGTTCAGCCGCGCACGCCCCTGCTCCAGCCGCCCGGTCAGCACCCGGCCGAGGAAGTTGTCGTAATCCAGGATGGAGGCGACCATCGCGAACGGCGCGTCGAGGTCGCGCACCGGCGACTTCACGTGGCTCAGCATCAGGTCGAACATCGCATCGAGGTTCTTGCGCGGGCCATCGAGCGTGGTGTCCGCCCAGCCCTGCCGGCCGGAGGCGAACAGCATCGGGAAATCGAGTTGGTCGTCGTTCGCGTCGAGCGCGGCGAACAGGTCGAACATCTCGGTGTGGACCTCGTCGGACCGCGCATCCTGCCGATCCACCTTGTTCACCACCACCATCGGCTTCAGGCCGCGCTGCAGCGCCTTGCCCAGCACGAATTTGGTCTGCGGAAGCACGCCCTCGGCGGCATCCACCAGGATGATCGCGCCATCCACCATGTTCAGGATGCGCTCCACCTCGCCGCCGAAATCGGCGTGGCCAGGGGTATCCACGATGTTGATCCGGGTGCCCTTCCAGTCGACGCTGGTGCATTTGGCGAGAATGGTAATGCCGCGCTCGCGCTCCAGGTCGTTGCGGTCGAGCGCCCGCTCGGCCACCTGCTGGTGCTCTCGGAAGGCGCCGGACTGCTTGAGCAATTGATCGACCAGCGTGGTCTTGCCGTGGTCGACGTGCGCGATGATCGCGATGTTGCGGATATCCATGGGGAACTGGCCTGGCTTCTTGTGGGGCAGCATCCGGAAACAGGGGCGGGCGCCGGATGCGCCCTGATGTTGCGGCGCACACATAGTGAAAACGCGGGCCGGATGCCAGCCCGGAAAGCGAATGGCGGGTAAGCGAGGGTTTTTTCGGGATTCGCCCAGCGTCCGCGACGCCCGTCGGGCTCGGACACAGGCCTGGCGGGATGAACAATCGCTTACTTGGCGCGGCGGCTGGCAGCGATTACCAAGGCCGTTTGCATGAACGATCTCGCCCCCCGGCAGCTCACGGCCACCGCGACGGCGCCGCGGGTCCGCCGGCGGGGGCGATGGATCGTCGATGTGCTCGCGGCCTCGCTGGGGCTGCATCTGCTGGTGCTGGCGCTGCTGCTGCTGATCCCGCCCGAGCCGCCGCCGACCGAGCCTGGAACGCCCTCGATCGAGATCGTGATGGGCGACGGCAGCAAGGCCGCGACCACGACCGAGACGCCCGAGCAGGAGAAGGGCGTGGGCGTGACCGCCGCGCCGCCCAGCGACAATTCGCCGCCGCCGCAGCCGAAAGCGGAGCAATCGAGCGCGCCGCCGATGCCCGAAGCCGCGCCTGCGCCGCCGATGCCCGAAGCGGCGCCAAACCCGCCGACTCAACCTTCGCCGCCACCTTCGCCGCCGGTCCCCGAGCCCGTGCCGCCGGCTCCCGTGCCTGAGGCTCCGCCGCAGCCGCCGTCCCCTCCGCCGCCGGCGCCCGAGATCGTGCCGCCCGCCCCTCCGCCTCTTGCCCCTTCGGCGGCGCCCGTGCCGCCCGCTCCGCCCCCGCTGAAAATCCCGGCCGCTCCCGCGCCACGGCTGGCCGCCCCGCGCCAACTGGCCCCCCCGCGCGTAGCCCCCCCGCGCGTGGCAGAGGCGGCGCCCGGCTTCTCGCGGCCGACCTTCACCTTCGGCGGCGGCATCGGCACGTCAGGCAGCAGCGGCACCACGCTCAATCGGGCGCCGACCGATCGGCCCGCCGGCAGCTCCAGTTTCGGGCGCACCAACCCGGCTCCCGGCCTCGCGGTGACCGGCGACAATCTCGGCCCGGACTGGATGAGCCTGATGCGGGCCTGGTGGGAGCAGCATAAGTACTATCCGCGCGAGGCGCGTGAGCAGGGGCAGGACGGCAACGTCACCGTCACCATCCACATGGGCAAGGATGGGCGGGTGCATCAGGTGGAGATTGCCGGCCGTTCCGGCTCGCAATGGCTGGACATGGGCGCCCTTGCGCTGTTCCGTGGCCAGAAGCTGCCGCCGATGGCGTGGAACGACGGCCGCAGCGAGGCGGTGATGGACATTCACATCCAGTATATCCTGCTTCGCTGAGTTCCCCGCCACGAAGCGGCGCCTCGAACGCCCGCCACGAAGTGGCGTCTGGAACGCCCGCCACGAAGTGGCGTCTGGAACGCCTGCAACGAAGTGGCGCCTCGAACGTAGGGGACTGATCGCGGGGATCGGCCCCAAACGAATGAGGAACGACATCATGCGCCGTCTGCTCAAGCCCGGCCTCGCCGGCATCGGTCTCCTTCTCGCCCTCTCGGCCACCGCCTGCACCGATCCGTATGATCCAGGCCAGCGCGCGGTCGGCGGCGGATTGCTCGGCGCGGGCGCGGGCGCCGGCATAGGCGCGCTCGCGGGCGGCGGACGTGGCGCCGTCGCGGGCGGCCTGATCGGCGGCGCCCTCGGCGCGGTCGGCGGCGCCGCCACCACCCCGGCGCGCCCGTACGCTTACTGAGTAATGCAAGCGGGGCGGCCACACCGGCCGCTCCGCTACTTGACGGCGCCTTGCGTCATGCCAGCGATGAACTGGCGGGACAGCACGACATAGACAAGCGTGATCGGCAGCGCGGCCAGCGTGAGGCCCGCGAACAGTACGCCCCAATCCGTGTTGAACTCGCCCATGAACACGGTCAGGCCTTGCGGCAGCGTCTTCAGCCGGTCGGTCGTGATGAACACCAGCGGAAAGAAGAAGTCGTTCCAGATCGGCACCGCGTTCTGGATGCCCGCGATCACCATGGCCGGGCGCGCGAGCGGCAGCATGATGGACCACATCGCCCGCGCCTCGCTGGCACCGTCGATACGGGCGGATTGTTCCAGCTCGCCCGGCAATGTGCGCAGGAATCCCGCCATGATGAACACGGCGGAAGGCAGCCCCGTCGCGACGTACACCATCACCAACCCCAGCCGGCTATCGATCAGGCCGAGCGCGTCGAGCTGGATGAACAGCGGGATGACGGCCAGCTTCAGCGGCACCATCAATCCGCTCAGGAAGAACAGGAACAGCAGCGCGTTGCCCCGGAACTCGTAGCGGGCGAGCGCATAGGCGGCCATCGTGCCGAACACCAGGATCAGCCCGACCGCGCTGCCGGTGACCAGCGCGGAATTACCAAGATAGCGGACGAAATTGGTCTCGTCCCACACCCGCGCGAGGTTGGCGGTATCGAAGCTGACCGGCAGGGCGAACGGCGAGGCGAAGATCTCGGCGTTGGTCTTGAACGCCGACAGCACCATGACGAGCAGCGGGTAGAGCATCACCACCGCGTTCAGCGCGAGCAGCGCCTGAATCAGGGCGTGCTTGGCGCCCTCGCCGCGTTCGGCCGCCATCTAGGCCTCGATCTCGCGGCGGCGCAGATAGCGCAGCGAGACGGCGGAGACCACGGCGATGAACACGAACATCAGCACCGCGAGCGCGCTGCCATGGCCGAAATCCTGCAAACCGGACGACACGCCGCCAAAAGCGGTGCGGTAGAAATACAGCCCCAGCACGTCGGTGGCGCCCCCGGGGGAGCCGTTGCTTCCGGCCATCACATAGGGCAGCTCGAACCAGTTGAAGCTGCCGATGAAGGTCAGGATGAACACGATGGTGGCGCTGGGAGCCACCAGCGGCCAGATGATCCGCCGCAGAAGCATGAGGTCTCCGGCGCCGTCGAGCCTTGCGGCCTCCAGGGTCTCGCGCGGGATGCGTTGCATGCCGGCGAGAAAGATCAGGGCCGGGAAGCCGACCCAATGCCAGGCGTTGGTGGCGATGATGCTGCCCAGTGCCGTGTGCGCGTCGCCCAGCCAGGAATGCGGCGCGACCCCCACCAGCGCCAGCGCGGCGTTCACCAGGCCGAACAGGGGATGCAGGAAAAGCTTCCATAGGAAGCCGACGATGATGGCGCTGAGCACGACGGGGAGGAACACGATGACCTGATGCACGCGATGACCGGGCAGCGTTTTCAGCAAGGCGAACGCGATGAGATATGCAAGGCCGTTCTGCGCCACCATGAGGCCCATGAACACGATGCAATTGTGCCAGAACGCGGCCATGGTCCAGCCGCTGAACGGCGGCTCGAACAGCACCTCGGTGAAGTTCCGCAGGCCGATGAAGCCGGTGGCGTTCAGGCCGTTGAAGGACTGGAACGCGTAGCGGAACGCCGACACCATCGGCCAGGCGACGAACACCGCCATGGTGAGCAGGGCAGGTGCCAGCAGGAAGGCGATCCAGAGGGCGCGCTTCACCTTGGAAGACGATGGATCAATCCGGCAGCCGGGCGTGGCGAGGCGGGAAGAACGTCACGCCCCTACTTCTTCTGGAACGGCGCGTAGTACCGCGACACGCCCTGCGTCAGATCGGCGCCCACCTGGGCCGGGGTCTGCGTGCCCGCCATCAGCTTCTGCATCCCGTTCTGCAGCAGTTCCGAGCCGGTCGGCGTCTCGTAGCGGAAATACACCGCCATGATGTAGGGCATCGCCGTCGCGTTCAGGCCGGACACCTTGGCCAGCATCGGATCGTCGATCCGCACACCCTTGATGGGCGAGATGTTGCCGAGCAGAGCCGAGAACTTGTCGCCGAACTCCTTGGTACCCATGAACCGCACCAGCTTCAGCGAATCGGCTTGGCTCGGCGTCTTGGCGTTCACCGCGTAGCCGCCATCGAAGAATTTCGACACCGGCGCCGGATCGCCCGCCTTCGGGGCGGGCGGCGGGATGAAGTCCATCGCGAGCTTGGGGTTCTGCTTGCGGAAATTGGCGATCTCGAAGCTGCCGCCGACGAACATGGCGGCGCGGCCGGACAGGAAAAGCTGCTGGCCGGTGGCGTAGTCCACACCCGTGAAGTTGGTGGGAAGGTAGTCCTTCAACTCGGTCAGGTGGCCAAGCGCCGCGATATAGCGCGGGTCCTCGAAGGTGGCCTTGCCGGATGTCAGGTCGGCGACGAAGTCCGGGCCCAGGAACGGATTGAGGAACACGCTGGCGAACACCTCGTCCATCCAGGCGGTGGCCATGCCGTTGGCGATGGGCGTGATGCCCTTGGCCTTCAGGGCTTTGCACAAGGCGAGGAACTCGTCCCAGGTCTTTGCCGGGGTCATGCCGGCCTTCTCGAAGACCTCCTTGTTGACGAAGATGCCGAGTGTCTGGGAAGCGAAGGGCAGGGAATAGACGCGGCCATCGCTGCGCAGCGTCTCGGCGGCCAGCGCGTCGGCCGGCAGATTGGCGAGTTCCGGCACCTTCGCCGGGTCGAGCGGCATCAGGTAGCCGGATTTGGCGAAGGCCTCGAGGCCACCATAGGCGCGGGTGTGCAGCACGTCCCCGCCCCGCCCGCCGGCCAGCGCTGTCGAGACGATGGTGGCGTAGTTCTCGGGCGCGAAGGCCTCGAACTTCACGTGGATGTCGGGGTTGGCCTTCGTGAAGTCGTTGAACAGGTCGGTGTAGGCCGCCTTGTCCTCCTGCCGCCACGTCCAGAAGGTGATGTCGCCCGCCCGGGCCTGCGCCGTGGCCAAGCCCAGCACGCCCATCGCCGCCAAAGTCAGTTTCGCGCCCCGCATGATCGTGTCCCCAAATCTTCCGCACGACGGTAGCGGCGAAGGGTGCGCTGTCAAGACGATTGCCGCGCGCCGGCTCACCGGC
>JANXTF010000090.1 GCA_025352565.1 Rhodospirillales bacterium | reverse complement strand
CCGTGCCGCCCGCGCCGGTGCCTCCCGCGCCGGTGCCTCGCGAAACCCCGAAGGCCGTGGTGAGGCCGCCGCGCCACTTCCCTGTGATATGGTTCATCCCTGTCATCGCCGCCGCCATCGGCATCTATCTCGCGTGGCAGTCGTTCTCCCAGGAAGGCCCGACCATCACGCTCACGTTCCGCACCGGCGACGGGCTGACGGCGGGGCAGACCAAGGTGAAGCACAAGGCGGTCGAACTCGGCACCGTGCAGCGCATCCGGCTGAGCGGCGACATGGCCCATGTCGATGTGCGGGTGAACATGAGCCGCGACGCGGCGGGCGTGCTGACCAACCATGCGCGGTTCTGGGTGGTGCGGCCGCGCCTGAGCGCCGGCAGCATCTCGGGGCTCGACACGCTGGTCTCGGGCTCGTTCATCGAGCTGGACCCGGGGCTGCCGGGGGGCACGGAGCAGACGGAGTTCACCGGGCTCGAACTGCCGCCCGCCGTGCGCTCGGACGAGCCGGGGCAGACCTTCGACCTCACCGCCGACCGGATCGGCTCGCTCGGCAGCGGCTCGCCGGTGTTCTTTCGCGACATCGCCGCCGGCGAGGTGCTGGGCTACGACCTCGGGCCGAACGGCAAGGGCGTGACCCTGCACACCTTCGTCCGCGCGCCGTTCGATGGCTATGTGCGGCGGAACACGCATTTCTGGAACGCCTCGGGCATCGCCGTCGATTTGGGCGCGCAAGGCGTGAAGCTGCGGCTCGAGAGCCTGCAGGCCGTGCTGTCGGGCGGCATCGCGTTCGATGCGCCGAAGGATGCCGCCGACGCGCCGGCCAGCCCAGGCGGCGCCAAATTCGAACTTTACCCCGACCAGGCCAGCGCGGACGCCGCCGGCTACAGCCAGCGCATTCCGTTCGTGACTTATTTCGAGGGCTCGGTGCGCGGCCTCGGGATCGGTTCCCCAGTGGAGCTTTACGGCATCCAGATCGGCACCGTGACCGATGTGAAGCTGGAATTCGACCCGCGCGGCGCCTCCAGCCGCGTGCTGGTGAAGCTCGACGTGCAGCCGGAGCGGATCGTCGGCGCCGACAAGCTGGATCAGGCAAAACCGATCGACGTCGCCCGCGCCCTGGTCGCGCGCGGTTTGCGGCTGCAGTTGCATACAGCGAACTACCTGACCGGGCAGATGGTGCTGGCGATGGATTTTTTCCCCGACGCCAGGCCCGCCGAGGTGACGATGGCGGGCGATGCCGTCGTGCTGCCGAACACCAATGGCGGCCTCGACAGCATCACCACCAATCTCGCCGACCTCGCCGCCAAGCTGGGCAAGCTGCCGCTCGACGAGATCGCCCGGAACCTCAACGACACACTGCGCGGCGCGAGCAAATTGACCAATGGGCCGGAGCTGAAGCAGGCGCTGCAATCGCTGGCCGGCACCCTGACCAGCGCGCAGGATGTGATCCGCAAGGTCGATGCCGGCGTCACGCCGGTGCTCAAGCGGCTGCCCGAGATCGCCCAGGCCGCCCAGGCCGCGGTGGATCGGGCGGGCCGGCTGATCGCCTCGGCCGACACCGGCTATGGCGAAAAATCGGAATTCAAGCGCAACCTCGAACGCCTGCTGGTGCAGGCGAGCGACACCGCCCGCTCCGTGCGGCTGCTGGCCGACTATCTCGACCAGCATCCGGACGCGTTGCTGCGCGGCCGAACCGACCGGGCGGGAGAACGCTGATGCGTGCCTTGATCGTGCTGGCGCTGCTGGCGGGCTGCTCGTCCTCGCCGCCACCCGACCTCTACACGCTGGCCGCGATCCCAGGCCAGGCCGCCTCGCCGGGTGCCACACGCAGCGTGGAACTGCGTCGCATCGGGCTCGCGGGCTATCTCGACCGGCCCGGCATCGTCCGCTCGAATGTGGCCTACCGGCTCCAGGTGTCCGATCGCGACCGCTGGGGCGAGCCGCTGGGCGGGATGCTGGAGCGGGTGTTCACCGAGGATCTGGTGGCGCGGATGCCGGGCACCGCCGTGTTCGCCGAATCGGGCGCCATCTCGACCCATCCCGACGTGATCCTGGAACTGGACATCCAGCGGCTGGACGCCGACGCGTCCGGCGACGTGGTGCTGCTGGCCCAGGTGGCGATCCGCCGCGACACGTCCAACCGGCCGGCCACCGCCCGCACGGTCCGCTTGAGCCAACATCTCCCCTCGGCCAGCACCCAGGATCTGGTGGCGGCGATGAGCGCGGTGCTGGGGCAGTTGGCCGACCGGGTGACGGAGTTGCTGCGGTAGCGTCGGGCACGCCCTTCCCGCCCTACTCCAACAGCTCCCGATACACCTCGATGGTCGCTGCCTGCATCGCCTCCACCGTGTAGCGGGCACGGACCGAGGCCCGCGCTCGCGCACCGATGGCGGCGCGCTCGGCTTCCGAAAGATCGAGCGCGTGGTCCAGCGCCGCCGCCAGGGCCGCCGCGTCGCCGGGCGGCACCCGCCAGCCGGTGACGCCGTGCTCGATGGTCTCGACCGCCCCGCCATGGTCGCTCGCAATCACCGGGCGGGCCATGGATTGCGCCTCGATCACCACGCGGCCGAAGCCCTCGGGGTCGGTCGACGCGTTGACCACGATGTCGGACAGCATCAGCGCCGCCGGCATGTCGGCGCAGTCGCCGGCGACGCGGACGCGGGCGCCCACGCCGAGGCGCTCGGCAAGGCGCTGCAATTCGCGTGTGTAGCGGTCGCGCCCCTGGTCGGAGCCCACCAGCACGCACACCGCCTCGGTGTGGCGCATCAGGGCCATCGCCTCGATCAGCACCCCCTGCCCCTTCCAGCGCGTGAGGCGACCCGGCAGCATGACGGTGGGGGCGCCGTCAGGCAGGCGCCAGGCGGTGGAGAGCTTGATGACGCGGGCGTGGTTCACCGCGTCCGGGTCGAACACCGCCGGATCGACGCCGCGCGCGATGATGCGGATGCGGGTGGGATCGATGCCGTGGCGCGCCTCGATCATCGCGGCGATGTGGCGGCTGATGGCGATGACCAGCGCTCCCTTCGCCATCACCGAATTGTAGCGGCGCTTGAAGGGAAGGTCCTCGTTGTAGCTACCGTGATAGGTGGTGACGAATTTCGCGCCCGTGCGCCGGGCGGCGAGCCAGGCGGACCAGGCGGGCGCGCGGGAGCGGGCATGAACGATGTCCACCCGCTCGCGCCGGATCACCTGGGCCAGCAGGCGCGCGTTCCGCCAGATGCGCCACGGATTCCTGCTCGCCAGCTTCAGCGCGATGTTGCGCCCGCCGGCACGTTCCACGGCGGCCGCCAACCGACCGCCGGCGCTCGCGACCAAAGCCGCGCCGCCCGCCTGCGCGATGGCCTGGGTCATCTCCACCGTGCCACGCTCCACCCCGCCGCCGCCCAGGGCCGGCAGTACCTGCAGAATGACGGGATAGGGCAACGCGGCTGGATCGGGCATCCGCCGCGCTATATCACGCGGGCGTCAGCTGGGGAGGGCCGCGATGGACGAGACAGGAATGCTGGACCGGGGGGACGGCGTATCGCTGGCCTGGCGGCTGACCCCGGGTGCCGGACCCACGCTGGTGTTCCTGCCGGGCTTCGCCAGCGACATGACCGGCTCCAAGGCCACGGCGCTGGCCGAACTTTGTGCCGCGCAGGGCCGGGCGATGCTGCGGTTCGATTATTCCGGGCATGGCGCGAGCGGAGGCGCGTTCACCGAGGGCACCATCGGGCGCTGGACGGCCGACGCGCTGGTGGCGATCGACCGGCTGACCGAGGGCGCGCTGTTGCTGGTCGGCTCGTCCATGGGCGGCTGGATCGCGCTGTTGGCGGCACGCGCGCGTCCGGCGCGGGTGGCGGGCCTCGTCGGCATCGCCGCGGCACCCGATTTCACCGAGGATCTGATGTGGGCGGCGATGGCGCCCGCCGAGCGCGCGGCGCTGCTGCGGGACGGCGTTCTGATGGTGCCAAGCCAGTATGGCGCCGCCACCGCCGTCACGCGCGCGCTGATCGAGGATGGCCGCGACCATCTGCTGCTTCGCGGCCCCATCGGCGTGCGCTGCCCCGTGCGGCTGCTGCAGGGCCAGGCCGACCCCGATGTGCCGTGGGAGACGGCACTGCGGCTCGCGGCCCGGCTCGAAGGCGGCGACGTGCGGGTGACGCTGATCAAGGATGGCGACCACCGGCTGTCGCGTCCCGGCGATCTGGCGCTAATCGGGCAGACCGTGCTGGCGCTCCTGGGAAAGGATGGCGCGTAGGCCCTCGCGATAGGTCGGGTAGCGCCAGGGCCGGCCCAGGGCGGCCTGGGTGATGGCGCTCGCGACCTTGCGGTTCTCTGCCCAGAAGCTGCGCGCCATCTCGCTCATGCCTGGCGCCAGCGCGGCGTAGTCTCGCAATGGCGGCGGCGCGATGTCGAGCAGCCGCGCGGCCTCGGCGATCACCTCGGCGCTCTCGGCCGGCAGGTCGTCGGCCAGATGGAGCACGCGCACCGACGGCGTTCGGGTTTGCAGGATCGCGGCCAGGACCGCGCCCGCGATGTCGTCGCGATGGATGCGGCCGAAGGCCTGGCCCGGCTTGCTCACCCGCCGCGCGCGTCCCGCGCGCAGGTCGTCGAACGCCGAACGTCCCGGCCCGTAGATGCCCGCGACGCGGAACAGATCGAGCGCGACATGGGCGCATGTCCCGCGCCACGCCGCCTCCGCCGCGACTCGCCGCCGCGCGCGGTCCGAGCCCGGCGCCACCTCGCTCGCCTCGTCCACCCAGCCGCCGCCCCGGTCGCCATAGACGCCGGTGGTGGACAGGTAGCCGACCCAGCGCAGCATCGGCGCCGCCCGGATCGCGGCGGCGTGGGCGGTCAGCACCGGTTCGCCTGTTGGCCCCGGCGGCGCGGTGGCCACGATATGCGTGGCGCGCGCGATGGCATCGCCAGCATCCGTGAAATCGATCAGATTTGGGGCGTCCGGAGTGCGGCTGACGACCGAGACCGCGCGCCCAGCCGCCCGCGCCGCGGCGGCAATGGCGGCCCCGGTGTAACCGTTGCCGAAAACCAGGATGCGCGTGTCCATGCCCATATTTGCGGCACGCGGGGGCGAAAGACTAGACTGCGGCATTATGAACACTCGGTCTGCGATCATCGGCGGGACGGTCGCGCTGCTGCTGGCGCTTGGGGGGGGCGCCGCCTGGTTGGCGCTGCGGCCCGAGCCCATCGAAACGGCGGCGGCGGCGGCCGAGATCCTGCCTTTCGTGCCGGTCACCCCCCTGCCGCTGCCGCCGGTGCCGCCGCGCATCGCGGAAGGGGCGGATTACGAGAGCTGCCTCGTTCTGCTCGCCACCGACGCCGCCGCCGCCGGCGCCTATGCCGAGGCCTGGGCGGCCAAGGGCGGCGGCGAGGGCGCCGCGCACTGCCTGGGCCTCGCCAAGATCGGGCTCGGCGCCACCGAGAAGGGTGCTGAGATGCTGCAGAAGCTGGCCAACGCCAGCACCGGCAGCGCGGTGGCCCGCGCCGCGGTGTACGACCAGGCGGCGCAGGGCTACCTGATGGGCGGCGCCGTCGATCGGGCCTATGCCGCCATGCTGCTCGCCCTGTCGCTGTCGCCGGAGGACCCCGACCTGCTGGTCGACGGCGCGGTCGCGGCCGGCAATCTGGGCCGCTACCAGGATGCGCTGGACGACCTCACCCACGCGCTCGAGATCGACCCGCGACGGGCCGACGCCCTGGTGCTGCGCGGATCGAGCTGGCGCCATCTCGGCCGGCTGGAACTGGCGCAGGACGACATCGAGCGCGCGCTGACGATGGACCCCGAGAATGCCGAGGCGTGGCTGGAGCGCGGCATCATCAAGCAGCGCCGCAACGACCGCGCGGGTGCGCGCCGCGACTGGGAGCGGGCCGCGAGCCTGGCACCCGATACCGCGACCGCCGATCTCGCGCAGCAGAACCTGGCGTTGCTGGAGGCGGGGCCCGAGCGGCGTTAGGAGTCGAGCGGCGTTTGGGGGTCGAGCGGCGTTAGCGGAAAATTCACTGTTTACGACGGATACTGGGCGCGGGACATTCAGGCTCCCTCGATGAGAAACGGGACCATGGCCGTCAGAGCAATCTTCCTCACGTTTTTCCTGTTGGCCCCCCTCGCCCACGCGGCCGAGACACCCGTGATGGCGCATCGCCACATCGCGGCGACCGCCAACCCGCTGGCGACCCAGGCGGCGCTGGCGGCCTTGCGCGACGGCGGATCGGCCATCGACGCGGCCATCGCGGGGCAGATGGTGCTGGCGGTGGTGGAGCCGCAATCCTCCGGCCTCGGCGGCGGCTCGCTGCTCATGGTGTGGGACGCCAAGACCCATGCGCTCAGCTTCACCGAGGGGCTCGCCAGCGCGCCCGCGATCATGCCGGAGGACTACGCGCATGGCCCCGGCGGCACCCCGATCGACCCCAAGGCGCTGGAACGCGCGGGCCGGGTGGTGGCGGTCCCGGGCACGCTGCGGACCCTGGCCGCGCTGCACGCGACTCATGGGCGGCTGCCGTGGGAGCGGCTGTTCCGCGATGCCATCGCCGCCGCCGAGAACGGCTTCGCCCTGCCGCGCTATCTGCGCGCGACCTTGATGGAGCGGCGCGAACTGGCCGCCAAGCCGGATTTCGCCGGTTATTTCACGCCCGACGGCGTGCCGCTGCCGGTTGGCGCGCCGTTGCGCAACGCGGCGCTCGCCGCCACCTTCCGCCGCATCGCCCATGAAGGGCCGGACGCGCTCCACACCGGCCCGATCGCCGCCGACATCGCCGCCGCCGTGGCGCAAGGTCCGTATCCGGGCACGCTCACGGTGGCCGACCTCGCCGCCTACCGCCCGCGCCAGCGCGAGCCGGTATGCCTCGTCGTGTTCGACCACCGCGTATGCAGCGCCGCACCGCCCGCCTCGGGCGGGGTCGCGCTGCTGCAGCAGCTTGGCCTGGCGGAACGCGCCGGGATCGCCGCCCATCCGCCGGGGAGCCTCGAAGCCGCGCATCTGTTCATCGAGGCGGCACGGCTGTCGGAAGCCGACCGCCGCGCCTTCATGGGCGATCCGGATCAGGTTCTCGTCCCCACCGACGGCCTGCTCAATGCCGCGTATCTGGACGCCCGCGCACGAGAGATCTCGCCCGACGCGGCGCAGGCCGTCGTTCGGGCCGGCCGGCCGATGCCGCGCCATGCGGCGCTGCCGGAGTCGGACCCGCTGGCCATGCCCGCCACCACGCATCTGTCGATCGTGGACGACGACGGCAACGCGGTCTCGTTCACCACCACCATCAATCTGAATTTCGGCGCCGACCTGTTGGTGGACGGGCTGGTGCTGAACGACGCGCTGACCAATTTCGCCACCACGCCCGTGGTCGGCGGCATCCGGGTCGCCAATGCCGCGGCGCCGAACAAGCGGGCCATCACCACCATGGCGCCGACCATCGTGTTCGGCCGCGACGGGATGCCGGAACTGATCGTGGGCGCCGGCGGCGGCGCCCGCATCATCGATTCCGTGGCCGAGACCATCATCGGCGTTCTGGCGTGGCACCTGAACGTGCGGGACGCGATTCAGCTGCCCCGCATGGGCGGCCAGAACCGCGCGCAGGAACTGGAGCGCAACACCCCGGCCGAAGCCCTGGCCGAGAAGCTGACCGCCATGGGCCACGCGATCAGGATCGTCGCCATGAACGCGGGTGTGCAGGCCGTCGCGATCACGCCAGAAGGTCTCCAGGGGTGGGGCGACCCGCGCCGCGATGGCGTGGCGATGGGGGATTAGGCCGCTGCGCCGCCGGTATTCGGTCGCACCGGTATTCGGCCCGCCGCGAGGGCGGTGCGATCACGGCCAGACCGCCGGCGTTTCCACCTTCAGGCCCTCCGCGCGCCCCTGAGGCGTGTCCGTGGAATGGTCTGGCCGGCCCGCCGGTATCGACCCCGCCGGTATCGGAACCGCCGGTATCGGATTCGCCGGTATCGGCTTCGCTCAACAATACCGACTCCGGGATGTCGCGACGCAGGGCGGGATGCTCGTTGGCATCCCACCACTTGGGAGCCGCCCCGACGGACTGGTTCTCTCACGCTGATCCACACAAAGCACCGGTGGGATGCCAGGCGCATCCCACCCTACGCCCGGACCCGACCCGGGACTTATCGAGCAGAGCCTTAACGCTTTTCCGAAAGCATCCGACGCAGGACGCCATCGTGCCATAGGTAATGGTGCACCAGTGCCGCGGCGGCGTGGACGCCGGCCAGGATCAGGATGACGTTGGCGACGACGGCGTGCAATTCGCCGACCGTGTCGCGGAAGGTCTTGTCCGCGGACGCCCCAGGCAGGCTGAACAGGTTCCAGATATTGTCGCCGCGCGACCAGGCAAAGGCGAGGCCGAGCGCCAGTTGCGCGATCAACAGGCCATACAGCGCGTAATGCGTCGCGCGGGCCACCGATTGCAGCGGCTGGCGGTCCGCCGGCGGCAGTTTTCGGCCGCTGCCGAGACGGTGGGCGATCCGCGCCACGATCACGCCGACGAGAATGACGCCCATGGTGATGTGGGTGGAGCGCGCGTCCACTCTCGGCCAGCCGCGCGGAAACCAGTCGATGACCTGGGCCGAGCCCCACGAAAGCACCACCAGCATTGCGGTGACCCAGTGGAGAGCGATGGTGCGGCGGTCGTAGCGTTGGCTGTCCTGCATGGCGACAGACTACCTGCAAACCAGAGGGTCAGACCAGGGCGTGCGCCAGTTCCTCGCGGCCGACCGGCCGGCCCAGCAGGAAACCCTGGACCTGGCTGCAATCCTGCTCGCGCAGCAGCGCCAGTTGCTCCGGCGTCTCGACCCCCTCGGCGGTGACGTCGAGATTGAGGCTGCGGCAGAGGGCCAGGATGGAGCGCACGATTGCGTCGGCCTCGCGATCCTCGCCGAGTTCGCGCACGAAGCTGCGGTCGATCTTGAGCTTGTCGAAGGGGAAGCTGCGGAGATAGCTCAGGCTCGAATAGCCGGTCCCGAAATCGTCGAGCGCGATCGCGATGCCCTGCGCCTTCAATTCGCGCAGAATCGCCAGCGCGCTGGTGGTGTCGTCGATCAGCACCCCCTCGGTCACCTCCAGTTCGAGCCGGCTCGCCGGCAGGCCGGTTTCAGCGAGGATGCCGGCGACCAGCAGCGCCAAGTCGCGGTTGCGGAACTGAATGGGTGAAAGGTTCACCGCCACGCGCAGCGGGCGCGACCAGAGGGAGGCTTCGGCGCAGGCGGTGCGCAACACCCAGCTTCCGATGGGCGCGATGAGGCCGCATTCCTCGGCCAGCGGGATGAACTCGGCAGGCGAGACGGTGCCGCGCGTGGGATGGCGCCAGCGGAGCAGCGCCTCGTAGCCGACGATGCGCAGGCTCCGGCTGTCGAACAGAGGCTGATAGTGCAGCAGAAGCTCGTCCCGCTCCAGCGCGTGGCGCAGATCGTGCTCGAGCGCGTGGCGGGCGTGAAGATGCGTGTTCATCTGCTGCTCGAAGAAGCAGATGCCGCCGCTGCCCGTCTCGGGCTTAACCCGGCCCAGAGCGGTTTCGGCGTTGCCGATGAGCATGTCCGCCGAACCGCCATTGGTGGGATGAAGTGCGATGCCGATGCAGGCCGCGATGGCGACCAGCCGGCCGTCGAGCGGGAATGGCTCGCTCAGGGCCGCGAGCAGGCGCTGCGCCATGGCCCAGGCCTCGCGCGGGGTTCCTCCCAGCGGCTGAACGATGCCGAAGGAGGCGGGGCCGAGGCGGGCCACGGCGTCGGTGTCGCGCGCCGTGGCCACCAGGCGGTTGGCGATCTCCCTCAGCAGGCGTTGCGCGGCCGGGCCGCCGATCAGCTGGGCCAGCGCCTGGAAGCCGTCGAGCTCGATGCACAGCAAGGCGACGCCCTTGCCCTCGCGATCGGCCAGGGACAGGGATTGCGCGAGCCGGTCGCGGAACAATCGCCGGGTCGGCAGGCCGGTCAAGGGATCGCGATGGACCGGCGGGCCGGTCAGGGGATCGCGATCGACGTCCGGATCGAGGCCGCACGCGGCGGCCCGCAGGGCGCGCTCGCACCGCAATCGCCAGGTCGCGCGCCCGATTGCCGCGAGGCCGACGGCGTTGGACGCCAGCAACGCGAGCGCCGGGAGTGCCGCCACGGCAGGCGGCTCGATCTCGAGCAGGCAGGCGAACACGGAAGACATCTGGGCGACCTCGCGCATGGACCGCCAGAATGTCTCATAAATTGGATAACAATAGGTTATTGTTTCTCCGTTCTGCCCATGGGATGCGGCTTCGTTATCAAACAGAAAAGTATTTGGCCCTCGGGTTGAGCACGACGATGGCGCTGGTGGATTGCTCGGGGTGGAGTTGCCACTCGTCGGACAGGCTGACCCCGATGCGCTCGGCGTCGAGCAGGCGCAACAGGGGAGCCTGGTCCTCGAGGTTGGGGCAGGCCGGGTAGCCGAACGAATAGCGCGAGCCGCGATAGCTCTGGGAGAGCATCTTCTCCATGTCGCGGTCGTCCTCGGACGCGAAGCCGCATTCGGCGCGGATGCGCTTGTGGGTATATTCGGCCATCGCCTCGGCCATCTCGACCGACAGCCCGTGCAGGTACAGATAGTCCTGGTAGCGGTTGTCGTCGAACCACTCGCGCGCCGTATCGCTCGCCTTCTGGCCGACGGTGACGATCTGGAAGCCGATCACGTCGCGTTCGGCGTCGTCGATGTCGCGAAAGAAATCGGCGATGCAGTCGCCGTCGTCGCGCGGTTGACGGGGCAGCATGAAGCGGCAGACTTCCGTGATGCCGTCCTGCTCGAACACCAGCAACTCGTTGCCCTGGGCCGCGGCCTTCCAGTAGCCATAGATGGCCTGGGGCTTCAGGATGCAATCGGTTTCGCAGAGCTGCAGCATGCGCTTCATCACCGGGCGCAGCTCCTGCTTCGCCCAGCCGAGGAAGTCATCGAGCGTGCGGCCCTGTTTGCGGAAGCCCCACTGGAATTGATACAGGCTGCGCTCGTTCAGGAACGGCACGATGGCCTTGGGCGACGCCTCGATCATGCGCGCACCCCAGAACGGCGGCACGATCCGCGGCACGTCCCGGGTGAGGCCGTGGCGGCGTTTCTGGACGGCGGCGACATCGACGGGGCGGAACGCGCGGGCATCGGCTTGCCCCAGGGTGCGGGCGGTGTTGCGGGCCTTGCCGGAACGCTTGGCCTGGATCGCGGTCAGGTAGTCGTCGAAGCCATTGCCGGTGACGCGGTCCATCAGATGCAGGCCGTCGAACGCATCGCGCGCATAGGCCACGCGGCCACAGGCGTAGGATTGCACGCAGGCGTCCTCGACGTAGTTGCGCGTGAGGGCGGCGCCGCCCAGCAGCACTGGGATGTCGAGGTTCTGGCGCGACATCTCCTCCAGGTTCTCGCGCATCACGACGGTGGATTTCACCAACAGGCCGGACATGCCGATGGCGTGGGCGCGATGTTCGCGCACGGCGGCGATCATGTCGGCCAGTGGCACCTTGATGCCGAGATTCACCACCCGGTAACCATTATTCGTCAGGATGATGTCCACCAGGTTCTTGCCGATGTCGTGGACGTCCCCTTTCACGGTGGCGAGCACGATGGTGCCTTTCTCCTGGCCCGCGACGCGCTCCATCATGGGTTCGAGATAGGTCACCGCCGCCTTCATGGTTTCGGCACTTTGCAGCACGAAGGGGAGCTGCAACTTGCCGGCGCCGAACAATTCGCCGACCACTTTCATGCCGTCGAGGAGGATGTCGTTGATGATCGCGAGCGGAGCGTGAATTTTCAGCGCGTCGTCGAGTTCGTCGGTGAGTCCCTTGCGGTCGCCATCGACGATGCGGTCCTTGAGCCGACCCTCGACGGTCTCGGCGCGGGACTTCTTGACCGCGTCGACGAGTTTCCGGTCGGCGAAAATCTCCAGCATCTTCTTGAGCGGGTCGTAACCTTCGCGGCGGCGGTCGAAGATGAGGTCTTCGGCGACCTGCACCTCCTCCGGCGCGATCTGATGCAGCGGCCGGATTTTCGACACGTGGACGATGGCGCCGGTCATGCCGGCCTTCACGGCGAGGTCGAGGAAAACGCTGTTCAGCACGGTGCGGGCGGCGGGATTGAGGCCGAAGCTGATGTTGGACAGGCCGAGGATAATCTGGATGTCGGGGTATTTCTGGCTGATGAGCTTGATGCCCTCCAGCGTCCATTGGCCGAGCTTGCGGTCATCCTCGTTGCCGGTGGCGATGGTGAAGGTCAGCGGGTCGATCAGCAGATCGCATTGCTGCAAACCGTAGCGGGTGCAGGCGAATTCGACGAGCCGGGTGGCAACCTCCAGCTTGCGCTCCGGGGTCTTGCACATGCCCTCCTCGTCGATGGTGAGCGCGATCATGGCGGCGCCGAACTTCTTGGCCAGCACCATGCGGTCGGCGGCGGGCTGCTCGCCGTCCTCGAAATTCATCGAGTTGATGATCGGCTTGCCGCCATGCAGGCGCAGCGCGGATTCCAGCACGCGGGTTTCGGTGCTGTCGATCACCAGCGGCGCGTTCACCGAACTGGTGAAGCGGCGGATCACCTCGTCCATCTCGAACACCTCGTCGCGACCGACGAAGGCGGTGCAGATGTCGAGACTGTTGGAGCCCTCGGCGACCTGCTCGCGGCCGACCGCGACGCAGCCGTCCCAGTCCGCGTTCTCCTGGAGCTCGCGCCATTTCCTGGAGCCGTTGGCGTTGCAGCGCTCGCCGATGGAGAAATAGGCGTTCTCCTGACGGAGCGGGACCTGCTGATACAGGCTGGCGACCGAGGGCATCCAGACCACGGTGCGCTTGACCGGGGCGGGGCGGTACTCGCCCCTGCGGCGCAGCATGGCGTCGAGTGCGCCGATGTGCCCGGTGGTGGTGCCGCAGCAGCCGCCGATGAGGTTGACGCCGTCTTCGGCCACGAAGCGTTCCATCCAGGTGGCCATCTCGGCCGCGCCCAGGGGGTAGTGCGTCGCGCCATCGACCAGCTCCGGCAGGCCGGCGTTGGGCAGCACCGAGATCAGGCCGGGCCAGTTGGCGGCGAGGAAGCGGACATGCTCGGCCATCTCCTGCGGCCCCGTCGCGCAGTTCAGCCCCAACAGCGGCACGTCGAGCGCCTGGATGACGGTGGTGGCGGCCGCGATGTCGGGCCCGACGAGCAGCGTGCCGGTGGTCTCGACAGTGACCTGGACGAAGATCGGCGTGTCGGTGCCGGCGGCCAGCCGGGCGAGCTTGGCGCCGTTGACGGCGGCCTTGATCTGGAGCGTGTCCTGGCAGGTCTCGATCAGGATCGCGTCCACGCCGCCGGCGATGAGGCCGCGGCATTGTTCCTGAAGGGCGGCTTCGAGCGGATCGTAGGCGATGTTGCCGAGCGTGGGGAGCTTCGTGCCGGGGCCGATGCTGCCGAGCACGTAGCGGGCGCGGCCGTCGGCGAAGGCGTCGGCCGCCTCGCGGGCGAGTTCGCCGGAGCGTTTGTTGATCTCGAACGCGCGGTCGCCGAGGTCGAATTCGGCGAGCGTGACCGGCGAGGCGCCGAAGCTGTTGGTCTCGACCATGTCGGCGCCGGCGGCGAAATAGGCGGTGTGGACATCGCGCACCAGGTCGGGGCGCGAGAGGGTCAGGATGTCGGTGCAGTTCTCGCAGTTCCAGTAGTCGCGCTCGACCTCGAGCGGCTGGCCCTGCATGTGGCTGCCCATGCCGCCATCGACCAGCAGCACGCGGTCGCGGAGGGCTTCGAGCAGAGGGGGACGGCTCATTGGGTGGATTCCAGTTCGGGTTGCTTGGCGGCGACCGGCGCAAGCGAGGTGGCGCCCCAGAGGCGGATTTCGAGCGGGCCGGGGACGCTGATGGCGGGCGATGGCGCGAGGCCGACGGTGCGGAACAGATCGGCGATGCGGTCATCCGCGAAGCCGAGCCAGCGATGGGCGAGGCGCTCGCGGCATTCGGCGCGGCCATGGGCCGCGAGATCGACCACCAGCAGGCGGCCACGGGGGCGCAGCACGCGGGCGGCCTCGGCCATCGCGGCGGCGGGGTCTTCGGCGTAGTGCAGGATCATCTGGAGCACGACCAGGTCGAACGCGGCGTCGGGCAACGGCAGGCGATACATATCGCCCAGGCGGACGGCGCAATGGCCAAGGCCGGGTTTCGCGAGCCGGGCGCGAGCGAGTGCCAGCATCTGGCGGCTGGCGTCGATGCCGAGGCCGCTGTCGATGCGCGGCGCCAGCACCTCCAGCAGCGCGCCGGTGCCGGTGCCGATGTCGAGCACACGGCCGAGATCGACGGCGGGGAGCGCCGCGAGCAACGCGTGCTCGACGGCGGCGGCGGGCAAGCCGAGGGCGCGCATCTCGTCCCAGTCGGCACCCTTGCTGCGAAAGCTTTCGGAGGCGATGCGGGCGCGGTCGGCCAGCACACGGGCGGCGTGGCGGCGATCCGCGACGAGGCACGCGTCATCCTCGGGCAGCCGGGCGAGCAGCGAGCGGACCAGCGAGCCGGCGGGCGTGGCGGCTTGCGGCAAAGCGAGCCAGACATTGGCCCCCTCGCGCTGGCGCTCCAGCAGACCGGCTTCGACCAGCAGCCGCAGATGGCGCGACAGGCGCGGCTGGGACTGGCCCAGGATGTCGGCGAAATCCATCACGCAGAACGCGCCACGCGCGGCCAGAGCCAGCAGACGGAGGCGGGTGGGCTCGGCGCAGGCGCGCAATCCGGTCAGGAGCTCTTCCATGGGATTGTCATGACATAAAGATATCCTTATGTCTAGGTGATGAATGGGTTGCGATTGGATGCGCGGGTGCCGGTGGTGATCGGCGCGCCGGGCGACGCGGTGCCGCGGGACGCAGTGCTGGCGGTGGCGCCGGAGCAGGGCCCGCATCCGCCCGGTTGCGCCTGCTGCGTGCCGCGCGGTGCGGCGGGCCGCGCGTTGGCCGCGCTGTTTCTGGCACGGGCGCGGGGCGAGACGCCCTGGTTCAGCCGGGTTGTGGCGGTGTGCGCGGACGCCGGGGCGGAGGCGGCGCTGCGCGCGGCGCTGGCAACCGACCCGGTTGCGGCTTCCTGTTTTCGCCTCGTATCAGAGGGGCAGATCGGCGTCGCCGAGGCCCAGCGCCCGCTGCATATAGACCGTGTCGAGCCAGCGGCCGAATTTCAGGCCGGTCGCGCGCAGGGTGCCGACGCGTTGGAAGCCGAGGCTGGCATGGACGCCGATGGAGCCGACATTGGCGCTGTCGCCGATCACGGCCACCATCTGACGGAAACCCTGCTCGGTGGCCATCTCGAGCAGCCGGACCACGAGCGCCTTGCCGACGCCCTGCCCGCGCACGTCCTCGCGCACATAGATGCTGTCCTCGGCGGTGAAGCGGTAGGCGCTGCGGTCGCGCAGCTGCTGGAAATAGCCGTATCCGGTGACGCCGGTGGCATCGACCGCGACCAGCCACGGCCAGCCGCGGCTGGTGAGGGCGAGGATGCGCCCCTCCATGTCCTCGACCGAAGGGGGCATTTCCTCGAACGTGCCGGTGCCGTGCAGGACGTGGTGAGCGTAGATGGCCTGGATCTCGGCGAATTCGGCGACCTGCGCGGCCCTGATGTCCATGGCTGGATTCCCTGAAGACGACTTACCACCGCCGCAATGCCATGCCCGGCGCCTGGAGAGGGTGAATTTTTGTCAACACTTCGCGCGCATTTTCATGCTACACGCTTGTTGCCGAACCGGGTTATCCTCGGCGGATCGACGGCAGCGCCTGTCCGGGATTCGTCCGTCGGGGATGGGCGCCGCGATGAGCCTTGCTCGGAAAGGATGTGACGTTGGCGCAAGACCAGGCTTCGCAAACCGGCGCCCCTTCCGGCTCCGCCACCGCGCCGATCGGCGCCAGCCCGACCGAGGTGCGCCTCGCGGCCGTCACCGAGGCGGCGCGGTTTCATTCGACGGAGCTCGACCCGGCCGAGCTTCGCTTCCCGCCCGACCAGCCCGTCGCCGCGGCGCTGCTGGTGGAGTGGATCCGTGGCGGCGGCCTGTGGGCGCGCGGCGTTCGGCTGCGCTGGAAGAACCTGCTGAAGGTGGACAGCAGCGCGCCGGTGGTGCTGCTGCTGAACGATGGCGGCGCGGCGCTGCTCACCCAGGTGGACCCGGCGCGCAACCTGGTGTGGCTGCGCGATCCGCTGGCCACCGCCGACCAGCCATCGGTACCGGTGGACGAATTGCGCCTGGCGCAAGTGTGGTCCGGCGAGACGCTGCTGATCCGGGGCCTGCGCGGGGCCACCGAGGAACTGGCGCCGTTCAACATCGGCTGGCTCAGCAGGGTCGTGCTGATGGAAAAGCACACGCTGCGCGACGTGTGCATCGCCTCCGTGGCGCTCAGCGTCCTCACCATCCTGCCGCCGCTGATCGTGATGCAGGTGGTCAACCGCGTGATCTCGCACGAGAGCTACGCGACACTCACCATGGTGTCGATGCTGATCGGCGTGGCGATCATCTATGAATGCTTCCTGGGCTATGCGCGGCGGCAGATGATGCTGATCGTGGGCGCGCGCATCGACGCCAAGCTCAATCTGCACGTGTTCCGCCGGCTGCTCGGGCTGCCGCTGGACTTCTTCGAGCGGCACCAGGCGGGCTCGATCACCTACAACATCAGCCAGGTCTACAAGATCCGCGACTTCATGACCGGCAAGCTGCTGACCACGTTCCTCGACCTCATCACGCTGATGGTCCTGCTGCCGGTGCTGTTCTATATCTCGTCCACGCTCACCTGGATGGTGGTGGCGGCGGCGGGGTTGCTGTCGGTGGTGATCGTCATCTTCATTGGGCCACTGCGGAAGATCTACGGCAAGATCGTCCAGGCCGAGATGGAGAAATCCAGCGTGCTGATCGAGACCGTGCATGGGATGCGCACGGTGAAATCGCTCGCCCTCGAGCCGCAACAAAAAGAGATGTGGGACCGCCGGACCGCCGAGGTGGCCAGCCTGCGGCAGCAATTCGGCAATCTCGGCAACTGGCCGCAGACGCTGGCGACGCCGATCGACGCCTTCATGTCGCGCGGCGTGCTGCTGATCGGCGCCTACATCGCGCTGGCGAGCCCCGGCAGCATCCAGGTGGGTTCGTTGATCGCGTTCATGATGCTGTCCGGCCGCGTGGCGCAGCCGCTGGTCGGGCTGGCGCGGCTGCTGGAAGACATTGAGGAGGTGCGCGCCTCGGTGGGCCAGGCGGCTTCCGTGCTGAACCAGAAGCCGGAATCGGCCAATCCGGGTGCCGGGCTGCGGCCGCGCTTCGAGGGGGCCATCTCGTTCGAGGACGTGCAGTTCGCCTATCCGGGCTCCAAGACCAAGGCGCTGAACGGCGTCACGTTCTCGATTCCGGCCGGCACGATGCTGGGGCTGGTGGGCCGCAGCGGCTCGGGCAAATCGACCATCACCCGGCTGCTGCAGGGCATTAACCGCGAATACGAGGGCTACATCAAGATCGACAACACCGACCTGCGCGAGATCAACCTCGCGCACATGCGCCGCAGTTTCGGCGTGGTGCTGCAGGAGAACTTCCTGTTCCGCGGCACCGTGCGCGAGAACATCCTGGCCGGCCGCCCCGGCCTCACGCTGACCGACGCGGTACGCGCGGCACGCCTCGCCGGAGCCGAGGAGTTCATCGAGCGGATGCCGCAGGGCTACGAGACCTGGATCGAGGAAGGCTCGCCCAACCTGTCGGGCGGCCAGCGCCAGAGGCTCGCCATCGCGCGCGCGTTGATCCACGACCCGCGCCTGCTCATTCTCGATGAGGCAACCAGCGCGCTCGACCCGGAAAGCGAGGCGCTGGTGAACGCCAACCTCCAGCGCATCGCCAAGGGGCGGACGATGGTGATCGTGTCGCACAGATTGTCGTCATTGACGGATTGCGACCAGATTCTGGTGATCGACAAGGGCGCGATCATGGATATCGGGCCGCATCGCGAACTGGTCGAACGGTGCTCGGTCTACCGGGCGCTGTGGCTGCAGCAGAACCGCCATCTCGAGAGCCAGAATCAGCGCCCGGCGGGAATGCCGGCGCTGGCGCATGGCGACGACTGAGGGAGAGCTATCATGGCCAGCAGGCTTGCGGTTGTTGGACAAGGCGTTCGCGCGCGCGCCGATGCGGTGGCAGCGACGGCGCTGCTGGAATTCCAGTCGCCCACCGCCGAGCTGATCGCCCGCCCGGTGCCGTTGCGCGGCCGGGTGACCGTATGGGCGATCTTCGCGATGCTCGCGAGCTTCCTGGTCGTGGCCGGGGTGTTCCCGGTCGACCGGGTGGTGACCGCGAATGGCCGGGTGATCTCGAAGGACGGCTCGATCGTGATCCAGCCGCTGGAGACCTCGATCGTGCGGGCAATTCTGGTGCAGCCCGGCCAGGTGGTGCATACGGGCCAGGTGCTCGCCAGGCTCGACCCGACCTTCACGGCGGCCGATATGGGCACCTACAAGTCCCAGGCGGTAAGCCTGCAGGCCGAGGTCGACCGGCTCCGCAGCGAGGTGGCCGGCAAACCCTATCTGCCGAACGGCACGCCCGCCGGCCAGCTTCAGGCCGCCATCTTCGGCCAGCGGCAGGCGGAGTACAACTTCAAGCTGTCGAACTACCGCGAAAAGATCGCGAGCCTGCAATCGGCCGTCGTGCGCGCGCTCGGGGACGTGAACGCCTATTCCGCCCGCCTGGGCGGCGCGCGCGAGGTCGAGAACATGCGCCGCGAGTTGGAACGGCTGAATGCTGGCAGCAAATTGAACACGCTGCAGGCGATCGACAGCCGGCTTGAGATCGAGCGCGGGCTCGCCACGTCCAAGAACACCGTGACATCGGCCACCAGCGACCTTCAGGCCATGATGCGCGAGCGCGACGGCTTCATGGAGCAGCACCGTGCGGAGATCTCCCAGCAGATCACCGATCAGGAACGCAAGCTGTCCGACGCGCAGGAGCAGCTCAACAAGGCATCGCTGCGCCACCAACTGGTCGATCTCAAGGCCGGCCAGGACGCCGTGGTGCAGAAGGTGGCCGACATTTCGGTGGGCTCGGTGCTGCAATCGGGCGACCAGTTCATCACCCTGGTCCCGAGCGACGCGCAGCTCGAGGTCGAGGCGAACATCGCCGGCCGCGATGCGGGCTTCGTGCACCCTGGCGACCCGGTCTCGATCAAGTTCGACACGTTCGACTACGTGCTCTACGGCTCGGCCAAGGGCACCGTGCGAACAGTGAGCGCCGACAGCTTCAGCAATCCGAGCGACGATAAAGGCAAGGCCATCACCCGCCCGACGCAGTCCGACGAATCCGGCCTGGGCCCGGTGTACTACAAGGCCCGCGTCACGCTGGACGAGATCAAGCTGCATGATCTGCCGCCCTCGTTTCGCATGACTCCCGGCATGCCGATCAACGCCGATATCCTGGTCGGCCAGCGCACCATCCTTGGTTACATGCTGGGCCGGATTGTGCCGAATGTTTCGGAGGGGATGCGCGAGCCTTGATCCACCGCCCCTCGACCGCGCGATTTCGGACGGTGACCCGCACATGAGTGTTTTTGCTCAAATCAAGGATCTGGCGCAACGGATGACGGGCTCGCCCGCCGCCAAGTTGCGCGCCGCGCGGGCGATGATCGAGGAGGGCAAGCGGGCGGAGGCGTTTCCGCTGCTCGCCAGCGCCGCCAATGCCGGCATCGCGGAGGCGGAATTCCTGGTCGGGCGCTGCTACCTCGAAGGTGCCGGCGTGCCGCCGAACAGCCTCGAAGGGGCCCGTTGGCTGGAGCGGGCGGCGCGCAAGGGCTTCGTCGATGCGCAATCGCTGCTTGGCTCCCTGCTGGTGCACGGCGTGGCGGGCGCACCGGCCGGACCACCGGGCGGCATCACCGCGAAAAGCCTTGCCAATGCGATGTTCTCGGGGGCGTCCGAGGCCAGGCCGGATTGGGAGGGGGCCGAGTTCTGGGCCCGCAAATCGGCGCAGAGCGGCTCCAGCGAGGGGCAGGCGCTGCTGGCCTACATCCTGACCTCCGGCCCCGAATCGCTGCGCGACACGGCCGAGGCGGCGCAGCTGTACGAGCGTTCCGCCGCCGCGAACTGCCCGCAAGGCTGCCTTGGTTCGGCGCTCGCGAAGATGGGCCAGCCGCATGGCAGCAAGGACGACACGGTGATCGCCGAACTGCTCGCGCGCGCTGCCGCGTCCGGGCTTGGAACCGCGCATTATCTGCTGGGCGTGATCACCGAGCAGGGCGTGGGCGTGGTCGCGAACCCCGAGGCGGCGACCGATTTGTACCGGCAGGCGGCGGAACGCGGGGTGCGTGCCGGCCAGGCGCGCTATGGGCGCGCGCTGATGGAAGGCATCGGCGCAAAAGCCGACCCGGTCGAAGGCGAATCCTGGCTCCGCCGCGCGGCTTTGCAAGGCGACCCGGAAGCCGCGGCCATGGTCGGCGACATCTACGCACGCGGCGGCGCGCTGCCGCCGAACCATGCCGAGGCGGCGATGTGGTTCCGCCGCGCCGCCGAAGCCGGGCACAAGACCGCGGCCCGGGCACTCGGGCTATTATATCTCACGGGAGCGGGCGTGCCGCGCGACCCGCAGGAAGCGGCGCGATGGTTCCGCATCTCCGCCGAGGCCGGCGAGGCCAGTGCCCGCTACGACCTTGCCGCGCTGGTGTTTCGCGGACAGACCACCGCGGACGACCAGAACCGCATCCGCGAGTGGTTCGAGGAAGCCGCCACCGCCGGCGATCTGGTCGCGGCCTATAATTACGGCATCTGTCTCGCCCAGGGCGTCGGCACCCAGCAAGACGATCGGGCCGCCGCCGAGTGGCTGCGCCGTGCCGCCGAGGGGGTGGTGAACGCGCAGTTCTGGTACGGCCGGATGCTGATGGACGGGCGCGGCGTGGAAGCCAACGCCGAAGAGGGCCGCGCCTGGATCGAACGCGCGGCGCAGGCGGGAATGCTGGAGGCGCAGGTCGCGCTGGCGGAGCTGTACGTGAGCGGGCGCGGCGGCATGAAAGATCACGCGGTCGCGCTGGAGATGTTTCAGAAATCCGCGGCGCACGGCCATGTCGGCGCGATGTTCGCCTCCGCCGCGATCATGGGCGGCGGACACGAGGTGCCAACCGACCGGATCGCGGCGCAACGCATGTTCCGCCGGGCGGCCGAGGGCGGCCATGCCCACGCCCAGATGATGCTGGGCCGCTATCTGGCCCGCAACGTGGCGGGCGAGACCAATCTGGCCGAGGCGCGGATATGGCTGGAGCGCGCCCTGGCGCAGGGGCTCGAGGAAACCCGCGCCGATCTCGCGGCGCTGCCCGAGCCGGCGCCGCCCGTCCAATCCGAATCGGCGATGGAGGAGACGGGCGGGCGGGATGGGGCGGGGCGTGACCGCAAGGTTGGCGCGCATTAGGGCGTGTCGAGCCCCGCCATCGCGGTGCTGACGCAACACGAGCGGGTCACGACGCTGGCGCACAACGCGTGGCGGCGGGGCGATCAGGCGGTGGCGGCCGGCGATCCGGCTGCGGCGCGGCGCTGGCTGGAGCGGGCACGGCGCCTGGCGCCACGCGATCCGGCGGTGGCGATGTCGCTCGCTTCGGTGCTGCTGACCATGGGCGATCCGGCCAGCTTCGCGCTGTTTGTGGAAGTCGCGGCCACGCATGACGTGCTCGGTGCATGGCTTGGAGCCGCCGCCGCGGCGCAGGTGGCGGGGCGGTCCGACGCGGCGGCGACGAACCTGGCCTGGGCGCTTTCACGCCACGCGGTCGGCGAGGAAGGCCATGTGCGGGCCCTGGCCGACGCCATCGCGTCCAGGCCGGGCCGGGCGGGATGGTGCCGCGTCGGGCCGGATCGGCGAGTGCATATCCATTCGCCGGAGGGGCGCGCCATGATCCGCGTCGACGCCAGGGCGGTCGCGGCCGGCCGCCCCCTGCCGCCCGAGGCGCGCATGGTGACCGTGATGCGCGGCGGACGGCATCTGCTCGGCAGCCCGCTGTTCGCGGCGCATATGTTCCGCGTCGAGGGCTGCGTGTCGGTCACGCGGGCGGGGGGCATGGCGGGCTGGGCGTGGCACCCGGGCGCACCGGAGTGCGTCCCGCGACTGCGGGTCGAAACCGCTTCGGGACTCCGCGTTCTGGCGTTGCGGCCGGCCGGGGCCAAGCCGCCGGACCTGGGCGGGTTCGTGCTGGCGCGCGGCTTCGCGGTGGAGGGAAACGCCCTGCCGGATCGGCCCGGAATGCTCCATGTCCGCTCGGAACACGGCGGAGACCTGACCGGCAGCCCGCTGGACCCGCACGGGGAACGCGGCATCGCCGCCGCCGTTCCGGCGGAATTCATCGGCGTTGCGGCGCGCGCGCCGCCCGCGCCGGACCGCAAGGTCGCTGTCGTGATCCCGGTCTATCGCGGCCTGCGCGCGACACTCGCGTGCATCGCAAGCGTGCGCGCCACGGTGCCGGCCGGCACGCCGATCCTGGCGATCGACGACGCGACGCCTGAGCCGGCCCTGGCCCGGGCGCTGGACCGGCTGGTGGCGCGCAATGCCGTCACGCTGATCCGGCGCGGCACAAGCGGCGGCTTTCCGGCGGCGGCGAATGCCGGGCTGCGCGCGGCGTGCGCGCTGGAACCCGCGCATGATGTGGTGCTGCTGAACAGCGACACGCTGGTGGCGCCTGGCTGGCTCGCGGCGTTGCGCGCGCTGGTCCACGCGGCTCCCGATATCGGCACGGCCACGCCGCTGTCGAACGACGCGACGCTGGCGAGCTACCCGGTGCCCGGCCACGCCAACCCGGTTCCCGCACAGGCCGAAACCCGCCGCCTGGCGGCGCTGGCGGCGCGGGTGAACGGGGGGGTGGCGGTCGATATCCCCACGGCTGTCGGCTTCTGCATGTATGTCCGCCGCGAATGCCTCGATGCGGTGGGATTGTTCCGCGGAGAGCTGTTCGCGCAGGGCTATGGCGAGGAGAACGATTTCTGCCTGCGGGCGCGCCATCTTGGCTGGCGGCACGTGGCGGCGGCCGGCGTGTTCGTGGCCCATGTCGGCGGCACGTCGTTCGGAGCGGCTCCCCGTGCGGCGCTGATGGCGCGCAACGGCGCGGCGATGGAGCGATGGCACCCCGGCTATGACCGCCTGATCGCGGCCCATGGCAGGGGCGACGGTCTGGCCCCCGCGCGGTTTCGGCTCGACGAGGCGCGCTGGAAGTCGGGCCGCATAAGCGGCGTGCAGCCGGGAGCGGGCGCCACGATCCTGGTGACCCATGACAGCGGCGGCGGCGTCGAGCGGGCGATTCGGCATCGCTGCGACGAGATCCGCGCCGAAGGCCGGCGGCCCATCGTGCTGCGCCCGGTCCGGCGCCGCCCCGATGACCGCCCCGATGACCGCCCCGATGACCGCCCCGATGACCGCCCCGATGACCGCCCCGATGACCGGGGCGACGATCGGGACGACGATCGGGTGGATCATGCCGGCCACCTCTATCGGGCCGGCCGGTGCGGGGTGGGCGAGGGCGCGGAAGGCGGCTTCCCGAACCTGCAATTCCGCCTGCCGGAGCAACTGGGCGAATTGGTTCGGCTGCTGCGCGCCGACCGGCCCGACCGGGTCGAACTGCATCATCTGCTGGGCCATCATCACGCGCTCGCGGAGCTTGGCGCCGGCCTCGGCGTGCCCACCGACATCCATGTGCACGACTACGCCTGCATCTGCCCGCGCATCACGCTAATCGGCCCGACCGGCCATTTCTGCGGCGAACCGCTGGACGCGGCGGTCTGCGATGCCTGCGTCGCCATCGCCGGCCGGGTGATCGAGGAGGCGCTTCCGGCGCAGGCGCTGCGCGCCCGTTCGGCCGCCGATTTCGCCGCCGCGCGGCGGATCGTGGTGCCGGGACGCGATGTGGCGCGGCGGCTCGGCCGGCATTTTCCGGGGCTGCCGGTGGAGATTTCGCCGTTCGACGCGGTGGTGCGCGGCCCGCCCGCGGCGCCGGGAGCTGGGTGCCTTGTGGCCGTGATCGGTGCGATCGGGGTGGAGAAGGGCTATGCGACGCTGCTGGAATGCGCGCGCGATGCCGACGCGCGCCGGCTCGGTCTCGAATTCGTCGTCGTCGGTCACACGATGGACGACGAGGCGCTGTTCGACACGGGGCGCGTGTTCGTGACCGGCCCCTACCCGGAAGGGGACGGCGAGACGCTGGTGCGGGCGCAGCGGGCGAATGTGGCGTGGCTGCCCTCGATCTGCCCGGAAACCTGGAGTTTCACGCTGAGCCTCGCGTGGCAGGCCGGGCTGCAGGCGGCGGTGTTCGATATCGGGGTGCCGGCCGACCGGGTGCGCGAGCAGGGCGGCTGGGTGCTGCCGCTCGGTGCGCCGGCCGCCATGATCAACAACGCCCTGCTTGCGGCATCGCGTCGTGCGGGCGATGAATGCCGCCCTGGCGCAACCGCGGTCGCACGCCCGCGCCCGAAGCTGTCCTGACGCCCAAGCTATCCTGACGCCTCAATACCCCGGCCTGACGCCAATACCCCTGGAGCGAATTTGCCATGGCTGAGCCCGCCCAAGCCGCCCTTCCCGGTGCCGTTATTTCCGAGCTGAAGGTGAGCGGCCACATGATGCGGCTCGAGCCCGGCCTGTTCTGCGTCGTGCAGACCCCTTCGCTGCACGCCGACGCGGCCACCGGCCTGCCCGGCGTGCGGATTTCGCCGGCGCCCGGCATCCTGGCCGATCCCGACGCGCTGCGGATCACCGCGTTCCGCGCCGATGGCTGGCTGAGCGCGTCCGGCGACGCGGCGCTGGTGCGGGTGGTGGGTTCGGCTCAGCATCTAATGGTGACGATCTACCAATCGGCCGACGCGCGGGAGGGCGCGCCCGAAATCCAGGTCCTGCGCCTGCTCGACGGCGAAAAGCCGGCGGCAAAGCCGGTGGCGGCGGAGCCGAGCAAGAAGGCGGAGCCGGTTCCGGTCGAGATCCTGGCGCACATCCAGACGCAGGGGGATACCGGCGGGTATTTCGGCAAGTGGCTCGGCACCGCCGGCAGCAAGCGCTGGATCGAGGGGTTCGCCCTGGCGCCGCTATCGGGCATCGCGGCCGAGGACATCGAGTACCAAGCGGTGCTGGGGCGCGGCTGGTCGTCGCCCTGGGTCGAGGGCGGGCAGTTCTGCGGCAGCCGGGGCATGGCGTTGCCGATCCTGGGCTTCCGCGTGCGGTTGCGCGGCAAGGCGGCGGCCGAACTGACATGCTCCTATGCCGCGAGCTTCATCGATGGCGCCACCGCCGGGCCGGTGGGCGAAGGCGAGGCGTGCGAGACGGCAAGCCTCGCGGCCGTGGAAGCGCTGGTGATCGCGATCCATCCGAAAGGCGAGCTTCCGGCGATCGAAATGCCGGGTGCGATCCCGACCGTCCCGAAGGCGCGCCGCAAGAAAGCGGATTCCGCACCCAAGTGAAATACCTGTTCATCCACCAGAACTTCCCGGGGCAATACTATCACATCGTCTGCCACCTGCTGGCGAACCCGAAGAACGACGTGGTGTTCATCTCCGAACCCAACGCGAACGCCATCACCGGCGTGCGCCGTGTCTCGTATCAGATGCCCAAGGGCGAAACCGAGGGCGTGCATCCCAACGCGCGGGATTACGACCTCGCCGCCCGGCGCGCGGCCGCCGTCGCGGCGGCGGCGGAGAATTTGCGCAACCTCGGTTTCGTGCCGGACATCATCATCGGCCACCATGGCTGGGGCGAATTGCTGAACCTCGTCGATGTGTGGCCCGGGGTGCCGATCCTGGGCTATTTCGAATTCTACTACCGCACCGCTGGACAAGACGTTAATTTCGACGAGGAATTTCCGCTTTCGATCGACCGCTTCGCGCGCATCCGGGCGATGAACGTGGTCAATCTTCTGGCGCTCTCGCTGGAGCAGCACGGCCAGACTCCCACCGCCTGGCAACTGAGCCGCTACCCCGAATGGGCGCAGTCGCAGATCAAGGTGCTGCCGGAGGGTGCGAGGCTCGAAACCTGCAAGCCAGACCCCGACGCGCACAAGGAAGTGTTGCGGATCAACGACTTCGAGATCGGCCCTAAGGACAAACTGGTCACCTACGTGGCCCGCAACCTCGAGCCGTATCGCGGCTTTCACGTCATCATGCGCGCCTTGCCCGAGATGCTGCGGGCGCGGCCGGACCTAAAGGTCGTGCTGGTCGGCGGCAACGATGTGAGCTACGGCGCGCGGCTGGCGAACGGCACGTGGCGCGCGCATTTCGAGGCGGAACTCGCTGGTAAATACGACAAAAGCCGCGTGCTGATGCCGGGCCAGGTGCCCTATCATACCTATGTGAAGCTGCTCCAGCGGTCGGACGCGCATGTCTATCTGACCTATCCGTTCGTGGTGTCGTGGTCCTTGCGCGAGGCATTGGCGGCTGGCTGCGCCATCGTGGGCGGCGATGTGGAGCCGGTGCGCGAGCTGATCCAGTCCGGCCAAACCGGCATCCTGGTGCCCCCGCTCGATCCGCGCGGCCTCGCCATGGCCGTTCTGGACGTCCTGGAGGACACCAAAAAGGCGCGAAAACTGCGCGTTTCGGCGCGGAAATGGGCCGAAAAGCACCTCGACATGAAGGACCATATCGCGGCTTTCGAGGCCCGGGTCGCCGAACTCATCGGCTGATCGTTATACGGTATACGCTTCCCGGTAGATCGGCCCCACCGGCACCTTGCCGGCTCCTCCCGGCCGATCGACCACGTAGGTCGGCCAGGCGAGCCCGGTCACCCGGCCGCGCAAGCGGCGCAGCAGATCCTGCCCCTCGGCGATCGGCACGTGGAATTTCGCCGTGCCGGGCGCCGGGTCCAGATGGTGCAGATAATACGGTTTCACCCGCGCCGAGACCATGGCCCGGACCAACGCCTCCAAGGCCGCCTCCGTGTCGTTCACGCCGCGCAGCAGTACGGATTGGCCGAGCACCGGGATCGCCTCCTGCTGCACCAGCCGCACCGAAGCGCGGGCGGCATCGGTGAATTCGCTGGCGTGATTGGCGTGCAAGACCAGCCACATGGCCTTGTCCGTCCGCAGGCTGGCCGCGAGTTCGCGGGTCACCAGCGACGGGTCGGCCACCGGCACGCGGCTATGCACACGGATCGCGGCGATATGCGCGATGTTCGACAATGCGCGGATGATCGCGCCCAGCCGGCGCGGCGACAGCATCAACGGGTCGCCGCCGGTCAGGATCACCTCGCCGATCGCGGGCCGTGCCGCGAGCCACGCATAGCAGGCCGCCAGTTCGGCCTCGCTCAGCAGCCCGCCATCCGGCCCCACCTGCTCCCGCCTGAAGCAGAAGCGGCAATAAACCGGGCAGGTCAGCAGCGGCTTCAGCAAGGCGCGATCGGCGTAGCGATGCACGATGCCCTTGATCGGCGACAGTTTTTCGTCGGCGATCGGATCGGCGCTTTCATGCTGTGCGGTCACCAGTTCGGCCGCGTCGGGCACGAATTGCCGGCCGATCGGGTCATCGGGCGTGCCGATCAGCGCGCGCATCGCCGGCGGAATGGCGATCGCATAGCGCGCGGCCACACGCTCCAGCGCGTCGCGGTCAGGCGGCCGCGACAGCCCGGCCGCCTCCAGCGCCGCCACATTCCGCAGCGTGCGCGGCTGTTCGTTTGTCGATCCGTTAGGCATTGTGCGCGCATAATCCCCGCAGCCCAGAAAGCCCAGCCCCGCATGCGCGACTACATCATCACCGACGTGTTCACCGACGCGGCCTATGGCGGCAACCCGCTCGCCGTGTTTCTCGACGGGAGCGCGCTCGCCACCAGCCAGATGCAGGCCATCGCGCGCGAGATGAACCTTTCCGAAACCACCTTCGTCACCCCGCTGGACGACACCGGAGCGCATTGGCGCGTCCGCATCTTCACCCCCGCCAGCGAGCTGCCGTTCGCCGGCCACCCCACCATCGGCACCGCCGTGGTGCTCGCCGAGCGCGGGCTGACCCAGGGACATGCCGAGATCGTGTTCGAGGAAGGCGTCGGGCCGGTGCGCGTGGCCCTGGCGCCGAATGCGGCCACGCTGTTTCTGAACGGGCCCCCGGAGATCCGCCCCACGCCGCTCAGCAAAATCCAGCAGGCCGAGTTGATCGGGCTCGATCCCGGAGCTTTGGCCGGCGCGTCCTGGCAGGCGGGCTATGGCACCGGCTTCCTGTTCATGCCCCTGGCCGACATCGCCGCCGTCGGCGGCGCATGGCTGCGCGCCGATCGCTGGCAGTCGCATGCGGGTTCGCTGTGGGCCCATGGCGTGTTCTGCTACGCCGTCACCGAGACCGGCGCCGGACGCGCCTCGGCGCATTCCCGCATGTTCGCGCCGGCGCTCGGCATGGGCGAAGACCCCGCCACCGGCTCGGCCGCGGCAGCGCTCGCCGGCAGCATTCCCCACTTGGCGCCCGGTCCGTCCGGCACGCTGCGCCTTGCCATCGCCCAAGGCGTCGAGATGGGCCGCCCCAGCCACATGGCCACCGAAACCACCTTCGCCGGGGCCAAGGTCGCCGGCGTCTCGGTCGGCGGTCATGCCGTCATCGTCGGCGAAGGCCGCCTGCTCCGCCTGCCCTGACTCCCCCATGACCACTCCCCCATGACCACTCCCCGCATGACCACGCCGCGGATGGCCACGCCCCGCTGGCATCCGGACAGCCTCGCCGATCGGATGCCGTTCCTGCGCCGCCGCGCCGGCCTTGCCATCGCCATCCGGGCCTTCTTCTCGGGACGGGGCTACACCGAGGTCGAAACCCCCTACGCGGTCGCCACCCCCGGCGAGGAGATCCACCTGCTGCCCTTCGCCACCGCGCGCGTCACGCCGGAGGGCGCGCGGGAAAACCTGTGGCTGCACACCAGCCCGGAATTCGCCATGAAGCGCCTGCTGGTGGCCGGCGCCGGCCCGATTTTCCAGCTCGCCCGCGTCTGGCGCAACGGCGAGGCCGGCCCGCGCCACGCGTCCGAGTTCACCATGCTGGAATGGTATGCCCCGGGCGCCTCCATGGCATCGCTGATGGACGAGACCGAGGCCCTGCTCCGCGCCGTCCTGCCGCCCACCATCGCCTCCGGCGGCATCGCCTCCGACCTCGGCTGCTTCGAGCGCCTGACCATGGCGGAGGCCTTCCGCCGACACGCGGGCGCCGACCTGCTCGGGACCGCTGGCGACGCGGCCGCCCTGGCTGCCTCGGCCGCCATCGCCCTGCGTGACGGCGAGACCTGGGAAGACCAGTTCTTTCGCCTGCTGCTCGCCCGCGTGGAGCCCGCGATCGGCCGCGCGCATCCCACCTTCCTCACCCACTGGCCCGCGGCCCAGGCGGCCCTCGCCCGGCGAGATCCGGCCGACCCGCGCGTCGCCGAGCGGTTCGAGCTGTTCGCCTGCGGCATGGAGCTGGCCAACGCCTTCGTGGAGCTCACCGATGCCGCCGAGCAGCGCACCCGCTTCACCGCCGACCGCGCGCGCCGTCATGCCATCACCGGCCGGACCGATTGGCCGCTCGACGAGGATTTTCTCGCGGCCCTCGATTGCGGCCTGCCGCAAAGCGCCGGCATCGCGCTGGGCTTCGACCGGCTCGCGATGCTGGCGGCGGGGGCCGACCGGATCGACCAGGTGATGTGGCTGTGACCCGGGACAAAGCCGGACGCCAGGGGGACGGTGGGGAACTATCACGCCCCGGCGCGCGTAACCTCTGCCGAAGTTGCCGCGAACATCCATGCAAAGACGACATGGGCCCTGTGAGCAACGGCGTTAAGCCGGTCCATTGAGTCGGACGGCGCGGTTCCCATCTTGTGTGACGGAACACACCATGGCCGCCAGGTTCGGGACGGCATGGCGCATATCATTCGAACGAAGGAGACATCCGATGCGTATTTCCACCCTGAGCACCATGACCGCGATCATGTTGGCCCTGGCCCCCGTCGCGCTTTCGCCCGCCTTCGCGCAGCCGGCCCCGGCCTCGCCCGGCTGTGCGGCCAATGTCTCCGGCGAAGCCAACCAGATCGGCGCCAAGAATGTCGCCGGCGAGGCCAACCAGATCGGCGCCAAGAATGTCGCCGGCGAGGCCAACCAGATCGGCGCCAGGAACGTCGCCGGCGAGGCCAACCAGATCGGCGCCAGGAACGTCGCCGGCGAGGCCAACCAG
>JANXTF010000083.1 GCA_025352565.1 Rhodospirillales bacterium | reverse complement strand
CCGGCCGCGACGGCGGCGATCGCGGCAACCGGCATGCGCCACCCCCGGCCGCGCCACAGCGCCGGCGCGATGACCGCGGGCAGGAACTTGATCATGAACGCGGCGGCCAGCGCGATACCGGCCCAGCCCTGGCGGCGGCGGATTGTTCGCGGTGCAGCTCGCGGGGGCGCTGATCGCGCTGCCGCCCTGGGCCGGAACCGCGTGGCTCGGCCTGGTCGCCGTGGCACTCGCCGGCCTCGCGCTGAGCATGCTGCGCCCCCTTCCAGAAGAGCCGGGGCCACGCCTCCGCGGCCAGGCGCATGACGCCATGTTGCTCGCAACTGTAACTTCGGTGGCACTCACGCCGCATTATCCTTGGTACTTCGGTTGGCTCGCTTATCTGACATGCCTGGTGCCCTGGCGCTCGGTGCTATGGCTCACATCGGCCTGCATCTTGCTCTACGTTCACCCGTTCCAGACCGACCTGGAACGGTCCGTGCTGATCTATCTGCCGTTTGCCTTGCTCGCCTGGTGGGACGCGCGCCGCGCGTTCGCCGCATGAGGAGATGACCGATGTCCGCCACGCTGGAACGTCCCGCCCCTGGCCTCAAGGACCCGCGCCGCTATTTCGAGGAGGTGGCCAACGACAGCCGCGTGGCCTCGGCCCCGCCGGTCTGCCTTTATCTGGAGGTGACCAACCGCTGCAACCTCCTGTGCGAAACCTGTCCGCGCACCTTCGAGGAACTCGAAAAACCGGCGGACATGAGCATGGAGCTGTTCACCTCCATCGTGGACCAGGTACCCAATGTCGCCCGCGTGGTGCTGCACGGGGTGGGCGAGCCTATGCTGGTCAAGCACCTGCCGCAGATGATCCGCGCCCTCAAGGCGCGCGGCACCTACGTGCTGTTCAATACCAACGGCACCTTGCTGGCCAAGAATAAGCGCCGCGAGATCATCGAGACCGGGCTCGACGAACTCCGCGTGTCGCTCGATGCCGCCGAGGCCGCGAGCTTCCTCAAGGTGCGCGGCAAGGACATGTTCGACCGCATCGTCCGCAACATCACCGAGTTCACCGCCCTTCAGCGCCAGATGGGCAGCGCCCTGCCGCGCGTTTCGCTCTGGCTCACGGGGCTGAAGGAGACGGTGGACGAATTGCCGGCCTTCGTGCGGCTGGCGGCGAAAATGGGCATCGGCGAGGTGCATCTCCAGCGCCTCGTGTTCGACGATCTCGGCCGCGGCCTGATGACCGCCGAGCAGTCGCTGTTCGAGCAGACCCGCGCCGACGAGGAGGCGCTGATCGCGGCGGCCACCGAACTCGGCGTCTCGCTGGGTGTCGCGCTCGACGCCTCGGGCGCCACCGAGCCTGGCCTCAGCATCAAGCGGTCCACCGAGGACTCGCCGTGGTCCACCTGCCGCCGTCCCTGGTCATTGATGTATTTCACCGCCCATGGCCGGGCGCTGCCCTGCTGCATCGCGCCGTTCTCGGCGCGGGGCTACGAGAACTATACGCTCGGCGACGCGACCCAGCAGACCTTGCGGGAAATCTGGAACGGTCCCGCCTACCAGGATTTCCGCGCCAACCTGCAGGGCGCCGCGCCGCCCAAGCCGTGCCAGAATTGCGGTCTGCGCTGGAGCCTGTAGCGCGCCCATGTCCGTGGTCGTCGTCATCCCCACGCTGAACGAGGCCGCGGCGATCGGGCCGGTGGTGCGCGAGTTGCCGCGCGATATCGCCACCGAGATCGTCGTCGCCGACAGCGGCAGCAACGATGCAACGGTGGCCAACGCAAAGGCCGCGGGCGCCCGCGTGATTTCCCTGGCGGAGCGCGGCTACGGCCGCGCCTGCGCGGCTGGCGCGGCCGCCGCGCCGGATTGCGACATCGTGGTGTTCATGGACGGCGACGGCGCCGATCGCGGCGACCTGCTGGCGCGCTTGGTGGCGCCGATCCAGGCCGGCACGCATGATTTCGTCATCGCCAGCCGCACGCGGGGTGTGCGCGACCGAGGTTCCATGAGCGCTCATCAGGTGCTCGCCGGGCACGCCGCCGGCTTCGGCATGGGCGCGCTGTACGGCGTGCGTTACACCGACATGTGCGCCTACCGCGCCATCGGCCGCGCCGCATTGGAAAAGCTGGACATGCGCGAGATGACCTATGGCTGGAACATAGAGATGCAGATGAAGGCGGCGCGCGCGAAGTTGCGAATCCTGGAGGTGCCGATGCCCTATCGTTGCCGCATGGGCGGCGAGTCCAAGGTGGCGGGCTCGCTGAAAGGCACCATGCGGGCGGGTTGGCGCATCATCGCCACCTTCGCGCGGGTCGCCACGTCCCCTGCCGCCTAGAGGTCAGGTCATGCGTTCCGGCTCCGCTCTCACCCTCCTCTCGCTCCTGGCCGCCGGTGCCGCCTCGGGCTGCGTCGCTGTTCCTGGCGGGCCAGGCTACCCGCGGCCGCTGGCGGCCTATCCCGGCACCGGAAAATCCTCCGCCGGGTTCTCGCAGGACGACACCGCCTGCCGCGCCAGCGCCGCGGCACAGCCAACACCGGCCCCCACCCTGGCCCCCACTTTAGCCCTGGCCCCGGCCGTATCGCCCGCCACGCCCGCCAGCGTGTATTTCGACTGCATGACATCGCGGGGCAACCTGGTCGGCCCCGCGCCCAACACCGTGATGGTGGGCACGCTCTATCCGGTCTATCCGTATGGCTACGCCTATGCCGGCTACCCGTACGGCGGGGCCTATCCTGGCGTGCTCGCCGACGAGTTCTTTCTCAACCGCGGCGTCGGGTATCGCCCCTATGGCGGCTACTGGCGCGGCGGCTTCCGGCGCTGACGCCACCCCGAAAATAAACCGTTTCCCGCCAGAGTGTTCCGCGCTACGAATGACGGCAGGCATCGCCGAATGTCCGGAGTGCCAAAATACGGAAAGCGCACCATCCATGGCACTTCGTTCCACCCTCGGCGCCCTTGTTCTGGCCGCCGCAAGCCTCGGGGTTTCGGCCTCCCCCAGCGCCGCGCAAGCGGTCATCACCGCCGGGGGCTGCAAGGGCAAGATCTTCATCAACTCGATCTACACCAACGGCATCGGCGAGAATCAATACGAGTATTTCGTGCAGATTCAGAACCGCGCGACGAAGCCCGTGCGCTGGATCATGAATTTCGGCGGGTTTCCGTCGCGGACGGTCTCGCTGTTCTCCCCGCAACTGGTCGGCACCCCGCTGGCGCCGTATGCGCAGGAGACGATCAAGTTCGGCAAGGGCACCGACGGCAACATCACCTTCTCGACCGTGCAGTCGATCTATGACGGTCCGCCGATGAGCAACAAGCCGTTCGCCCGCGTCTCCGCCTGCCTCGAAGGCTGAAGCCGCAAGGCCCCTCTCCCGGCCGGGAGAGGGGCCTGCACTTCGCGCCGGCCTCAGCGCGGGGCGTCGCCCTTCGACCCGCCCATGCGCTCACCTCCCATCGGGCCACCGTCGTGATGCATGCCGCGCATCATCCCATGCATCCATCCGCCCGGCCCGCCATGCGGCATGGCGATCTCCGTCGCGTCCGCCTTGCTGGTCCCGATGGCGCGCGCCATCACCAGCTTGCCGAGCGGGTTGCTGATGCCGATGCCGCGCACATAGACCGATTTTCCCACCGCCAGCTTGTCGCCCAGCTTGGTGGCTTCCGGGGGAGGCAGGCGCACGTTGGTACCGTCGGCCAGCAGCACGCCGTTCATCTCGCCATGCGGCCCATGCAGCTGCGCCTTCACCGTCCCGGTCGCCTCGGTGGTGGCCTGGGCCGCGCCCGGACCATGCTCGCGCCGCTCGCCGGACGACATGATCGTCGCGTTGGTCGCGTCGTTGGTCACCGACATCGCGGCCACCAGCGGCAGCGCCTTGGCGCGCAGCCCATGGATGGTCACCGCGTCGCCGGGCTTCACCGCGAACACCAGCTGCGTGGACAGGCGGGGCGACAAATTAACCTCGGTGCCATCGTCGAGGATGAAGCCATCCACGTCGCCGCGCGGGGTGAGGGTGTATTGCGCCACCTTGCCCTTGATGGTGGGCAGCTGGGCGGGGTCGTAGGTCGGCGATGGCTGCGCGAAGGCGGCACCGCCGATGCCGGCGGCCCCCAGTCCGGTGGCCAGGGTGCCCGCGAGCAGAGCGAATTTCACTCGTGACATCGTCATTCTCCAGAACAGGCCGGGATGGCCTTGCGAGCAGACATCGCAAGCGGCGTGCCACCAACGGAATTCAGCGTTTGCAAATGGTTATAGAACTTGCGGACGATCGATGCGTCCGTTGGGCCGACGCAGGCTGTCCGGCGATCGGACACACCGAAGGCGGCATGCGAGGCGCATGAAGCGATGTTCCGGCCGGTTCGCACAAAGCATAGAATATTCGTTACTCAGCGTCCTTCATGGCCGCTGGATGGTCGGCTATCCGATCCCATGCCGCTCCAGCTTCTGATACAGAAGCTGCCGATGGATGCCCAACCGGCGCGCCGCCTCCGCCCGGTTGCCGCCGCTGGCCGATAATGCGCGGCGGATCATCGCCGCCTCCAGCCGGGCCAGCGCGGTCGGCAGGTCGCCGGCCAGCCAATCCGCATCGGGCGCCGCCACGGCGCCGGTCAGGAACGACAAATCGTCCGCCGCTATCACCGGATGGCGCGCCAGTGCCGCCACCCGCTCCATGGCGTTGCGCAACTCGCGCACGTTGCCCGGCCACGGGTGCGCCAGCAGCCGCGACGCGGCCCCGGCCGAGAGCCGCTTCGGGCCGGCCAGCGCCAAAAAATGCTCGGCCAGCTTCACGATGTCGGCCAGCCGCTCGCGCAGGGGCGGCAGATGCACCGGCACCACGCCCAGCCGATAGAACAGATCCTCGCGGAACCGTCCGGCCGCCACCTGGGCGGCGAGGTCGCGGTGGGTGGCGGCCAGGATGCGCACGTCGATCGCCACCGGCCTGCCGCCCACCGGCATCACCACGCGCTCCTGCAACACCCGCAGCAGCTTGGCCTGCATGGCCATGTCCATGTCGCCGATCTCGTCGAGGAACAGCGTGCCGCCATCGGCCTCACGGAACGAGCCGACGCGGTCGGCGACCGCGCCCGTGAAGGCCCCGCGCGCATGGCCGAACAACTGGCTTTCCAGCAGCTCGGTCGGGATGGCCGCGCAATTCACCGCCACGAACGGCCGCGCCGCCCGGCTGCCGTGGCGATGGATGGCGCGGGCCACCACCTCCTTGCCGGTGCCGGTCTCGCCGGTGATGAGCACTGTGGCAGGGTTGTCGGCCAGCATCCCGATGGATTTCTGAACCTGCCGCATGGCGGCGGAGGAGCCGACCAACTCGTCGCCGTCCGGTGCCTCAGACGCGGTCGCGGCCGATTCCGCGGGCAACATGCGGCCGAGCAATGCCGCGAGGTCCGCACGGCCCAGCGGCTTGGCCAAGTGATCGACCGCCCCCAGCCGCATCGCCTCGATGGTGTTGGCGGAAGTGGGCACCGCCGTCAGCACGGCCACTGGCGGCGGGTTCGGCCGGACCGCGATCCGGCGCAGCACCTCGAGCCCGTCGAGGCCCGGCATCCGCAGATCGAGCAGCACGGCCTCGATGCCGCCCTCCGCCAGCCGCGCCAATCCGGCACGCCCGTCCGCCGCCATCTCCGGCGCATGGCCGAGATCGGTCAGCGCCTCGGCGAGGCTTTCGCGCAAAGCCGCGTCGTCGTCGACGATCAGGATTCGGGCCATGGCCCATCTAGCGGCAGCATCATCGCGAACACGGCGCCGTTGCCCTGGCCGCCCGGATCGGACAGCCAAAGCTGCCCGCCATGGCTTTCGATCAGTTCGCGCGCGATCGGCAGGCCAAGCCCGGTGCCGTCGGCGCGGCCGGTCACGAACGGCTCGAACAGGTGGTCGCGCAATTCCGCCGGCACGCCGGGGCCGTTATCGGCCACCGTGATCTGCAATTCGCGGCCGATCACGCTCGCGGTGACGGCGATTTCGGACGCGAGGGCCGCCGCGTTGCGCAGCAGGTTGTCGAGCGCGCGGCGGATCAGTTCGGGGTCCAGCGTCACCCGCATCGCGGGCGCCGTCACCCGGATGCGCGCGCCGTGGTCGGCCGCGCAGGACACCAGGAAGGCGCGCAGCTCCACGCTTTGCGGGTGCGGCGTGTGCGCCTGCGTCATGGTCAGCAATTCGGAAGCCAGGCGTTCGAGACGGCCCACCTGGATCAGCACCGCTTCCAGCGCACGCCGCATGCGGGCCTCGTCGCCGGTCAGCGCGCCTTCCGCCTTCAGCCGCATCGAGGCGATCGGGTTGCGGATTTCATGCGCGACGCCGGCGGCCACCCGCCCAAGTGCCGCCAGCCGCTCGGATTGCGCCATCCGGGCGGACAATTCCGCGGTCTCGAGCCGGGCCGCCTCCAGCCGGACCGAGGTGGCGTTGAGGGCGGCGATGATCCGGTCCAGTTCGCGCTCTCCGGTGGGGGCGAGGCGCGGCAGCATCCCGGCCTCGTGGCCGGCCAACGCCGTCTCGATCGCGCGCACATGGCGGCCCCAGGCGCGCACCAGGCGGCTCAGCCATGCCGCCATGGTGGTCACCAACAGCAGCAGCACGCCCAGGCCCAGCCAAAGCGGGCCGGCCGCGGGGGCGTTGGCGACGCGGGCGATCACGAAGCCCGCGAGGTTCGAGACCGGGCCGCCCAGGCCGCAGGCCGCGACCCGCAGATCGCCGCCGGTGCGCGCGGCGGGCAGCCCGTTCTGCGTCGCGGCCGCACCCGCCTCGGCCACGGCCGCGCCGATCGTGGCAGGCAAAGCGGCGTTGGCCGGGGCCACATAGGCGAGCACGCCGGCCCCTGCCTGCCAGATACCGCCAGAGACGGACGAGAATGGCGCCATCGCCTGCCTCACCACATCCGCGAGGTCGCGCCGGAACACGGCTTCGTCATCGGTCGGGGCCAGGCCGGACCAACCGGTCGCATAGAACGAATACCCGTCCTGGATCAGTTCGCACGCCCGGCGCAATTCGGCGTCCTGCCGCCCCTCAGCCGCCTCGCTCGACAGGCCCGTCAGCCGCAGCAGCAGCAGGGCAAGCCCGAGGCAGGCCACCAGCGACAGCGCGAACAGCCTGGAGAGTCGGGACCGGAGGGAGCGCACCCCACCGCTTTAACTGCACCTTGCCACTGGACGCCAGCGTCACCACGCTTGCGCGGCACGCCAAAGACACCAACATTGGGGGCCATGAACGACACACTCACCTATCTTCCCGCGCTTCCGATGGTCCGCTTGGCGGTGCGGACCGCCGATGCGCTCAGGCTGCGGCGGATTGCGCCCGATGGCGCCTTTGTCGAGGCCGAGGCCGATGTCCTGGTGCTCGACCTCGCGGACGGCGAGAAATTGCCGGCCGACGCGGCGGGGGCCGGGCGCGGGCTGCTGGTGCTGACCGACGACACCGACATCGCGGCCGACATGACCGTGATGGGGGTGCTGCCGCGCGGAGCCTCGGCCAGCCAGATCGCGGCGGCGACGGCGGCCGTGGCGGAGGGGTTGACCGTGCGGGCGCCGGTGGCGATACCGCTTGCCCTGTCGCGGCCTTTGCTGACGCCGCGCGAACTGGAGGTGCTGGGCCAGATCGCCGAGGGCCTCAGCAACAAATCCATCGCCCGGCGCCTGGGCATCTCGGCGCACACGGTGAAATATCACCTCGAGGCGGTGTTCTCGAAGCTCGCCGCGCGCAGCCGGGCCGATGCAGTCACGCGGGGGATGCGGGCCGGCTTGCTCGAAGTCTAGGCCGCGTCGAGGAACGCCAGCACCGCCGCGTCGAACGCGGCCGGGTTGTCCGCACTCATGCCGTGGCCGGCGTTCGCGATGGTGACGCGCCTGGAACCGGCGATGTCGCGCTCCATCGCGTCGAGGATGGCGGTGAATTGCGGCTGGGTGTCGGCGCCGCCCACCAGCAGCGTGGGCACGCGGATGCCCTGCACCGAGGCGCGTGCGAATGGCAGCCGTTTCTCGTCGATCTGGCCGAGCAGCGTGCGGGCGTTGTCGCGCGAGATTTGGCGGCGTGATTCCGGCCGCGACTCCCAGGCACCCGCGCCTCCGGTGTAGGCGGTGAACACCCGCAACGCCGCCTCCGTTTCGCCGGCCCGGATCAGCCTGACCGCGTCGGCGACCGCACCTTGCGGGCCGGGCCTGGATGCGGCGAATCCCGCCCCCAGCTCGCCGCCCGGCTCGGCCAGCACGACCGCGCGGAGAAGTTCCGGGAATTGCTCGGCGACGCGGAACGCGATGTGCCCGCCCCGGGAATGCCCCACCAGCCGGATCGGCCCGGCGCCCAACGCCCGCGCGAAGGCCGCGACATCGGCCACGTGCCGGTCGATGGTGAAATCATCTCCCTCGCCATCCCACGCGGCGGGCCAGTAGTGGCGCAGGCTGAGGGCGATCGCGCGGTACCGTTCGCCGAAGCTGGCCATCTGCGGCTCCCAGTAACGCTGGTCCTGCAACGTGCCATGCACGAACACCACGGGCGCCCCGGCGCCACGTTCGGCGTAGGCCATTTCGATGTCGTTCGCGCGCGGTGTTGGCATGTTCGCTCCCTGCCGTTCGTTTTCGCCCGGCCGGCGAAGGCCGGCCATTCACGCCGTTGGGGCCGGGTCTACATCAACAACGTCGTTGTGTAGAAGAACGCCAGGAACACGACACACAGGCCCCACACCACGCCAGTGATGTCGCGGGCGCGGCCCATCGCCAGCAGAAGCAGGACGTAGGCGAAGGTGCCCATCGCCATGCCGTTGATGAGGTTGTTGGTGAGCACCGTCACCAGCAGCGTCAGCACCACCGGCACCGCGTTCAGCAGGTCCGACATGTCGATGCGGCCGAGACCCTGCATCATCAGCACGCCCACGAGAACCAACGCCGGCGCGGTCGCCTGACCCGGCACGATCACGAAGATCGGCCACAGGAACAGCGAGATCACGAAAAAACCCGCCACCGTGATCGAGGTCAGGCCCGTGCGTCCGCCCGCCAGCACGCCCGTCACCGACTCGATGAAGGCGGTGACCACCGAAGTGCCGAACACCGGCCCCACGATGCTGGCCGTGGCGTCGGTCGCGAACGCCGCCGTGGCATTCGGGATCGAGCCGTCCGGGCGGCGCAGATTGGCCGCCCCGGTCACGCCGATCAGTGTGCCGAGCGTGCTGAAGAACTCGGCGCAAACGAAGTAGAACAGCAGCGGCAGGGCCACCAGGAAATGCGTGAACAGCCAGGTGAAATCGAGCTCCATGAAGGTGCCGGTCGGCCATTTCGGCCAGGCGAAGATCGCGCTTGGCATCGACGTGATCATCTTGCCGTTGGCCCCGGGAATGAACAGTCCGGCGATGGTGAGCGCGGCGATCGAGATGATGAGCGCCCCCGGCACGCGGCGTATCACCAGCATCGGCGTCACCAGCAATCCGATGAAGGTCATCAGCACGGCTGGGCTTTTCAGCGACCCCATCGACACGAGCGTGGTCGGGTTCGCCACCAAAAAGCCCGCCCCGCGCAGGCCGATGAACACGATCAGCGTGCCGACGCCGGCCTGGATGCCGACCTTCAGCGCCTCCGGCACGTCGCGCGCGACCTTCTCGCGAACCTTCGACACGCTCAACGCGAGGAACACGAATCCGGTGAACGCCACCATCGCGAGCGCGCCTTGCCACGGCACGCCCATCTGCTTCACCACCACGAAGGTGAGGATGACGTTGGAGCCCATGGCGGGCGCCACCGCGAGCGGCAGGTTCGCCCACAGACCCATCATCACCGAGCCGAAGATGGCGGCGATGGCCGTGCCGATCACCAACTCGCCCCGGTCCATCCCGGCCTGCGACATGATCGCGGGGTTCACCGCGATGATGTAGGCCATGGCGGCGAAGGTTGTGGCGCCGGCGATGACCTCCTGGCGCACCGACGAGCCGCGCTCCGTCAGGCGGAAATACCGGTCGAGAACGCCCTTGTCGGCATCGAGCACTTCGCTCATTCGCAAAAATCCTTCACCAGACCACCGGATGCGTCTGCCCGGTCTGCACATTGACGAAACCAAGCGGCGCCTGCTCGCACGGCGCCACCAGCACCCATTGCCATGGCGCGCAGGTGAGCGTGGCGAAGATCAGCCGCTCCGGAAAACCGGGAAACCAGCGCGGGCTGAAAGTGGGCTCGAACATCCAGTCCACGTCCGCCGCCGCATCGTACAGCGTCTGCATCTCGGCGTTCAGCGCCGCCGCCGGGCGGCATGTCATCAGCCCGCCGATCTCATACCGCACGGTGGCCGCCAGTCTGCCGCCGACCACCAGCGCCCAGCCGCCCTGCATCCCCACCAGGGCGTTCACCGCCATGGCCATCGCCGCATCCGACGAGCCGACCGCCCAGATATTGTGCTTGTCATGCGCCACCGAGCAGGCGAGCGCCGTGTCCGATGTGCGCGGCCCGGTCCCGAGCCAGAACATTTTGGACGTCCGGGCCTCGCCCGAGAAGCGATCCACGATGGCGAATTTCGTGACGTTGCGGCCTGGGTCGCGCTGCACCGCGCCTTCGTGTACCGGCAACTCCATGGTGATGAACCCGTCCGCCCAATGGAACGGCCGCAGCACCGCCGCCTGCATCGTGTCCCGGCCGGGTGCTGCCGCGATGCGGAAATCCTCCGCCGTGAGCGCGCGGGCGACATGCACCGTGCGCGTCGCCCATGCCGGCCATTCGATGCGCGGCACATCCGGGAGATAGCGGTTGCCCTCGGAGACCTGCGCGCCATCCGCCCAGACCTGCACGATCTCCAGGGCGGCCACATCGCCGAGCAACACGATGTCCGCGAACCGGCCGGGCGCGATGCTGCCCACCCAAGGCGTCAGGCGCATGTGCCGCGCGGGATTCAACGTCACGCATTGCAGCGCGATTTCGGGCGCAAGTCCCAGCCGGATCGCGGTGCGTGCGTTGTGGTCGCTCGCCCCGAGCTTGATCGTGTCCGAGGCGCTGCGGTCGTCCGTGGTGAAGGCGATCTGTGACCAGTCCGCGAGGCCGCGCTCCAGCAGATACGGGATGACCTGATCCATCGAATAGGGCCGCAACTCCACGAAGATGCCGCGCGCGAGTTTTTCCCACACCTCCTCGGGCGTCCATGCCTCGTGGTCCGAAGCGAGGCCGGCGGCGGCGAAGGCGTTGATGCTGGCGTGGTCGCGCAGGCCCGAACCATGGCCCTCGACCACGCCGCGCGCCTCGAAGGTCGCGCGGATCATGCCCCACAGACGTTCGTAGGACGGGCTCTCAGGGTTCCACACCGCCGGCCAGTCCATCACCTCATCGAGCCCGGCGACCATCAGGCTCGCCGCCATGAAGCTCCGCTGCTCGTCGAGGCCGTAATATCCGCCTCCCCATTCGTAGGCGGTCGGCGGCACGGCGGACCCCGGCAGCGGGAAAATCTTGAGCGGGGAGCCGCGCTTGCGCGCCTCCAGCCAGAATTCGAGGTTGTGCGGCCCGTCCACGTTGGCGAATTCGTGGCTCGCCTCGCAGGTCCAGGTATTGCCGCGCGGCAGCACCATCGCCGCCTCCCATTCGGGCGTCAGGTGCGAGCTTTCGATATGCTTATGCACCTCGCCGAAGCCCGGCACCGCCGAAAGACCGGGCAGATGCGTGGCGTTGGCCGCTTCGCCGGTATAGGCGCCGGCCGGCCCGACCCAGGCGATACGGCGGCCCTTGATGGCGATTTCCTGGTGGTCTCGCCAAGTGCGGGTATGCACGTCGAACAGGCGATCCACCCGCAGCAGCGTATCGGCCGGCCGCTTGCCGAGTGCCGTCAGAACGAGATCCTGGCGGATGCGGGTTTCGCTTGCGGCGTCGATGAGAAGGTCGTCGGGGAGAAGGTCGTCGGGGAGAAGGTTGTCGGGGAGGGAGGGCATGGCGGTCATCGAAGGCCGGGCGCACGCAATATGCAAGCCATCCGAAATTATTCCTCCTCCCCACAAGGAGGAACGAGAAGGAAGCGCGTGCCCGCTTCAACCGAATGCCGTAGCCACGCGGGGGCCACGCGGGGGGGGGGAGAAAGATCGTGATGCGGATCGTCGTGCTGACCTTTGCCGGGCTTGCCTTCGCCGCCGGGCTCATCATCGAGCCATCGGCGCTGTTCGAGATCGCGCGCATTTGCCTCGGTGGGCATTGCGGGGTGCGGCCGCGCTGGATCTGGCTGTGCATCGCCGGCATCGCGACGATGGTTGTCGTGGCGCTCGCCTGGCCCAAAAGGCCGCCGCCGCCGCCGCCAAAAGCCGCGCGCAAACCACGCGCCAAGTCCGGCGCGATGCCTGCCAGGAATGCTCCACCCAAGTCCAGGCGGGTGGAGAAACCATGAAACGCCCGGTTGGAGCCGCGCCGGCGGCAGCGTCTCCTCAGGTCGGCCGCACGGCTCCCCCCAGCCGCCGCGCCAGCGCCCGCGCGTAGTACAACCCCTTGAACACCAGCAGCCGCCCATGCACGGGCGATGGTCGGAACACGTCGCCCGACAGCATCGATAGCACCGCCTCCTGCAGGCGGAGGATGTTGCGCGGGTTCATGAACAGGTCGCGCAAGGCCGGCTGGTTCATGCGGTAGATGAACCACGAGAAGCGATCGAGACCCCGCCGCACGGTCGCGTCGAAGCGGGCCAGGGCGCGTGCCGCCTCACGGGGGCGGGACAGCACGGCGGCCACCGCGTCGGCGGCCTGGAAGGCGCTGTTCATCGCCAGGTACACGCCGGTCGAGAACACCGGGTCGATGAACGCGTAGGCGTCGCCCACCATCAGGTAGTTTCGCCCGGCCATGCCGCGCGCCCGGTAGGAGTAGTTGCCAGTGGCGGTGGCCGGCCCCGTCATCGTGGCGCCTTCGAGACGCGCCGAGAGTTCTGGTGACCTCGCAATGGTCTGGCGGAAAAAATCCGTGACCTCCGTCTCGCGCGTTTTCAAATAGGCAGGCGGGCACACCGCGCCGATGCTGGTGGTGCCGTCGGCGAGCGGGATGAACCAGATCCAGCCATGGTCGAACCAGAAGATGCTGATATTGCCCTCGGCGCGGCCCTCCTGCCGGCGCGCGCCGGTGAAATGGCCATAGATCGCCGCACTCGCGTGGCGGGGATTGCGTTCCTTCAGGCCGAGCTTGGCCGCCACCAGCGTGTCGCGGCCCGACGCGTCCACCAGGAAGCGCGCCTCGAACCGCCGTTCCGCGCCGGCCTCGTCCCGCGCCACCGCAGCCACTCCGCGCGCGTGATCGAGGTCGAGGGTGGTGGCCCGCCAGCCCTCATGCACGCGCGCCCCTCGCGTCGCGGCGTTGCGGAGCAGGATGTGGTCGAACTCGGAGCGCCGGACCTGGAACGAGTACGGCAGGCTCTTGTCCCACGCGTCGCCGAATTCGAACGCCACCGTGCGCTCATGCGTCGGCGAGACGAAATCGACGCCCCATTTCGGCATGCCGATCGCGGCCACCTCGTCCGCCACCCCCAGGCGCTCCAGCAGCGGCATGTTCAGCGGCAGCAGGCTCTCGCCGATGTGGAAGCGGGGATGTTGCTCCTTCTCCAGCACCACGACATCGAGCCCGCGCTGGGCCAGCAGGGCGGCGATCGTCGATCCGGCAGGCCCTCCGCCCACGACCAGCACGTCGCACGAGGTGACGTCCATCGAAGGTGCCTCAGTGCGCGGCGTGGGTGCGAGCATCGGGTTCTCCTGGGTTGTTCGGCTTTGACCGGGTCGGGATTGTGCGGCGCATCAGCACGATTGGAGGGGCGGGCGGCGCCTCGCGCACGTTGATCCGGCCGAGGCTCCCATCTTTCGACAATCCCTATCGATGCATCATAATGACCATACGCTTCGTGACCGAGGCAGAAGCGGCTCGCGCCAACGCGGGTTGCGCTGGGAGGGAAAACAATATGCGTTTCATCACGTTCCGTGACGGCCGGCGTTCGGGACTTGGCGTGCTCTCCGCCGACCAGCGGATCAATGGGCTGCTCGAGTCCGATGCCGGCTATCCGGGCGGCCTGCACGCGCTGATCGGCCGTGGCCATGAGGCATTGGTGGCGGCGCATCACGCCCTGGCCGCCGGCCCCCGGATCGACGCCGCCGCGATCACCTACCTGCCGCCGCTGCCGACGCCCGGCAAAATCATCTGCGTGGGCCTCAACTATGCCGACCACTCGGCCGAAAGCGGCTTCAAGCAACCGGACTACCCCACCTTGTTCGGCCGCTTTACCTCGAGCCTGATCGGGCATCACTGCCCGATGATCCGCCCCCGCGTCTCGACGCAGCTCGATTACGAGGGCGAGGTCGTGGCCGTGATCGGACGCGGCGGACGCCACATCGCGAAATCCGCTTCCCTGTCCCACGTGGCCGGCTACTCGATCTTCAACGAGGGCTCGATCCGCGACTATCAGTACAAAGCCCCGCAATGGACCATGGGCAAGAACTTCGACGGCACCGGCGCCTTCGGCCCGGCTTTCGTGACCGCCGACGAGGTGCCACCCGGCATGAAAGGCCGTATCCTGGAGACCCGCCTCAACGGCCAGGTCGTGCAGCACACCAGCACCGACGACATGGTGTTCGACGTCGCAACCCTGGTCTCCATCATCAGCGAGGCGATCACGCTCGACCCCGGAGACCTGATCGTCACGGGCACGCCCGCCGGCGTGGGCATGGCGCGCAAGCCGCCATTGTTCATGAAGCCGGGCGATATCTGCGAGGTCGAGGTCGAGGGCCTCGGCATATTGGTCAACACCGTCGCCGACGAAACCTGAGGAGGGATCTGCCATGACAGCGATCGCTGGCTACGTCGCCCCGACGCGCGGCCCCGGAGAACTGGGCGTGCATTCCGTGGACGGCTTCAACGTCGCCGTGCCGGACCTGAAGTAGGAAGCGGCCGCCTGAGCGCCCAACGACGCAAACGACCACGAGAAACGAACCAATGACCGGCACACCCGACGAGGTTGGCCTGATCCATCTGCCGATCGGGATGAACTTGTTCGTGATCCAGGCGCGGGCGCCCGAGATCGGAACCATGGACGTCTATCGGGCCATCCTCGGTCAAAGCCGCTGGATACGCACGCTGCCCGGCGGCAGCGCGCTGGCGAGTTGGGCGAGGTGCTCATGATGCGTCAGCACCACGACCTGAAGGACGGAGCTGAGATCGACGAGCGCCCGGAGCGACGCCATCGCGCGGGTGTCGTCGAACGTTTGCAGAATGTCGTCCGCGATGAACGGCAGCGGGGCCATCGCGCCGGCGTGTTCGCGCAACGCCACCATGCGGAGCGCCAGATATAGCTGGTCGCGGGTGCCTTCCGACAGCTGGTCGAGCGTCTTGCGTTCGGTCGGGAAGCAATGCTCGATCGCGTGCAGGGTCACGCCGTCCTCCTCGTCGAGTG
>JANXTF010000063.1 GCA_025352565.1 Rhodospirillales bacterium | reverse complement strand
ACTTCGGGATCATCCGCTCGGTGCTCTCGACGGCGAGAAAGCAGGGATGGAATCTACTGCAAACGCTCAACGCAGCGCCAAATGGCCTGATCGCAGAACTGCGCATAGGCTGATCCGCCACAGGCGACCTGGGCAGTTACGGGAAAACAAGAACAGCAGCGTGCGCGGCCTCGGCGATGGCTGCTCCACATGGATTTAGACAAATCCGCTCAGGGGGATCGTCCTTTTCGACATCCCAGCCCCAACACGGATCACATAGACGTTAGCGTTGCACAGCCCTGGTCCCTGGAAGCGATTGCCAAGGCCGCCGCGTTGGATGCCGACGCGGGGAGCTGGACCGAGCCGCTGTTCGGAGGCCTGGCTGGATTGACGGCTTTCGTCACGATGACGCTGGCGGGGGCTGAGCCCGCGGTTTAAAGCCCGGCAAACCGCCAGCGGCCCCGGTCAGGGTTCACCGCCTAAGCTAGGCGCGGCGCGACGGTGCAGTCACTCCGCGAGGGCCGCCAACTTGCCAGGCACGGGTACTATTCCGGGGCGGGCTTCAGGAAATTGGTGATCTCGGCCGCCACCCGGAGCTGCATTTCGCGGGTGGTCAGGATGTGGTCGAGGTCCGGAACGATGCGCAAGGTTGCGCCTTGCGGCGTCTGGCCCTGCCCGAACGCACCGGCGAAGGCAGTCAGGCCCGGATCTCCCTGCGCGAACAGAAACAGCGTCTTGGACCGCGCGGCCAAACGCGACATGCTGCGTTGCGCGAAATTGGCCGGACGTGCGATGCCGATCGTGCCCGCAGCGCGCCAGACCAGGTCACGCGACTTGCCGGCCAACCATTTCGCCTGCATCCACACGCGGTCCCGGACATCGAAGCGGCCCTCGCGGACCCGCCGCCAGACTTTGCGGGCGCTGAGCTGGCGCAGGAAATCGAGCGGAGCCGTGGTCGCATGGTTCAGAAACTCGATCGGATCGCCCGCGCGCCACTGGAACATCGGCGCGTTGACCAGCAGAAGGGTTTCGATTCGCGGATCGCTCAGCGCCGCATGGAACGCGTGGTAGGCGCCCGAGCACAGGCCCTGAACCGCGAACCGGCGAAAGCCGAGCGCCGTCAACGCGTCGATGGCCGCCGCGAAGTCCTGCCGACGGTCGGTTTCGAACACATGCGTCTCGGCATCGCCGGGGGCGATGCTGTCGCCGAGGCCGGCGAAATCCATCCGCAGCGAAGCAATTCCGTTTTGCGCCATGGCGCGCGACAGCACGACCCCGAACCGGGCGGTGCCGTAAAGCGGATCGCCCCCACTGTTGCCGATGAGCACGACGAGCGTCGGATCGGCCACCACCCCGGCCGGGCGCGACAGCACGCCGAAGAGCGCGCCATCCGGCCCGAAGCGAAGCGGCGTTTCGGCGGCGGGCGGTGCTTGCGTGTCGGCGGCGCCCCGGACTGATTGCCGACCGCGTGACGCCTTCGCATCCGGCGTGGCCGCAACCAGCCAGGCGACGATGCGGGAGACATCGGCGGCTTTCTCGTGGCTCATGAAGCTGGGCCGGATTATCGCCTCCAGCCCGGCGAAATCGGCGCGATCCACCGTTGCGCCACGCAGTCGCCAAGCCTCGATGCACGCATCCACGACCGGCGTTGCCGCCTCGGCGTGGATCACGACGCGGCAGGCGGGATCGAGCGCGAATGCGCGCATGTCGAGTGCGGCGATCCTGCGAACTGTTTCGCCGGACAGCTGCAACTCGTGCGCGGCCAGCCCAGCGTTCGCGGTCAGGGCCGGGCTTGCCACATTGGCCTCGATCGTCAGTTGGCGGATATAGGAACGGCCGCGCGTCACCGGCCCGAGCAGGATCAGCGCGCGGACATCGTCGCGTGCTTCGGCGGCCAGCGCGGCCAGCGTCGCGCCGAACCGCAGGCCACACAACGCGACGCCGCTGGCGCCGCTCGCCGCGCGCACCGCGTGAGCGGCGGCATGGATGCTGTCAAGCCAGACCGACAGCAGTTCGGGCCCGTCGGAATGTCGCGAAGCCGGATCATCCGAGTTGCCGGTGCCGGGATAGTCGAAGCGCAGCACCGCGAAACCGGCGCGGGCAAGCGCATTGGCCAGCAGGCGAAACGCGCGATGACCATTCCGCGCGTCGGCGCGCAGGCCCGCGCACAGCACCACGGCGGTATCGCGAACCACCCCCCCAGCTGGCAAATGCAGCCAGCCGAAGCACAGGCCGAAGCGCACCACGCGCATCCCAGGCGCGGCCGCCTCCCGCGCGTCGTCACGAAGCGAATCCCCGCTATCCATGGCCCGGCCGCGCCTCAGCCATCCCGACGGATGTTCCAGAACAGCGGCATACCGGTCAGGCCGCCGGTCAGGTTCTTGCGCCGCGTCGTCGGCTGAAAGAACTGTCCGAGCGGCAGGAACGGCACGTCCTGGAAGGCCTGCTGCTGCACCTGCCCGGCGATACGCTTCTGCTCAGCCACATCGGAGGTCGCGAGCCAGGCATCGCGCAGCCGCTCCAGTTCCGGCGCCACGGGCCAGCCGAACCAGCCTTCCGCACCATTGCCGCGCAAGGCGAGGTTGCTCGCAGGATTGGACATGTCGGCACCGGTGAACGTCGTGATGAACACGCTCCAGCCACCCTTGTCGAGCGGCGCCCGGCTGGCCCGGCGCTGGATCACGCTGCCCCAATCCATCTCCGTGATCTCGACGTTCAACCCGCACCGCTTCATCAGATCGGCCGCCACCAGACAGAGCGCGTTGATGCGCGGATAATCCCCCGGCGTCATCACCACCACCTTCTCGCCGGCATAACCCGCACGCAGGATTTCCCGGCGGGCCGCCGCCACGTCATGCGGCGCGTCGAGTGCCGCCATTCCAGCCCGGCTTGCCATCGGTGTGTCAGGCGCGAAGAAGCCGATATGATCGCGCCACGCATCGCGATTTTCGCCGACCACGGCCTGCATGAAATCGGCCTGATCCATCGCTTTCAGCACGGCGCGGCGGATCGCCGGATTGTCGAACGGGGGAAACAGCTGGTTCATCCGCAGCAGCCCGATATTGCCGGTCACCTCGACCAACGAGGTGACGAGGTTCGGGTCCCGTCGCATCAGCGGCAGCAGGTCGAACACCGGCTGTTCCCACCAATCCGCCTCGTCGCGCTGCATGGCCGCCGCCGCCGTGGCACCGTCCGGAATGACGTTCCACACCACCCGGTCGAAATGCGCGACCTTGGGCCCCGCCGTCCAGTCGGGCGTGCCCTGCTCACGCGGCCGATAGCCCGCGAACCGCTCATAGGCGACCCGCGCGCCGGACACACGTTCGTCGGCCAGGAAGCGGAACGGCCCGCTGCCGACCATCTCGGTCACCTGCCTGAACGCATCATTGCCTGCCAACCGCTCGGGCATGATCGGCAGCATGTTGATGCCGATCTTTCCCAGCGCTTCGGGCAGCATCGGGAATTGCCGCTTCAGCCGGAACCGGATCGTGCGGTCATCGGGCGCCGACAACTCGTCGGTGGCCGACAGCAGCGCCTGCCCAAACGCGTCACGCCGCGACCAGCGCCGGATGCTTGCGACGCAGTCTTTCGCGAGCACCTTCGTGTTGTCGTGGAACATGAGGCCTTCCCGCAGGCGGAGCCGCCACAGCAGGCCATCGTCCTCCACATATGCCCCCTCGACCATCTGCGGCTGCGGGCGATAGGCGCTGTCCTGCCCATAGAGCGTGTCGAACACCATGTAACCATGATTGCGCGTGACGTAGACGGAACTGAAAACCGGATCGAGCACCGCCAAGTCCGCCTGCGGGATGAAGCGGAGCACCCGCGCCGCCTCGGCGCGCACGATATTCGGGCGCGCCAGTAGCGCCGCGCCGCCCACCAGCATATTGCGTCGTTTCATCAGGAACTCCACGGACCCACCGAGCCTAACGCGGTGAGGTTAGCAGCGATGCGACGCGAGGAAAATTCGATGGCCTCAGGCAAACCGGCGACTGGCGGAGGCCGTCGGCCCAAGGCGGCGCTGCACGCCTGGGTCGGTGCCTTGAATGGCCTTCAGAAGCTGGTGGATGCGCCGGACACCACTTTGCCCGGCCTGCTCGACGATCTCGCCACAGCATACGGGGATCGCCCGGCGCTGATGGGCGAGGGGGAGACGCTGAGCTATCGCGATCTCGCGCGCGTCGTCCGCCGCCACGCCCGATGGGCCAGATGCCAGGGTCTCGCGCCCGGCGAGGTGGTTTGCCTGCTCATGCCAAACCGTCCCGCCTACGTCGCCGCCTGGCTCGGGCTGACCCGCGCCGGCTGCGTGGTGGCCCTCATCAACACCAGCCTCGCCGGCGACCAGCTGCTCCACTGCATCGCCGCCGCCGGCTCGCGCCGGCTGATGGTGGACGCCAGCCTGCTTCCGGCCATCGCCGCAGTCATGGCCCGGCTGCCGCCCGATTTTGCGGTCTGGAACCACGCCGACATGGAAACCGACGCCGGGCCGCTGGATGGGATGCCGGACAGCGAGCCCGCGATGGCGCCGCCGCGCCCGGCGGATCGTGCCCTGCTGGTCTACACCTCGGGTACCACCGGATGGCCGAAGGCGGCCGTCGTCACCCATGCCCGCATCGCGGAATGGAGCTTCTGGTTCGCAGGCATGATGGATGCGACGCCAGAGGACCGCGTGTACGACTGCCTGCCGTTGTATCACAGCGTCGGCGGCATCGTCGCGGTCGGCGCCATGCTGGTTTCGGGCGGTTCGGTGCTGATCCGGGCGCGTTTCTCGGCCAGCGCCTTCTGGGACGATGTGGTCGAGGGTGGCTGCACCATCTTCCAGTATATCGGCGAGTTGTGCCGCTATCTGTCGCTCACGCCGCCGCACCCCAGGGAGCGGCAACACCGCCTGCGCCTCGCCTGCGGCAACGGGCTTTCGGGCGATGTCTGGAGCGTGTTCCAGGAACGCTTCGCCATTCCGAATATCCTGGAATTCTACGCGGCCACCGAGGGCGGCGTGTCGCTCTACAATTGCGAGGGCAAGGCCGGTGCCATCGGCCGCGTGCCCGCATTCCTCGCTCACCGCTTCCCGATCGCCCTCGTCCGCCGCGATCCGGCAACCGACGAGCCGCTGCGCGGTGCCGACGGATTGTGCATCGTGTGCGCGCCCGGCGAGCCCGGCGAGGCGCTTGGCCCCTTGTCCGACACCCCCCACGGCCGCCGCTTCGACGGCTACACCGATCCGGAGGCCTCCGCCCGCAAGGTTCTCCACAACGTGTTCAACCCGGGCGACCGATGGTTCCGCAGCGGCGATCTGATGCGGAAGGACGCGGCCGGCTACTATTATTTCGTGGACCGCCTCGGCGACACCTTTCGCTGGAAGGGCGAGAACGTCTCCACCACGGAGGTCGCCTCCGTGTTGCGCGCCTGGCCGGGCGTGCGCGATGCCCTGGTCTATGGGGTCGCCATTCCCGGCCACGAAGGCCGCACGGGCATGGCGGCCATCGTCACCGACGCGCGGTTCAACCTCGCCGGGCTGCACGCCCATCTCGTGGCGAGCCTTCCCGCCTATGCGCGCCCAATGTTCGTGCGGCTGCGCGATGCACTCGACATGACGGCGACGTTCAAGCCGACCAAAGTCACGTTGGCCGGGGAAGGCTTCGCCCGATCGAACGACCCGGTCTGGTTCAACGACCGCGCCGCCGGCTTCGTGCCCTGCGACGCGGCGCTGCTTCACGCCATCATGAGCGGCACGCGCCGGCTGTGATGCTGTCAGGCGGTGTTGCCGGCATCGACCGTCATCACCGTGCCGGTGATGTTGCGGGCCTTGTCGCTGAACAGGAAATCCACCGCGTTCGCGACATCGACGATGTCCGGCATCCGTCCCAGCGCGCTGCGCCGGGCGACCTGCGCCCGCTGCGCCGCGCTCATGCCTCCCGTCATGTCGGTGTCCACGAAGCCCGGCGCCACCGCGTTCACCGTGATGCCCAGCGGCCCCACCTCCCGCGACAGGGACCGCGTGAACCCAACCAGCGCCGCCTTCGTGGCGCTGTAGACCGAGAGCCCGGCATAGCCCGTGGCACTTACCACCGACGACACGTTCACGATCCGCCCGGCCTGGGCCACCATCATCGACCGCACCAGATACTTCGTGAGCGTGAGCGGAGAGGCGACATTGAGCGCGATCAGACGCTGGATGGTGCTGTCGGACATGGTCGAAAGCATACCGGCGGTGCCGAGGGCGGCGTTGTTGACCAGGCCGTAGAAGCCCCCGAATTCGCGCCGCAGCGCCTTGGCCAACTGGGCAAGGCCGTCGATGTCGGCGAGGTCGAAGGCATGGAAACGCAAGTTTCCCTGCCCCGCGCCGCTCACCCGCGCGCGGGCAGCCTGCAATTCGTCGCCTTCCCGCCGGGCGATCGCCACCACCTGAAAGCCGGCGCCGGCCAACGTCTCGGCGATCCCGAGCCCCAGGCCCCGGCTGCCCCCGGTGACGACCACGTTACGCATGCCGGCGCCCGGCGGCCGGGCGGGCCAGCTTGCCGGATGATGAAATCTCGAGCGAGGGCACCTGCCGGAGCATCGTGGGGACCTTGTGAGCCGGCAGCGTCGCACGGCAGGCTTCGAGGATGGAGGCGCTGACCGCCTGAAACCCGTCCGGCGAGGCGGGATCGTTCAGCACCACGTCGGCAACCACGATCGCGCCCATGATCGGGCTCCGCCGCCCGCGCACCCGCGCCATCCGCACCGCGGGGTGCCGGTTGAGCACGGCCTCGACCTCCTCGGGATGAACCTTCTGGCCGCCCACATTGATGATGCCCTCGCGCCGTCCGATGAAATGATAGCGGTCGCCCCGCCGCTCCACCATGTCGCCGGTGTCGACGAAGCCGTCCGCATCGGCCAGCGCGGCGCCGTCCGCCAGGTAGCGCGAGGCAGTCCGGCCCGACCTGATCCGCAGCGAGCCATCTTTCACGCGCAATTCGGCGGCGGCGCCTGAACCCCCGATCAGCGTCGCGGGAAAGCCGGCCAGCCCGTCACGCACATCGAACGCCACGCCCGCCTCGGTGGAGGCGAAGGCATGGGCTACCTGAGCCAACGGAAAGGCCGCTGCAAGATTGTCCAAAATTGCCTGGTCCGCGACCTCGCCCGACAGGCGCACATAGGCCGGCATCAGGCCCGTCCGCGCCCCGCTCATCAGCGCGCCGCGCCAATGAGACGGCGTGCCGGACATATGCGTGACCCTGGCGGCGGCGGCGCGCGCCAGGAAATCCCCGACCGCCTCGCCCGATTGCGACAGGACCATGCATCCGCCGCCCAGCAGCGCCCGTAACAGGATCTGCAACCCACCATATCGCCGGACATCATAGAACGTGCTCCACACCGCAGCCGCCGTTGTCAGTCCATCATTCAACGGCCCGGTCAGACTTGCCAGGGAATGGACCACCAGCTTCGGCCGGCCGGTCGTGCCGGAGGTGAGCAGCAGCCACTCGGTATCGAAAGCGGCTGCGCCCAGGGGGGCGGCCAGGGGGGCGGCGGACGCCGGTTCAGCCACGCACCGAACGAATGCCAAGCCGGACACTGGAGCGCCCGCGGGTCCGGTTCCATCGGACACGATCGTATCGACCTCGCCATCGGCCAGGATGCCGGCGAGGTGCTCGGACGCCAGATCCGGCGGACACAGGAGAACGCGCCGCGCGATCCCGTCAAGCCGAAGCAGGGCCAGCACCGCCGGCAGCTGCCGCGTGCTCGAAATCAGCACCGACCTGCCGAGCATGGCGTCGTCCGGCGCGTCGAGGATGCGCAGGTCCGCGAGCCGGTTCAGGTCAACGCGGCCGTCGGCATCCGACAAAAACCGTTTTGCCATCGCATCGTCGTGGGCGGTCAGGTGCCAAAGCGGGCGACGGTCAGGCCGCAGCATGCTCGTACAGGCGGATGAAATCACCCAGGGTCACTGGGAAGGGAACCTGGGTGTCGTCGCCGAACGGATCGAGATCGAGCCGGTCATCAAGGGCTGCGACCAGGATCGCCAGACACAGCGAATCCAGTCCGCATTCGAGCAGTCCGACTTCGTCGGTCAGCGGCCGCAGCGTCTTTCGTTGCTGCAACGCGATACGTTGTATTTCTGATACTATTTCAGATCTTATCTCCATTTCGCTCTCCATGATTGACTTGTGAATTATGTCTCAAAAGTGATGGTATCGCAAGCCACAGAGATGGTATCTGAACGTTAATATGCCATTAAGGACCTCGGGCACCCGCCCCTGTGCCGTTCAGAAAAGGGCAGCCGCCTTGAAATTCTTCACCGAAGCCGCGCTCCCCGTATGCGCCATCATCGTGTCGCACAACCGCATCGAGGAGCTTCGCCGCTGCCTGGCATCCCTGCGTCGTCTGCAACCTGCGGTTGCGAGGGTGCTAGTGGTGGATAATGGCAGCACGGACGGCACCGCGGACATGGTGCGGGCCGAACATGCGTGGGCCGAGCTTCACCCGAAGCACACCAACCTGGGGGCCTGCATCTCGCGCAACGAGGCGGCCTCCTTCGTCTCTGAACCGTTCCTGTGGTTCCTGGACAGCGATACCGAGGTGATGGAGCCGCGCGCCGCCGCTAAGCTGGTGGCGTTGTTCGATCGCAAGGGCACAGACGCCGTCGGCGGCGAGGCGATGCTCGATGCCACGGGCGCCATCGTTGGAACCAAAAGTCTGCATCTGGCTCCCAACGCGGTGGTGCTGGGCGACCGGAAGGGCCAACCGGACGGCGTCTCGGTTTGCGGCGTCATCGCCAGCTGCAATCTCATGATCCGACGCGCGACGTTCGAGCGGCTGGGTGGGTTCGACCCGTTCTATCGCTTCTTTTACGAGGACATCGACCTGACCTGGCGCGTGGCTGCCGCTGGCGGCAAGCTGGTCACGCTCGCGCCCATGCCCGTCGCCCACCGCTACTCCGAGGTCGCCCGCATTGAGGCCCTCTGGCCCGAAAGCCGCAACCGCATGTATTTCATCGTCAAGAATCTGGCCTGGTGGCGCTTGCTGGTGTTGCCGTTGCTTGACGTGGGAACGGTATGCCGCCCGGAAAGCCTGTCCCGGTTCATCAGGCGGGCGCGCCAGCGGGGTGGCGCGATCTCGCTGGTCACCCAGCCCTCCCTGGGGGATCAGAGCATGAACGCCGTGTCGGTGCGGCGCGGGCTCAGGCTGGCCGGCCGCATGGTGGCCAAGCTTTTGCTCGCATACGTGGCCCTTCCCGTGGTTTTAGGTCCGGCTCTCGCCGCGCGTTGGGGCTGGGCTCCGGCGCTACGGGCCACACAGGGAAGGCTGCTCCGATATCGCATGAGTTCCCGCGTACAATCGGCCGGTTGAGCTTTCGGCATCGGTTCGGCCGGGTCGCCTCGCGGCCCGGAGCGGTGTTCCTTGCCTCCGCCATCACCGGGTTCGGCGCCCGCGCCATCGAGACGGCGGCCAAGTTCCTGCTCCAGTTCACCATCGCAGGCACACTTGGCAGCGTCGGCAGCGGGCACATCTTCCTGGCGCTCAGCATCGCCAACGTGGCCTGCGTGATTGGCCGCATCGGGCTGGACCGATCGCTGTCATTTCGGATCGCGACCGCGCGGGCGCTCGGCCAGGGCGCTCTCGTCAAGGCGCAGATCGCCACGGGGCTGGCGCTGTGCGTGTTCGTCTCGGCCGCGCTCGCGGCAATGCTTGGCATCGCGGCCTCCCCGATGGCGCGGCTGCTGTTCCACGACCCCGGCTTCGCCGGCACCCTTGGCATCATGGTCGCCAGCATCCCTGCGCTGGCGGTGCTCGCGATGGTCGTCGGGATATTGAACGGGCTGGAGCGGTCCGGCCGGGCGCAGCTTGTCGGCAGCGCCATGTGGCCCGCGTTGGCGGCGGTGCTGGTCCTGTTCGCCCGCGACGTGACCGCGGTCGCGGGCGTGCTGCTGCTCAGCATCGTCCTGGCGACGCTTGCGGGGCTGTGGATGGTCGGGCGGCATGGATGGCTCAGTCGCCACGCGATCGACCGCGAGGCCGCGCGGTCCCTGACGGTAATCGGTTGGCCTTTCCTGGCGGTCGATGCGGTGCAGATTTCGCTGATCTCGATGCCAACCATCGTGCTAGGCATGCTCCGCGACGCGAGCGAGGTGGGCGTGTTCGCATTGGCCAACCGCGTCTCGCTGGCCATGACGATCGTGATGATGGTGGTGGGCGCCCTCGGCGCGTCGCGCATCGCGGCCGCCCATGCGCTGGAGGACCGCGCCCGGATGCAGCGCGTGGTGCGGCACCTGCTGCTGGTCTCGGCCGCGGCTGCCCTGCCGGTGGCGCTCGCGCTGTTCGTTTTTGCGCCTGTGGTCCTCGGCCTGTTCGGCCCGGAATTCGCGGCGGGCGCGGGCCTGCTGCGCTGGCTGCTGCTGGGCCAGGTCGCCGGCATCGTGTTCACCGCGGCGCCGAACGTGTTGGAGATGACCGGCAACGGATGGCGTCTGCGCCGGACCAACCTCCTCGCGCTGGCCGTCAATGTCCTCTGCTGCGTCGCGCTGATCCCCACCCTGGGCGCCCTGGGCGCGGCGCTCGCCACCACGGCGTCGCTGGTCGGCTACAATATCATGTGCGTGGCCATGGCATGGCGGCATGTCCGCATCCATGCCTCTCCCCTCGCCCTGTTCTATCGCGACACGCCACTGATCCCACCGGGCTGATGGGGAGCCCGCCGGAAATTACCTTTCCGTTCGCGTTTGCGCGATATGTTCCCGGCAACAAGGCCCGAGAGGTTTACATATTGCGGCTTGCCTCAGGATAACCGGGCATCTCCGACGACGCGGCAGGCCAGCCACGCCGAGCCCAGCGGGACGCTCGGCTACGTCACCCTGGGTGCTGCCGCAGGCAATCTGTTCTTCCAGCTGGTCAACCCGCGCTACGAGCGCGGCGCCATGATCCTGACCTCCAATCGCGCCTTCTCCGAGTTGGGTCAGGTGTTCGGCGACCCCGTCATCGCCACCGCGCTGCTCGACCGGCTCTGGGAGCCCTGCCGGGAACAACGGTGCCATCCTGGTGCCAGCGACGTTCCCGGCCTACCCGCCCGGAACCTCGTCGGTGATGACCTGGAAGCCGGCCAGGTTGGCGGTCCCGAAGCTGGTCGAAATCGCGCAATCGGTCGCGTCCCGGCCCCGCCCCATCAGGATGCGCCCGATGCGGGGTTTGTTGTGCCGCGCGTCGAAGGTGTGCCACCGGCCGCCCAGATACGCCTCGAACCAGGCGCTGAAATCCCCCGCCGAATAGGGCGGCGGCATGCCGATGTCGCCCAGATAGCCGGTGCAGTAGCGCGCCGGGATGTTCATGCACCGGGCGAAGGCGACGGCCAGGTGGGCGTAGTCGCGGCAGACGCCGACGCCTTCCTGGAAGCCCTCCCACGCGCCGCGGGTGGCGCGGGCATGCAAGTAATTGAACTTGATGTGACGGTGGACGAAGCCGCAGATCGCCTGCACCCGCGCCCAGCCGGGCGGGGTGGTGCCGAACAGGGACCAGGCCGTATCGGTCAGCCGGTCGGTCTCGCAATAGCGGCTGCCGAGCAGGAAGATCAGCACCTCGTCCGGCAGATCCGAAACCGGGTGCTGGACGGCATCGAGGTCGACCGCGTCCGGCAGCCCGGAATCGCGGATGTCGAATTCGGTCGATATGGTCAGCCGGCCGGCGGGGGCGACGATGCGGGTGCAGCAATTCTCGAAGCCGTCCACATAGGTGGAAACCGGCACGTCGGGGACGAAGCGGACGAGGCCCGGCGTGAGCAGATCGCCCGCCCGGCTGGGGTGGACCGCGACCTGCAACAGCATGGGTGTGGGGTGCGGACAATCGAATGCGATCTCGTAACCCGCGTGAATGCGCAACGGCGTTATTCCTTCCAAACTCTTGCAGTCAGGCTAAACGCTTGCAGCCAGGTCTCGGGCGAACGCATCGGGCGCCGCCGCGTTCCAGTTCGTGGGCGTGGCCGAGGCCGTGACAACGACTTGGATGGTCAGCCCCAGATTGTCGGCCGGAAATCCTGTCCAGGCGCCCCAAAGCGGCACGGCCTGCGCCGGGTCACGCGCGATCGCCACGCGGATCAGGTCGCTGTTGCCGGCGACCCCGTTGGTCGGATCGAACTCCATCCAGCCGGCGCCCGGCACGAACACCTGCACCCAGGCATGGGTCGATCCGCCGCCCTCCTGCGCGACCGCACCTCTCGCCCCCACATAAAGGTAGCCCGACACGAAGCGGGCCGCGAAACCCAGGGCGCGTACCGCCTCCATCATCAGCAAGGCGAAGTCGCGGCAGCTTCCGGAGCGCAGCTTCAGCGTCTGCAGCGGCTCCTGGATGCCCATCTCCTCGCGCCGCACATAGATGAAGTCGCGGTGGATCGCCTGGGTGATGCGCGCCAGCAGATCGGCGGTGCGGAGGGGGCGGCCGGTCTGGGTGAATCCGGCGGCCCAGCCGGCCAGCTCGTTGTTGCGGTCCGGATATTTGCGTTCGATCGAGCGCAGCAGGTCGGGCATGTCCTCCTGGTCGTAGCAGAACGGAAAGCGCTCGGCGTGCTCGGCGATCGGAAAGTCCAGCACGTTCAGGGGCGAGTGCTCCAACTCGATCAGGCTCTCGAACCGCAGGCTGGTGGCGCGCCCGGAGAAACGGGCGCAGGCGACGCAGTTGCCGAACACGTCGTGGGTCCAGTGCAGCGTGACGGGCTCGGGCGCGATGACCAGCGAGGCGTGCAGCAGCCGCTGGTCGTAGCTGTCGCGCGGCCGGAACATCACCCGGTGTTCGCCGAAGGCAACCGGTTGCTTGTAGCGGTAGGTGGTTATGTGGCGGACGGTCAGGAATGGCATAGCGCCTCGGGTCTCTACAGATGGATAGGCCAATTGGACGCCCGTGGCGGCACAGGCGGCCGCCACGCCGCCCCTCATATTGGTAGCCAGGCGATTCGCCGCCAGTGCGCCCCGCCAAACCGCATGAGCCGGGTCATGGCCGCTCCGATCCCTGGGTTTGGCTTTGCGTTTCATGGGCCGCGATGTAGTCCGGAGCCAGCGGCCGCCAGTCGCGGAAGAAGGCGGTACCGGTCAGGGAGGCGAGGGTGCTCAGGTCGGTTTGCATGCGGTCCAGGAACTCGTGCAGCCCGAACGCCACGTGCTCTTGCACCGGCCGTTGCAGCACCGCGCGCACAACCTCGATCTGCTCCAGCACAGCGGCGGTCCCGCGCAGGCCATAGACCCGGCGCAGATTGGTCAGGTGCCATTCCATCTGTCCCACGCACAGCGCGACGCTGCGCGGGAACGACGGGTCGCTCAGCAGGAATGCCACCACGTCCACCGGCTTGAACCCGGCCTGCGCCACCCGGCGGAACGCGTGGTAGCCGGCCGCCGCCCGCAGCACCGCGTTCCATTGCGTCAACCCGACCACCCGCCGCTCCTCGTCCGAGCCGAACACCAGCAGGTGGTACTTGATGTCCAGCAGCCGCGTGGTTTGGTCCGCCCGCTCGATCAGCCGGCCCATCTCGTAAAAATGCCAGCCCTGGTCGCGGAAAAACGTGCCCTCGGTGATGCCGGTATGGGCCTGAACGCCTTCCTTGATGCGGCGGCACAGCCGGGACAGCGCGTCGCCGTCCAGTTCGGCCGGGTCGATCGCCATCAGGTCGCGATGGAACACGTTGAGCTGCATCCACATTTCGGTGCTGATCAGCGGGCGAAGGGTGCGGGCGCTGGTGCGGACGGCCTCGATCGAGGCCGGGATGCTGGTGGGGTTGCCGGCGTCCAGCAGATAGAACCGCTTCACGCTGGCCGCGTCCGGTTCCAGGCCGCGCTTGGCCAGCCCGGCCTGGTCGGCGTTGATGGCGATCAGCGCCGACCAGGACTCCGTCTCGCGGCCGGGGCTTTCGAACGTCTGTGTCACGTCGATCAGCCGAGCCAGATTTTCCACCCGCTCGATATAGCGCGCCATCCAGAACAGGCCCTCGGCATAGCGGGCCAGAAGGGGCGTCGCGTGCAGGGTCATTCGGCGAGCACCCAGGTGTCCTTCGATCCGCCGCCCTGCGACGAATTGACGATCAGGCTGCCCTCTTTCAGCGCCACCCGCGAAAGGCCGCCGGGCAGCACCCAGGTGTCGCGTCCGGTGATCGCATACGGCCGCAGGTCCAGATGGCGCGGACGCAGTCCGGCCTCGGTCAGGGTGGGCGCGACCGACAGCGCGATCATCGGCTGGCTGATCCAGTTGGCTGGATCGGCCACCAGCGCGGCGCGCGCCGCCGCCAGCTCGGCAGCACTCGCGCGGGGGCCCACGGTTATGCCGTAGCCGCCGCTCTCGCCGACCGGCTTGATCACCAGCCTGTCCAGGTTGGCCAGCGTGTAGGCGAGTCCCGCCGGCTCGCCACAGATATGGGTGTCCACGTTCGGCAGGATCGCGTCCTCGTCCAGGTAGTATTTGATGATGCGCGGCATGTACGCGTACACCGCCTTATCGTCCGCCACCCCGGTGCCGACCGCGTTGGCCAACGTCACGTTGCCGCGCCGCCACGCGCGGATCAGGCCGGGCACGCCCAACATGCTGTCCGCCCGGAACACGGTGGGGTCCAGGAAGTCATCGGCGATCCGGCGATAGATCGTGTGTACCGCGCGCAGCCCGGCGGTGGTGCGCATCCAGACGCGGTCGTCCTCCACAACCAGGTCCGCCCCCTCGACCAGCGGCACGCCCATCTCGCGCGCCAGGAAGACGTGCTCGAAATAGGCCGAGTTGTAGATGCCCGGGGACAGCAGCACGACCTGCGGGTCGGCTACGCCGTCGGGCGCGATCTCGTCCATTGCGTTGCGCAGGCGGCGGCCGTAATCGTCCACCGGGCGCAGCTTCATGCCGGCGAGCAGGTCGGGGAAGGCCCGCAGCATCAGATGGCGGTTTTCCACCACGTAGGACACGCCCGACGGGGTGCGGGCGTTATCCTCCAGCACGCAGAACGCGCCGTGCTGGTCGCGCACCAGATCGATGCCGCAAATATGGACATAGGTGCCGAAACGAATCGGGAAATGCTCCATTTCAGGGCGGTAGTTCGGGTTGCCGAGTACCAGCGCGGCCGGGACGACGCCGTCATTGAGGATGTGCCTGGCATTGTAGATGTCGGCGAGGAACAGGTTCAGCGCGCGGACGCGCTGCGTCACCCCCCGCTCCAGCGTCGCCCATTCATGCGCCGCGATAATGCGGGGCACGCAGTCGAACGGCAGGATGCGGTCGATGGCGGCGGCATCGGAATAGACCGTGAAGGTGATGCCGAGATTGAACAAATCCCCTTCGGCGGCCCGGGCGCGGGTGCGCAGGGCATCCAACCCGATCGCCGCGATCCGCTGCCGCACCAGCGCCGCGGTCCCGCCATCGCCGTCGCGCGGCGAGAGTTCGCAGTAGTACGGGCCGGGATCGTAGCTCGCGAACGGGTCGCCGCGGTCTGGGGTCATGTGCGGTCTGGGGTCATGCAACGACTCAATAGGTTCAACGGAAGCGCACGCAGCAAACGTGCCATAGCACGGATTTTTCCATGGGCTGCCGGGGTGCCGACCGGCACTGAAATCGGCCGGCATTGAAATCGACGCGCGCCGGGTTGAACAAAGTTGGGCCGGGCTGCTAGCGTTCAGGTCCGGCCAAGGCATGGCCCTCGGATGGGACCGGGCGGCGAAGTGCTGCATCGTGTGCGATCGCCAGGGCGGCGCCGTGCGCCGGACGGCGGGCACGGCCCATGCGAGGCCGCCCGCATCATTCCCGTAATCGACCCAGCAAGGTTCGCGAACGTATGAGCATCCACGCCGCCCTCCTGCATCGCACCAGCTACCGCTACGACCGGCCGGTCCAACTCGGCCCACAGACGATCCGGCTGCGTCCGGCGCCGCAGGCGCGCACGTCCATCCTGTCCTATGCGCTGACCGTCGGCCCGCAGCCGCACTTCATCAGCTGGCAGCAGGACCCGCAGGGCAACTTCCTCGCCCGCGTCGTCTTCCCCGAGCGGGTGACGCATTTCGACGTGACGGTCGACTTGGTCGCCGACATGGCGACGGTCAACCCGTTCGATTTCTTCCTCGAGCCCGAGGCCGAGGACTGGCCGTTCAGCTACGATCCGGTGCTGGAGCGGGAGCTGGCGCCGTTCCGCCGGCTCGAACCCGCCGGCCCGCTGCTGCAAGGCCTGCTGGACGACGTTCCGCCCGCCAGGCGCCGCACGATCGACATGCTGTGGGACCTGAACCGCCGGGTGATGGAGCGCGTCGGCTACATCGTTCGCATGGAGCCCGGCGTGTGGGAGCCGGAGCGGACCTTGCGGGAGGCGCGGGGATCGTGCCGGGATTCCGCCTGGCTGCTGGTACACGTGCTGCGGCGCCTCGGCTTCGCCGCGCGTTTCGTGTCGGGCTACCTGATCCAGCTCGCGCCCGACGTGAAGCCGCTGGCGGGACCGGCTGGCCCCACCTCCGACTTCACCGACCTGCACGCCTGGGCCGAGGCGTATCTGCCCGGCGCCGGCTGGATCGGGCTGGACGCGACCAGCGGCCTGATGGCGGGAGAGGGTCACATCCCGCTCGCCGCCAGCCCAGACCCGATCTCGGCGGCGCCGATCTCGGGTCTGATGGAACCGGCGGAAACCACCTTCGAAGTCGAAATGACCGTCACCCGCGTGAGCGAAACGCCGCGGGTGACGATGCCCTATACGCCCGCGCAGTGGCAGGCGATCCAGGACGCCGGCGCGGAGGTGGACCGGGCGCTGGCCGCCGGCGACGTGCGGTTGACGATGGGGGGCGAGCCGACCTTCGTCAGCGCCCGCGACGCGGAGGGCGCGGAGTGGACCATCGATGCGCTCGGTCCCACCAAGCGGCGTGAAGCCGGGCTGCTGCTCGGCCGGCTGTTGCCGCTTTGGGCGCCCGGCGCCGTCGTGCAGTACGGCGCCGGCAAGCACTACCCGGGCGAGCAGCTGCCCCGCTGGGCGCTGAACGCCAGCTGGCGGCGAGACGGCGAGCCCGTCTGGGAGGACCGGGCGCTGCTGGCCGACCCCGACGCCACGGCGGGCGACGCCAGCGCCACCACCGCCCACGCTTTCGCGCGCGCCCTGGCGGCGCGGCTGCGCGTCGATCCGGACGTCGTGCGGCCGGCCTACGAGGACCAGCCATTCTTCCTGATGCGCGAGGCCCGCATGCCCGCCAACGTCATCGCCGAGGCCGCGAAATCCCGCGACCCCCTGGAGCGCGCGCGGATCATGCGCGTGTTCAACGACGGGCTGGACACGCCGGTCGGCAGCGTGCTGCCGCTGCGCCGGGTGGGCCGCGGCGGCGCGCGGCGCTGGCAGAGCGAAGCGTGGGAGTTGCGGGAAGACAAGCTGTTCCTGGTGCCCGGCGACAGCTCCATCGGGCTGCGGCTGCCGCTGAGCAGCCTGCCCTGGGTCGATCCGGCGGAGATCGAGGAGGATTTCGAACCCGACTTGTTCGCGGACGCGGCCGGCCTGCCGTCGCGCCAGGCGATGCTGGCCGTCCAGGGCGACACGGCCTCGGCCAAGGGCGTGCGAACCGCACTGACGGTGCAGGCCCGTGGCGGGTTGCTCTACATTTATCTGCCGCCGCTGTTCCGGGCCGAGGATTGGCTGTCCCTGGTCGGCGCCATCGAGGCGACCGCCACCGAAGCCGGGCGCCCGGTGGTGCTGGAAGGCTACAAGCCGCCCAACGACCCCCGCCTGGCCGGCTTCTCCATCACCCCCGACCCCGGCGTGATCGAGGTCAACATCCACCCGGCCCACACCTGGGACGAGATCGTGACCCGCACCTGCCAGCTTTATGAACAGGCCCGCGAGGTCGGGCTGTCCGCCGAGAAGTTCATGCTGGACGGCCGCCATGTCGGTACGGGCGGCGGCAACCACGTCGTGATGGGCGCGGCCACGCCGAACGACAGCCCGTTCCTGCGCCGCCCCGACCTCCTGAAATCATTGCTGGGCTTCTGGCACAACCATCCCAGCCTGTCTTACCTGTTCAGCGGCCTGTTCATAGGCCCGATGAGCCAGCACCCACGCATCGACGAGGCGCGGCAGGACGCGCTGTTCGAGCTGGAGGTCGCGTTCCGCGGCATCAAGCCCGGGGTCGAGACGCCGCCGTGGATGATCGACCGCATGCTGCGCAACATCCTGACCGACATGACCGGCAACACGCACCGGACCGAGTTCTGCATCGACAAGATGTTCTCGCCGGACAGTTCCTCCGGCCGGCTCGGCTTGGTGGAGTTCCGCGCCTTCGAGATGCCGCCGCACGCCCAGATGTCCTGCGCGCAGATGCTGCTGATGCGCGCCGCCGTCGCCGCCTTCTGGCGCACGCCGTACCAGCGCCGCCTGGTCCGCTGGGGCACGCGGGTGCACGACGAGTTCATGCTGCCGCACTTCGTCTGGCAAGACTTTCAGGATGCGCTGGAGGAGCTGTCGTCCTACGGCACCCGCATCGACCCGGCGTGGTTCGCGCCCCATCTGGAATTCCGCTTCCCCCGCGTGGGCGGCGTCGCGGTCCACGGCGCGGCACTCGAGCTGCGCCACGCGCTGGAACCGTGGCACGCGCTCGGCGAGGTCGCCGGGATCGGCGGCACGGTCCGCAGCGTGGACAGCTCCATCGAGCGGCTGCAGGCGTCGGTGACCGGGTGGGAGCCGGAGCGGTTCGTGCTGGCGTGCAACGGCGTCGCGGTCCCGCTCGGCCCGACCGGCGTGGAGGGCGAGTTCGTCGCCGGCGTGCGGTTCAAGGCGTGGGACCCGCCGATGGCACTGCACCCTGGCATCAAGGCGCAGACCCCGTTGGTGTTCGACATCTTCGACCGCTGGACCGGCCGCTCGCTGGGTGGGCTGACCCACCACGTGTCCCACCCCGGAGGGCTCAGCTACGACACGTTCCCGGTCAACGCGAACGAGGCGGAGGCCCGGCGCCGCTCGCGCTTCCTGGCCATCGGGCATACGCCGGGGCCGATGCCCGAGCCGGCGGGCGGCGCATCGCCCGAACACCCGCGCACGCTGGACCTGCGCGCCTTCGCATGATGGGGGCTACGGAGTGCGTTTATGAGGCGATGCGCTATCGTCCGCGGCGGAACAGGCTCCGCATGCGGGCGAAAACATCGACGTCCATTTGCCGAAGAATATCGATGATGTCGATCGGCACCCAGTTCTCGCGGATCAGTCCTTCATGGTGGAGGTAGAAATCCATCACTCGCATGCCAACTTTGCGGCCCGTCGGGCCGAGCCCCAGAAAGCCGCTGCCAAGATGGTCCGCGGTCACGCTCGGCCAGCCACTGGTCGCCGAATAGGCGCCGTCGCCGACGCGCACGTAATGCTGGCTGCCGACGGTGTTGTGGAACGCGCTACGCCAGGGCAGGCGGTGGTAATCGACGAAGCCCTGCATCCCGCGTGTCATGCCGATACCGGACGGACCATACCACATCATCTTCGGGTGCCAGTGCGCGACCTGGGACGGCAGCAGGAACGCGTCACGCCCGGTCGCCTGCCAGTCGCCGTGAAGCCCGAGTGCCGCCTGCATCTCGCGCATCTGCGCGAGGCTGGCGGCGCCAATCGCCGCGTCGTATTCGACGAGCGCGGTCCCGTCGCCGGTGATCGGCGCCGGCCACAACCCTTCGGTCCCAAGGCTCGGCGCGAGCGGCCAGAAGCCGGCCTGGCGGATCAGGTCGAGCACGTCGAGAATTACCGTGCTCTGCGCGATCCGGCCGTCCTGCACGCGGTGGAATTCGCCGTAGCGGAGCTGGACCGGGCGGCCGGTGGCCGGGATCGTGAGCCAGTCCTCCCGGAACGTGCCGCAGTAATGGCCGACGGCACCGACGAAGTCATGGCCGTCATACGCGCCGGCCACCAGGATCGCGTCGCGCCTCTCGAGATCGGGAAGGCTCCGCATCAGGGGTTGCCAGACGACCGCGGCGATCGCGCCGACGCCGGACATCTCGTTCAGAGGATGTGAGCCGCGCCACGCCGCATTCGGATGGTAGGCCCGGCCAAGGGCCGCCTCGATGCCCGATGACGTCGCGTCGGCGATCGCACGGAGATGATCGCGGACGATCCGCTTGTTGGCGACATGGTGGGCTGGCGACCGCATGTGCTTATCCACCGAGCTGGAAGGCGGGAGGCCATTTTCCTTCCTCTCGACCGGCTGTCAACGTTGCCACGGCGCCGACGATGCTGCTCCAATCGCAATCGCAATCGCAATCGCCATCGTCAACGCCGTGCGCGATCTGCTATTTGTTCCGGCCATGGCATGCGTTCGCGCGTGCCGCCCGCTTTTACGTTTGCTTCCAACCGGGAGACCGACCCATGAGGCGCCTCAAGTTCGCTGCCGTCGCGCTCGGCCTTTGCTTGCCCGCCGCGGCGCACGCCGCGTGCGACTTCCAGAACACCGTCCCGGTGAAGTCGCTGACCGCCGCCTTCGAGGCATGGAAGGCCGTCACCGCCAGCATGGCCGAGTGCGGCAATGTCAGGTCGGAGCTCGATCAGGAGTTCCGCACCAAGCAACCGGCCGCGTTCGCCGCCAACCCCGCCCTCTACGACATCGGCGGCGTCTCCAACGGAACCGTCGTGCCGCTGCTGAATGCGGGGACCATCCGCCCGCTCGATGCCCTGATCGGCAAGTATGGCCAGCAGCTTCAGCCCAACCAGCTCATCAAGATCGACGGCGCGACGATGGCGGTCGCGATGGACGTCAACGCCCAGAATTTCATCTACCGCTCCGATATCCTTCAGGAGCTGGGCATCGCCGTGCCGACCACCTGGGACGACGTGCTCGCCGCCGCCGAAAAGATCAAGGCGTCCGGACGGGTCGCCTATCCGCTGGGGGCGACGATGAAGCCGGGCTTCGATCTGAGCCTGGAGTTCGTCAACCTCTTCCTCGGCTACGGCGGCAGCTTCACCCGCCCCGACAACACGCCCAGCATCGCCTCCGACGCCGGGTTGAAGACACTGGCAATGCTGAAGAAGCTGTCCGCCTACATGGACCCCGAGTATCTCGTCTCGGAATCGACCTTCGTGCAGAAGCAGTTCCAGCAAGGCAAGATCGCGATGTCCAACCTGTGGGCCTCGCGCGCCGCGGCCCTCGACGACCCCAAGGAGAGCCAGGTCGTCGGCAAGATCGCCATGGCCGCCGCGCCGCAGGCCATCCGCGGCGGCAAATCCGCCACCACCCTCTGGTGGGACGGCATCGTGATCGCCAAAAACATCCCCGATGCCCAGGCCGACGCGGCGTTCCGGGTCGCGATGCAGGGCCTCGGCCCGCAAACCGTGAAGGCCGCGCCGGGCGCCGTGGTCTGGCTCATCAAAGGGTATGCCCCAGGCAAGCTCGCCGAAGGCGTGATCGCGTCGGCCAATGGCGGTGCGCCGGCCTATCCATCCAACGCCGTCATGGGCTTGGTCTCGGCGGTGATCGGCGATGGCGTGGCTGACTATCTGACCGGCCGCAAGACGGCGGAGAAGACGCTGGCCGACATCGACGCCGCCTATCTCGTCAAGGCGCGGGAGCAAGGCCTGTTGAAGTAGCGTCTGGGCGCGCGGAGACGCCCGTTGCGGACGAGGACCTTCGCGTTGTTCGTCGCGCCTTCGATGGTGCTGATGCTTCTGTTCATCGCCCTGCCGCTCGGCAGCGTCTTCGTGCAGAGCTTCCATGCCACGCAGCCCGTGTACGAGGTGGTGCAGGAGCAGGCCTGCACGCCTGGCTTCCTCGCCACGAACTGCGTGACCGAAACCCGCTCGCGCCCCAGGCGCGACGCCGCCGGCGTTCCGGTCACCACGACCGCCTTCATCGGTCTCGATGCGTATCGCGCGCTGCTGCAGCCGGAGGCGGTGGCGCGGGCTTTCAACGTGGGTGGCGACGGCGTGGCCGGCCTGCTGTCGATCGATTTTTACGCGGCCCTTCGCTTCACCCTGACCTTTACCCTGGTTACGCTGCCGCTCGTGATCGGTCTGGGGCTTCTGCTGGCGCTGGCGATCGACAGCCTCGCGGCCCGGTACCGGGGGCCGCTGATCTTCGTCTCGCTGCTGCCGTTCATCATCACCCCGGTTATCGGTGCGCTGTCCATCCGCTGGCTGTTCGTCGGCGACGGCGTGCTCACCGGCGTTATCCGTGCGATCACCGGCAGCCGCCTCTCGATGTTCGCCCAAGGCTGGACAATCGAGCTGCTGATGCTGACCTATCGCGTCTGGCACGCGACTCCGTTCGCCTTCGTGGTGTTCTATGCCGGGCTGCAGACGGTCGAGCGGGATACGCTGGAGGCAGCCATCGTCGACGGCGCCTCGCGGCTGCAGCGGTTGCGCTGCGTCGTCATCCCGCATCTCGTGCCGCTGATCACCTTCGTCGCGCTGATCCACCTGATGGACAGCTACCGCGTGTTCGAGGAAATCATCGGCTTCTCCAGTCAGGCTTACCGCATCTCGCTGCAATACCTCACTTACAGCCTGTTGAACCCGGACCAGACCGGCAACCGCGCCATCACCCGCGCCTCCGCCTCGTCGATGCTGACCATGATCGGCATCGTCGTGCTCCTGGTCCCCGTCGTTGTCCGCACCTGGCGGGCGCAGCGGGGCGGACGGTGATGGCACGGGCGCGGGGCGCCAGTCTCGCGGCCGCGCGCCGCCAGCCTCCGGCGCTGCGCCTGCTGGTCGGAATCGGCGTCGCGCTGTGGGCGGTCGTCGCGACGTTCCCGCTGGCCTGGACGGCATTGATGTCGTTCCGCGTGCCGGTCGATGCGCTGTCGTCGCGCCCGCTGGACGTCCTGCTCGGACCCGCCAGCCGCGCGGCCGGTGCCGGGCTGTCGGCGATCGACATGCTGGCGGGCGTGGCCGCGATGGTCGCGCTCGCGCTCCTGCCCGGTTGGCTCGGCGCCCGCGCGGCCAGCCGCCTCGCGCCGGCTGGTTTGGTCCGGATCGGCTGGATTTTGGCCGTCCTGACCTATGCCCTGCTGGCGGGCGCGGTGCTGCTGGTGGCGCTGCCCGCCGCCGCCGCCGCACTCGACCGGCTGCTCGCCCCGGTATGGCTGCTCGGCCACCTCGCCGAACCCATCGTCGGCATCACGCTCGAACATTACCGCGCCGTCTGGATCGAGCACGCCTTCTACCGCAACTTCGAGAACTCGATCCTGATCACCCTTGGCACAGTCGCCGTCTCACTCACCGTCGGCACGCTGGCCGGCTACGGCCTCGCTCGGGCCGGCGGGAAGCTCTCGTTCTGGCTGCTGATCGCGGCGCTTGTTTTCCGCGCCCTGCCGCATTCCGTGCTGGTGACCGGTTACGTGCCGTTCTTCCTCGCCTCGCGCGATCTGCTGGCGCCGTTCTGGAGCGCACCTGGGCTCGGCGCGTTCCTGCACATGTTTAGCGCCGGGCCGCCGACGCTCTACGGCCAGCCGCTTGCGGTCGTCGTGGTGCTCGTCTCGATCAACCAGCCCTTCACCATCTGGATGATGCGCTCGTTCTTCGACAACATCCCGCGCGAGCTCGACGAGGCCGCGCAAGTGGACGGCTGCAGCCATTTCGGGGCGTTCTGGCGCGTCATCATGCCGGTGATGTGGCCCGGCGTCGTCACCACCGGGCTGTTCGCCTTCCTGCTCGCCTACAACGACTATCTCGTGACCTCGCTTTTGCTCGACGCGCAGTCGCAGACGATGGTGCCGGCGATCACGCAGTTCCTGAACCGCGACACGCGCGCCTCCGACCAGATCGAGGCGATCGCCGCGGCGGTGTCGATCACCGCCCCGCTGTTCCTGTTGGTGATGGCGTTCCAGCGCCAGATCGTCTCCGGGCTGACCCAGGGGGCCGTGAAAGGATGAGCGATGCGCCGGACCAGCCGCCCGTGACCCCGCGCTCCCGTGCCATGGACGGGTTCGATCCGCGATGGACCGACCCGCCGGCCTACATCCTGGGGATCACCCGCGAGATCTGGGAGAACCGCGCCATCGCCTCGCTGCAGCGGTCCTACGCGCCGGGCGTCGTGGTGCGCACGCCCTCCGGCATCGCCGCCGGCAACGGCCGCGTGATCGCCGCGACCATGGCCACTCTCGCCGAGTTCCCCGACCGCGCGCTGCTGGGCGAGGACGTCATCTGGTGCGAGGCGCCCGGCGGGGGCTTCCTGTCCTCGCATCGCCTGCTGTCCACCGCCACCCACACCGGCGACGGCGTGTTCGGACCCGCGACCGGCACCAGGCTGGTCTATCGGGTCGTCGCCGACTGCGCCGCGCGCGGGGACCAGATCTATGACGAGTGGTTGATCCGCGACCACGGCGCCATCATCCGCCAGATGGGGTGGGAGCCGAAGCGTTTCGCCGCCGACCAGATCGCCCGCGAGGGTGGCCCGGAGCGATGCGCCCGCCCCTTCATGCCTGCCCTGGACATCGACGGCGGTTACAGCGGCGCCGGTAACGACCATCCCGCCGGGCATCGCTATGCCGACATCCTGTCCCGCATCATGAACGCGGACATGGCCATCATCCCGGCCGAATACGATCGTGCCTGCCAACTCGAGCTTCCCGGCGGGCGAACCGGACACGGTCATGCCCCGGCCGACCGATTCTGGATGGGGTTGCGCGCGGCGTTTCCCTCGGCGCATTTCGCGATACATCACCAGATCGGCCGGGACGACGCGATGTTGCCGCCGCGGGCGGCGATACGCTGGTCGCTGACCGGCACGCACGATGGCTGGGGCAGCTTCGGGCCGCCCTCGGGCGCCGAGATCCACGTCATGGGCATCGGTCACGCCGAGTTCGGTCCCTGGGGCCTGCGCCGCGAGTTCGTGCTGCTCGACGAAGGAGCCATCTGGAAACAGATTCTTTGCAGGACCGGGTAGTCCGATCACCATCATATCCGGGCCAGGACCGGTCGCCGCCATGAGCCGACGTGCGTGTTGCATTCTGGACTCAGCGCGTAACCCTCGACCGCACTTGCGGACCTGTCGCATTGAGACCCACTGCTGACGCGGCCTCGTCGTTGCGAAACTCAGAAAGAGCGCGGCACATTGCCCCGTCAGCAACTCAGAGGCCGCCATGGACCATCATCTGCGTATCGCTATCGTTGCCGCCGGACTGGCGCTCGTCGCGGCGTCGCCGGCCCAGGCGCAACGCAGCGGGTTCAACGTGATCTGCCAGGATGGCACCATTGTTCCCGGCCGGGCTCCCAGCACCGCTTGCGCAGGGCATGGCGGCCCGGCATCGATCGTGTCCGCCCAGCGTGTTCCGGGCGCGGCCACTGCTCCAGGCGCGGCCACTGTTCCGGGCTCGGTAAAGGGGGCACCGCGCACGATGAGCGCCCCTACCGTGCCGATGCCAATCCCCGGCGGCGGGGCCGTTCACGTGTGGATGGACGCCAGTTCCCGCATCTTCTACTGCCAGGGCGACCGTTTTTACGGGGCCAAACGGGGCACCTCCATGACCGAAAGTGCCGCCAAGGCGGCGGGCGGTCGGCCTTATCAGGGGAAGGATTGCTCGTAGGGGCGCCACGTCCACGAAGATGGCGGCTCAGGAGGCGGATGACATCGTCGGCAATTGACGTAGTCTGGTTAAACGATCCGTCTTCCGGTCGGGTATGCTGTCAAGAAGGATTGCAGCCGAAATGAGCCCTTCCGATGTCGATGCCGCGCCCACCGCATTGATGCCTGACGGTAAGGTCGGCGCCCCTGTCGCACTGGCGCATCGCCTGGCCGATGAACGTGCGGCCGACATCGTCGATGTACTGGACCGGCAGCCATCGGTTATCGCGGCGGCCGTCCTGCTGCACCTGCCGTTGGACAAGGCCATTGCCGTCCTCGATCAGCCGGGGCTGGAACGCGGGGCTGAGATCATTGCCGCCTTGCCACCGGAACGCGCCGCACAGCTGCTCGCGGGCATGTCGGCGGACCGTGTGGCCGACGTGTTCCGGGTCACCGCCGAGCCGGTTCGCTCCGAGTTGCTGAAGCACCTCGATCCTCGGAAGAAAAGCTCGATCGAGGCATTGCTCGCCTACCCGGAGGGGACGGCCGGTTCGATCATGACGACAGAGTTCGTCTCCGTTCCTTTCACCTGGACCATTGCCCAGGTGCTGGACCATATCCGAAAGGTCGAGCACGCAAGCGAGACGATTTACTCCATCTACGTCGTCGAACCGGTGAACCGGGCTCTCGTGCATGTCGTGCCGCTGCGCCGCCTCATCTCGGGCGACCCTGATGCAAACGTGCTGACGGCGGCATCGACTCGCCGGCCTCTCACCGTGACGGCGCTGGCGTCGCGCGACGATGTGGCCCGGCTCATTTCCAAATACGACATGCTCGCAGTGCCGGTGGTCGACGAGCAGGATCATGTGATCGGCATCGTCACGGTCGATGACGTGATCGACGTCATGGTGCAGCGCCAGACAGAGCAGGTGCAACGCTTCGGCGGAATGGAGGCCCTGGGCGCTCCCTACCTGGAAATCGGCTTCTGGCAGATGATCCGCAAGCGCGGCGGCTGGCTCTGCGCCCTGTTCCTCTCCGAAATGCTGACCGCGAGCGCCATGCAGGGCTTCGAAGGCGAGCTGGAGAAGGCCATCGTGCTCACGCTGTTCATCCCGCTCATCATGAGTTCGGGCGGCAACTCCGGATCGCAGGCCACTTCGCTTTTGATCCGGGCACTCGCGCTGCGTCAAATCCAGCTGCGAGATTGGTGGCGCATCGCCATTCGAGAACTGCCGACGGGGATCACGCTCGGCGCCCTCCTTGGGGTGATCGGCATCGCGCGCATCGCCCTGTGGCAAAAGTTGGGGTTCTACGACTACGGCGAGCAATGGGCGTTGGTGGCGCTCACCGTCGGCGCGGCCCTCGTCGGCATCGTCACGTTCGGCTCGATGACCGGCTCCATGCTGCCCTTCGTGCTCCAGCGGATCGGCTTCGACCCGGCAACCGCGTCCGCCCCGTTCGTCGCCACCCTCGTAGACGTTACCGGACTCGTGATCTACTTCAGCGTCGCGATGCTGATCCTGCGGGGGACCCTACTATAATCGGCCCGCCGTTCGGCGCCGCTGCCCGCATATGCCGATAGGCGGCTGCGATGTCCGCGACGCTGCTGGACGATTCTCGTATTCGCGACGCCCTGATTTCAGGTGACCTTCCCCAGCACATACCCGATGGCGAAGATGATCAACGCTGCTGTGAGAGGCTGACGACGAATGGAGTCAGTGATCTGATCGCCCGCCGCGTGCACCTGGTCGGCCGCTTGATGGAAGACCTCGCCCTGGGCATCCAGCAGATTACTCGTGCTCTTGGTGTCGTTCGGCATGACGGACCCTCCCTGATAAGCCCTGTCAACGACCGGCCTACCCGCGGAGTTGCCGTATCGACCGTCCAAACCGGAAATTACCTGTTCAACCACGCCGGATGCGATGCGGGTGACGCCCTGCGCGGATCGCAACGAGCGGGGTGTTGCGCGGAGGTAATTGCTCACGACCATACTGGTGCCTTTTCAGGCCTCTATTTTTTTCCGAACCGAGCAGCCAGCGCCAAATTGGCGCGTTCCCGATTGAAAGCGTTCGGATCGAACGCTTCGCCGATCCATTCAAGCTGATCTGCGTGGTCCGGGTGCCTGGGATCGGCCAGTATGCCCAGCAACTGTTGATAGCCCCAGACACCACCGCAATCTTCTGGCCGACAATTACGTTTTCCAGCGATGCAGACGGGACAGGATTCCCCCTCGACCGCGCTTTCACTTTTTTCGAATGCGATCGTGTGTTCCCAATTGTCACCGAAGTCATAAGTGTAACCGAACCGAACGACGCTGGCTTTGAGCAGGCCGTTCAGGGTTGGCCGCCTTTCGTCGGCGACGTCGTCAACGCTGCGCCGGTCGCCAAACGCCTCGCCACCGATATCGAAGACATGGAGGTGGCTGTCATGCCAACCCATCGCCGACTGGATAGCCGTGTGCAACTGGCCGAGGGTCATCGTGCCGGGCATCAGCAACCGGCGCCACACCGGCGGCTTCACGCCGCGCAGCGTCACCTTGAGACGGATGATGTTTGTGTCGGTGCGGGTCGCCGGCACGCTGGTCCTGGCCATGATCGTGACATCCTGTCGCATGGGCATCGATTGCTGACATCGGCGACGATGCGGCTGTCACTGCCCTGATCCGCGCGATTGCGTGGTCCGCAGCAAGCAGCCGATGGCCCGATCTATGGGCCGACCGGCAGCGGCTGTCCATCCAAGGTCAGGCGGATGGCGTGCAGGAGGGCAATGCCACGTCGTCGCGCCGTCTCGCCTTCGCCGCCAACCTTGAGGCCCTTCATTTCGTTGCTAAAATCGCAATGGCGGCGAGATAGCGCCGGAGCGGCATCTTGTGGAAGGCGAACAGGGTGTCCGACGTGAGGCTGAAATCCTTGCGGCACCCCTTGCAGCGGAACCGGAGCGCGCCGTCGGGGCGGCGAGCCTCATAGCAGCTCGGGCAGGCGCAATGCGGGCAAATCGCCTTGCCGCTCGTCTCAACCCAGCGGATGCCAGCAAACATCGTCTCGGCTTGGCCGTCCGTCATCCGCAAGGCTGCTGCGCCGCCGCGGTACACGCGCAGACCATGAACGCTGCGGCGCAGGCCCAGGGCCGTGCCGTCATCGCGGCAGGAACCGGATGGGCTTGGGCTGTTGGGCGCATGACGTGTCCAACGCCTGTTCCGGCTGGCCGATGAACGCCGCCACGATCCCCGCGGCACACGGGCTGATGTGCCGGACGTTGTGGCCGATCAGCGGGAACTCGACCCAGCGCGCGTGATCCCCGATCAGCTCGGCAACATGGTGGCTGAGCGGCGGGGTGGCGTTCGGATCGAACTGGCCAGCAAGCACCAGGGTTGGGATGTTCGTGCCTGTCGGGATGACCGGGGGCGGTCCAAGGTCGGACCAGCCGGTGCAGATGCCTTGGTCCACGATCCGGTCCAGCGGGTCCGCTTCAGCGCCGGCCGGCTCGCGCAGATGCGGGCGGTCGCGGCACTCGACGGCGATGTGGGCGGCATGGTTTGTGTCTGCCGCGCCCGACAGGACGGCGGCAAGAGCTGCCGCGAAGTCGTCGGCCTTGCCGTCGTGGACCGTGGCGATCAGCCTTGGCAGGTCCGGGTAGTTCTCCGGGTAGTAGAGGCGGAGGGCCACGACCATCCCGAACAGCGACGCGGTGAGCGGTGCCTGGTTGTCCGGCTGGTGCATCGCCGCGGGCACGGCGACAGTCAGGGGCGCATGGGACAGACGCTCCAGGGTCCGCTGATATTGCCCGGCGAGGTCGGGGAAAGCGGCGGTGCAAGCCGGGTTCTGTTCGCACATGCCGAAGAAGGCAGTCCGGGCCGCGGCGACCCTGGCCGACCATGGGGGTAGCACCAGGTCGGGCGGGTAAACGGAGTCCAGCACGGCCGAGCGGATCGCTTCGGGATGGTGTGCCATCAACGTCATTGCAACCGTGGTGCCATACGAGTTGCCGACGACGTTCCAGCGGGCGACGCCGAGCGCCTTGCGGACCTGCTCGAAGTCCTCCACCGTGGCATCCGTTCCGAAGTCGTCAAGGTTGATTCCTTGCGCCTTCGCCGCATCCCGGCACGCCATGAACAAGGAACGGCGCCGGTCTTGCGTCTCGGCGCTTATGCTGTCCGCCACGGCGAACCCGGCACCGAGGAGTTCACCGGCGACATCCGGGCACAGGCCCGGCTCCGAACGCCCGATGCCGCGCTGGTCCACCAGAATGAGGTCGCGGCCAGGCGCGTATGGATGGCGAGCCTGGCTCTCCGTGTACTTTGTCAGCGGGGAGCCAGGGCCACCGCTGATGTAAACCACGGCATCGGGCAACGCAGGCTGTTGCGCGCTCTTGACCACCACGACGGCCAGCTTGAACACCCCGGAACCGGGCCTGTCATAGCCGCGGGGCACGCTGACGGTTCCGCACTGGACCCGTGACGCGATCTCCGGGGACAGTCCGGGCAAGTTACAAGCACCCTGCTGGAAAATGGGCTGAACCGTTCCCGTTTGGCCGTTTGCGCCACTCAGTGCGGCAAGGGAGGCGAAGCCTACCGCCAGGATGTAGACGGCGTGGCGCCCGAACATGCGCCTAAGCCATCACACGGGGGAACCAGACGGTGCCCATATGGCGGTCTGGGAACGCAAGCACCAAGGCCGAAGGTGCAAGGAGTGGCATCAATAATTCCCCGTGGTGGCACCGCGGACCATAACCCTACCCCAATGGCTTGCACGTTACGTTAGGTGTCAGGCACGGCAGGAGCGCCATCGGCACCGGCAGGCTGTGGCATTTCGTCATACGATCGGTGCCCGGCACGCTGCCCGCCAGGGTTCGTTTGACGGACACAGTGCCTGGACTGCCCCGTGCAGCTCACATCGCACAACGAGGCTGCCGGACCCTTCTCACCGAAGCTCGGGAGCTATCTTGCCGATGCGGGCCGAGTGCTGGGCAGTGTCCTCCAGGTCATAACGCAAGTGATGCCGCTTCTCGGAGGCAGGCTGTTTTGCAACCGACAAACCTGGGCGCCATTCTATCGCGGGACGGATGGGACGCGGCACGAACCCTCCGCCGCAGTTCGGGCACACGTTAAGGAGCCGGTTGTTGGCACAATCAGCACAGAACGTACACTCGTAGGTGCAGATTCGCGCCTCCGTCGAGTTGGGTGGCAGGTCCTTGTCGCAAAACTCGCATTTCGGCCTCAGTTCAAGTGCCATCTACAGTCCCCTATGCTACGAAGCTCACGGCCAAACAGGTGCGCCGTCCAGCCCCGCAGTTTCTGGCAGGCCGCAGACCAGGTTCGCATTCTGCACCGCCTGACCGGCCGCTCCCTTGCCGAGGTTGTCCACCACGCCCATCGCGATCACCAGGTTGCGCTCGGGATCGGCCGCATAGCTGACGAACGCGAGGTTCGAGCCGGTGGCCCATTTGGTCTGCGGCGGCTTGTCGGTCACGCGGACGAACGCCCGCCCGGCGTAGAAGCGCCGGGCCGCGTCCAGGCACTGATCCGTGGTGGCGCGGCCACGGCAATAAATGGTGACGAGCACGCCACGGGTCATCGGCACCAGGTGCGGCGTGAACACCAGCCCGGCCGCGCTGCCGCCGCTCAGCCTCTCGATTGTGGCGGCGATCTCGGGCATGTGGACGTGCTTGAGCAGGCCGTAGGGTATCAGGTTCTCGTTGCTCTCGGCGTAGCCGAACCTGCTGTCGGCGCCGCCCCGGCCGGCACCGGAGATGCCGGTCTTGGCGTCGATCACGATGTTGGCGGGTTCGATCAGCTTGTCGGCCAGCAGCGGCGCCAGCGCGGTCAGCGTCGCCACGGGGAAGCAGCCAGGGTTGGCGACGCGGGTCCGACCCTCGATCTCGGCTGGCCACACATCGGCTAGGCCGTATGCCCAACCCTCGGCGTAGCGGTGGTCGCCGCCGATATCGACGATCTTCACGTCCCTGGGGACGCGCGCCAGCGCCTCGGCCGAAGTGCCTGTGGGCAGAGACGCGAACAGCACGTCGAGCTTTGGCAGGGCCGCGGGGTCCCACTTCTCGATCACCAGCTCGGCGAGCTTGGCCGGCACACCGGGAAAACGGTCCACCAACCGGCTGCCGGCGCTACCCTCGCCCGCGGCGTAGGTCAGTTCGAAAGACGGGTGGCTCGCGACCAGACGCATCGCCTCGCCGCCGCCAAAACCGCTGATCCCGAC